>NZ_JBALBY010000086.1:0-66188 GCF_036919575.1 Nostoc sp. | reverse complement strand
ACTACCACAGTCCTATGGGAATTATGGTATGCAGCAGCCGACGCAACTACCACAGTCCTATGGGAATTATGGTATGCAGCAGCCGACGCAACTACCACAGTCCTATGGGAATTATGGTATGCAGCAGCCGACGCAACTACAACAGTCTAATTACCAATATCTTCGCCAGCTTCAACAGAAGTATACAGGTAATGGGCAAAGGTAATTTTAAGCACTTGGCTGGATAAAGTCTAGCTAAGGTGATTGTGGGCTATTTGGAATAATCGGAACTTCTGGTGTTTCGGGTTGTTGCTGTTGTCGTTGCAAATATTTACTCAATACATAAGCCATATCTCCACGGGTCACGGGTTTTAATGGGAAAATATTACCTTGAGCATCTGTGTTAAGAAATCCCTCAGTAGCTACTGTAGCGATCGCTTTTCTAGCCCAAGCCGGGATAGACTTTTCATCTGGATGTGAAGCAAGAATCTCATTAACAGCGTCATCGGAAAACTGAAATACACCATAAGCCTGGGCGAAAATAGCCAAAGCTTCTGCCCTTGTCACCTTTTGATTAGGGAAAAATTCATTGCCCCGATAGCCTTTCATGATGTCAGTTTTTAAGACTGTCTGTATATCATTAAATGCCCAATAAGAACGAGGAACATCTGGAATAGCTAAATTTTCTTTGTTAACACCTTGTCTTTTATCTAGCCGAAATGTCTTTACCATAATCGACGCTAATTCAGCCCTACTCAGTAACCTTTCTGGATAAAACTTGCCATCAGAAAAGTTTGTCATCCATTTGACAGCAGTTACCTGTTGAATGGAATCAGATGGGATTCCAGAAGCCGGTTCTGGCACTTGAGCAATTGCTGGCAAGTTTTGTAATAGTGCCACTAAAGATAGAGTAATTGAAAGCTGACGCATCATAATAACCACTTTTAGCTGCTAAATGAATTTAAAAAACTACGTTACTGAGGTTAACGCAAAATTTGGTGTTCCTAATAACCTGTAACTCAGTTAATGACGAATTTAGGCTGGGTAACAGGGCAAAAACATCTTATTTCTTAATAATCATTATTATTAGAGGGGGAGTAGCAGCCAATGGCTGCTACTCCCCCAAATTGTAGTAGATTCAATTTAGATTCAAATTTTTGAGTGTTTGGAATCAAAATGCTCAAATCGCCTGGGGTTCCTACTCAAGCTCTACTAATTGCTGGATTTTTATAAAGGGTAGGTTGAAAACCCCTGAGAAACAGCAACGTAGTTGCGTCCAAAGTGCTTTAGACTGGGGATGAAAACCTTAGTTTTTGGGTTTTAGCCCTCAGTGAAATGTGGTAGAATTAGCGCAGTGGAAGGGTAATCAACCACTTAAAAAACCCGATTGCTACCTAACACGTAGACGCTGAACCTTGACAATTGAAGATATGGGGTTCTATTCCACAGTTCTAGTTCCTTCCCAGGAATAGGTAAAATCTTCATGGGAGCTAGACGACCAGCATTAAATTTCAAACAAATTTTGCAGTAATGCAACTACGGTAGGGCATACCGGAAGTTAAAGCTTGGGGAGAGAACCACCTCTGGCTTAGATACCGCAAGGAGTCTACATTAAGTGGACTCGTTGAACCAAGAATCTCTGTGGCTTTAGCCCGGAGAGTGTCAAGATGTGGCTTTCTGCTTACGCCTAAGTACCTTGCTTACTCCTAGCGCAGCACCAAGTGCCAACACAGCTAGCCCCATTCTAGGTTCAGGAATAAGAGTGCTGTCTTCAGTGAAAGCCAAAAAGCCAGCCCCCTTCAACCCACCTCGACCGTTAGGGATAAAGTTGTCAATAAAAGCTCCAGTCTTGCCGTCGTAACGCAACACGTTGTTACTAATTAAACCACTAACATAAAGGTTTCCGTCGGGACCGAAGATTGGCTTGACAGGATCATTGAGTCCGCCAGTGCCAGCTGGGATAAAAGTGTCGATAAAGGCTCCTGTCTTACCGTTAAAGCGAGAAATATTGCTAGTCTCAAAGTTAGCGACGTAGAGATTGCCGTCTGGTCCAAAGGTTAAGCCACCAGGTCCTGACCCTTTTTTCTCTGTTGCAAAAGTGTCGATAAAAGCTCCGGTTTGCCCGTTGTACCTTAAAATACTATCAGTAAGAGTACTACTGACGTAGAGGTTCCCATCTGAACCAAAGCTCAAACCAAAAGGCGCACTGAGTCCGCCCCTACCTGAGGGGACAAAGGCATTGATAAATGCTCCGGTTTGCCCGTTGTAGCGTAGAACACTATTACTAGTGCGGCTGTTAATACTGGTAACGTAGAGGTTGCTGTCAGGCCCAAAAACCAAGTCTTCAGGTGTATCTAGTCCACCACTACCTGAAGGAACAAAAGTACTAATGAAATTCCCTGTTTTCCCGTCGTAACGTTGGACGCTACCGCTCAAAATACTACTAACATACAGATTTTTATCGGGTCCAATAGTTAAACCAGTTGGTCCCTGTAGTCCGCCACTACCTGAAGGAACGAAGTCATCAATGAATTCTCCCGTTTTTTCGTCGTAGCCCAGAACGGAGTTATTATAATAACTCCCCGCTAAAAGTGCTGCATTAGCTTTTGGGGCGATGCACCCTAGCAATGCAAAGCTGATCAGTGGGAGGCTGATCTGACAAAAATTGAAAAATCTCATAATTTTGTTAGCTAAAACAACCATAATTACTTAGTACAGTTAATCATACATTCGTAGCATTTCTGTTAGTAACTCAAGTTGCTAGTTATGTAGGGGAGCAACGCGATTTTGTCAATACGTCTTTGAGTAGTAATAAATCTGCTAAGACAACATCAAGCTTGGTCTGTTCAACTAATTTAAATCCTTGTTCTCCACAAGTAGCTTCACCGCTTACTTCTATATTTTTTACCTTTCATCTTTTAGCGTTATCTGCCCATTACTATGGACTATAGTCAGTTTTTCAGGAGTTTTGGCAATGACCGCAGCAGCAGATCCCGTAAAGTTGATGAAGCAAGAAGTTGGCAAAGCCGCCGCAGCCCTGGTAAAGTCGGGTTCCATTGTGGGGTTGGGTACGGGGTCAACTACAGCATATACGATTCAGTTTTTAGGCGATCGCCTCAAGTCTGGTGAACTCAAAGATATCATTGGGATACCCACCTCGTTTCAGTCAGAAGTACTGGCGAAGCAGTACGGTGTCCCTCTCGCCACCTTGGACGCTATCGACCACATCGATATTGCCATTGATGGGGCTGATGAAGTCGATCCGCAGAAGAATTTGATTAAAGGCGGTGGTGCAGCACATACCCGCGAAAAAGTCGTAGATTACCTAGCAGAACAATTCATCGTCGTGGTAGATAGTGGGAAGTTAGTAGACCGATTAGGTTCTACTTTCGCTGTGCCTGTAGAAGTGATTCCAATGGCAATTACTCCTGTTACCAATGCCATCAAAAAACTCGGTGGCAAACCAGAACTCCGCATGGGTGTAAGAAAAGCTGGGCCAGTAATCACTGACCAAGGGAACTTTGTCTTAGATGTCAAATTTGATTCTATTGAAGATCCAGCCGGACTAGAAAAGACATTGAATAACATTCCCGGCGTTCTGGAAAATGGTATCTTCGTTAACTGTGTCGATTTAGTTTTAGTTGGTGAAGTCAAAGATGGTCAGCCATTAGTGCGGCAAATTTGACAAAACAGAATTCAGGAGGAGCCAGTGCGGTCTTGGGGTTTCCCCAAGACCGCAATGCAGCGCTGAATCCCCCACTAATTGATTCAGAATTCTCTATTCTGAATTCTGTATTCTTCTTCAAATACAGGAGTGGACTACTTGGGCTGAATTGGTGTTAAGGCTACACCTTGATAATAATGTCCCAAAATTTGCAGGTGGTTTACTCCTTGCCGAGCCAGATTATATGCCCCCCACTGACTCATGCCTAAACCATGACCGTAGCCAAGCCCTTGCAGTACAAAACTGCCATCGGCTCCCTTGGTGACAGTAAAGCGGGTACTTTTTAACTTGAGGGCTGTCCGCACTTCCTCGCCTTGTAGCACCTTCGTGCCCTTGTTGCCGACAATTTTCAAGACTTTAACACTGCGGAAAGGTGAGTATGTCTCTGGAATCATATCCTTGACATTGCCCACTTCAGGAAATTTAGCGCTAATTTCAGTAGGTGAGAAGGTTTTCACCCAACTACACTCGCGGATATTTTGATCGTAGTCTTGAACAGCACGTAGGTAAGGCTCGTTGCTTCCCCAAACGTCTTGCACATTTTCGGTGTGTCCTCCAGAACAAGCATGGAAAACTGAGAGAATAATCCGGTTTTTGTAAGTTAGTACCTGCCCTAGTGTGGAATCGACTGCGGCGTAAGTAGAAGGAGCTTCACTGATTACACCTTTGTAAATTTGCCAACGATCGGGGGTATTGCCTAAATCGTAAACGGGATTATTCCGTTGTTTTTCACGTTCGTAGAGGGCGTAGGTGCGGGCTGCGATCGCTTGGGCTTTCAGCGCTTCTTGAGGCCAGCTAGCATCCATTTCGCCACCAAGAACGCTGTAGAGATACTCTTGGTCATCAACCCAGTTAACAGCAGTTAAGCCTTTGTCTGTGGGGATAACCAGAGTTCTACCTCGATACCAGCGATCGCCAATATAAACGAATCCTTTACCAGTTGGCTCAATCCAAAATAAACCAGACTGCCACTTATCTAAAGCAACTCCGCCAGGAACGGCTTGGGCATAATATGCACTCATCGCTGGTAACTGTCCGAGAGTCCGTCCAGTACTATCCTTAACGATCCCAGTGGTGGAACTGCCCACTTTTACCTGATTAACGCCCCTCTCAATTGCCACGCGCAGGATTACAGACGCTTGGGCTGGGGCAACCAAAGCAATCCACAAGAGGACACTTACCCACCAATGACGTACTTTAATCTGGGAAAATAAAAAGCCTAAATAAAGTTGGAATTTCATGCTGATCATCTAACACACTAGTATCTAATTGACGCTCTGAACTATGGCGTCTATTACTTTAAGATGAGACACTTCTCCAACGTAGGAGGTTGCCACCTCCTACTTATTATGCATTTTGCTTTAGCTATAAGGTAGAAATCAGCTGAAGACGTAGGTTGGGTGGAGCAGAGCGTAAACCAACTGATTATCAGGATGTTGGGTTACGCAAAGCCTCCACCCAACCTACAATTTTTTTGCAACATTTTAGCCTAGACTGCCTCTTTCCAATGCCCAATGCCCAATGCCCCCTACTTCTTCGCTCTACGATGCCAATACCTTTTGAGAATTACTCACTTCATTAGCGATAATTCCAATTAAATTCAACTTACTCAAAATTTCTGTTGCTTGAGTCAGTTCAGTTCGAGTTACTTTTCCCATGCGCTCTACCATCACAATCCCATTGCAAAAAGATGCCACAATCCTGGCATCAACCGTGCCTAAAATAGATGGAGTATCTATCAATACTAGGTCATAACTTTGCTCAAACAACTCCATTAGTTCTTTCATCCGTTGAGAACTGAGCAACTTCACCGTGTCTTCTGGTTCCGGCCCAGCAGTCAAAATATCAATAGATGGGTGAATGGGCTGGATGTAATCTTGAAAATGAGTAGTTGTCTCATCAACTAATAACAGAGATAGTCCCCAGTCATTGGATAGTTCCAGGATTTTGTGCAGGCTAGGATTCTGCAAATTAGCATCAATAACTAATACCCGTCGATGCATCCGGGTAGCGCTAGCCACAAGCCCTAATACTAAGGTTGTCTTCCCTTCGCCTGGTAGTGCTGAAGTCAACATCAGCGACTTCAAGGGTAAGGGATATTTTAATATTTGAATATTTTGATAGATCATGTCCAGGGTTTCATGGACGGGCAATCTAGTATTAGCTTCCATTACAGAAGAATTTGAGCTTCGCCGCCCATGCCAAGGCAGTGCCAGCCGCCGCTTTTTCACATCATGCAACGGTAGTTTTGGTACTGACCCTAGTACACGTAAGTTCGTCAGTTTCTTTAAATCTGCCGCACAATAAATAGCGTCATTAAACTTTTCCAAAATCAGGGCTGCTAAGATACCTAAAATCGGCCCAATTACCGCTCCCCCAACCAAAAGTAATAATCTGTTGCTCCCCATATAAGTACCCAGAGCCGGTTCTGCCAAAACTTGCCAGTTATATCCTTCCTGAGCAATTTTCAGTCCCAATGACTGTTGCACTTGAAGTAGTTGATCAAGGGTTTTGCGACTACTTTCTACCTTTGGCAGCAGACGGTTATACTCTGCTATTAAACTTGGGTATTTGTTTACTTCAGAGCGTAGTCGCTGTTCTGACTCGGCTAGATTCTTTTCATTGGCAGTTAGTCCTAAGACAGTTGTCTGCACCAGAATAAATTCGTCTAATAGCGTTGGCTCAACCCCTACGATTTGCCCTTTGAAGAGCGGTTCTCCCTGATTGCTACTAGTAATAGCTTTCACCTCTTCTCGTAATAGTGACAATTGACTTTGGCGTTGCTGCTTTAGCTTTTGTACCGATGGGTAATCGTCTGTATAACGCACCCGTTCCTTAGCCAACGCTAGTTCAGTTTTTTGAATTTCACTCAATAGTGCTTGGTAGCGGCTTGACTGATTTAAACGAGAAGAAATTCGTTCATTCTGCTCTGAGGAAGACGCTATTTGTTGCTCTAGGTTATCGTAGCGAGCGTTTACATCTTGAAGGTTGGCACGAGTGCTTTGTAGCTGTTGTTGAATATCGGCTAGAGATTCTAGCAGGATTTTACTTTGGACTTCAGGATCGAGTAATTTATGTTTCTGGCGAAACTGTTCTAAATTTTTCTCAGCTTTACTCACCTCTTTTTTTATCTCAGGTAGGCGAGCGTTTACAAAAGCCAGTCCCTGATTCAGACGTTCTTGTTGTTGCTCTTTGTTGTAGTTTTGATAGACTTTCTGTAGAGCTTGAAGTACTCTTTGTGCTTTAACTGGATCGTCATCATTGAAAGAAACTTTAAATACTTGACTAAAAACTTGATTAGCTCCTATGCCTCCCTCTTCTGGAGTCACTTCTAGAGATGATTTTTTCTTCTGTTGTGTTTGACTATTGATATCTTCTAAGGTAATATTAGAATAATCAGAATGAAGTATATCTACGGCTTTCTGGAGTAGCTTAGAACTCAGCATGAGTTTCATCTGAGTATCTGCCCCTACTGGAATATTCTTTGACTGTGCCCCTTGAGATAAATTGGAACTCACCAATATCTGCATATTGCTCTGGTAAGTAGGTTTGGCAATGACAGCCAACAAACTAGCAGCTGACATAACTACACAGGAAACCCCCAAGATTAGAAAGCGTCGGCGAAGCAAAATACTAGATAGTTGTCTGATGTCAACTGCACCTTGTGCTGAAGTCGTAACCTGTTGCTCTTGATTCAGACTAATCTTAGCCACTATCAAACTCCTCTAATATCGAAACACTATATTTATTTGGAAGATTTATGAAAAATGTGAAATGATTTTTTTTACACCTAATAGCCGCAAAAACATACTTAATTATTCTTCCAACGATGACAAGCTCACTTGGCACAATATTATGCCAAGTGGCGCTTTCATGTTCATCAATTCATGCATATAAATTCTTAATCAGTGTTGAAAGAATAAATTTTCAATAAATATTTTATTTCAGAAATAAAAATCTTAACGGAAAATTAATTATTTTCCTAAGTACTTCAGTAAAAAATTCTCTGATTCACAATATACTATATATTAAAGTTCTTTTTATAACTTTTAATCTAAAAAACATATTGAGGAAAATATTTAACCCATAGTCTTTCTAGGTTATTGATACACTTAGTTAACCGTAAATTATTAGTTAACTAGTTGACTTACTCGTAAAATTAAACTGCTGTCTATTTGCTGGACGTTATGAATTGATCGCTAAACTTCAAGACAGAGCCTGGTTAATTTGGGAGCATCTCACTTTCGTAGAAAGCCTAAACCTCACCCTAGCCCTCTCCTTAGTAAGGCTATCCATTAGTCACATCTTTCTTTACAATCTTATAACCCTTGTTTTACGAGTGTGATGCGTAAAGCCCCCGGTTGGAAACCGGGGGATATAAGCGAACGGCTCATAGTACTATAAGGTGATGAAAACCATAAGATTCTGGTAATGCAAGTACGCTGGAACTACAAACTACAACCAAATAAGGGACAATTAGCTCTTATGTCCGAGTGGCTTGTAACCTTGCGGAAACATCGGAATTATTGTTTAGCGGAACGTCGGCGCTCCTTTGAGTCGAATAATCAGCACTCAGATCAGCCCGTAATGTACAGTTATGGTGCATTCTGCGATATTCAAAGTCATGTTGAGTACGGGGCTTTCTGCCCTCTCACTTGCCCAGTAGTCAAGCATGGCGTGATGTCCTCTCAAACATTAACCAAACAGGACGGAAAGTGGTTGAGTGTTAGTGGTGTTCAGTCTGCCAGGACAACAGAACTTAGAAACGAAAACTCTTTTTATTCGAGAATCTATTCAGGAGTTTTGCAAGGGAACCTAGCTAAGTTAGATGCTGCTTATTTGGGATTCTTCCAGCACAAGCGAGGTTTTCCAGCGTTTCGCAGAGCTTCAAACTTTAATAGTTTTCAGTACAAACCGGGAGCCGCAAAATTAACAGTTAACCGCACGTCTAAGAAAAAGCGTTGTTATTCTCATGTCTATCTCCCCGGTTTAGGGGATATGCGATATTTGGATAGTCGCACTATCCCTCCTGATGCTGATATCAGAACTATTACGGTGATGAAAGAGGCAGACGGTTGGTACATGAGCGTGTTGCTAAATCTACCGGAATCGCTACCAGAAGTTACGCTGATTGAAACAGTTACTTCTGCTGTTGGAATCGACATGGGAATTAACAAACTCATTGCACTATCTGACGGCTCTTTTATTGAGAATCCCAGATTTGCGACAAACAAGAAAACTCGCCGTCAGCTACGAATTAGGCAACGGCGAGTTAATCGGAAAGTCAAGGGTTCCAAGAATCGCAGAAAAGCTGGAATCGAGGTTGCTAAACTTCATAAAAAAATTGCGGATAAACGTAATGACTATCAGTGGAAAGCAGCTAACAAAGTTGTAAATACGGCGGAAGCAGTTATTCGAGAAGATTTGAATATTGCAGCCATGAAGTCGCGTTGCAAACCACGCAAGATTTTGGGTCGGTTCATGCCCAATGGTCAATCAGCAAAGCGCGGATTAAACCGATCTATATCTGATGCAAGTTGGGGCGACACATTTTCTAAGATTGATTGGCTAGCGGCAAAATCAGGTAAGCCAGTCCTTGCAATTAATCCAAGGCACACATCACAAGAATGTTCAGCGTGTGGTCATACCAGTAAATTAAATCGAGATGGGGAGAAGTTCTTATGTGAAGACTGTGGTCATATCGACCATGCTGATACTCAAGCTTCTCGTACAATTTTGCGTAGAGCTAATTTAAAGTTCGTCACTAAAGACGTAAAAAAGCTATCGGGGGACTATGACGGTTTCGCTTTATATCTGGAAACAATCAAAGAACAAAAACTTATGAACTCATCTTTTGTCATAACTTGCTTTGCTAAGTTAACTGTTTCAGAAACCCACTCTAGATTATCCATCTCTCCTTCTAGTTCGGGGAAACGATGTCTAGGGTAAATATGGTCTAAATGAGCGTTCACACCTGGGACTAACTTTTCTCCAGTATAAGGACACATATAATTTTGGCGCACCATCTTCTCACGAAGTTTTGCTCCATTTATTGTTGTTCCTTTTCCCATTGCAGTATCCGCAGCTTGAATATACCAATGTTTTTCGCACATCCTATTATGATTGGGCATGAGAGTATTACTGCAAGACCTACATAATCCATGCTCTAACCTTTTAGCTTGGTTTATCCGATCATTCGCTCTAGCTCTTTGAGGATTGTCTTTCTTCCATGCTAATGATCTAACCGATGAACATTTCTTACACTCAAGATTTAAACCATCTTTCTTAGTTCTATTCTTAGTAAAAGATATTAAGGGTTGCTCTAAATTACACTTGTAACAAATTTTGAATGATAAAAATTCTATGTCTATGTCTGCCATAATTCTTAGTCGTTACTTTCATTATTATATCATAAGTTACGACTAAGACTCTCGAAAAGTAACGCTTGTCAGAGATGATTCCGCCATTCTAGGCATTCGGGATCAGGGCAAGAACCGTACATCTAAGGTAATACCTGAAAAGCGGATATTATTCGAGCAGTTGTGTTTGCAATTGTTTGATTAAGAATCCCCGGTCTAAAGACCGGGGAGTGTCAATCCTTACTCATTACTTTAAAGCCGCGCTAGAAGCACGGGGTTTTAAACCCATTTTTCTGATAACAAGGAGGTGATTAAAGTGTTGAAAGCAATTAAAGTAAGACTATATCCAACAACTGAGCAGCAAACAGCATTATCAAAATCTTTTGGATGCGCTAGATGGTATTGGAACTATGCTTTAAATGCTTGCATTCAACACTATGACCAAACAGGCAAGTCAAAAAGCTTGAGTATATACAAGGGCTTATTACCTCAACTAAAAGTAGAGTATTCTTGGTTAAAGCAAGACTGCTATTCATCCGTTTTGCAGTGCGTAGCTATTAATCTAGATAAAGCTTACAAAAACTTTTTTGATGGACGGGCTAAGTTTCCAAAGTTTAAATCAAAATTTGATAAGCAGTCTATTCAGTATCCGCAAAGTGTCACTGTTGTAGGTGATAAGTTAAAGATTCCTAAGATTGGTGAAGTGAAGGCAGTATTTCACAGACCAATCAAAGGAACAATTAAAACTGTCACTATTAGCAAAAACCCTACTGACAAGTACTTTGCCTCAGTTCTGATTCAAGTAGAATCTACTGATAATAAATTGGATGGAGATAAAATACTCGGCATTGACTTGGGATTAAAAGACTTTGCAATTGTCCATGATGGAGAGGAAGTTACCAAGTATTCCAACCCTAAATGCCTTTTACGTCACGAGAGAAATATAACCCGCAAGCAGAAAAAATTTGCTCGAAAAGTAAAAGGCAGTAAATCCAGACAGAAACAGAAGAAAATAGTAGCAAAAGTTCATGAGCGAGTATCAAATTCCCGCCAAGATTTTCTGCATAAACTCAGCAGAAAGTTGGTTAATGAAAGTCAAATTATTGTCGTTGAAAACCTCAACGTCAAGGGAATGATACGGAACCGCAAGCTATCAAAAAGTATATCCGACGTAGGTTGGGGAATGTTTGTTAATTTCCTAAGTTACAAGTTGAAAGACAATGATTGCCAACTTGTAGAAATAGGTAGATTTTTCCCCAGTTCTAAAACTTGTTCGTGTTGTGGACATATCATGGATACATTGCCACTTGATATCAGAGAATGGGATTGTCCGAGTTGTGGTAGTCATCACGATCGTGATGGAAACGCCAGCCAGAACATAAGAACAGAAGGACTTCGGATATTATCTATGGACGGAGGGAACCCCGTTCTTGCCGAGTCGAGGCGAAGTAAGACCAACAAGCCGCAAGGTGGAAAGGCATTTGTCGATGAAACCGGAAGCCTGCACCGACCCGCTAGGGCGGTGTAGGTAGTTCACATTAGAAGGGTTCAATCTAAAATCCAAAATCCAAAATTCAAACCCCTACCTTGGTTAACTCAACTTCCCGTCGCCTGGGTACTTCATGAATCATGAAATCGTAAGCCATATCAGTACGGGGAAAAATAGCACGGGCTTCCTTGAGGAGATCCTTCAACTCCAAGGTATTTCCGGGAGCATAGCGGGGACTAAAATGACTCATAATCAGCCGATGTGCCCCAGCCGCTAAAGCTGTTTGCGCTGCCATTGTAGTTGTGGAATGCAATCGCTGAAAAGCCATATCTGCATCTTGATGGGCGTAGGTTGCTTCGTGAATTAATACATCTGCATCATGAGCTAATTCCACTGCACCATCACAATAAATTGTGTCTGTACAATAGGCAATCTTTCGACCAATTTCTCTAGGGCCGCATAATTGAGTACCATCAATCACCCGTCCGTCAGCAAGGGTAACAATTTCACCGCGCTTGAGTTGACCGTAAATCTGACCAGGAGGAATTTGCAACGCCTTGGCTTTTTCCACATCAAAGCGTCCTGATCGGTCTTTTTCGGCTACGCGGTAGCCGAAAGCTGTAATGCGGTGATGCAAATTACCGCAGCTAACGGTGAAGTCATCGTCTTCATAAATTACCCCTGGACGGACGGCGTGAACTTTAATCGGGTAAGAAAAGTGTGTGTAAGAGTAACGTGAGGCGGTTTGAATGTAATCATTTAATCCAGGTGGTCCGTATATGTCAATTCGTTCTACATTACCAGCCAAGCCGCAAGTAGCAAGAAGTCCCATCAAGCCAAAGATGTGGTCGCCGTGCATGTGAGTGATAAAAATTCGGGAGAGTTGACTGATTTTCAGTTCACTCCGTATAATTTGATGTTGAGTACCTTCGCCACAGTCGAATAGCCACAGTTCTGCCCTTTGGGGTAATCTCAGGGCGACACTGGAAACATTGCGCGATCGCGTCGGTACACCGGAACTCGTCCCTAAGAATGTTATCTGCACGGTGTTCTTTAGTCTTCCTATTGCTCAATTTGCAGCGATATTTTCTATAGTGACACGGTTCATGAGTAAAATACTTTTGAGAGGAAGTCGCCTTTTAGATTTTCCACCTCTGTTAGGGAAGGATTTGAACCAACTGGTACTGTTTTACTGTACCAATAATCCGGTGAGGTCTAGATAATTTCGGTGACTGGCCAGTATAGATCAAAACATAGCTCAAAGCTGGCAATTGGGAAATAGAGACTACTGGTTGGGGGCGAGTAGAAAGATAGAAATTAAGCAGTACTTTGGTTTTAGCGTCTAGTTGCACAAAATAGATCGGATGAGTTTGGATAATTGACGCGATCGCACTTTGTTGTAAAAAAGTTCTCAAAACAGGGTTATAGTCACTTAACAGACCGATGCTACCCATCGTCGCCAAAGCCAGCCAACAGGGAATTAACCAACCTGCAATCCAGTAACGGGCTGTGAGAAACTTTTTGCCAAAGTGGTAACGACTAATCCACACCACAGGCAAAATTAACCAACCCAAGCCCATAGCCAAGCCAATAGTTGCATACTTGCGAATATCATAACCACCCCAACTAAAAACGCCAATACTCGCTATTATAAGTAAAACACCTAACCCACCAAAGCCATAACTGAGATTTCGAGGAAGATTCTTCCTTGCGAAAAGGTTTAATATATTTATTTTACCGTTTTCAAGAGGTAATTGTGAGGGAATCCATGTTTGGTAAATATTGCCTAACCAGTTTAAACCCACAGATGCAAACCAAGCTATGAACGGATAAAGGCAAAGACTATAGTGAGGGAAACGAGTGGTAAAAAGACTAAGTTCACAAAATAAGACAAGCGGAAAGCCAACTAATATTAACTGATAACGAACAATAGGACGACGGAGAGTTAAAACTAAACCTAAAATCCCGAAAAAAGCCCAAGGAAATGCTGTTAAAGGGATATTCCATATATAGAACAGCATCCCGTTATTATAACGATCTTCAGAACCTAGCTGCACAACAAAATTGAACAACTCCTCAAAACTCTGATTTCCGTAGTGTAGCCAACTTAACCACAGCCAAATATAGGTAGGTATTAAACCTACGAAAAAGCCTAAATATAAAATTGGGTTAGTAAGATGATGATGACGGCGATGTTCCCAAATTAAGTAAGGAAATAAAGCTATGATTGGTAAAAAAATCATAAAGCTTCTGACTAAGAAGCCTAAACCTAAACTTAAACCAGCTAGAAAACTCCAAAAATAGCGATATTTAGGATGTAATTCCGTTTTTATTAAAGACCAAATAGCTAAAAGTACCAAGAGAACCATCGGTAGATCAGGTGTACTTAAGCGAGAGTATTGCAGCCAGAGAAATTCCACACTTAAAATTGCAGCAGCAAGCCTTGCTAATTTTTTACCTAGCATAATTTTGCCGATTTCATACACAAGCCATAAGCTAAAAATGCCAGCAATCATGCTAGGAAGACGCGCACTAGTATCACTGATACCAAACAGCTTGTAGAAACTGGCAATTAACCAATAAGGGCCAGGGGTTTTATGATGTGCATGTTCCCAAGGAGATATCCAATTACCAGAATCAAACATCAGACGCGCACGCGATGCGTAAAGCCCTTCATCATGTGCCATCAGACTATTGTGCCCAGAATTAAATAATAATAAGGGCAGTATCCAAACTAACAAACTAAAATAGGGTAATGATCCCACTAGGCGAATTTGTTGCCAAATATGCCGCAAGAAGTGTAGTTTATAGAACATTGAATTGATGAAAGACGCTGCGCGAATAATTTTTAATTTTTATAATATGTTACATAGTACTTATTTCAAAATACCTGAAATTGTCGCCATCTGGGGAAAAAGTTTTCCATAACAGAGATTTATGCAGCTAAGACCGAATCAACGCCTGAAATTAGATGACACAGACGATAAGCTGTTCTATGCTTATCCCCGCTTCGTCACCCATGTCGATGAAGGATTTATTCAACAGCTAACGGATTTATATAGCGATCGCCTCAAACCCAACACCCGCATTTTTGATATGATGAGCAGTTGGGTGTCTCATCTGCCAGAAGAGATGCAGTTTGACCATGTGGAGGGACACGGACTCAACGCCGAGGAACTAGCACGAAATCCCCGCTTAAATCATTACTTTGTCCAAAATCTTAACGAAAATCCCCAGCTACCTTTACCAGATGAAGATTTTGATGCTGTTCTCAATTGCGTATCTGTGCAGTATGTGCAATATCCAGAAGCAGTATTTTCCGAAATTTACCGCATCCTGAAACCCGGTGGTGTGGCAATTATCAGCTTTTCTAACCGGATGTTTTTTGAAAAGGCAATTCAAGCTTGGCGGGAGGCTTCAGAAGCAGAGCGAGTGGAATTAGTCAAAGCCTACTTCGCCTCAGTTCCAGGATTTACAACCGCAGAAGTTATAGCTCATAAGTCAACATTACCGAATTTCTTACAGTGGTTGGGTGCAGCTGGAGGAGATCCGTTTTATGCCGTTATCGCTTACCGCAGTTAAAATAATTCGTAATTCGTAATTCGTAATTCGTAATTAAGTTTTGTGACGTTAAATGACAGAGCCAGTAACTTGATTACTCTTTTCAATCTAAAATCTAAAATCCAAAATTGTGTGACGCCCATTGCACAGGATTTAATTGATAGTAACGTTGCAGTTGCTCATAAAGTGCCGGATGGTTGGATAGCAATTGGTGCGGTTTCTCAAAGAATGTCTCAGTCGCTACGGCAAAAAATTCTGCGGGATTCGTTGCACCATAGCTATCCATTACCGTCTTTACGCCTTGTAGAACATCATTACAAAGTTGCTGATATGCTTCTGTCATCACCTTTGCCCAAATAGGATAGTCTGAGTTGTGTTGCAGTATAGGAACTCCTTCAGCTTTACCATCTTCTTGATCTAACTGATGGGCGAATTCATGAAGTACAACGTTACGTCCATCTCTCCAATTAGTAGTGTCTTGTTTCACCTGTTCCCAAGACACTACTAATTGATCAGTTGTCCACGATTCCCCTAGTCTTGCCACACGCCTTTCTTCAACAACATAATTTCCGACGGAAGTCGTTTCCTGAACAAAATAAGCATTGGGATATACCAGAATTGAACGAAGTCTGGGGAAGTACTGCCCACGTTCATTTAGTAGGAGTAAACAGGCGACAGATGCAAGGGTCAGTTTCATTTCCTCCGTCACTTGTAATCCTCTACAGCCAATAAATTGCTTTTCTGCTAAGAATACTTGAATATGTCCCTGAAGTCGTCTGAGTTCATCGGGAGAAAGACAAGGATAAATCGGAAGATTATTCTCAATAATGGCATTCCAAAGTGGGGGAAAAGGACGATATTTCAGACGGTTTCTTCGCCTTTTAACTAGAATGGGATTGATTAAAATCCCAGTGATAATCAGCCCAATGATCAGAAAGAAAATTATTGTTTTAATCATTGACTTTTGAGCAGTTTACATACAGGAGAATTCAGAATTCAGAATTCAGAATTCAGGAGTCAGAATTCAGAAGTAAAATCATGTCCGCTTGATTACTTATTAAACCCGAAGAACTCCACCCCGCCAAAGCTACGCTTCGTCTCCCCTCCCGAAGAGCGGGGAGGGGATTAAGGGGAGCCAGTGCGGTCTTGGGTCTCCCCAAGTGGAGCATCTGGCGTGTGGGGTGCAATGACTGTGGGAATCATAACTAATTATGCGGACATGATATAAAACAGGCTTTATACCTGGGTTAAAGACTTAGCTTGTGTACAACACCCAACTTGAAATCTGCTGTATTTAAATAAAATATTGTTCCTGTTGTGGCTCACTAACTAAATTTTTCACCCCTCTCCAAACCTCTCCCCGTTGGCGTCAGCCTGTCGTCAGACAAGCGGAGAGAGGCTTTGAACAAAGTATGTTCAGTTTAATTCCCCTGCCTAACGACGGCAGCACGAATTGAAGCCTAATTGAAATCCCCGTCACAAAACTTAATTACGAATTACGAATTACGAATTATTTTAATACCTCTTTGAGATAAAAGGCGTTGCTAAACTTAAATCAGCAACGCCTATTCTTGAGTATTTAATAACTACTCAGCACTCTTATTCTGCCCAAGCAATTAACCTTGGTTCATAAGGATTAGCCAGATTTTTATTTTTCGGCAATACACGCAAAGACAAGCCTTGCAAACCAGAAGCGGTATAGGTGATATTACCTGTATAAATACTCAATCCCTGTGCATCCTCACCTTGGTAATCCATCACCACTTGCACAGCATTGACAATCTCACCATTGGCATCGATCGCACCTTGATATAGCTCCACCTGCACATCATCATTCGTCAAAGTTGCCAAGTCAACCTGGGCTTTGACAGCAACGGTTTGGTTAACTTCAATGTCGTCTGAAGGTGCCGATGCGTCTACATTTTTGATTCTGATGTTGAACCAGTGTTCTTCCAGTTTTTCTTTCCAAGCAGCTAGTTCTTTAGCTGGCGCATAGTTATCAACTGTCAGGGTATGATAGCGATCGCTAGCCGGAAAATAAGCTCTCCCAGCATATTCTCCTACCATCCGCGCTGTATTAAAGAAGGGACAATTCAACCGAATTGCATCCTTCATTTTGGCAACCCACGGACGAGGCAAGCCATCACTATCCCGATGCTCATAAAATAGCGGTACAACTTCCTTTTCTAACAACTCGTAGAGAGCATTTGCTTCTACTTCATCTTGGTAGTTAGGATCGTTGTAATTCTCTCCATGTCCAATCGCCCAGCCCGTGCGGACATAATCAGCTTCATCCCACCAGCCATCTAGTACACTTAAATTCGGCAATCCATTCATTGCGGCTTTCATGCCACTGGTACCAGAGGCTTCCCGTGGACGACGCGGTGTGTTTAACCAGATATCGCAACCTGCAACCATCAACCGGGAGATGTAAATGTCGTAATTGGGAACAAACACTACCTGTTTTTCTAAGTGTTGTTCGTGGATAAAATGATTGATATCGCGGATCAGTTCTTTACCGGGAATATCCTTGGGGTGTGCCTTACCAGCAATCACGAATTGCACTTTTCGGTCTTTGTTGCCCAGCAAAAGCCGCTTAATCCGTTCCAAATCACGCATCCAGAGGGTAGCGCGTTTGTAGGTGGCAAAGCGACGGGCAAAGCCAATGGTGAAAGCGTAAGGATCTAAAACTTCTTGTGCCTGGGTAATTTCGGAGGCAGAAGCGCCGCGATCGCGCAAATGTTTGACTAAATGCTCTCGCACATACAAAACCATATCTAAGCGGCAGCGTTCGTGATTGCGCCACAACTCCTCATCGGGTATGGCTTCCATCCGCTCCCACAATTGGCTGTCTGGTGGTGCTGATGACCAGTTTGGCCCCAAGTAGCGATCGTACAATTCTTGAGTCGATTTCGCCACACAACTGCGAGCATGGACACCGTTAGTAATGGCTGCGATCGGCACTTCCTCTACTGGCACCTTCTTCCACAAGCCTTGGAACATTTGCCGCGACACCACACCATGCAGTTGTGCGACACCGTTAGAAAATGTCGCCATCTTCAACGCCAGCACCGCCATACTGAAAGGCGCAGATAAATCGCCTGTATTCTCGCGCCCCAGTCCTAAAAATTGCTCTTTGGGCAACCCAAATATCTCTGCATAGTACCCCAGGTAGTACAACATTTTGTCGGGAGCGAACAAGTCAATCCCTGCTGGTACTGGCGTGTGGGTGGTAAAGATATTACTAGAAGCTACCACCTGTTTAGCTTGAGCATAAGTCAGTCCCTCTTCCTGAATCAGCAAGCGGATGCGCTCTAAGGCAGAGAAGGCGGCGTGACCTTCATTCATATGGTAGGCGGTGACTTTCAGCCCCAAGGCTTTGAGCATTTGCACACCACCGATCCCCAGCATGATTTCCTGGTGGATACGCATATCGATGTCGCCACCGTATAGCTGATCTGTGATGTCGTGATCGTAAGTAATGTTAGGTTCAATGTTGGTGTCTAGCAGATATAGCGGCACCGTTCCCACCTGTACGCGCCAAACTCTGGCATACACCTTGCGTCCTGGATAATCTACCGCAATCCGCAGTTCTGAACCATCGGCATTGCGTTCTAGATGCAAGGGCATATTGTGGAAATCGTTGAGCAGGTAGCGTTCTTGCTGCCAGCCATCGGCGTTGAGATACTGGGCAAAGTAGCCTTGCTGATACAATAAACCTACACCTACAAGCGGTAGCCCCAAGTCACTAGCAGATTTGAGGTGATCCCCCGCCAAAACGCCCAAGCCTCCAGAATAGACGGGCAAACAATCTACAAGTCCAAATTCCGCCGAAAAATAGGCGTAGCATTCTTTTGGTTTCTGTTCCCGTTGTTTCTGATACCAAGTGCGCTCTTGCAAATAATCTTCTAACTGACGGTCAGATCGATCCATTTGCGCTAGAAAGCCTTCATCTTCGACAACTTCCAGAAGCCGCGATTGAGAGATAGTACCCAGCATCAACACCGGGTTATGATGGCTAGACTCCCACAGGTCAGAGTCTAAGCGACGAAATAAATCTTTAGTGTCAACGTTCCAATCCCAGTGCAAGTTATATGCTAGCCGCCGCAGTGGTTCGAGTCGCGGTGGTAGTGAAGGGGATACGTTAAATGTGCGAATTGGCTGCATAGGTTGGCAAAACTCCAAGTTTAGCTATGGTTATTGTTTACTCTCTTTCCCAATGTTGCCAATTCTTTATACTGTAGTTTGTGAAAAAGCGATGACTTTGTTAAGCATTGAGAATTCTTTTTAACCTCATTGCTAAAGTTTACACCAAGCTGTTTCTAATTCTATGCGTTACCCTCAGCCATGTATTTGGTATATTAAGATTTAATCATTTACTGGCATATATCACTTAAAAAAATTTAGTTTTGAATAAATAATTTATATTTATTTTAGTATTGCTTCCGGGGATCAATTCTAGGGTATTGGCTGATGGGTGAAAATTCCTCATCGCTGTCCCCCGGAAAGTTAAATTTTTAATTATTTTTTAAGCTGTCAAAGAAGCAGGGTGAAAAAAAAGACTTAGATGATTATTTGGTTAAGGTTAGCTTAAGGTGATGCGTCATCGATAGCATAGCCTTAGCGAGTCATCAAGCGTCACAGCCCGTCGTGGACATCGCCTTTGGATCGTGTAAAAACTGTACCAAGCAGTTAACCAGAAATAGCGATCGCTATCTGTCCAGTCGCAGCACTAGATGTCTAGCTCTGTCCACTGTTTGGTGAATAGCTAACTACTTGGTATTAAATATTGAAACTAAACCACGAAAATAACTTAGTAGAGTGTTATTTTATGCACCTAATGAAGGCTGATCTTTAGTATTTTTTGTCATCGTCAGAGCTACAGCTGCTGCATAAGCAATCTCCGCGGCCATTTGATAAGCAAGTTTGATACTCGATGAAGTGTCCTTGGCTTTAGGAGAGAGGGAAGCTTTTTTTCGGCGCGACTCTTGTTTGATATCACCTGCGACAATAGCTCGCTGTAAAATGATCCAGGCATCTAGGTCTTCTGAGTCATAATTACTTTGAAGTTGCGATCGCAGTTTATCTTCGGCTCCAACACTCAGATAGCCAGTAGTTAGAGCTTCTTGCACAATTTTTTTAATTAAAGCCATAATTTGAACCAAGTGTGTGAGTTAAAACCGATACCTCAATTTGCGTGTTTGATCTTCTGTTGTGGACTTCTCCTGAAAACTAAGCTACGTTTTAGCTCTCTCTCAATAGAATTTATAATAAGTAGTATTAAGAACGCATCCCCCGCTTGGCTCACCCGAATGGGTGATTTACAATTTGTAGACAAAAATGCCAATTAACCGCTTAGAGTATTTTTCAACTCCCGATCCTCAAGGGATTTTATTTAAGTGTATAAAATTATTTGGGAGTAGCGTAAACTTTGCCTAAACTAGGCATTGCTCCAGTAAAAAAGTTAACTGATTTCCACCATTCTCATTAACAAGCAACCTGGAAATCAACTTATTTATTAAGAGTGTTCCACTAAAAATAAAATGTGTTATCGTTAAAAACAATTGTTATTAAAAACCATTCATCTAATTATAAACGTGAATTGGTTAGTCTGTAAATCATCCGTGTGCAACATGATTGGAGCAGCATACTCTAGAAATTCGTTGCAAGAAAGCCGTCATAGCAGTCGGGGAAGCGCTTACTTGTTTGCACCGATGGTTAACTTCAATGTGATGGCTGATGTGGGAGATAATCCACCCTAATTGGGTTTTATTTGGGCAAAAATACCCAGAAAAATCCAACAATAATTACATTGTCATGCTAGGCAGAAATTTTATCTAAATCTTTGAAATAGTCTAGTCAAATGTATTTTTTGTTGCAAAATAGCTTGTGGAACTGAGTTGTTTCAAAAGACTAAAACCGCTTGAGAGAAAGTAGCCTCAAAGCAAACAACTCTATCCCTAGTTGCGTAACAAGCTTTGCAAATTTGCCGGATAACCAAAACAGTATCCTATTTAAACCAGCAAATTTTTTTGCAAATACACTACACCATAGGAGAAAGAAGATTCCTGCTCCCTCTCCTTACTAAGGAGAGGGCTGGGGTGAGGTTTAGGCTTTCTACGAAAGTGAGATGCTCCCCAAAAGCTTCTAGCGAATTAACGCAATTTTGCATATCAATTGAGTGATTCTACACACCTAAGTTCAAGAATTGTTCACATAGTCAAAGCCAGACTCTGGTTTTTCAAATGTTGGAAAACCACCTAAAAATATGGGGAAAATTCGGTAATATTGCCAATTTACCTTCGGTGTTAATGAATACTAATACTGTTGGTATTGGCAGAAAATTAGGATACAGCCAAAACAACTTTCAAGACTGTCAACAACAATTGATTAAAGAGATATGTAGCCATGCCTAACGAGCAATATTTTTCAAAATTGCAGCGCGTGCAAGAACTTTTAGTAACTACGGTGTTAGGAGATATTCCGACACTTCTTCTGGGGACAAAGTTGCGTAATTTGGGATATCGTAGTATTTTTGCCCAGATAGGTAGCCCAGTGTATATTCAAAATGGTGTTGAATTTAACGGTACTTCTTGTATTGAGATCGGCAGTGGAGTCTATATTTTCAAGGGTGTGCGGATGGATGCTAGAGGACACAAAAATAATAGAATTCATCTAGGAAATAGAGTCGCTATTGAGCGTAACGTTGATATAGGGTCTTTGTCAGATACGTATATACATATTGATGAAGACACCTTCATTGCTCCCAACGTGTCTATTGAGGGGCCAGGAGACATTAAAATTGGTAAACACTGCTTGATTGCTGCCCACTCAGGGATATATGCCAATAATCATAATTTTGCAGATCCGATAGAGCCGATTAAATACCAAGGTGTTACTCGCAAGGGAATTGTGATTGAGGATGATTGTTGGCTAGGACATGGGGTAACAGTATTAGATGGCGTTACTATCGGCAAAGGCAGTGTTATTGGTGCGGGAGCAGTTGTGAATAGAGATATTCCTCCTTTCTCCGTTGCTGTAGGTATACCTGCACGAGTAATCAAAAACCGAATTGGCAAAGACTTAAGCATTGTTCAAGCTGAGAAATAGGGGATGGGGCATGGGGCATTGGGCATTGGGCATTGGGCATAATAACTATCCCCTGTAACTTGTAACCTGTTCCCTTTTTTTAAGAAACCTTTGCTGTTAGTCAACGTCACAAGAGCAAACAGTCTCTGAGTTGAATGGCACGCTTGTAAAGCCCAAAGGCTTGTGTTGCCTCGTTGCCTCGTTCCCAGCCTCCAGGCTGGGAATGTATTCCGAGAGGTTCTACCTCCGGTCAGGGCAAGGGCTGTATTTTAACTTAGTGCCATTCGTCTCTGAGTTATTTCTTAAGGGCATCTAAAAGTCAGACAACTAACACCTTGCACCATTCCAATAACCGTAGGATAGGTAGTGCCAGTCCACAGTCCCCAATTCCTAGTCCCAAGTCCCCAGAGTCCTCTAAAAAAGGGACGAGATTTGGGTAATATAAAGGAGCTATGTTTTCTGCATGGCAGATCCTGAAAGAAAAGCTCTCTTTAGTCTTACCCGTTGGAGATATTTCTATGCTGACTTTAAAAATCGCTGTTTATATTGTTGTTGCCTTCTTCGTCGCTCTCTTCATCTTCGGATTTTTATCGAACGATCCTGCTCGTAACCCCGGCCGTCGGGACTCAGAGTAAAAGAACGTTGAAGAAGAATGCAGAATGCAGAATTCATTTTGAATTCTGCAATCAATTAGTCGGGGATTGGGACCCTCCACTGAATTGTTGCACCACCAAATCGTAGATTTGGTGGCGTCTTAAACCCGGTTATTCATCCGCCAATCGTAGAGAATTCATTCTGAATTCTGACGACTGGCGCCTTTATTCTGTTCGATAAATCATCCGCGACTTTGGAAGGCGGAAGATACTAAACGCCACGGAAACTTACTAAACTTTCGCCTAGTAAGTTTCCTCTCCCAAGTGGCTTGCTCCAGGTAGCAGAAGACGACAGTCGGAAGGCAAAATGTATATTTATCCTTCCGTCCGTCATTTGGCTGTTTGTTAGCCCGATTTTGCTCAAATATGCTTCATCCAGTTCTGCCGCCCGATCCGCCTCCGATCCTCGAATCTTTACAACCCGTAAATCCCGCCTCATCTGCTAGTCATTCAAAGTTTCTTTCAGGTGTCGAGACTGGAATACACGAAAAGATAGACAAATTTAAGCAGCCCAAGGCTTTGGCTCAGTTGGCAATTGCGGATGACACCAAGATTGCTCCGCCATTGCCAACTGTGATCAACTCAACTCAGGATGACTTGGTAGTTGCCAAAACTTCCTCTATACCTCATTCACCAGAAACCTTTCCACTAGAATTTTCCCCCCTTACCGCTTCTAGGAGTGCTGCACTTTTGGGGCAGTCGGTGGTAGTTGGTTATCCCATGCAGAAAGTTCTAGCCCCTAATAGCGATCAGACCAGTAAGACTCAAAACCCCTACGGAGCGCGAATTGGGACAGAGGGGGAGAAACTTCCCCCATTCTCCATGTTCTCTGCTCCCCTGCCTCCTCTTGACGTTGCTCCAAGTGTCACAAACACTGACAAGTTAGTTGAGTCAAAGGCGGAAATTTTAGCTGAAAAGTTAACCCAACAAAAACAGCAAAGTAATATTACTGCACAACAGTCTTCAGGACAAGAGAATATCTCTGTATCTGCTACTGATCTTGCACCGAGTTCTCAATCAGTACAAAATTTTATAGAATTCAAGTCTCGCAGCCCGACAAACCAACTCTCGGCGCCCATCACTGTAGAATTTAAGTCCCAAAGCCAGCAACAAAGCCAAGTACCAACATCTACACCACAGGTCAATACCACTAATCAGCCAGAAAGTCAACCATCTGGTACAACTGCACCAGCTAGCACGCCGCCAGCCAGACCGAGAATTGTGGAAGTTACTTCAGATCGGCAAGAGTATGACGAGCAACGGCGAATTGTTACAGCTGTAGGTAATGTAGTTGTGCGATTTGATGGGGCGGTGGTGGATGCCGATCGCCTGCAAGTCAATTTGGACAATTTGATCGCTGCCGGAGAAGGCAACGTAACTTTAACCCGGGGCGATCAAATACTGCGTGGACAACGCTTTACCTATAACTTTGTTCAAGATAGTGGGGAACTGGAAAATGGTAGAGGAGAAATTTATGTACCTTCAGCACAAACAGATTTTGCTTTCTCACCCACCGATGTAACTGCTGGTGGAGTCTCAAAACTTCCGCCAAGCGATCGCATTCGAGCCAATCAGCCCCTTTCCGGTGTGAGCAGCCCTGGAGGAATTGATGTGACAATTGGTGGCCAGGCAAATGCTACCAACATCCCGCCACCGAAAAGTGGGGGTGTAGTCAATCGGCTCAGGTTTGAAGCTGAACACATTGACTTTTATCCGCAAGGCTGGCAAGCAAGCGATGTCCGCATCACCAATGATCCTTTTTCGCCCCCAGAACTAGAATTACGCGCAGATAAAGTAACTCTGACGCGAGAATCACCCTTGGTAGATCGGATCAGGACACAGAAGCAGCGTTTGGTATTTGATCAAACACTCTCCTTACCAATTCCGGTGAATGAGCAGACTATTGACCGCCGGGAGCGGGACGTTACACCCTTTATAGTCTCCCCTGGCTATGATGGAGATAAGCGGGGTGGGTTGTATGTTGAGCGTGGCTTTCCAGTGATCAATACAGACCAGACTCGCTGGACGATCACGCCCCAGTTATTAGTACAGAAAGCTGTACAAGAAGGCACGGGTGACTTAGGCGCACTGTTTGCTGTGAAGACAAAGATAAATTCCGTTTTGAGTCCACGGACAATAGTTGAGGGGACTGGGGAGTTAACTAGTTTTGACTTGAACAAGGTGGAAGACAATTTGCGGGTGAACTTGGCATTGCGCCAGACATTAGGCGATCGCCTTCCCTATATCTTGAATCTGCAATATAACTACCGCGATCGCCTCTACAATGGTAGCCTCGGCTTTCAAACTGTCCAGAGCAGTTTTGGCGGCATTATTACCTCTCCTGTGATTCCTTTAGGAAAAAGTGGCATTAACCTCAACTATCAGGCTAGCGCTCAGTATATCGATGCCAACACCGATCGCCAAGACTTACTAAAACCACAGCGTCAAAACGATCGCATCTCACTAGGTCGTTTACAAGCCAGCGCTACCCTCAGTCGTGGGTTGTTACTGTGGCAAGGAAAACCATTACCACCCACTGCCACTGAGGGATTACGATACACGGCTAAACCTGTAGTTCCTTACTTGCAAGCGATCGCTGCCATCACAGGCACTAGCAGTTATTACAGCAATGGTGATAACCAAAGCATCTTAACTGGTACAATTGGCTTACAAGGTCAAATTGGTCATTTTTCTCGACCTTTTTTAGACTATACCGCCTTTAATATTAGTTATTCCCAAGGCTTAAATAACGGATTATCACCCTTTTTGTTTGATCGCTCCGTTGATAACAAAGTGTTGAGCGGTGGGATATCACAGCAAATCTACGGCCCTGTTCGCTTAGGTTTCCAAACATCTATTAACTTGGATACTGGTATAGAAACTAGCACAGACTACATTTTGGAATATAGCCGTCGCACCTATGGCATCACCTTGCGTTACAATCCGGTGCTAGAGTTAGGCGGGTTCAGCATCAGAATTAGTGATTTTAACTGGGGTGGCGGCACTGATCCATTTTCGGAAGTTAAGCCAGTAGTAAACGGCGTGCAACAGGAGAATTATTAAATAAGTCGGAAGTCGGAAGTCGGAAGCGATGCCCTTCGGCAACGCTTGGGGTACAGTTTTGTAACGGGGATAAAGACTCATTGCCACAAAACTTGCTTTTTTATTGAACCGGGGGACTTAAACTAAGAGGTTGTTTGAAAAGTCCTCTTCTTGGTAGCAAAACGTTCTAGATCCCCCTAAATCCCCCGATAAATTGGGGGACTTTGATTCCGGTTCCCCCCTTTTTAAGGGGGGTTAGGGGGGATCTAGAAGTGCCTAAAATCACAACTAAATACTTTTCAAACACCCTCTAAGGGACTGACAAATAAAAAAATACTCAACTACTTCTTGTGGGGTAATTTACAGCGCATTTCAAGTTGGTGAGGTACACAACCAAAGTCTCAAACCCTGCTGTAAAAGCTGTTTTACTTCTGAATTCTGACCCCTGAATTCTGAATTCTGCTGTATTTGTTGTCAGTCCCTAAACCAATATCTTGCATCAGTTCCAACAACCGCCTCAGAATTCATTCTGAGGCTAATAGCTAAAGTCTTCTAAAGAAGACTGAGCAAAAGTTTGAGTCCACTAAGCGTGGAGTTGAGCTATCAGCCCAGAACTTGAGTTCTGGGCGGGCAATGGTGCTAATTGAGAATGATGCAAGATATCAGTAAACCGTTTTTGTTAACCGAACCGTATTGACTTAACTCTTTTCAATTTTGAATTTTGAATTTTGAATTTTGAATTTTGAATTCCGCCCTGCGGTACTAGGTATTCTCAGCTTGGCATAGTCGCCGCTTAGTTGAACACTTGACGGTGGTTGGTGTAGGGTTGCACAGCATCTTTGCACTGCGGCTTGGTACTCTCGCCATTGCTTGCGGATTGCAATACTTGCAGCATCGTTACCTAAGTCTGAAAATCTTAGCCCCGCTCGAATCAGCCAAGATTCCACGTCAGTTGTTTCACCAACTATTTCTGGAATGGGATTAATGTTTTCCATGAGTAATATCTTTTATGCATATTTAAAATTGGTTATTTAACTTTAAGAGAAACTACTGAATAATAGCCAATATAATTGTTTATCAAAATCATAAATTAAAATGATTAAAAAAATGGTTCATATCTGAGTATCCATACTCATATACCACAGAAGGAATTACTATTACATCTCTCGTTTGGATGAAATACACGGTAGGGGCACAGCATTGCTGTGCCCCTACGAATGGTCTGTATTCTATGCAATTGAGAACCGCTATATTACGGCTGGCAAACATCATTGCTTTAGCTTGCGAATAAGGTGTTTTCTAGCTCGTAATCACTAGAAGCGATAGCCTAATCCGGCTTGGAAGCTCAGGGCATCAGCATCACTATTTCTGTAAGCGTCAATACCCCATTTAGTATCGCCATAGGCAATGACATTGTTGCTAACTTCTGATTCAATACCAAGGGTGACTACAGCTGCATTCTGATTGCCCAATGGGGTTTTTTGACCTTCGTCAGTTACAAAAGAATAACCACCACCGAAGTAAACATTAGTATTTTTTGCAATGGGCGCATCATAAGTCACTATGGGCATAATGGCGGCAGCATCACCACCATACAGCACAGAACCCCGCACTGAAAGAGGTGTTTTGGGAACGGCGTAACGTCCTTGGATATTGCCACCAACTTGTGCTTCATCGTTTCCTTGTCCGCCACTGGTTGCACCAACCGCAATCCCAGCACCGATGTAATTGCCGTTTGTACCGGCTGTTTGAGCAGATGCAATTCCCGCCGAAAGGACGATTGAAGCAACAGCAAATACAGAGGCAGCTAATTTTGTAAGTTTCATAGGATTCTTCTCACCAGAGTTAAGTAAAATCAATGTTCTCTAGTACTAGAATCTCTTTTTTTACAAAATGTAACCTCGCACATTTGGTTCACCCTACTGGCTGAATTATTGTTCACCCACTTGGGTGTACCAACTAAAATATTCAAATGACAGTTATTTTATCTAAACTGAATTCTGAATTCTGAATTCTGAATTCTGAATTCTGACTCCTGACTCCTGACTCCTGAATTCTTCTTCAATTCTTCAAAAAGCGCTGACGCAGACGAGATATAAATCTATTCACTTCTGGTATTTTCATCGATGAAGCGATCGCAGCAAACACTGCAATCCCCACGAAGCCAGATACACACAACTGCAACACCAGAATCAGTAAACCTTCTTTATCTGAGAATTGCTGACAAGTAACCAATGTCCCATAGCTAGCAACACCAGCGACAACGCTACCCGCAGTCAAACCCAAAATCGGCAAACTCCACTCACGCCAAGGTAAACCATTAAGTTTGCGATCGAGCAACCATAACAGCATTAACATTGAACTGCAATTTACACCCACTGTTGCTAACACCAAACCAGGAGCACCAAAAGGTTTAACAAAAAACCAATCTAATAAGATGTTGAGCAAGATGTTAAAAATACTGATGCGAAAAGGTGTCTGTCCATCGCCTAAAGCATAAAATACCCGCACCAAAACATCACGTCCCAAATAGACAAACATCCCAATTCCATAAGCGACTAACAATGATGAAACTAGCTGTGTGGCTTCTGGTTTGAAAGCACCGCGCTCATATACTACCTGCACAATGGGTACTGATAGCGCCACCATCAGCGCCCCTAGCGGTAGCATGGTGAAGGCAGTGAGTAGCAGTCCTTGGCGAATGCGTAATTTTAGCTCTGGCCAATTTTCGGGTCCGGCAAGTTTGGCAAATATCGGTAATAGGGGCAGTAAAATGATATTAGAAATAATCCCTAAAGGAGTTTGTACTAATAGATTGGCATAGTTAAATCCTGCCGCCGCACCAGGGATAGGACTAGCAAAATAAAGGTCAGTGGCAACATTAATTGGCATCATTCCAGAGGAAACTGTTGCCGGAGTCATGATTTTAATTACTTCTTGAACGCCTGGGGATTTAAACTCAAACCGCAGGCGTAATGTGCCTAATCCTAACCGCCACTGGACAATTAGCTGCACTAACCACTGGAGAACGGCTCCTGCCAAGGTTCCCCAAGCTAAGACCATTCCCCCGATTAAAGCGTACTCCGGTTTAATAATGTCTTTGCCCAGTTGCATAGCCAAAATAGCAAGACCGGCAACAACGGTAATACTGGATAATAAAGGACTAATGGAGAGTAACCAATATTGATTGGCTGTATTCAGAGTACCAAAGCCAATGCCAATTAATCCCGAAAATAAAGCCATTGGTGCCATAATGCGGAGTTGTTGAATAGCGATCGCTCTGGTTGTCGCTTCCAAACCATGACCGACTAAATCAACGATCGCATCCGCAAATAAAATCTGAGCAACTGTCACCAACAACAGCACTCCAGCCACCAGCGTTGTCACAGTTTCCACTAGGGGAGCCGCTTCTTCTCGCCGCCGCTTGGCTAAAACGCTGACGATCGCACTGTGTAATGGCCCATTTACACCACCGAGTAATATTAATAGAAAGCCAGGTATAATATAGGCATAACTATAGGCAGTGGCAGCAGCACCAACACCAAAAGCGGCAGCGATCGCTTGCTGCCGCACTAAACCGAAGATTTTACTAATTAATGTGGCTGCGGCAACAATGCCAGCAATTCCAGCGAAAGAACGAGAGGGTTTTTGGTCTTGTTGTGTCACGAATAATATCCGACAACTCTAGCAGAGTGCATATCTTAAAACATTTAACCTGAAATTCCGCAGTCTGTCAGGTAATTTTTGACAAATTAGTTATTTTAAGTGCGATGCCTGCGGTGGTCACTGAGCTTTGTCGAAGTGCGGGCTACGCCTGCGCCCAAAATTCAATTCCTGAGATTGCTATGATACAGCGAATTGAGGGTTGAAATTTACAGCTATTTTCAGGTAAATAGACCACGCGGTAGGGGTACAGCATTGCTCATTGGTGTCAACTTAAGCCTTGGCGAATAGAATTCGCGGCTACACAAACAAAGTCCACCTTCGTGGACTAATACAAAATCAAGGGTTCTTAACCCACGAAGGTGGGTTTTGCCTGTGTAGACGCGGTTTCTAACCGCCCTTTTAGCTTAAGTTGACACGTATGAGCATTGCTGTGCCCCTACGACAGATGTGGTTCAAATACATGATTTCTGCTGTAAACCCATAGGCGCGGCGCGATCGCCAGGGTAGGGGCGCAGAGAATTCGCTATGATTTTACGCAAAGCTGTACTTAGTCATGTTTTCTGCTGTATACAAACCAAAATTATTTTTTAACCGATTACGAAGATAGATAAAGATTGGGGAACTATAACAATAACCATCTTCTGGGAAATAGTTGAAGACTGCAAATTTTTGCAGGTTGTCATATTTTTGAGGCTCTTTAACTCCATGAAGTTTGGGATGAGGAATCATTAATAATCCAGAGCAATGGAACCAAATTCAAATTTCACAGAAAATCAACTTCTCTTGTCAAGCGATCAACTTCAAGAGCAACTAGAGCAACAAAAGGCTCTGGCGAGTGTAATTGTGCGAATTCGGAAGTCTCTTGACTTAGAAACAATTTTTCAAACGACCGTTACCCAAGTGCGTCAGTTGCTAAATGCTGACCGTGTAGCAGTCTTCCAGTTTGACCTGGAAAAAGATTGGGAAGGAGAATTTATTTCTGAGGATGTTGCACTTGGCTGGGACTCAGCAATGGCACTAAAAGTTTACGACCACTGTTTTGGAGAACAATTTGCTGCCAGTTATCAACAAGGTCGAGTGCAAGCAGTCGGAGATATTTACAAAGCGGGACTGAGTGATTGTCATGCCGAAATTTTGAGTAAATTTCAGGTAAAGGCTAATCTCGTTGTCCCTCTATTGCAGGAGAACGAACTGTGGGGATTACTTTGCATTCATCAGTGCAGTCAGCCTCGTGACTGGAAAGAATCGGAAATTGAGTTTATTCGTCAAATTGCTGACCATCTTTCTGTGGCGATTCAACAAGCAAAGCATTTCCATGAAGTCAAATTACAAGCCGCAAAATTGGCTCAAGCGACTCAACGCGACCAAGTAATTGCTCAGATTGTCGATGAAATTCACTCACACCTTGATATTGAAGCCATCTTTAAAACCACAACTCAAGAAATACGCAAGCTGCTGCAAGCTGATCGAGTTGCCATCTTTAGGTTCAATCCAGATTGGAGTGGTAACTTTGTTGCTGAATCATTTGCGTCAGGCTGGACTCCCTTAGTTGGCATTGAGCCTGCGATCGCTGATACTTATTTACAACAGACCCAAGGGGGACGTTACGTTGACAAGCAGACATTTACAGCTAATGACATTTATCAAGCCGGATTAACAGACTGTCATATAACCCTGTTGGAGCAATTCCAAGCAAAATCCTTTGCAACTGCCCCCATTCTCCAAGGAGATCAACTTTGGGGAGTCATCGCTGCCTACCAAAATACCTCACCCAGACAGTGGCAATCTTATGAAGTCGAATCATTGATCAAAATCGGCAGACAAATTGGTGTGGCACTGCGACACTATAAGTTGCTGGGATATGCTCAGTACCAAGCAGAGCAACAAAAGACATTAACTAGCGTGATTACTCGAATTCGGGAGTCTTTAGATTTAGATACAATCTTCCAGACTACTGTCACCGAGGCACGGCAAATGCTGCAAGTAGACCGAGTGGCAGTGTTTCGTTTTGACCCTCAAAAAGATTGGGAAGGAGAATTTATTTCTGAGGATGTAGTACCTGGATGTAATTCGGTAATAGCAGAAAAAGTTTATGATTATTGCTTCGGTGAAAACTTTGCGACCCTTTACGCGCAAGGTCGAGTAAATGCGATCGCTGACATTCATCAAGCAAAGTTTCCAGGTTGCTATATCCAAATCCTAGAAAAATTTCAAGTGCGTGCAAATATGGTCGCACCTCTCTTGAAAAAAGGTGAACTTTGGGGATTGCTGTGTATTCACCAATGTAACGCTCCTCGTAACTGGCAACCCTCTGAAATTGAATTTGCCAGTCAAATAGCCCAGCAATTGGGAGTCGCATTAAAACAGGATTCTTATTTAAAGCAAGTTCAAATGCAGGTTGTCCAGTTAGCAGAAGCCACCGAACGGGAGAAATCAATGGAACGGCAAGAATTGCTGGCTGCAACCATTGATAAAATCCGCCAGTCACTCGATATTAAAACTATTTTTATAACTACTACTCAATCTGTGCGAGAGTTGCTCAAAGTCGAGCGAGTTGCAATCTACCGCTTCAACTCAGATTGGAGCGGTAAATTTGTGGCAGATTCCTTTAAAGATGGTTGGAAACCTCTTACACCAACCCAACCAATGATTAGAGAAACTTTTGAGGATACAGACGACGATAACGAACTTCCGCGTAACGAAACCTTTGTTCCGATTCGGGAAGGTGAAAAATTATGGGGATTATTAGTTGCTTATCAAAATTCGCAACCGCGTTATTGGAAACAGGAAGAAATTAATTTGCTGGCTCAAGTAGGGGTGCAATTTGGAATTGCAATTCAGCAAGCGGAATTACTCGAACAAACTAAACGTCAAACCTTAGAACTTACTCAAGCCCTGCAAGAATTAAAACAAACTCAGACCCGGTTAATTCAGGGTGAAAAAATGGCAGGTTTAGGACAACTACTTGCTGGAGTCGCCCATGAAATCAACAATCCTATCAGTTTTATTTCTGGCAATCTCATACATTTAAATGAATATACTCAAGAACTGTTAAATGTTGTGAAACTTTACCGTCAAAACTCCTCCTTCTTGCCAACTCTCCAACAGCAAATTGACAAGACTGATTTGGACTTTCTCATGGAAGATTTACCCAAAACCGTTGAGTCAATGAAAGTAGGAACAGAGCGGATTTGTGAGATTGTGCTATCACTGCGTAACTTTTCTCGTACAGATGAGGTTGAATTGAAGCCAGTAGACATTCATGAAGGATTGGATAGTACTTTGCTAATCTTAGGGCATCGTCTCAAAAATAATAATGAACGCCCAGCTATTGAGATTGTTAAAGAATATGGTAGTTTACCTTTGCTCGAATGCTATCCCGCGCAATTAAATCAAGTGTTTATGAATCTTTTGAGTAACAGTATTGATGCATTAGAGGAAAAGCTTAAAACTATACAGCAAAGGTATTTGAAATTATCCCAAACGTGTCCGATAATACCCTTAACTATCTGGATTAGTACGCAAGCCGTTAATAACCAGATTGTAATTAGAATAGCTGATAATGGTCTGGGGATTTCAGAAGAGGTGCGATCGCACATTTTTGACCCCTTCTTTACCACCAAAGCAATAGGTAAAGGTACAGGGTTAGGATTATCTATCAGTTATCAAATCGTGGTTGAAAAACATCATGGTCAGATTAAATGTTCCTCTAAACCAGGAGAAGGAACAGAGTTTTTGATTGAAATTCCCACCACTAGTTAAAGGTGACTGATTTTCGACAATTCTCAGTTAATCTTAAGTAGGGGAGCCAGGATAAGCAGAGGTTTCCTCCGTTCCCCGAAGGCATCATACAGCGTATTGCGTTACGCCTATACCTATACACCAGCATTAATAACTTGGTTAGCAGTCAGCTTCAGTTCAGGGAATGTGGGAATTTCAATAATTTGTTCTCCCCTATAGACTGCTTCATCGTAAAAACCTTCAACCAAAGTTAGAACTGTTACCCGCTTATCTATCACTTTGCCATTTTGGTCAAAGTCCAGAAAATCAACCAGCAGATAAACTGGGATGCCAAGAATATTGTATTCTGCTCTTTTGGCTCGATGGTCACGGCTTTCAGTTCCTGCACTCACTACTTCAACAACCAAAAGTGGTGGGGGTTCATCGAGTTCAATGACGGCTTCTCTGTTTCTCAGACTTTTCCACTGTTCCAAAGGCAAAACTGTGACATCAGGAACTCTAGAAGTATCTCGCCTACCAACTTGAGGTACTCTGACTCCGATAGCAGCTTGACGCGCAACCCAATCTAGTCCCAGTCGCTCAATTTCTGTTGTCAAACCACGTTCTAGAAAGTGCATAACTTCACCATGTCCACCACGAGGTTGAGCCACTGGTATCAATTCTCCCCGTTCCAGTTCATAGCGTGTGTCAGTGCCATCGTTATAAGTTAAATATTGGTCAAAGGTAACTATTTGTTTAGTTGTAGTCATGTTGCTACCTTCGTCTATACTCAATATAGTTTAACGTGAGTTCGACAAATCTTATTTGACCTCTCAAGAGCAGCCCCTCTCCGTTGGCGTCAGCCTGCCGTTTTAGGCAAGCGGAGAGGGGAGTAAAAAGCTTAATTTTTCGTTGCTCCTCCCTTTCCGTTTCGGAGAGGGAGGCTGTCCGGGAGAGGTTCATCGAACTCACGTTAGTTTAGGATAATTTGGGATGCGATCGCACAGTTGATGTTGAGAAAGTGGCATTTTTTCGCTAAAATGTCTCTGCTTTTATACTCAACGCGGAGATTCTTTACTTACAACCCAAACTATCTCGCGTTGACACACCTGTAACCGAATTTACGCCATCGGCTTTTTCACACAGCAGCGACACTTGATAACGGTCAATTAATGCATCTGTAAAATCAGCACCAGTGATATCAGCATCGTAAAAACGGCTGCTCGTCAAAGTTGCTTCTGTAAAAATGACATTTTTCAGGTTAGCACTATCCATAGTCACGCGATCGACTAAAGCGCCGCTCAAGTTCGCACCTTCCAGATTTGCTTTTAATAGAATTCCCTTAGTCAGAATTGCATTGCTTAAATTCGCCCCTTGGAAATTCGCCCCCCGCATTTCTGCTGCCACAAAAGTCACACCTGCCAAATCAGCATGAGAAAAATCACGATTTTCTAAATTTATATTGTTGTAGTTGATTGTGTTTACTTGAGCAAAAGCCGGTTTGGGATTAAGTATTATCCACAAAAATGCTAGTGTCAAAATCGCAATCAAACCAAAAAACCTGAGTAAAATCTTTTTCATAACTTTATTATTTTTCAGTAGTCCTTTGTCATTAGTCCCCGTACCCCTTCGGGGAAGCAAGCTACGCGCAGCCTCTCCCTTCGGAGAAGTTCTGAGCGCCGGAAGCCGGCGCTCAGACTTCTCTCTTTGTCATTTAACCAATGACTAATGACTAATGACTAATGACTCTTACCTATTTCCAATCTTTACCAATGCGGATTGTCAGATCAGATTCTAAATCACCGATCGCCGACACTTCTATTTGACCCAAGCCTAAGACTTTTTGCAAATCAACTCCAACTCGTCGGTTGCCTTTTTGGACAACAATCTGAGTTTGACGTTGGGTATCTGGCCAATCAGGCACTTTGTAAATATTAGTAAAGCCTTTCTGTTTGAGATAAGCAATAACTTTTTCAGTTAGCTGAGGTTGATTGGAAGCATTTTGAATAGCAATTTTGAGGTTAGGAACCCGGCGCATATCTGGTTTCAGACCAGGTACATTTACCCCAACATAATCATTCAACAGGCTCTGTTGTCCAGTCATGTTCAGCCAATAGCTATCAGGATCTTTGCTAAAACGGCTAAACGTACCAGGCAACATGGTCATTTGGAAATTATCTCGATCCAAGTTCAGACCGAAGTTCACCAACGCCATCATTTCTTCCATCTTCAGGTTGGTATCAAAGTATTTTCGCATCAAGCGAGTTAATTGAGGCAACCTGGGTAAGACGGTAGGACTATTTAAGCGTTGCAGCAGCGCTGCTGTTAGTGCTTGCTGACGCTGCACTCTCGGCAAATCTCCCAAACCTGGTTCGCGGAATCGGACAAACTCTTCTGCTTGTTCGCCGTTGATGGTTTGCCAGCCACTGACTAAATTAATCGACAGCCGACTGCTAGAGTCTTTATATTCCATTGATTTGGGTACAAAGACCTCTACTCCGCCTAACTGATCGACTAACTGCCGTAAGCCACTGGTAGAAATACGGATGTAGCGATCGATTGGGGCATTGTTTAAGGTACGGCTAACTACCCGTGCTGCCAAGACTGGGCCGCCTTTGGTATTGGCATCAGATACCTTAGTTAATCCTTTTTCTCCCTTTTCGGGGATGGCGATCATTGTATCTCTGGGAATGGAAAGCACCCTTACAGATTTGTCACTAGGGTTGAGGCGTACCAGCAGCATGGTGTCGCTTTTGCCAGCAAAGCTTTCTGGTGAACCATCAACAGTACCACTGACTGGTTCAATCCCCATAATTAAAATATTCATCGGTCGTGAAAGCTGGTACTGTGAGAGTTTGCTCCATAACTCCCCAGGTAGTGGTATTTTTACCTCGTCTTTAGCAGTAGTTCCTAAATCTTCATCTGTTCGATCTAGATTGCTCCATAACGGAGTCCACAGCGCTAATGTTGATACCAGTAACCCAGATAAGATGATGCCGATGACAACCGTCATGATCCACAACAGCCATCGAGGCATGGTCAAGCCCAGTCTCTCGTAAAGCTGATTAGGAATGTCACTCACAGATTCAACGACGCTACGGTTCGGATTCGCTAGCGGGTTTAGTTTGACATCTTCCTCCTCTGAATCGGCTACTGGTACAGGTGTTACTTGATTTTCCGTTCGTTGAAGTTGCGCCGATCGCACTTCAGCTTCAAATTCTACTACTTGCTGAGATGTAAGCGGATTTTCCGACCATTCGACTTGTTTTATCACAATTATTTCCCCACTCAACCACTCCCTAAAAGTTATGTTAATCCAAGCTACAAATATTGCCAGTGGAAAAGGTCACTGTAAACTTGTAATGTTCTTCGGTAAGCGTGTATGACAACATGAATACTTTATTGTTCCCCGTAATCCTTGCTGGTGGTAAAGGTGAACGTTTTTGGCCTCTGAGTCGCAAAGACCGACCCAAACAATTTTTAAGTCTTGATGGTAGCTCTAGAAGCTTATTACAAGCAACCGCCGATCGCTTGTTAGCACTCGGAGGTGGTTGGGATTCCTTGTGGGTTATCACTTCTAGTCAGATAGCTGAAGGGGTACGACAACAATTACCTGATCTACCAGTTGAAAACTTACTGATCGAGTCGGAAGGAAGAGACACAGCCGCCGCCGTTGCTTGGACAAGTTTAGAAATCAAACAGCGCTATGGAGAAGACGCTGTGATTGGCTTTTTCCCTGCTGACCACTGGATTGCTGACCAAAAAGCGTTTGCAGACGCATTAAGCGCGGCTACGCAACTGGCAGCAAGCACAGCAGCGATCGTTACACTGGGGATCAAGCCTACTTTTCCATCAACCGGTTATGGCTACATTGAACAAGGTGAAAAAATAGGTAGCTTTAATGAGTTGCCAGCTTATTACGTCAACCGTTTTACTGAAAAGCCCGACCGTGAAACAGCAGAAACTTTTTTATCTACGGGACGCTTTAGCTGGAATAGTGGAATGTTCGTTTTTCGGGCAGGGGTTGTTCTCAAGGAACTACATACCCATGCTCCAGAAATTATCGAACCTTTAGAGCAACATGGTCCTGATATCTATCCCCAGTTGCCTAAGAAAAGTATAGACTATGCGCTAATGGAAAAGACAACTCTAGCATACGTTTTGCCAGTTGATTTTGGTTGGGATGATTTAGGAGATTGGAATGCGATCGAACGCTTACTGAAGACAGAAGAAACTCCCAATGTCGAACTGGCTACTCACATAGGGTTGGATACGCAGGGGGCGATTATTTATGCCTCAAATCCAGAAGACGTAGTTGTTACTATTGGTTTAGAGGATGTGGTGATTGTGCGCGATCGCAATGTCACCCTTATTGTTAAAAAAGAACGTACCCAGGAAATCAAGCAGATCCTCAAAATTCTCCAAAACGATTCCCGATTTACCGACCTGCTATAAAAGTTAAAACCCCTGGCAGAGGCGAAAAAGTCTATTTTTCCATTATAACTTGACTGTCCAAAAGCAGAGCATTGGATATTGGGCATGGGGCATGGGGCATTGGGCATGGGGCATTGGGAAAATTCTTTCCTTGTCCCCCTCATCTCCCTCATCTCCCTCATCTCCCTCATCTCCCTCATCTCCCTCATCTCCCTCATCTCCCTCATCTCCCTCATCTCCCTCATCTCCCCCACTCCCCACTCCCCACTCCCCACTCCCCAAAATGTTCCTCACCCAAACTGTTCCCCGTCAAAGAGAAATCCTGGAAGTATTCCTTCGCAATGGCTGGGACTATATGCGAAGGCTACTTACTGGTGGCAAAGCTGATGAACCCCAGCTACCTACACCTGCGGTTTTAAAAAATATCCTGGTAGACTTGGGGCCAGTTTATGTTAAACTTGGTCAGCTACTCTCCACCCGTCCAGATTTACTTAGCGCCGCCTACATTGAGGAACTGTCAACTCTTCAAGATGAAGTACCAGCAGTTCCCTGGTCAGAGATCGAAATAGTCCTCCGCAAAGAATTAAAACTTTCACTAGCAGAAACCTTCAGCACAATTAACCCAATCCCCGTAGCGGCAGGATCAATTGCTCAGACACATCGCGCTACATTAGCAGACGGTCGAGAAGTCGCTCTGAAAGTGCAACGTCCGGGAATTGATATTACTATTGCTCAAGATATTGCCTTAATTCAAGGGATTGCCGATTTAGTGGCTCGTACTGAGTTTGGGCAAACCTACGAAATCAAATCTATCGCCGAAGAATTTACCAAAGCTCTAGAAGCTGAATTAGATTTTAAACGGGAAGCGGGTTTTACAGACCAACTGCGGCGTAACTTATCTAAAAGTCGTTGGTTTGATCCGACACAAATAGTGGTTGCGGAAATTAACTGGGAATTGACCACAGAAAAATTACTGGTCATGGAATGGCTGGATGGAGTGCCGTTCCTGTCGGCGGATTTGGAAAGTGACGCCAACGTTAAAGACCCTGCCGCAAAGCGTAAAGAAATAACTACTTTGTTATTTCGGGTATTTTTTCAGCAACTATATATTGATGGCTTTTTTCACGCTGATCCCCATCCGGGGAACTTGTTTTATCTCAAAGATGGTCGTGTTGCCCTCTTAGACTGTGGCATGGTGGGAAGACTTGATCCGCGTACACAGCAGATATTAACAGAAATGTTGTTAGCGATCGTTGATTTAGATGCTCAAAGGTGCGCTCAGTTAACTTTACAGCTCTCAGATTCTGCTCAACCAGTAATTTTATCGCGGTTAGAAAATGATTACGATCGCATGTTACGAAAATATCACAACGTCAGCCTAACGCAAATAAACTTCAGTCAGATAATCTATGAAGTTTTACAAGTTGCCCGCAACAATAAAATTAGGCTGCCTAGTAATATGGGTTTGTATGCCAAAACCCTAGCGAATTTAGAAGGTGTGGCGCGGACATTCAACCCGGAGCTTAATTTTTTTGATGAAGTTAAACCATTAATTACAGACTTGTTTCGTCGGCAATTACTAGGCGATAATCCAGTGCGATCGCTCCTCAGAACAGCCTTGGATATTAAAAGCCTGTCTCTCCAATCTCCCCGGCAAATAGAACTATTATTAGACCGAGTTACCTCAGAAACCTTACAGTGGAATCTATCGCTGCGAGGATTAGATGGTGTGCGGCGGACTATGGACGATGCAGCTAACCGACTATCTTTTAGTATTTTAGTGGGTTCGCTGATTATGGGTGCAGCAATTATTTCCACCAGAGCGCAGACAACAGAGCTATCTTTTTTAAGCAGCATTCTATTTGCAGTCGCTAGTTTATTGGGTTTGTGGTTAATTATCAGTACATTGCGATCGGGACGTTTACGGTAAAACCTATATGTTGTGCTAGGAAATCATGAACGCTGTCACTAGCACCAGATGAGAAACAAGATTCTTGCTCCCTCTCCTTACCAAGGAGAGGGTTGGGGTGAGGTTTTACAAGGCTTTTACACTCATTGAGATGCTCACTGTAGTAAGCGGCTCCAGTCCTTACTAATAGCCAATTTAATTAAACTTATATTACGTAACATCGTTTAATTTATTCTTGCCCACTTACTTACATCTGTGATTCTAATATAAAAAATATGTCAATCATCATTGCTGAAAATCTGAGTAAATCTTATCCAGTAGCAGTTAAAAGTCCGGGTATTAAAGGTACAATCACCCACTTTTTTCACCGCACCTACCGCTCAATTAAAGCAGTTCAGGATGTTTCCTTTGAAATTGCCCCTGGTGAAGTAGTGGGGTTTTTGGGGCCAAATGGTGCTGGTAAAACCACCACACTCAAAATGCTCACAGGGCTGATTCATCCTTCTAGCGGTACAGTCACAGTCGCTGGACAAATTCCGTTTCATCGTAAAGAAGCATTTTTGCAAAAAATTACCTTGGTAATGGGGCAAAAGCAGCAGCTAATTTGGGACTTGCCAGCGCTGGATTCTTTGAAAATTAACGCTGCTGTATACGACATCTCTGATAAAGAGTTCCAACGGCGGGTAGGGGAATTAACAGAGATGCTTTCTCTAGAAGGCAAACTTACCCAACCAGTGCGGAAACTCTCTTTGGGTGAGCGAATGAAAGCGGAATTGCTAGCAGCACTTTTGCACCGTCCCCACGTATTATTCCTAGATGAACCAACGCTAGGATTGGATGTAAATGCTCAAGCAGCAGTGCGCGATTTTTTGCGCGACTACAATCAGCGTTATCAAGCTACAGTGCTGTTGACGAGTCATTACATGGCTGACATCACAGCTTTGTGTCAACGGGTGCTGTTGATTCACCAGGGGAAGCTGATGTATGACGGTAGCTTAAATGGACTGCTGGAAAGTTTTGCTCCTTATCGGGAAGTCCATATAGAGTTAGCCCAACCTCTACCGATAGAAAAACTTATGACCTATGGTAATGTACAACTTTTAGAAGGGCGATCGGTGCGTTTTATGGTGTCGAGAGAGGCGCTCACCCGCACCGTTTCTCAGATTTTGGCGGATTTGGAGGTAATTGATTTAACTGTCACCGAGCCGCCTGTAGAGGAAGTAATTGGACGAGTTTTTCAGGCAGGTGTTGTGGAGAGACGCGATTAATCGCGTCTGTACAAGAGTGGATAATTCTGGGTAATTTTTGTCGCGGGAAGTGAATAAATGAAGCGGATAATTAGAAAAGCTCTAACTTTGCTGTTAGTATACTACGCCTATATGGTTGAATATCGGGCAGAACTAATCTTATGGGTTTTAGCTGGGTCTTTACCGATTATCCTCATGGGTGTCTGGATACAGGCGGCACAAGGGGGACAGTTTGGGCTATCACCTGTGGATTTTGCCCGTTACTTTATCACGGTTTTCATTGTTAGACAACTCACAGTTGTTTGGGTAATTTGGGACTTTGAAAGAGAGGTAGTGGAAGGCAAGCTTTCACCCAGGTTGCTACAACCACTTGACCCAGTATGGCATCATGTTGCGGGGCATATTTCTGAAAGATTTGCCCGCCTAATGTTTGCTTTTCTCTTAGTGGCATTGTTTTTTATTCTCTATCCCCAGGCTTTTTGGGTACCAAGTTTGAGTAGATTTTTGCTATTTACATTGGCCGCAGTGCTAGCTTTTGCTTTGCGGTTTATGATTCAGTACACCTTTGCCATGTTCGCCTTTTGGACAGAACGGGCTAGCGCTTTAGAAAATTTCTGGTTGTTGTTTTATTTATTTTTATCTGGTTTGATAGCACCTTTAGAGGTCTTTCCAGAACCTGTGCAGAAAATAGTGATGTTTACGCCTTTTCCCTATTTGATTAATTTTCCTGCGAGTCTTTTGGTAGGGCTACCCGTGGATATAGGGCGGGGATTTTGGTCAATACTGGGATGGATATTAGTATTTTTGGGTGCGAATCGCTTGCTTTGGCGTGCGGGTTTGAAGCGGTATTCTGGGATGGGAGCTTAAATACTCCAAAACCAGTTCAATGGTCAATAGCCTCTCCTCTCATATCGCTTTTTCCCGTGCCTGTTGAAAAATTTCCTGATAAAAGAAGATTTCTCGAACACTGACATATCTCACCTCATCATTTGCTGAACTCAAGCGCTTTCTAATACGAAGCTAGCAAAAAAATCCATGCAAAGTAGCAACTCACCACAAGAATTTTATATCTATGTTGATATAGATGACACGTTAGTCCGAAGTTATGGTGGTAAAAGAATACCAATTACTGCAACGATAAAACATGTCAAAGAACTTAAAAAACAGGGGGCTAAACTCTATTGCTGGAGTTCGGGTGGTTTAGAGTATGCGAAGAATACTGCAAGGGAACTTGGAATTTTAGATATTTTTGAGGCATTTTTGCCAAAACCTCAGATGTTACTGGACGACCAAGAAATAAAGTATTGGAGAGGGATGATACAAGTTCATCCTATATCGTGTCAATCCAAAAGCTTAGATGATTATCGAGAACAGTTAAAAGCTCATCTTACAAAAAGTTTTGATATTTAGCCCAATCTCCAATCTCCCAATACGGTTCGGTTAAGCTATAAACAGTGAAATTGCAATTATTCGTAAGTTCCAAAAAATTGTAGGTTGGGTGGAGGCTTTGAGTAACCCAACATCCTGATATACCTGACATATATATGTTGGGTTGCGCTCCGCTCCACCCAACCTACGTCTACGTCTAATCCACTATTTTAGCCTAGAGGGTCCACTACGTGCATTTCAAAAATCAAATACTAGTCCTATATACTTTGCGAGAGATTTTATAAATTACTTGGTATCGTCTTAAATTTTTCCGCCGACCCCAAAGAATAATCTTCTAACTTAAAATCAGCAAAAGGTTTCTTTTCCAACCTATCTCGTAATGCCTCATCCAGAATTAAACCTGCTGATTGTTTTTTAACCCCAATTATTATAATACTTCTCTGATATTTAGTTAAATCTTGATTTGCCTGACAATCACTCCGTTGAAATTGTCCCAAATTTAATATCCGATAACCTTTGACGCTTGGTGTATTAATAAATAAACTTTTCACTAAATATTGTATTTGTTTGGAACGTTCTAAAGCCACACGTTCTTGAACTGCTGTATTACCTTTGCAAGAAGCTGTACCTACAGAGATAATCTCACTGGGAGCTTCCATTATATTTTGTATACCTTCTTGTTCTAAGTTCAACTTTAAAAGGTCTAGGCTAATAATTTCATCATTATATTTAATTTGAAAATTGCTACCTAAAAGCCATTTATATTCTAGTGATAAAACAGCTATATTAAATTCCGCTACCTTCCCCTGACTGTCCCTACCTTCTTTATAAGGAAAATAATCAATCTTACCTTTTTTATCTGGAGATTGTTCGGAATTTGCCATCAAAGTAAATTTTGATGTCCGCGTTGCTAAAGCCACTATACTAAGTAATCCTAATATCACTAGCAGGGCTGCAAAAAATGCCAGTAGTCGTACTTCTTCTGGCTGTTTATCTGGAGGCGACAAAGTTTTAGTAATTGGCGGGGACAACTGCTCGGTGTTAAGATTGCCTGCTAAATTAATATTTGTAGAAGTAGTTTCTGTTAGTTGGGTTTCAATTTCTTCTAGGCGGTGTAAAATTTCCTGAGTATTCGCAGGACGCTTTTCTATATCAGTTGCTATTAGCCAATCAATTAAATTCAATAGTAAGGGTGAAATATGGGTAGCATGATTTTGCCAGTGTAACAAATTGTGCTGCATATCATACATATCTAAGGGATGGTATCCTGTGAGTAAAAATACAAAGGTGCGTCCCAAGGCAAAAAAATCTGATTGCGGTACTGCTTGAGCATTCATTTGTTCTGGAGCGCTGTAGCCAGATGACATAAGTGCTGTCATCCCGTCGCCGTTGCTGAGTTGGTCTGGGTAGGTTCTGTCAATTTCAGTGGCGGTGCCAAAATCAATCAGTACCAAATCCCCCCAACTCTTCCCAAGGGGGGATCTAATCATGATATTAGATGGCTTAATATCTCGATGCAGGTAATGTTTGCTATGCACTAAATCCAAAATTTCTATTAACTGTTTTAACCAGGCGATCGCTTGTTCTTGAGAAATAGGCTGATTATGCTGCTGTAGCCACTGTTCTAAGTTGTACCCATCGATTTTTTCCATTGCAATGCAATGCAAAACTAAACCATTTCGGGTTTGATACTGGAAGTAACTATCTTCTTTGGGAATGCCGGGATGCTTGAGTTGTCGCAATACGGTTACTTCTTGCTGAAATAGTTCTACTGCTTTGGCGTCGCCTGATAGATTCTCTTTGAGTATCTTGAGGATTTTAGGGGTATCTTGTTCGTATGCTTCATAAACTTTACTAAACCCTGTTTTGTCACTCAATAAGCACGTCACCCGATAACGCCCTAGCAATTCCAGATGGGAACCACAGCTTTGACAAAAGCGGTTTTGATGATTATTCGGGTGATTTGGTTTAGGGCAAACGGGATTGATACAAAGGCTCATGAGTGGCTAACTGGGGAGTGGGGAATGGGGAGTGGGGAGTGGGGGAGATGAGGGAGTAAGAATTTGAGATTTGAGATTTGAGATTTTAGATTGAAATTTAATCCAAAATCGTAAATCCAAAATCCAAAATGGAATTGCGCCATGCCCAATTCCCCTAGACATCGCTCCTATTAATTCTTCTGTTGTCGTAATGATAATCCCGTCTAATATCAGATTTTCTATCTGTGTTCTGCTAAGAAAGCTGCTACAGTTTGGTTAAATGCCTCTGGTTGTGTCAAAAATGGCCAATGATTGCCGGGAACTTGGCAGATGCGGAGGTTTTTGAGATAGGTTTTGTAGGGTTTGATTTGCCAATCTTGGCGATTTAGACCTTGTTCTGGTTGGACAAAGAGGGCAGGGGTATCAAGGGGGATTGTAAAACCAGGCACTTGCATGACTTCCTCAAAAATACCGTCGCGGGCGGCTATAGTAAATTTGCTGCCCCAACTACCATCGAGTTTTTGTTCTATTCCAGCTTGGAAAACTTGCTGCTGTAAGGAACTCCATCCTTGATATTGCTTTAACTGCTGTGCTTGTTGTTCGGCTTCTTCATGGCTGGCAAAGGGGCCCATGCTTTTGAGAAAAGGCAAGAAGCGATACAACATCGGAAAAGTTAGCCTGAAAAGGCTGGGCATTTTCCAAATGAAAATCGGATCGACTAGAATTATACTCTGCAAACGCTTTGGGTTTTGCCTTGCCCAGATAGCGGCTAATTTGCCTGTCCACGAGTGACTGACAATATGGGCAAAAGTCCATCCGAGATGATCCATTAGTGCTTCGAGGTCTGCGATCGCACTTTCAAAGCTATAATCTCTCTCAGGCTTACTACTTTGGCCATGTCCCCGCATATCTGGTGCAACTATGTGGTAGTCTGCCGCTAAGTAATCTCCTAAATTAGACCACACTAGAGCATGGTCGCCTAAGCCGTGTAACAGCAGTAAAGGTTCTTGACCTTGGTTCCACTCTAAGTAAGAAAGTTGGATATCAGGCTTTGATAATGTTTGACGTACAGGCATCATTGCACATCCACCAATGAAGAGATAGTTTCGCGTTTATATAATACTGCGAAAAAAGATGGTGAGATGGGAGTTGACAGCTATAACCAAGCCTTAAAATTCAAACCTGATGCTCTTTTCTCAATCGGTCAGTCAAATTAGCTGGATGCGATCGCGCATTTGGAGTTAGAGTAATTAAATCGTCAATATTGCGTTTCATTGTCTCGCAAATCGCATCTAGAGGTAAGTCATTAGGGTCATAACCAAAGGGGTTTTCTATCTCCAAGCCGATAGCTTCAATCCCAAATACTGTAAAAGCAACGAACGCAGCAATTAAACCTGTCCACCAACCCAGACTCTCCACTATTTGAAATGGAAACAGGAAACAATATAGTAACAATAATTGCTTCAGATGAATAGAATAAGCTAATGGCATAGGTGTTTTTAAAATACGTTCGCAAGCACCTAAATTATCCACAAGATTATTCAATAATTCTTGCATAGATGTTAACTGGTAGCTATTAAGACAATTGCGATGATACTGCTCCTGTAAATAATCTCCTATCCAAAAGGCAACCTCTATGGGGGGATTATTCATAATCTTCAGTTTTATATACTTACTAGATGGCATTAAATCTTCTAACTCGCTATTGACTGCTTCTCCCCGCAAATGTAATTTAGTTGTCACAGCAAAAGCTACCAATAAATTTAATGCTGTAATTTTATTTTCTTTATCTTCTGGAGAAATTTCGTCAATTGATACCCAAATTTGCCGGGCCAGATTTCGGATGTTATTTACTAGAGAACCCCAGCATTTTCTCCCTTCCCAAAATCGCTCATAAGCAGTATTTGTCCGAAATACAAGTAACAAACCTAATACAATACTAGGAATAACACTTCCTAAAATCGGTTGCGATACAGGGACATCAAAATGGGAAAGTAGAGAAATCAAAAATCCGAAAGCTCCGCACCATAAAATATGTTTATAAATTGCTTTAATCACCGAACCTTTAAGTTGTAATGTTGTGCGTAGCCATGTGATTTTTTCGGCTGTCATACAATCACCCTTAGAGAATATTTAGTCAAATTGAGCCTGGACAAATAGAATAGAGCCTCCGGCACGCTGACGCGTAGCTTGCTTCGACCTAGGAGTACGCAGCTACACAAACGAAGTTAGCTCCGTTCGCGCAACATCGACCATAGGAGAATTTTTGAGCGAGGGCTTCCGGCGCTCAGACTTCTCTCTGTGCCGGACTAAGGAAAAATTAAGGGTTTGAAACCCACGGAGGTGGGTAAAGCCTCGTGTAGACGAGTCAGCGCTGTGCGTATTTCCCCTGTTGTTCTCGTAGCGTCTTCCCTTCTCCAAAGGGAGAGACGACTGGCGTGCGGTTTCTAACCGCCGATTTAACGTTAAGTTGACTTGCTGTTCAATTGGCGGATGATCCGACATAAAATACATTTGAGTATATACCCCAACGACATCTGGCGATCGCATAGGTAAGAATAGATTGATGTTAGAAACCTGTTACTACTCCAGAATGCCTTAAGCGCATCTGGAGTTTCTTTTTGGAAAAAGCAATCAGAATTTTGCAAATCAGCCGGATGTGCTAGAACACGGCTGAATAGGGATACATACTGAATTATCTATATCTAACATGGGGCATCACTTATTGATATACCCCTCCTGCCAAACAACTCTCGCAAAACAGCCTCAGATGAACTGGGGCTGTTTTGCGTACTTCCAACACAGAAGGTGTGTAAACCAGAAGCACAGTGGCTTATCCTCAGACACCTTTATCTAGATTTGAGTGTATACCCTGATGACGTAGGGTTATCTGATGGTTAAAAGTTGATACAGGTATATGCGTATCTTTCCTGACTCCAGATTTGCCACAAACATTTCTGGAGTTTTTTAATTATTGGAGTTTAAAATCAGCAATCTAGTCTAAGAGGATGTTTGAAAAGTATTTTTCGTAACATCAAAGCCTCGGAAACCTAACACACTGCAACCCTATTCACTTGCTCACTTTTATGCTTACCTGTCTTGCAATAAGAGGCAAAATGCTCACAGTTGTTTAAAATTAGCTTGTACTTTTCCTCATACAAATTGTATTTTGCTCTTTGAAGTACAACATCAGGTGGATCGCAATTTCCATACTCCTTGGTATAAATCGTCTTGCCTTTAGCAAACTCAGTCTTAGATACTCTGCAAATTTTTTTACCATCATAATGAATAACAGTATCATTACCGCTATCAATTCCATGATGAGTCAAAGGATTGCCGTCAATCCAAAAACTGACGTAGATATGATCCCCTTTAGCCATGATTTACCTCTTCTATCGGACTACATTCTTTGTAATCCTTTAGATACAGATTATGAGGATAATAATTTATTTGTCAGTAGTAAAAGCCGTAAAAGTTTCCGATAAAGTTAGAGTAAGAATATTTAAGTATACAGTTATAACAATTAGAATTTTATCTAAGTAAATTTTGGGTTATATCAAGAGAAAAATATGAAATATTATAGAGAGAAAGTTGCAAAATATGAAGTAAATAAGAAGTGCGATCGCACCTATCCTTATTCATTCGACTCAACCGAGACATACATTTGCGTCTGAATTCCTAAATTTTCCATCAAAACAATCAGTGAAATCCCCCGCAGATGCGCCAAATATGCTAAATATTCAATGCGTTGTACTTGCAGTTTATCTATTTGTTCACTTAAGTGTAATAACTCTCTATACTCATTGTTTGTAAGATTTTCAGCCTCTCTTTTAACAATTAATTCGTTGTAATGCTTCTGAGTATCTGAAGGAATACCTTGATTAATTTTGAATACCAATTCAGCCTCGCGTCGTGGCAAAATAAAAGCTTTTCGTTGCGCTTGTAGGGCGATAACTTGAGATACAAATCGCTCTAAATCTGGTTGATTTAACTGCTCAACTGCCTTTAGTAGTTCTTCAGAAGATAGTTGTACTTCAACTTTCACTGTTGACATTTTTGAGATTTCACCAGCTAACTTATTGATATTCTATCAACTGACTCATAACAGTGAGTGTTTGCAAGGCAAAATAGTTAAGCGATCGCACTCCTAATCTTGACTAAATGAAAGTGCGATGCCAGGTAATATAATTTGAACTTAGTACTTGTCAAAGTTTACACCCCAAGAGCAGGATACTTAATCTTTCATCCAAGCGGCCTGTAGCCAGTCTTCCTCCCAAACCACAGGACTTTTCCACCACTAGCACCGAATATCCAGCTTGACTTAACTGGCGCAGACTAAACCGGCTATTCCGGCACCAATGACTGCAATATCAGTCATGATTCAATAGTCCCTAGTTATTGGTTATTATCAAAGGACAAAATTACTACTAATGACTGCTGAAAGCTAATAATAGAATAAGGTACAGAAAGCTGCACGGAAGGGAGGATGGGAAATTGGATGAAATGAGGGTGGCGCTAGAGTTAGCGACCGAAGAAGAATTACAAGACTTAACGGCAATTCTATTTAGTCGTAAGTTCAATCCCCTAGACTATGTACACACACCCGAACCTATCGAAATACAAAGCCAAGACCGCAAAGCTTGGCTAGACTCACTAGAGGGTCGCTTTCGCTTTTTGGCGGCAGATGGGATGACGGTATTGCGGGGACGCACAAGCCAGGTAACTTATCGACAAGCGTTAGTTCAAGTATGTAAGTATCTAAAAATTCCCTATTCTAATCAACTGGCAACTATTGATTTAGAAGCAGAAGTATTTTTGCATCTGCTAGGACAGGTGTGGAAAAAATTGCCTAAAGAGGAAAAGCAAAAATTGACTGTACAGGTGCAGCGTCAGCTGCTCAAATCAGAACTAAAACAACCGCTACCACTTTTATTGCAACGTGACCCCTTGGGGTTACTTTTCAAAGGCGGTAGTGCGATCGCTGTGACTTCGATGCTCCAACCACTTGTACTTAAGCAAATTGCCCGTCAATTTGCCATCCACTTTGCTACCTATGAAGTAGCCAAACAAGCAGTGATTACAGGCTCAGAAGCCGCTACAACGCAATTTCAAAGCTATGTAGCTATGCAAATGGCTCGACGGGGTATGACTGTGAGTGCAGCTCGTTATGGGGCAGCCCGCACGATGTTTGCCGTGATTGGGCCGATAATGTGGACTTGGTTTTTTGCAGATTTGGGGTGGAGAGCGATCGCCACTAACTATGGTCGGATCATCCCTACCATCTTCGCCTTAGCTCAAATTCGCCTCACTCGTGAGGAATGTTGGGAGCCAGCTTGAACAAGGTTTTTTACTATTTCAAGTCTCCTTGGCAATCTTCTTGGAACTACTCTCTATGGGGACTGTTAATCTTCTCAGTGAGTCCTTTATTGGGGGCGGTGACTATAGGTTTTGTCTCATTAATAACTTGGATTAAACAATACCGCAAAATTAGTCGCCGCCCCCTCAACTGGGGATTTGCCCTTTTGAGTGTGTTGCTAATCGTGACTGCTGGGTTTGCCCAAGACAAGACAACAGCTTTCGTCGGCTTACTTAATTTATTACCATTCTTTTTAGTTTTCGCTGCTCATAGCACTCTGATTCAAACATTTGCCCAATTGCGACAAATGGCTTGGATTTTGGTGATCGGTTCCATGCCAGTGATAATTATCGGTTTGGGACAGTTATTTTTGGGCTGGAGTTTGAAGTTCGAGATTTTGTGGATTGTCTTTGCTTGGACGATCAGACCAGGAGGAAATCCGCCAGGTCGCATCGCTTCACTCTTCATGCACGCTAACACCTTCGCTGCTTATCTAGCGATAGTTTTCATCCTTGGTCTAGGATTGTGGCTAGAAAACTACCAGCAACTAAAAGTCAAGAATAAACAGTCATTTCCTCCCCACTTGCCACTCCCCTTTCTTTTCCTAACCGTGGCGGTGATTGCGAATTTCATTGCCTTGATTTTCACCAACTCGCGCAATGGGTGGGCGATCGCTATTTTTGCCTGTTTAGCTTATGCACTCTACCAAGGTTGGCGCATTCTTGTGGGTGGCGTCGCTGCGATCGTCTCTAGCGTGCTTTTGGCAGCTTTTGCGCCCTCGCCAGTCGCTCAATTTTTTCGTCAGTACGTTCCTGCCTTCTTTTGGGCAAGGTTAAATGACGATATGTATCCAGATAGACCAGTCGCTTTAATGCGAAAAACTCAGTGGGAGTTTGCCTGGTCTTTAGCTGAGGAACATCCTTGGACTGGCTGGGGCTTACGCAGTTTTAGTGGACTCTACAAAGCACAGATGCAGATTCCCTTGGGTCATCCCCATAACTTGTTTTTGATGTTATCTGCTGAAACTGGTTTTCCGAGTACTTTTTTATTTTGTGGCTTACTCGCTTGGATTTTGATTATAGGTGTCCAATTACTGCGAAAGTCAAAATATATCAATACACAAGACAGATTGATATTTTTCAGTTATCTTCTGGCTTTTGTGGCGTGGGTTCTATTCAATACAGTAGACGTAACTATATTCGAGTTGCGTTTAAATGCGCTCTCATGGTTAATTTTGGCTGCCATTTGTGGAGTAGTACATCGTTTTAAAGAAGTCGGAAGTCGGAAGTCGGAAGTCGGAAGTACAGTTTTGTAACGGGGGTAAAACCTCACCCCAACCCTCTCCGTGGGTTCGGAGAGGGCTGGGGTGAGGTTTCTCATCTGGTATATTTGCACCCACTGAGATGCTCCCTTCCTCTTAGAGGTCTTTTGATTCAAGTCAGTTAGGCACTGAGAGTAGCTATTAGTTACTTTTCAGTGTATACACTCAGGACATTCGGAATTTTTGAGTAAATAATATTACTATACAGCGTGGCTAATACTTAATTAGTCACAGTTGCTGATTGTTGGGAAGGTGTAGGGAGAACCTTTTCGGTTTTTCCTGCATGACGGGCATCTCTTGTAGATGCCCTTTTGTATATTTACAGCGCATTTCAAGTTGGTGAGGTACACAACCAAAGTCTCAAACCCTGGTGTAAAAGCTGTTTTACTTCTGAATTCTGACCCCTGAATTCTGAATTCTGCTGTATTATTTTTCTTCAGTTAAGCACAATTGTAAAAAATATTCAATTTGATGGAATATCTACAAAAATTCTATCTTTCATAAAGGAACATTGAAGATGATTGCTGAAATTAAACTAGGTCTTTGTAACCCGCCAGAACCAATCTATTTGTATGTGAAGAAAGGAGAATTAAGCGGGGAATCCTACCTGTGGTATAACTATGATATAAATAATAAAATCACTATTCCTGTGCAACAGACAGGTCTGACTGGGTATATATCAGAACTTAAATTAACGACGAAAGAATTTAGAGAAAGGGACAACATTAAATTAGACATTGTTGTGAGAGCCGATGAAATTTATATTATTAGGACTGGAATAGAAACGAACTTTGCTAAAAGTTTCCTTTTAGCTGTATCGCTAATCCAGGACTTTTCCAAGCCCCTGATTATCGCTGCAACTGCTGGAGAAGAAAATGTAGTTTTTTGTAACGTCTACGACGCGGCGACTAAAACCCGGATTGACTCCAAATGGAACAAAGATGCTGACTGGCTAGCAATCATTGATAGTGTTCAAACTAAGTTGCAGACATCTAAAAATTCTCATATCGTCTCTGGTGAGCCAATACTGTTCTGAATAACTGAGGAATTTGGAAAAGTAATACCAGTTTTAGCTATCGTAAATTAAAGGGTTGAAGACCCGCAACATCAACACCTAGCTCGGAGGCGGGGTGGCTCCGACTCCGCTCAGTTACCCTCCGGGAAGCAAGTTAAGGCTCTAAACCTTGGCGGCGTTTTTCTTGAATGACTTGTTGTAGCTCTTCTACTGAATTGAGACGTTTGCCATTAGACTGAACGTGTAATGCTAGGGCGTGAATTGCTTCGGTATCGCCACGATTTTGTAAGATATAATCTCGCAATTGCTTGCGTGTCATTTCTCTAAAGTTAGGCTTATTCATAATCAACGTCTGCTTCTGGATTAATTACTACAACTGTCTCTTCACCTGCTATTACTACGATGTTATCTGTTCGCTCATCTAAGGTAACTAAATAAACCGGGAGATACATTCGCGTTAGCCAAGTCAAGACTCTGTATAACTGTTTCAATTGTTCTGAGGTTGGCTCCATTTCACCCCTAAACTTAGGCTAAACGCAAGTTTAAACTTTATTATGACTGCGATGTCTGACGACAAGCCGCTCTGCGTCTACGCGCCCAATATTTCTGATTGGCATCAAAGACTACGATAACCCTTATGGTGTAAGCTTTCGGTAAAATAGGTGTGTCGGTAACGAAAAAAATACGCCTCACTAACCAACTTATGCTCACAACAGCTAACTTTCTTCAGTACACCCAATGGTCAGGTATAGCTACCTTGGTATTTGCTGCCTTAGTAGTTTTGGCTTTTATTTTCAAATGGGGCATCCGCTTTCGGCTGGTGGGTGCAACTGGCTTTATGCTAGTGGTGACGGCTGGTTTATTTGGACTCTCGATAGTTCCTTTGAGTCGGACTGTGATTCCCGGAGCAGTCCGCTACACTCTAGTTTATGACAATGGCTCAACACAAGCGGTGATTGCCACATCACCCCAAATTACACCCACACAATTAGAAGCAACTTTACGTCAAGCAGCTAGTAATCTATTTTCTTATGGTCGCTCAGGTACACAGGAAGACGACAAGTTGACAGTTCGCGCCCGTACCATTGTCCACCCGGAAACAGGGATCTCTGTACCAGTTTACTTGGGTGAGGTGAAGCGATCGCTCGCTTCTCATCAAAATTCCCCAATCACAGTCGAAATTTATACAGACAATTTCGCCCAATTGCCAAAACCTACCGCTTAAAGAAGTCGGAAGTCGGAAGTCGGAAGTCGGAAGTAAAGTTTTGGGACGGGGATTTGACCCCGACCCAAAACTTACCGGTTATAGAACCGGGGGACTTAAACCCACGGAGTTTGTTAAGAGGATCAGAGGGGCGTATATTTGCACGCCCCTACCTATGTATTTATAGCTAAGGATTGTCTGAAATAGCATGACTATCTACAGATGATCAATTCTCGATCGCTTTTCTTGAGAATCTGACAATGGTAATGTTAATTAATTAATACGGTTATTCAAAACTTTGATAGTTCGGAATTTCAGGTGAATGGGCATCATAGATTCAAGCAAGGTCGTGAAACTACTCAATCAGTCGGCAACAAGCTTTGTCTATTTCCTTGCTTGGCTCAAATCCAAATCAACCGGGTGTAAGATTGGAGCCATCCAAAAACCAGCTTGGCAACAAGTATCCCCGATCGCCTGTCTATTAGTTTAAGAAATATCAAGGTTTTGGCAAACTAGATTATATGCCTAATAAATTTTCTACTGAACCTTCTTTGTCTACTCAAACCTCTAGTTCATTTTTTACCCTCACAGTTTCCCCAGCAAAAGTAATCCGTGGTTCTGGGGTGTTGCAAGCAGCCGCAGCCGAGATCGCCTGTTTGGGAAGTCGTCCCTTAATTGTGGCAGGTGAGTCTACTCTCGCCATCAGCCGAAAGAATTTGCAACCAGTTTTAGAAACGCAACAGTTACATACTGTCGAAGCTTCCTATGGTGCAGATTGCTGCGAAGCTAGCCTGAAATCTTTACAGAAGACGGCAAAAGAACATAAAACTGATGTGATTATCGGTGTTGGTGGCGGCAAAGCCCTAGATACAGCGAAATTAGTCGCGCAGCAGTTACAGTTACCAGTGGTGACAATTCCGACTTCCGGGGCTACCTGTGCAGCTTGGAGTGCTTTGTCGAATGTTTATTCCGAAGATGGGGCGTTTCTCTACGATGTGGGGCTGTCTCGTTGTCCCGATTTATTGATACTCGATTATGACTTGATTAAAACTGCACCACAACGTACTTTAGTAGCTGGAATTGGTGATGCGATCGCTAAGTGGTATGAAGCCTCAGTTAGCAGTGGGCATTTGCAAGATACTTTAATTATTGCGGCGGTGCAACAAGCGCGAGTTTTGCGAGATATCCTCTTGCAAAAGTCAGCCGCCGCCTTGAAAGAACCAGGTAGTGAAGTTTGGCGAGAAGTCGTAGACGCCACTGTTTTATTAGCTGGGGTAGTTGGGGGACTTGGAGGGGCGCAGTGTCGTACAGTTGCGGCCCATGCGGTGCATAATGGTTTAACGCACATTTCGGGACATGAGAGTATTCATGGCGAAAAGGTTGCTTTTGGAATTTTGGTACAACTGCGTTTAGAAGAAATGCTACAAGGCAATCAACTAGCAGCATCAGCACGACAACAGTTGTTAAAGTTCTACACAGAAATTGGACTACCCCAAAAATTAAGCGATTTGGGATTGGGCAATATTACATTAGGGCAGTTGCAAACAGCCACTGAAATTGCTCTAGTTCCTAATTCTGACATCCATCGACTACCATTTAAAGTCGCGCCAGAACAGTTGATGGCGGCAATGGTTTCTACCACTGCACCTATAGATAGTAGAGATACTATAAATCGAGTTTCGCCCCAGGGAATCAGTGACGAGGTTTTATGAGTTTAAATTGGATTGTGCCAGCAGAACGCATACAAAAACTGCCACCTTATGTATTTGCCCGTTTAGATGAACTAAAAGCGAAAGCACGGGAACAAGGGTTAGATTTAATTGATTTGGGTATGGGAAACCCCGATGGTGCAACACCAGCACCAGTGGTAGAAGCGGCGATCGCAGCCTTGAAAGATCCCGCTAATCACGGTTATCCTCCTTTTGAGGGGACTGCTAGTTTCCGCCGTGCGATCACCAACTGGTATCATCGCCGCTATGGTGTGGTTCTCGATCCTGATAGTGAAGCTTTACCGCTACTCGGTTCTAAAGAAGGATTAACCCATTTAGCGATCGCCTTTGTTAACCCTGGTGATTTAGTTCTGGTTCCTTCCCCAGCTTATCCTGCACATTTTCGCGGCCCTGCGATCGCAGGCGGGAAAATCCACAGCTTGATTCTCAAACCAGAAAATGACTGGTTAATTGATTTAGCTGCGATTCCTGACGAGATTGCAAAACAAGCTAAAATTCTCTATTTTAACTATCCCAGCAATCCCACTGCTGCCACCGCACCCCGCGAATTTTTTGAAGAAATCGTCGCTTTCGCCCGGAAATATGAAATTTTGTTGGTGCATGACTTGTGTTATGCCGAGTTAGCTTTTGATGGTTATCAACCCACTAGCTTGTTAGAAATTCCTGGTGCCAAAGATATTGGTGTGGAATTTCACACCTTATCTAAAACCTATAATATGGCTGGTTGGCGCGTTGGGTTTGTGGTGGGTAATCGCCATGTAATTCAAGGTTTGCGGACGCTGAAAACTAACTTGGATTACGGCATTTTTGCCGCATTGCAAACAGCAGCCGAAACAGCTTTACAACTGCCAGATGTGTATTTGCACGAGGTACAACAACGCTATCGTACCCGCCGCGATTTCCTGATTCAAGGATTAGGAGAGTTGGGTTGGGATATCCCCAAAACTAAGGCGACAATGTATCTTTGGATGAAGTGTCCCGTTGGCATTGGTTCCACAGATTTTGCCCTGAACGTGTTGCAACAAACAGGCGTTGTGCTGACTCCAGGTAATGCCTTTGGGGTTGCGGGTGAGGGTTATGTCAGGATCAGTTTGATTGCCGACTGCGATCGCTTGGGTGAAGCTTTACATCGCTTCAAGCAAGCTGGCATTCGCTATCAACCTGAAGCTGTAGTTTCTACTTGAGAAGCGATCGCTGATCTTGTCAGTTGATTAGAGTCAGGAAACCCAACATTGCATAACTAAAATTTTTGCTGATGATGTTTGATATCATGTAAAAAAGTAGATAGAGTGGAAAATGATTGGTACTAATATTTACATCAGTCAGGAAACTAAAGAATCTCTAATTAAAGCTGCGGCTTTAAAAGAAATATCTGTTGAAGAACTAGCTTCTTCTATTTTGAGGGAAAGTATTCAAGAAAAGTTTGGGCAAATTAGCTATTCTTCTAAGAATCAAGGCAAATTTGCCATTAATCCGCTTGTAAAAATGCAACCCTACGCTTATTTAGCAGATCCGAATGAACCCGTTATTTCTCCTGATGATTGGGAAATGAATCTCAATTTTGAAGTGAATGATTTGTGATCGTTCTTGATACTCATATTTGGGTTTGGTGGAATCACAATGATTCAAAGTTGACTCCTCCCCACCGTGAAGCAATAAATAGGGAAAGACCTCATGGTTTAGGTGTTTGCTCCATCAGTTTGTTAGAGATTAGCAGACTTGTTACCCAAAATAAGTTAATTCTTCCCTGTTCGATTCAAGAATGGTTTAATATTGCTTTGGCACAAGAGGGAGTAATTCTTCTATCAATCACTCCCCAAATTGCCATTGATTCCTACTCACTTCCAGGTAATTTTCATAAAGATCCAGCTGATAGAATTATCGTTTCAACAGCAAGAATCTATAATGTTCCTTTGGTGAGTGTAGATGAAAAAATACTTGCTTATTCTGATGTAAAAAGAATTCTCCCCTGAATGTTAAGTGCGTCGATTGCTAATTTTATAGTGTAGGCGTTACGCTCAAAAATTGGTAAACTCATATCTTGCACCTAACGATTAAAATCGCGGCTACCTGAACAAAGCCTGCCGACCCAGGCTTCAAAACCCTTGATTTCCCTTACTCCGCGTAGGCGGACGAGAGCGCGATCGCAGCTTCAGCTTTACTATTATAGGACTTACGCAAGATTACATCCTCTAGGGGCAATTCATGAATTGCCCCTAAGAAGAAAATCACGGTTTCGGCTATTGTTTGCGTAAGTCCTGTATTAATTAGTTCTTAAGTCCAGTGGCTTTACCCTTGTGCAACAAAGTAACGCTTGCAGTGCCAAGAAGCGCTAATAAGCTGAAAGTAGAACTAGATTCAGGAACAGACGTGGGATTCTCAATTTTGAGAACTTGTCCAAGTCCAGGGCGATCGCCTCGGTTTGCCACATAAATAGCACCATCAGCACCAATAGTCAAACCAGTAGGAGACTCTAGTCCATTGCCACTAAGAATAGTTGTGCGAGTTCCATCGGTCGCTATTTTAATCACAGAACCATCTAGATTACCTTTCCAGAGTGACTGATTAGCATATTGCAAAGCATATAAATTACCATCAGGATCAAAAGCTAAGTCAGTAAGTTGGGTAAAGCCATCAGTATAGACTGTTGGTTTACCATCAGAACCAATTCGATAGATTTTTGCTTTACCTTCTGGAAAAGGAAAACCAGTTAATTCGCTAATATAATAAGCACCATCTGGGCCTTTGGCGACATTTGTGGGTACTGCTTGGATTTCAAATGGCGATGACGATGCACCAGAGGGAAAAACTGGATTAGTTAATGTCTGCCGGGGAATTGTGGCGATCGCCTTCAGATTACTTCCATCAGTCCCGACACTGAATAAGTCATTGGCACCGGCATCAACTGCAACAATATTATTTCCCTGTAAAAGAAGAGAGAAGGGATTACTAATTACATCGCCTTTATCAGGATTATTTGCAAGTTCATAATTAGCTAAATCAGCTACACTAGTCCAGGAATTTGTATTGAAATTAGCAGTGATGATTTTTCCTAAGTCAGTGTTACCTAATCTGGCGCGAAATATGGGATTTGAACCATACCCAACCGCAATATAAGGCTTACCAGTAGCATCAAATTTGATATCTTGAGGCCCAGAAGTATCAGTACCATCTGATAGTGCTAAAGAAGGAAGTCCTGTAAGTATACGGTTTTGCGTACCATCTCCAATTTTTGTCACTGCACCAGTTGTGCCATAACATAAAGATTGGTTTTCAACGCTCGGTGAAGGAACACAAGCTCCATTTCCGCCTGTTCCTGCTTCTGTGACGTAGAGGCTGCCGTCAGGTCCAAAAGTTAGACCCCGTGGATTATTAAGACCATCGGCAATTACCGAAAACGATGCCGCCTCTGCTGCTTTCATTCCCGAAAAAGCCGCAATACAAAGACTCAAAAATGTAATCCCAAATTGGTTTAGTTTCATTAAACCCGTCCGAAAATTAAATTTGCGTAATAGAATATACCAGTTGAAATCTGAATTTCTTAATTTTCAGTTGCATTATACCATTGATAAAAATTTTTGCAACACATGAAAAACTCCACCCACTCAAGGGAATTGAGTTTTTGGGCATGGGGCATGGGGCATGCGTGTCAACTTAACGTGAAAGCCAGTCTCTAAGCAGCTTTTAAGATTGTCTCGTCAAGAGTCTCCGACTGGGAATGCATTCCGAGAGGGCTGCCGCCTCAAGACTTGCGGCAGAGCCGCAACGAGCAGCATTTCCAGCCTCTGGCTGGAAACGAGGTTTGAAAAGAGCAAGATTTATGACGATTTGAAAAACTATCCTGATTTGCGGATAACAGCAGTGTATTTACTAATCTACAGAGTGTTCTAGAAATTACACCAGTAGTTAATTTAGTATAAATAATTTTATGTTATCTAATTTAGATTTAGTTCGAGAATTTGTCGGCAGCTCTATCCAGAAAAAAGATATTTTATTGGCAAATCGTTCTTTAACAGCACAAACAGTTCATAACATTAGCAATCTGGCAACAAAGGCTGAAGGCGTAATCGCCACTGTCCAACTAAATAGCCCACTAACTGAATTCTTGATTTTGTCTAACTCATCCCATTGGGAATTATTGAATCAGACTTTGCCAGAATCTAATTATATTTTAAAAGGAAACATAGATAGTCATGGTTTCTATCACTATCAACACTGCCAAATCCCTAATAACTATAGGTTGCAATGTACTAAATCTGTCATTTTATGGCGAACTTGGTGGAAATATCGCAAGAATGCTTTACAACTAGGAATTCAATCGGATCTTTTAATCCAGACAAGAGATTCATGGTATCCAATCAGAGATTTAATCATTAGTGATGGAATTCTGTATGTCAAAACTTTAGGACATGAGATAGCAATTGATGCAGATGATTTAGTGATTTGGTTAAGCAAAATTAGTCATTAGTCATTTGTCATTAGTCATTTGTCATTAGTCATTTGTCATTTGTCATTTGTCATTTGTCATTGCTTAAAGCACAAGGGTTTTGGCTTTTCAAGCGTGCCATTCATCGTTAACTTTCATTCGGTGGGTTTAAGTCCCCGGCTACAAAAGAAGCCGCAAGTTTTGTGGCAATGAGTCTTTATCCCCGTTACAAAACTGTACTTCCGACTTCCGACTTCTTTAATTATGTTTTTTTCGAGCTTCCAAGGGTTGTAAGTTAGTTTTCAAATCGCTACAATCACAAATCAGGTTAGCGATCGCTCGAATTAATTTCGCTGGCTCCACAGGTTTGGTGATATGCTGCCCAAATCCGGCGGCAATTGCCTGCTGGTAATCAGCCTCACCTGCATAAGCGGTTATGGCGATCGCGGGAATTTCCCCTCCCAGTTCTGGTAACATAGCCCTAATTTTACGCATCAGCATATAACCGTCTACTTCCGGCATTCCAATGTCGCTTAACAGCAGATTTGGCTGGAACTCAGGCATAACTCGCAGTGCTTCCACAGCCGATGCAGCCTGGATTACTATGGCGCCAGATTGCTCCAAAATGAAAGCAATTAACTCTCGCGTATCACGCTCATCATCCACAAGCAGAACTTTCACCCCATTTAAATCAGGCAAATCATCAGCTTGATAGACATTCTGCTGGCTATTTAGATGAATCTTGATCAGTGGTAGTATGACTGTAAAGGTTGCTCCCTGTTCTTCGCCCAAACTTTCTGCCTTAACTGTGCCGCCATGTAACTCTACGATGTGACGGACAATAGCTAATCCTAATCCCAGTCCGCCGAATTTTCTGGTAGTTGCACCATCAGCTTGTCGGAAATAGTCAAATACGAATGGTAAAAAATCTGGGCTAATTCCCTTACCTGTATCATTGACTCGAAGTTGAACTTGAGAACCAACAGACTCTAAACTGATTTCTACCTGTCCACCTTGGGGCGTAAACTTAATCGCATTGGAAAGGAGATTCCACATAACTTGCTGCAAACGACCGGAATCACCTGTTACTAGAAATTTGGAGTCGCCCTTTTGGTCTGCTTCCAGCGCAACTGAAATTTCGGATTTGAGATTGTCAGGTTCCTTGTTAAAATCGTGAGGATTTCCTAATCCAAAATCGTTCGACTGAGCCAAGCCGAAGCCGTTCGACTGAGCCAAGCCGTTCGCGTAGCGTTCCGCAGGAAAGTCTAAAATCGTCAATCGCAAATTGATCGATTTGGCTTCAGCAGCTAAACGTACAGTTTCTATTGCTGCGGCGATCGCACTTTCCAGATTTACAGGAGCAATATTTAAACTGAGTTTACCTTGCAAAATCCGAGAGACATCCAGCAAATCTTCAATTAATTGCGTCTGAAGCTTGGCGTTGCGTTCAATGGTTTCAAGAGCGCGAGTGGTAGTTGCTTCATCATACTTTTTAGTTTGCAATAACTTCGACCATCCCAAAATCGGGTTTAGCGGCGTGCGAAGTTCGTGAGAAAGAACCGCCAAAAATTCATCTTTGATCCGGTTAGCTTGGACTAATTGCTCTTTTTGCTGCTGTAACGAAGCCATTAATTGAGCGCGTTCCAGAGCAACCGCCACCTGATCGGAGGTTGCTTGTAATAGAGCAATTTCCCCAGAAGTGAAGTGTGTACGGGTGCGACTGGCAAAGGAGAGGACACCAAGCAGTTTTCCCTGAGCAATTAACGGTTGACCTGCATAGGCTGTGATTCCCAAATCATTGAGGATCTGGGCATTTGGATGAGTAGAGTGCAGCACATCATTAACGACGATTTGACGGCGTTCTTGCACCACTAGTCCGCACATCCCTTGATTAAATTCTAGGTATTCAATTGCTTGAAATATTTGATCACTAATCCCGTTCCAAGCTACTAACCGAAGTTTCTGCTTATTTTCGTGTGTATCAATTAGATAGTGGAAGTAAAAATGCAAATCCATCTGCGCCGAGAGTTTGCTAAACAAGCTGTTCATTAAATCCAAGGGGCGCTCGGTTGAAAGCAAATCGCTGGTTGTTTCAGAGAGAAGTTTCAGTCTTTCACTGCGCTCTTGCAGGGCTTGTTCTGCAAGCTGGCGTTCACGAAGGGCGCGTTCGCGTTCGGTGATATCAACTGCAACCCCTCCTACCAAACGTTGTCCAGATGCATTTGCAATGGGAAACTTATATACCAAAAATTCCCCCAGTGTGCCATCTGTGCGTGGGGCAGATTCGATCGTTTCCACAACCTGATTCGTCTCGGCAACCATTCTAATGTTATCCAGCAAAGGTTGAGCGATTTCGGCTGGGTAGAGGTCAAAAATGTTTTTATTAATCGCCTTATTTGTTGCTAAATCAAATGTGGTTAGATAAGTTGGACTGAGATAAAGTACGCGTCCGTCTGCATTTGTAATCCAGGCTGCGGCTGGAATATTGTCCATAAAAGCTTGAAATTGCTCTTGACTCTGATTCAGCGCTTTTTTAGCTTGTTTAAGATCGCTAATATCGAGAATGAATACAACTGAGTTCTGGCGAGATTCTCCTAATAGAGAGTAGCCAACTACAACCGGAACACAGGAACCATCCTGGCGAATACATTCCTTTTCATAGGGAGTACAAGTTCCCTTAGCTTTGGCCTCGGCAATAGCCAACTCATCTAAATATTGGTACTCAGGAGGCGTGATCTGACTCCAGCTTAATCTACCTGCTTGGATATCTTCTTGAGTATAGCCGACAATTCGCAAAAACTCGTCATTGGCTTCAGCGATCGCACCATTCACATCACCAAAGAGAATGCCAACTACATTTGCTTTCACAAAACTTCTGAGGCGTTCTTCGCTTGCTTGGATTGTCTTCTCTGCTTGCTTGCGTTCGCTGATGTCACGGTAGAAAATGTCCAGACCATCTTCACAGGGGTAGGCGTGAATCTCCAGCCACAGGTCATACTTGGCTGGGAAGTAGTAGTGATGCTCAAAGTGGACGGGAATCTGTTCGGCGATCGCTCGTCGGTACTGGCGTTCTACATTCGTACCTACTGATGCAGGCCACTCCTCCCAGTGCGACTTACCGATCGCCTCTGTCCGGGGTTTGCCGTTAATTCGCTCTGCTTCAGCATTTTGGTAGATGATTCGCCAGTCCCTGTCTAGAGTAACAAATGCATCACTCATGTTTTCCAGAGTGCGCGTGTTCCGCTCATTGGCTTGCTGTAATGCCGCTTTTGCTTGTTTGCGTTCGCTTAAATCTACAACAAAGCCAATGACTGTTTCTTGAGTATCTCCCACAAGGACAGAACCGAGCAAAACGGGAATGCGATCGCCATCTTTACGAATATATTCCTTCTCAAAGGGCTTACAGACTCCGGTAGTTTTCAGTTCTTTTACTGAACGTTCACTTGAAAGAAGATACTCAGGTGGGGTAATCTTGCGCCAGTTCATTTGGTTAGCAGACAAATCTTCTCGCGTATAGCCGACCATCTTCAGAAAAGCATCATTAGCTTCGATGATCGAGCCGTTGTTCATATCAGTTACAATCACCCCAATGATGTTAGATTCTGCCAGTCGGCTAAACCGCATTTCGCTATTTTGCAACAACTTCAGGCTTGTCTCTGCCTTGCGTCTAGCAGTTCGCAACTTTGAAGAGAGGGCAGTAATTAAGAAAGAGACTAGTGAGAATGTGGTTAATCGTACCAAGACGCTCAGGCTAACAATATCAAACGAGTAGACTGGCTCGATAAAAAAGTAAAAGGCACTTGTAACAGATAAGGCGATCGCTAGCACTCCAAGTCCCATGCCGCCATACCACGCACTGATTGCCACAGCAGCATAAAATAATGTAAATACGCTCGGATCGAAGACTGGCAACAACAATCGCGTCAGCAGCAGCGCCGCTATCACTGCCAGAATCATCACACCATAAGCTAGTGAACTACCCCAACCTAAGACGGACGGGGCTTCCCAATTCATTGGGAATAGCCTCAAAAACTCCGTAGTTTTTTTGGTCTGACATTCCCTCCAAGGGCAGGAGTCCTGGTTCCCAAGACCCAAATCTTTCTCTTGCGACATATACCTAAAAGCTAATGGTTTTCGCTTGTGGCATTGATGGTCAAGATATTCACTATCCTACCAGAAAATCGTGGGGATTCGTCATACATCTGGAAGAAAGTTTTTACTTGAGTTTTAAATCAATTCCAGATGAAATCCTCATCCCCCGCTCACAATCCCCACCTTCTGAGTACATTGAAGGTAGGGACTTCCGCGACACGTTAACCGAGAACGCATCATCAAAATTTTTTCGGGTACTTTCACGATCATTTTAGAAGTCCTCCCGTTGCTCTGCTTTTGGGAGATACTCGTTCACTAGTTTTTTGCCTGCTTTGCCCATCTTGTGTAACATTTCTTCAATTAGCTTAAGTGCCATCTGTGAAGGCAATGTAGATCCGTTCTCCCAGCGATTGACTGTTCGCACCGAAACTCCCAACTTAGCTGCAAACTTTTCCTGAGAAAGATCGAGTTGCTGCCGAAGTTCACGGATTAAATCTGAAGTTTTTAGTGGCTTTCCTAGTTCCATAATAAGAAGATTAGGACAGTTGTCTCGCCATTTGTCTCCAGCTTGAGGAAGAATTTAAACAGTCATCAGTAGTTATCAATTTCATCTTTTGGTGGAATACCGATATCAGTTTTCATTAGTTACTGTGGGAGTATCTCAGTGAAAGCAAATATACCAGAAGAGAAATAAAATTCTTGCTCCCTCTCCTTACCAAGGAGAGGGTTGGGGTGAGGTTTTATAAGGCTTTTTACACTCATTGAGATGCTCCCATTAAACTTTGTCTGGTATATGATGCCACAATAGTATTATGCAAGGCGATTTGATAATTTTCAGCCATCACACACCGCCAACAATTTATGGGTGGTGCATTACATTGTACAGTTTAACCTCACCCCGATAAAGCTGTGCTTTATCTTCCCTCTCCTTAGTAAGGAGAGGGGATTGTGTTTTATCTCCCACTTAACTTTTTCTCAAAGTCAATTTTTTTAACGAACCGCTAAGGACGCAAAGAACGCAAAGGAAGAAAAGGAAGAAATGCTTAACCCAAAACAAAACCTCAAAGAGTCCTTACTAACATCCCTCTCCTTACTAAGGAGAGGGACAGGTTTTGCGTAGCAGAACCAGGGTGAGGTTTCTTTGGGCTATTCGATAAACTGTAAATTGCGTCAAGAGAAACTTGTGTACACCGTAGCCTTACCAAAGAGAGGGGTTATGCTTTATCTCCCCTCTCCTTACCAAAGAGAGGGGTTGGGGGTGAGGTTTTATTTAATAGGACTTACGCAAAACTACACGCTGTAGGGGCAATTCATGAATTGCCCCTACCTGAAAATAAGGGTTTTGGCTATTGTTTGCGTAAGTCCTGTTTAATACTTGGCATTTATAAGCTTTTCCAAATCCTCGCTAATTTTGGCAACACTATCTAAAATTTTTATCAAAAAAATATGTAGTTAATTTTAATTCTCAGGTAAGATGTCAATGGCAAAGCTGTAAAAATATGATAATATTTAAATAAAATTTTTGCCTAATTCATATCACTATTTTGATTAATCAACACTCTGAAAAGCCCCTAAACACTCAACTTGAAAATGCACGAAGTAAAGGTTATATATTTAGCTGGTTTGATTGGTTTTGTCTTTGGTATCCTCCAGGCTGGCTAATTTTATTCAACCGCCATTGGCAGCACTATCAAACCGATCCAGATGGTTGGAATTGGCCAGAATATGGATTATTTTTAATTCCAGGCGGATTTTATCTGGCGTTGCTGAGTCGTTGGTTGCGTCTTGGTTTTCGTTCACCCCGAAAAGAAGTTGGTGAATTTGATCCCAAATATCAACAAGCTTTTAGCGAAGAAGTTCTCAGCCCCATCGTTAAATACTATTTTCGGGGAGAATTGCAACAAGTCGAAAACTTACCGCCAACAGGGCCATTGATTGTGGCAATGAATCACGCCGGGATGTGTTTTCCTTGGGATTTTTTGACCTTGGGTTATTTATTAAGTGAAGCTAGAGAATGGACAGTCCAACCCGTAGCAAGTCCAGCATTATTTGAGCATCCTTGGGTGATTTGGTGGCTACCACCTAAATGGTCGCAGGTTTTGGGTGGTGTGCGAGCCGAATTAGATGATTTTGAGGTAGCGATCGCAGTGCCAACGCCAACAGCAAACCCTCAAGGTAAAATTCTCTTATATGCACCCGAAGGTATCCGCGGCCCTCTGAAAGGTTGGAAAAGACGCTATCAACTAGAAAAGTTTGATGTGAGTTTTATTAAGTTGAGCGATCGCTATCAAACTCCCATTCTGCCAGTAGTTTGCATCGGTAGTGAATCTTTACATCCTTGGGCTGTTAATTTCACCAAATTGCAACGACTAGTCAAATTACCATTCTTACCTTTCTCGCCTTTAATGTTTGTCTTAATTCTGTTTCCTTCAATGGGAATTTGGGCAATGAGAACTCGCCTACGTTACTTTATTCAGCCTTTGGAACAAGTAGGGTTAAAAACTCACTCCGCTAAAGGGCGTGCAGCAATCTATCAACAGGCGCAACAATTACGAGAAAAACTGCAAACTAAAATTACTTTGATGGTAAATAAATCCACGCTGTAAGAGGTTGTTTGAAAAGTGGTATGTAGTGATACTAATCGAATGATTACCCCCCTTAATCCCCCCTTATAAAGGGGGGAAACAAGAGAATCCGGTTCCCTCCCCCTTATAAGGGGGGAAACAAGAAAATCCGGTTCCCTCCCCTTTATAAAGGGGGGAAACAAGAAAATCCGGTTCCCTCCCCTTTATAAGGGGGGAAAC
>NZ_JBALBY010000085.1:0-10841 GCF_036919575.1 Nostoc sp. | reverse complement strand
ACATTAGGGAGCAAGATGCTCCCACTACATAGGACATTAGGGAGCAAGATGCTCCCACTACATAGGACATTAGGGAGCAAGATGCTCCCACTACATAGGACATTAGGGAGCAAGATGCTCCCACTACAAATTTTATTTTGGCAAAATTGGGATGCTCCCAATAGCTTTTGCGATCGCTGAAGTAGCTTTTGCGCTCGCTGAAGTAGCAATTGAGATCGCCGAAATAGCAATTGCGCTCGCTGAAGTAGCAATTGCGCTCGCCGAAATAGCAATTGCGCTCGCCGAAATAGCAATTGCGATCGCCGAAGTAGCTTTTGCGATGGCCAAAGTAGCAATTGAGATCGCCGAAGTAGCTTTTGCGATGGCCAAAGTAGCAATTGAGATCGCCGAAATAGCAATTGAGATCGCCGAAATAGCAATTGCGATCGCACCTGAATACTTCATTTCGTCGGTGAGAAATCAGTGATGGGTTTGAGAGTAACACCGCTAGCGATCGCACCCTTCGCTTGGCGATCGTCAACTGTGATTAGAGGGCAATTCAGGTTGAGCGCCAATGCAATGTACAACGAGTCATACAAAGCTAGTTGACTACTTAAACCAATTTGTAAAGCGCTAGGCAAAAGGTGACGGATTGGCATAATCTGAAAGGATAACGCCAGCAGTTCATGAACCATCTGTTCAGCCTGTGCTTGGGGCAATCCTTGAAAGCGAACTCTTTCCACAAAACATTGACGCACTCCAGCAGACAAAATTCTGGAATGTATAACTGCTCACGCTGATAAATTCGAGCGACTAAAACCCGTGCCTCTGGTGTGTAAACTTGGGCGATCGCATACTGAACTACTACACTAGCATCTACGACATAGCTTACCATTACCGATCTCGATCCTGCCGCAGGAGTTCAGTAGTAGTCGGAGATTCAGGAGGAGGTGTCCATCTCAAGCGATCCATAGCCGCTAAAATCTCGTTAAGGGAGCGGGTATCCTTGGATTGTTGCCACCAGTTCTGCAACCGCTCATCCACAACCTCCGTAATCAAAGCTCTAATGTCATCAATCGTCATATCAGCGATTTTCGGGATTGCCATACTGAACTGCTCCAGGTTTTTCTGCTTCCTATTTTGGCATGATGAATAATAGCTGAGGTAAAACTGAAGGAGAATCTGAGGGAACAAAAGTACTCGAATTTGAATTGCGATCGCCGATCTTGTAGCAATTGTCTTGAAAGTGCGATCGCCGAAATCTATATTCAGCGACTCCCGAAATAGTGCGATCGCACTGACTAGACTGACTTTCACATTACAGCTATTTTCAGGTAAATAGACCACGCGGTAGGGGCACAGCAGTGCTGTGCCCCTACGATAGATGTGGTTCAAATACATGATTTCTGCTGTAATTACGAATTATTTTAAGAGTTCCCTTTGATGTGATATATTATCCGTACCATCGCTGAGTGCATAGCAGTCAACCGCCGCACAATCTGGTCAATCTCCAAATCTAATATGCTGTAATCAATCACTGCCTGACGAATCGGTGTATGTCCTTGATTGACAGCTAGTTCTTGAATACGGGCTGTACGCAGTGCTTGTAGGTGTGGTTGGATTTTTTGCAGCGTTTCTTCCAAATCAGGCAAAGGCGGTGGGGCAATTTCCTGCTGTATTGAATCAGCTAACTGCTCTAACACTAGCGAAATTTGGCGGACAAAGGTTTCTAATTCCGGGAGTGGCACTGTTCCTCGAAAATGTTCCAGATGTACTGCTAAAACTGTCACGGCGTTAGTAAAACGTCCTATGTACGCCAGCAGCGTCATCACTGGTTCTACTAATTCTTTGTGCATTTGCGGTTCGCGCAGCAATCCTTGGAATGAGGCTTGAGCATTGCCAATTGCCAGCCCAGTTTGTCGCCGTTGACTGATAATGGTAGAGTCAGGCTCCTTTGTCCCCTGGTATACAGTCATCACATCGCTAAAGTATTTGTGACATTCTCGTAGTGCCGTGGCGAGTTGACTGGGTAAACGATCGCGTTCCCAATTTGGCCAGATAAAGTAATGACTCGCAAAAGCTAGTGCCGCCCCAATTAATGTATTCAACACCCGAAAGCCAGCAAATTGCCAACCAATCGGATGACCAATATCGATAATTAGTAAGACAAATATTGATAAGAAAACCACCGAATACCCATAGTTGAAACGAATCAGGGAAACGCCAAAAAATACTGTCAGCAGAATGATTGTGTCTAATACAGGCTGACTCATGATGGTTGCAAGTAGAATAGCAGCTAACACAGCTCCCAAGATAGTCCCGCCGACTCGCTGAAAAAACCTCTGGAAAGTTGCACCCAAGTTCGGTTTGAGGACTAGCATGATTGTCAGTGTCACCCAATACCCCATTGGTAAATTGGTAATGCTGTATAATATTACGCCTACAGCTAGACTTACACCAATGCGGAGAGCATGGCGAAAGATTGCTGAGTCTAAGGTGAGGTTTTCTCTGAGTAAACTTAAGAGCGATCGCTGTTCGTCTGCAACTAAAAGAAGTCTATCTACATCACGTTGACTTATCGTGCTACGATCTGCCAGAGATTTAGCTGTCTGAGCCGTGTATTGCAATTGCTTGATTAGCTTTTCGATCATCAGCACCAGATTACTAAGAGCAACGAGAGATGTGTAATCTGTCTCACTCCCCGCAATTACTTTTCTTTGCAGACTTTCTTGTTCCTTGAGTGCCTCATAGATGCGGTTGAGATTTCCGAGATCGATGCTGCTAGGCTTGCGAGATATGACTTTCGCTATGGCTTGAAGAATGACTGATATTTGTGCGAGTGCATCGTCTATTAATTGCTGGACTGTGTGATATTGTTGTTGTTTGAAGTTAGTTTCTAGTAATTCTGTTAAGGCAATAACTGAGCCAAGCAAGCGATCGCCATCCTGAATTAGCACCAATAACTGCTCATTCATCCAACTCCGAGCCGGCTGTCCAATCCGTAATGTACCTAAAGTAGTGCGTGCTGTCTCTAATGCCTGTCTAATTTCGAGAATATTTTCAGGTGTTGCTACTTTACCTGCAAATGCCTGAATGTAGTTGGCGAGCGCACTGAAGCAAGAAGCCAAAGCTATCCGTAGTGGGTCATAAGGTCTAAAAGGCCACATTACTAAGGAAAGTAGCATCGCCCATCCACCGGCAATTAGACATAGCAGCGATCGCATGAGTGCAGATTCTAAGTCTCCTGACTGTGCGATCGCGGAAACAAATGATATCCCTACCACCAGACCGACATTTGCACCAGCATTACCGTACAGCGACGCAAAACCGGAAGCAAATCCCCAGAGAAATGTCAGCACCACAGTTAGCGCTGGCACTTTTGCGACTAGAGTACCGACAAATATTGAAACAGCTATTCCCAAAGTAGCCGCCACCATCGCCTTCGCTTTGATCTGGTAAGGGCCACCAACATTCGCTAAATTGACAAAGTAAGCCATTAAACCAAGCAATAATCCGCTTTCCCTTTGGTTGATGAGTTGCCCAATTAGCATGGGAACCCCCAACGCTAACGCGGCTCGCAAACCGTTGGATATTGCTGGTTTTCCTGGCTCTGACTGGATCAAAAACCTGAGAAAACTACTTTGATTCAACTGGATTTTTTTTATTAACAAAACAAAATTTTCATCTGGATTTTCTTCATATTCTTATATATATAGCTGTCCTGGAAGCGATAAGATCAAAAATAAATTCATGTTGTGTTTATGGCAACCCAACTCAGTGAAGCCAAATCCCGAAATGAACTGGTAATCTCTTGGGAAGCCTTACCCAAGGATTTTCAACTAGAGGATGAACCAGTGGAGAATACAGGTCAGCCACTATTGGCTGGTGCTTTGCGTGAAAGCCTAGAAATCAGTGGATTCATCCAACCCCAGATGTTGATCGCTTCAAACTTTGGTCTTTGTGCGACAATCAACGGCCAATTTATTGCTAAAGCACCTGACTGGGTTTATGTGCCATCTGTTAATGAAGTTGTGGGTAATCGCAAAAGTTATACACCAAATTTAGAAGGAAATATCCCAGCGATCGCTATCGAATTTTTATCCCACGCTGAGGGTGGAGAATATTCGGTAAAGCGAACTTATCCACCAGGAAAATGGTTTTTCTACGAGCAAATTTTGCAGATTCCCATCTACATAATTTTTGAACCAGATGGCGGTTTATTAGAATATTATCAACTGGAAAATAAACGCTATGAGTTAAAGCTACCTGACGAAAATGGTCGTCATTGGATTGATGTAATGGGCTTATTTTTGGGAACTTGGCAAGGAACAAAAGAAGCTCACACTGGTTATTGGTTGCGCTGGTGGGATCAAGCTGGTAATTTATTACCGTGGGCTGTGGAACAGATTGAACAAGAACGCCAACGCACTGAACAAGAACGCCAACGCGCTGAACAAGAACGCCAACGCGCTGAACAAGAACGCCAGCAAAAAGAACGACTGATTGCTTATTTGCAATCTCAAGGTATTGACCCGAACAATTTGCCTCAGTCAACTTAGAGCCAGGGCGAATGGAATAGAGCCTCCGGCACGCTGACGCGAACGCGGCTACACAAACAAAGTCCACCTCCGTGGACTAATACAAAATCAAGGGTTCTTAACCCACGTTCGCCCTTGGCGTTCCGCAGGAAAGGTGGGTAAAGCCTCGTGTAGACGCGGTTTCTAACCGCCCTTTTTGTCGGGGCAATTCATAAATTGCCCCGACGAAAATTATGCAATTTTGCAAAACAAACCAGTTTAAAAATCAAGCAGTCACAATATAAGGTGAGTCGATCGCTGCTACACGATCAGCATCTACCAAAGCTTGATATACCATCACAGCCACCTCAGCGCGTGTAGCATCGCGGGTAGGATTGAGTTGTTTGAGGTTCGGGTGATTGACAATAATCTGCTTGTCTATAGCTTTTACTACCTCATCCTTGGCATATTGAGGAATCTTTGCTTGATCGTCGAAAGTTTTGATGGCGGTTGCACTATCACCAGATAATTTCAATCCATTCACTAGGGAGACAATCACTTGCACACGCTGGATATTTTTGTTGGGGCTGAAGCTATTGTCAGGAAAACCAGAGAGAAATGAACCTTGATATGCCTGCTGAATTACCTTAGATGCCCAAAAGTCTGCTGGTACATCTTTGAATTTGATCGCGGGGCGGTTTGACGATGGGTTGAAAGCTTTTACCAGTAATGCGGCATATTGCGCCCGTGTCATTGTCGCATCTGGTTTAAATGTGCGATCGGGAAAACCATTAACTATCTCCAATTTGACTAATTCTCGAATAAACCCACCTGCCCAATGATTGGCAATATCGGTTAACTCGATAGTAGACGTAGGTATCGGTGTCGGCGTGGGTGTCGGTGTTGGCGTAGGCGTGGGAGTGGGTGTTGGCGTGGGCGTAGGTGTCGGTGTCGGCGTCGGTGTCGGTGTCGGAGTAGATGTCGGTGTTGGCGTGGGCGTTGGCGTCGGCGTCGGCGTCGGTGTTGGCTTAGGAGTGGATGTCGGTGTTGGTATTGGAACCGAACTATCTGCAAACTCTACGTTTCCCGCAACTTTAGACGTATCTATTTTATTTCCTACAGAAACCAGCTTATTGGAACTGACATTTTGCAAATCAAATTTACCGTTATTGCGTAGAGTATTGCCTCCTGGGTTATTAGTAGTGCCGATATCTGGTAGGGCAGTTCCAACTATAGTTAGACCATCGTCAGTGTTATTTTCACTAACATTATTACGCAATACCGGACGGGCACTACCAGAGATGACAATTCCAGAACGGTTTTCATAAATTTTGTTATCTCGAAGTATCGGTGATGCAGTATCACTAATAGCAATGCCAAAACCTGTTTTGAAGTAGGTGTTATTTTCAATTTGACCTTTAGAATTTTTAGCGATCGCAATTCCATTGGCTGCATTCTGACTGAACACATTACCTAGAATAACTGGGTTAGCCTCGCCTGTAGCAAATACTCCCTCCCGCTTACAGTTGGTGAAGGTGCTATTAGCAACAGTCGGGGCAGTTGATTCAATCCAGACACCACTACCACGGCTAGCCAGATTTGTGACAGTGACCCCCCGAAGTTCGGCTTTATCCAGCAACACAAATGTGACATTCTGACCTGCAAAAGTACGGCTCAGGTAGTTACCACTTCCTTCAATTAAAATGCGATCGCCAATGTTTGCTTCATTACCCACCACTGTTACACCAGATGCGATCGTTAGCGGAAAAACTTCACCGCTAGCAGCATTATAATTTCCATCTGCTAGTTGAATCTTGGTGCTATCTTTAGCTACCTTCAGGGCTTGGGTAATAGTTTTGAATGGGGCTTGTTGGCTACCAGCGTTGCTATCGCTCCCTATTACTGGATTTACGTAAAAAATTTGAGCCATATTTATACTTCATAAAATACATAGCTATCCTAGCGCTAACCGTTAATGAATTAGCGGATCTGACTTTTCACGGTATCTGGAAAACCTCACTTCTATTTCTCTCTCCTAAAAGGAGAGAGACTTTGAATTTTCCCCCTTAAAGTGTTGGGAAGGGGTTAGGTTTTTTGTGGGCTTTTCCAGACAACGTGAACAGCCAGAGATATTGATGAGTATTTTGGCGATCGCTTAAACAAATGTTAACTTTTATCAAACAGAATTCAGGAGTCAGAATTCATGTTAGGTATTCTGACCGAAAAAGCGGATGAATAATCGGCGTTTAAGACCCCTACCAAATTGAAAATTTGGTAGTCTTCAATTCCTGCGCGGTCCCAATCCCCGACTGAAAGATTGGGACCGGAGCTTGTCGTTTGTCTCCGGCTCCGCTCCTGAATTCAGAATAGCTGAATTCTTCTTCAACTTCGGTCGGTTGTCCTAATAATATCCCTAATTTTTTGTTGGCATATCTTAACAAACTTAAGTGCGATCGCTTGGAAACTGAACCAGACAACGGTACTGTCTAAAGAGATGCCAAAATTATAGTTTGGTAACATCTGAAACAGCAGGAATCATTGACAAGCTAAGTATATAGGCAATACAATTATTTTAATCGAACCTAAGACAGAGTTAATTAAAACAATCTGCCCAGAAAATAAAGGTAAGCAATATTAAAGATAATTTGGATAAAACAAATGAACACCAAAATTATTGCTTTCTTGGCAATTACAGCAGCCTTTGCAAGCTTAGGAAGCCAGGTATACGCACAGTCGCCAGCATCAAGCTTAAATCGAGGACAATACAGATTAACTGGTGATTCTCTAGTTGGAATTGATCATAGAACAGCCCAAAATGACTTTAAAAGCTTTTTTGAGCAAACTAATCCAGCAAGCATCTCCAACAATAATAGAAGCAACAATAAAACTCCAGTCAAAATACGCTTTAACGAATCATTATCACTGCCAGACACTTCTGTTTTCTTAACACCGGCTCAGTCGGGAAATGAGAATGATGGATTGCAAGTGCAGTTAGATATAGAGAGAGAATAATCAGGTATAAAGGTTGACGCTCTCTCTGTGCCAGACTAAATCCGCCTTCCTTAGTCGATAATTCTGCAATCATTTTGCAGTAAAATTAATCGTCTAGATAGAGGAGGGCTTTGAGATGACTCGTGTCATCATTGTGCGCCACGGTCAAAGCGGTTATAACACCGAGCGGCGTATTCAAGGACGCACTGATGCGTCAACATTAACCGAAAAAGGTCGTAACGATGCTAGTAAAGTAGGCAAAGCCCTCAGCAATATCTTATTTAATGCAATTTACAGCAGTCCCTTGCAACGAGCGAAACACACAGCAGATATTATCCATAGTGAGTTAGCTACTCATCCTGAACAATCTGCTGTAGTCCAAGTCTCTGATTTGCTGCTGGAAATTGACCTGCCTTTATGGGAAGCACTGTTAACTGCCCAAGTCAAACAGAAATTCGCCGAAGACTACCGCACTTGGCACCAACGCCCCGACGAACTGCGGATGCTGCTGAATGATGCACAAGGGACAAGAGAACATTTTCCCGTTCTTGCTTTATATGAACAAGCACGGCAATTTTGGCAAGAAATTTTGTCTTCCCATCAAGGCGAAACTATTCTCATAGTTGGACATAACGGAATTAATCGCGCCCTGATTAGCACAGCGCTATCTATCCCTCCAAGTCGCTACCATTCAATACAGCAATCTAACTGTGGCATCACCGTACTAAATTTTGCTGGGGGATTGGGCGAACCAGTCCAGCTAGAATCCTTAAATCAGACGCAACACACCGGAGAAATTCTACCCTCATTGCGACCTGATCATCAAGGAATACGGTTGTTGCTGGTGCGTCACGGGGAAACCGACTGGAATCGTCAAACTAGGTTTCAAGGACAAATTGATGTCCCCCTCAACGACAACGGTAGACAACAGTCAGAAAAAGCAGGCGAATTTCTCCAACAGGTAGCGATCGATAATGCTTGCAGTAGCACAATGCTACGTCCTAAAGAAACAGCAGAAATTATCTTAAAACAACATCCTAATGTCAAATTAGAATTGCAAGATGGTTTAAGAGAAATCAGTCACGGACTCTGGGAAGGAAAATTAGAAACCGAGATAGAGCAGGAGTTTCCGGGAGAATTGCAGCGCTGGCGGCTAGTACCGGCGCAAGTGCAAATGCCTGAAGGGGAAAATTTGCAACAAGTCTGGGAGCGTAGCGTTGCAGCTTGGCAATCAATTGTACAAGCTGCATCAACGAATCAATTCAAAACTGTTTTAGTAGTAGCTCATGACGCTACTAACAAAACATTGCTTTGTCACATTCTGGGTTTATCGCTGGAAAATTTCTGGAATTTTCGCCAGGGTAATGGCGCAGTCAGTGTTATTGACTACCCTTCTGGAATCGATGGTTTACCAGTATTGCAAGCGATGAACATCACCGCTCACTTAGGTGGAGGGGTATTAGATAAAACAGCAGCAGGGGCATTGTAATAAAGTTAGGAGTTAGGAGTTTGGAGAGACGCGATTAATCGCGTCTGTACGTTAGGAGTTAAAAGCGATGCCCTGAGCCTGCCGAAGGGTTAGGAGTTAGGAATAAAGTTAGAAGCGAGGAATTAGAAGTGAGGAATAAAGTTAGAAGCAATGACTGAGGAACAAATAACTCATAACTCATAACTCATAACTTATAACTTATAACCCCTAACTCATAATTAAAAACTTTTATGACTGAACTGCTGCAACAAGTACGGGTAATTGACCCAGTTTCTGAAATCGACGGACTCTTTGATGTGTTGATTGCTGATGGTTATATCCAAGCAGTAGCTTCGCGCATTTCTGATATCAGTTCCGATACTCAAATTAGAGATTGTCAAGGATTAATTCTCGGTACTGGGTTAATAGATTTGTATAGCCACTCTGGTGAACCTGGCTTTGAAGAACGGGAAACCCTCTTGTCTCTTTTACAAGCTGCTGCTGCTGGCGGCTTTACCAGAATTAATATTTTACCCGATACATCCCCAGTTATTGATAATCCTGCCCTTGTAGCACAGTTGCAGCAGAAGAGAGGTGGGGAGATGAGGGGGATGAGGGGGATGAGGGAGATAAGGGAGAAGGAGAAAATTAATTTGGCTCCCTCTGCTACCCCTATTTCTGCTTTCCCCCTGCTTTATCTCTGGGGTGCTATCACCTTAGATGTTGCTGGTAAACAAATGACGGAATTGGCAGATTTAGCGTCGGCTGGCGTTGTTGGTTTTACGGATGGTAAGCCTTTAGAAAATTTGGCGCTGGTGCGGGGAGTGTTAGAGTATCTCCAGCCGTTGGGTAAACCAGTCGCTTTTTGGCCTAGCGATCGCCAATTAACAGCAAATGGTGTAATGAGAGAAGGGTCAGATGCTCTGCGTTTCGGTTTACCCCCAATCCCCGCCAGTGCTGAAACTACTGCGATCGCAGCAATGCTTGAATTGGTTGCAACCATAGGCACACCAGTCCATATCATGCGTGTCTCTACATCTCGCAGTGTGGAATTAATCGCCTCAGCTAAGGCTGCTGGTTTACCCATCACCGCTAGCACCACCTGGATGCACCTTTTACTTGATACAAAAGCAGTTAAGAGTTATCACACCAGCTTGCATTTAGACCCGCCTTTAGGTAATTCTCGTGATGTAGCGGCGTTGCGTGCTGGGGTGCGTGCGGGTGTGATCGATGCGATCGCTATTGACCACACACCCTACAGCTACGAAGAAAAAGTCCAAGCTTTTGCCGAAGCACCAGCCGGGGCAATTGGTTTAGAGTTAGCATTACCTTTACTGTGGCAATATCTCGTTGAAACTGGAGAATTTACAGCTTTAGAATTATGGCGGGCATTGAGTAGCAGTCCAGCCGAGTGTTTGGGGCAAAAAGTCAGTGCGATCGCACCCGATCAACCAGCAGAACTTACTTTATTTGATCCCCAGCAAACCTGGAAAGTCGAACGCAAAAGTCTTTATACACTTTCACAAAATACACCCTGGTTTGGACAACAGTTGAAAGGTCATGTTGTGCAAATCTGGTGTTGAAATAATTCGTAATTCGTAATTTGTAACGGGGATTTAGACCTGACCACAAAACTTGCCGCTTGTTAGTTGCGGGGAACTTTCAGCAGAAATCATGTATTTGAACCACATCCGTCGTAGGGGCACAGCACTGCTCATTGGTGTCAACTTAAGCCAAAACGCTTATCCCACAGGCGTTTTACCCCCCTTAATCCCCCCTTATAAAGGGGGGAAAAAAATCCAGTTCCCTCCCCTTTATAAGGGGAGGGTTAGGGTGGGGTAACGCGGATCGTGATGAGAAGCCAAAGAATTGAATATCACGTCTTG
>NZ_JBALBY010000084.1:0-53777 GCF_036919575.1 Nostoc sp. | reverse complement strand
TTATTTTATTTATCATCCCATCAATTTTTACAATTATCTATGTCATTTTTAAATCTTCCTTAGTTTTTATTAGTAAATAAGATGCGTTTGCCCTGCCCGAATCCCAACTTGGGATTCGGGGTTAGGGGATGAGGGCAAAACGTCTTCTTCAAAAGATTTTTTCTGAAGTTGACACCAATGAGCTTTTTCTGTGCCCCTACCGCGTGGTCTATTTACCTGAAAATAGCTGTAAGATTGCTGTAAATATGTATTGCATACCAACGCCAAGGGTAAAGCATTAAACAATCCGGTTGACAATTGTCCATACTTCCCCATCAGAGCGGACATAGGGAACGGAGATTGTCTTAAAGCCAGTAATAAAGGGCTTGTAATAAATCTGCCAATACATTGGACTCAGTTGATTGGCACAAGCCTTAAGAAAACGGACTTCTGCGGCCAGTTCACTTGCTAGTTGATTAATGCGTTGAGCATGTACCTGAGCCACTTCTTTCGCTTCCTCTAGCTGCTGCTGTTGGATAAGTTGTTTGGATTCACCTTGCCAACGCACTAACTTACCTTGTTTTTGTTTTATCTGGGCTTCCAGGGCGGCGATCGCTGCATCTATGCCTTGGAGTTCAACTGATAATTGGGCATTTTCTCTGGCTTGACGGCGGTAAGCTTCCACCATCGCCTGGGGTGAATCATTCTCGCCAGAGATGACATTATTTTTTATAGTGAGTGCAGCGCGTTCTTCTAAAAGAATCTGAATTTGAGAGTTAAGCGCCGCTATTTCAGCCTGAGTTTGCTGCATAAATCGAGTTTTAAGTGCTGAGTAAAATATTAAAAGCTTTTTGCGCCTTGGGTATCTAGAGAAAGCGATCGCACTTCGGCTGTAATTCCTTCTTCTTGCCAAGCAGCTAACATCGCCGCCTCCACAGCCTTTGAGTGTAACTTATCCGCCAAAGCTAACAGTGTCGGCCCCGCACCACTAATCACCATACCATAAGCACCAGCACTAACAGCTGCAATGTTGAGAGCATCATAACCAGGAATCAAAGCTTTCCGATAGGGCTGATGCAATCTATCTTGCAAAGCTGTCTTTAACCATTGTCCGTTACCAGTTTCCAAGCCGCGCAACAATAAGCCCAAATGGGCTGTATTGAAAATCGCATCCGCACGACTCACTTCAGTTGGAAGAACGCCCCGCGCCTTTGAAGTGGAAAGTTCAAAATTAGGAATAGCCACAACTGGTACAACATCTTTATGCCAAGGAACATCACAAATTTCCCAAGCTGCGCCACTGGTAGCAGCGAGACGACATCCTCCCAACAAAGCTGGAACTACATTATCAGGATGTCCTTCCATTGCGATCGCTAACTCCATCACCTGCGACTGAGACAGAGTTGCACCCTCAAGTTGATTAGCAGCAACCAACCCACCAACAATTGCTGTCGCCGAACTACCCAAACCCCTCGCCAACGGGACACCTAACTTTATCTCTATTTTCACAGTCGGCGGCGTCTGCTCTATATGTTGATAGAACTTGACAAACGCTTGGTAGAGGAGATTACTCTCATCAGTTTGGACTCGTTCAGCTTCGATACCAGTGACATGAATAATTAGCTCACCCTCTTCTAGGCGAGTGAACTTGAACTCGTTATACAGCTTTAATGCTGCACCGATGCAATCAAAACCAGGCCCCAAATTCGCAGTTGTGGCGGGAACGGTAACAGTGATGGTAGAAACAACAGACATTGGCAAAACTCACTAATCATCAACCAGCATCCTATGTATTGGTAGCACTCTGGGGCTAGTTTTTGATGTTCCTTAATCCAGCACTATCGCTCCCACAAAAATTATGTTTTCAACCACGGTTTTTGTCACCTTTTTAAGTAACATTACTTATTGACAAAAGCGGGATAACCTTAACCTGTTACCGATGCTTCGAGACTGTGAATGCGTAAAACTTATTATTAGACTTAAACCCGCCTGCGATGCGGCTGTAGCCAGAACCCCAGTACACTGTACCATCAACCACTGCTGCACCTGCAACTACCGATCCCCCACTGTTAAAATTCCACAGAATCTTACCAGTCTTGGCATCTAATGCATACATGTTATTCTTATCGGCTTCTGATGCCATCGAGCCAGCATATACCACTCCATTCGCTACTGTCATTGGAGCCATATCCCTTTCACCTGCTGGATCTGCTGTCTGCCAAATAATTTTGCCAGTCGCTGCATCAAGCGCACTCCATGACCCACCGTTAATAGTCTTACCTGAAGGCTCTAATGTGTACTTCTCAAATCCGTAGTTTGAAATCGCTACATAGATTTGTTGACCATCCGTAGCCGAACCCCACATTATTCCACCACCAGCACCACCAGGGCCAACAATTCGGCTCCAGACGACTTTTCCAGTATCCCGGTCAAGCGCCCAAAAGACACCACTCTTCTGACCAGCACCAAGGAGATCACGAGATTTTCCCGCATCTTTAACAGTGAAAAGCATGGGTGCCTGAGCGAAATCATAATCTAGCCCTTTGGGGTCAGGGCAATTGGAGATACCGCCAAATAAGCAGGCAACATTCCAGGCATCGTATCCCTGTAGTTTATTTGCCCACTTAATCGTGCCAGTGTCGAGATCAAGTGCCACGATCGCGTCAATATAATTATTGGGATCGTGGCATTGCGACTCATCACGAGCTGTCTGTGAAGATAGTTTTGTAATACAATTTCTTACTGTTTTAGGCACACTGTAGTTATTGCCTGTTCCTATATATACCGAATTTCGCTTTGGATCGATTGCTGGTGTGCTACCCCATACTGCTCCACCTGAATAGCCATCCGGTTGACCATAATTTTCCGGTACAGTGTAAGTTTTCCACAGAAGCTTTCCGGTATTCAAATCTACCGCCGTCATGCTTCCACGGAATGTGCAGCATGGGTACTTCGGATCGTTAGCCGCTCCTGATTCAGAAGAGGAAACTCCAACATACACACGATTGCCATAAATGCTCGGCGATTGGGTAATAATAGCATACGGGTGCTTGTCAAGTTTTGTTTTCCAGATTAGCTTCCCAGTATCTTTGTTAACTGCTATCAGGAAAGCACCTTCCTCGCTACCAATAATCACTTTATTGCCCTTAACTGCTGGACTTGTTCGTGAGACAGCTTTTGGGATACTTGGATCATTAATATAGCTGGCAATGCTATTTGCCCAAATCTGTGTACCCGTCTGTGCATCAATCTTAAAAAAATTACCGCCCCAGTCAGGCATATATACAGTTTTATCTACAACTGCTGGTGTAGCAGAGAGTTCACCACTTGCACTAAAAACCCATTTGGGAGACAAGTGTGTTACGTTCTTTGGATTGAGGTATCTCTCACCTGCTTGATAGCGAGTATTGTTTAGGTTCTGGCCACCCAAACTCCACTGATTATCCGATCTACACGGACTTTCTTTAGCACTACTGCTAATTGTTGGCATGATAAAGACTAATGCCACTGTAACAATTCCAAGCGCTTGTTTCCAGGATGAATAAGTTTTAATCACAGTCACTTAAAATTCCTCCGCTACTACTAAAAAGAATTTGCTATTACTTGACCGCACTTTTAGTTAAAAATCTCAGCTTAGTGAATAAGGACAAATATTGATCAGCCCTTAATCTGTACTTCATAGAGCATGACAGATGGGTGCTTGAGATTAAGTATTGCTACAAGCTTGAAATGTATAAAATAAGTTCATAATGTTTGAGTTATTACAAAAGTTAATATATGTAACAGGATCTCACTATAGCTAGAGGTATTTTTTCTTAATTGTGTATATCCTTGAACCTTGGAGAGAGTGATGACCACAGAAAAAACTCTAGGATGAAAGATGTTAATAAAAGTTTGAGTTCTTGATTTTAGAAGTTTTTTTCCTATGGTCAAGAGATCGCTCGAAGCATCACTCACTGGGATTCAAGAGGCTAAAAGAGCGTTTGCCCGTAAGGGGTGGACACAAGACAATCTAGCAGCAGAAGTCAACCTCAAGACTAGACAACCAATTTGGCGGTTTTTGAGTGGTCGTCCAGTTGAGCGTCATACCTTTATTGAAATTTGTTTAGTGTTGTCACTGAATTGGCGGGAGATTGCAACTAATCCTCCAGCAGAATTTTTGTCACGAGAAGAATACGCCCAGCCGACTGTACTGGATATTGATAAACTAGTGCAGAAAGTGCGATGTCTACGACGGGCTACGCCTACGCAACGCTTTGACAAAATTCAAGACCAGTGTGGTATTTTGCAGTTATTGGATATTGGCCGTCCAGTTGCGATCGATGACATATATATAGATGTGAATATTTTGGAGTCAATTGCCAGCCTTCAGTGGTTAGAGATCACTGATTTGCAAAACCTTGATCCCAAAGAATTTGACCGTATTGGCTTAGGTGAAGTTGACGAGAAACAAATACCTGGTACACAGGCAGTTGAAACATACTCCAAGCTCAGGGTGCTAGGCAAACCAGGAGTAGGTAAAACCACCTTTTTGCAACATCTTGCCATTCAATGTAACCAAAGCGCATTTGCGGCAAATCAAGTACCAGTCTTGATCACACTGAGAAACTTTGCCCAAGAGTCTAAGATTACCAACGAGTTCAGCCTATTAAACTACATCCGCCAGGAATTTATCACATCTGGAATTTCCGATCCCTCAGTCATCGAAACCTTGCTGAATGAAGGTAGGGTATTACTGTTGCTTGATGGCATGGATGAAGTTCTTAACCAACAAAGCAATCCTGTCTTAAACGAAATTCGCAGATTTTCAGAGAAGTATCACAAAAATCGGTTCGTGGCGACTTGTCGAACAGCAGCTCAAAAACTCAGACTCCGAGGCTTTACTGATGTTGAAATTGCTCCCTTTACCTTAGAACAAATCCGAGCCTTCGCTCAAAAATGGTTTGTGGCCTTTACCAAGACCAACCAAAAAGATGGTCTTGCCCACTCCGTTAAGTTCATTCAGAAGTTGGAATTAGATGAAAATTGGCAATTTCGCCAACTCGTCGTCACACCCATATTTTTGCATCTTGCCTGTTGGGTGTTTCACGGTAAAGAAAAATTTCCGACTAAGCGCACTGACTTTTATAAAGAAGGTTTAGACCTTCTATTAGGCAAATGGGATGAAGCCAGAGGCGTTGAACGGGATGACGTTTACCGAGGGTTTTTATTATCACAAAAGCTCAAGTTATTCAGTCAGATTGCCGCCGCGACATTTGAGCAGGGTCAGTACTTTTTTGAGCAACGCATCGTTGAGCAATACATTGGTGACTATATTGACAATTTAAGCAACGTGCCAATGGATGCAGAAGAACTGCAAATAGAAAGCGAAGCAGCGCTGAAGTCAATCGAGGCTCAACATGGGCTACTGGCAGAACGGGCGCGGGGAATTTTTTCCTTTTCCTATCTAGCATTTCAAGAATACTTCACAGCGAGAAAAATCGTTGCCAGCCATAACTTAGAGGCATTTGGGCAAGCGCTATCCGGTCTAGTCAGTCATATCACCGACCCCCACTGGCGCGAAATCTTCTTGTTAACCGCTACCATGCTCAGGAGTGCAGACTCTCTAGTACTGTTGATGAAGCAACAGATTGATACACTGGTTGCCCAAGACGCTTATTTACAAGAGTTTTTGACCTGGGCTAGCCAAAAATCTCGCAGTATCCCTACCCAATCAAAAGATGCGACAGTGAGAGCATTTTACCTTGCTTTGAGTCGGACTCCTCACATAGCTTCTCACTTTGCCCTAGCCAGCAGCCTCGACCAAGGGATGTTTCTGGATGCGGCATTAGATGACCTGCTGATAGAGTGTGCAATTGATGGGAGCCAAAGCGTTGCTCACATCCACGCCTGCGGAGATGCTATGAGCAACATTCTGGGTATTGTTCTGGATGTTGGACTCCATAAATCCCTGCAACAACTCTCTGACCAATTGCCAAATTCTGGTCAAAGTCAACAACGGTTTGAGCTATGGTCGCAAACGAACTATTCAGCTTGGGCTGAACAGGTAAACAAGACAGTGATTAATTATCGCAATATTAACCACGAGTGGCAGTTTAGCTCTGAGCAAGAGCAAGTGTTGCAACGCTACTATGATGCTAATCAGTTACTACTCGATTGTCTGCATAGCAATTGTGAAGTGACATCTGCTATTAGGCAAGAAATTGAAGCCACCTTATTGTTACCGATAAAGGAACTTGAGGATAGGGAATGGCAATAATTCTTTTGCTTAATTATTAAAAGAGGTTTATATTGCAAAAATCATTTTGAATAAGTTTTGTGTCGTAATTAATCAACTAATTCAGAAAATCAAACAATACTAAGTTTATAGTACATGAACAGAACCTTTTATTTAAACAATTCAAGTGATTTTCTCCTAATTTTTTGTACTTTAGTTAAAAGATGGCAATAATCTGATTATCCGTTTAGATGCAGATTCTTAGCCAAAGTAGTATCAATTGGGGGAGTTAGTTGAGTTTCGGTTTCATGCGGTATTTTGAAGAAAGCGACGACGCTGATAAAGCTTATTAAGCATAGATTTCTCCTACCCTAGTAGACACACTAGCTGTTCTTTGTTATGGGAAATAACTCTACAACACTACCTGCCCTCTATTTGGAGACTGTGAGTGCGTAGAACTGATTATTAGGTGATGCGTTTGGATCGTAGCGCCTGTAGCCGGAGCCCCAATACACCGTACCATTAACCACCGCAGCACCTGCCGCCACTGATCCCCCACTGTTAAATCTCCAGAGAATCTTACCAGTCTTTGCGTCCAATGCATACATATTATTCGCGCCTTGCCCTGATGCCATTGAGCCAGCATACACAACTCCATTGGCTACTGTCATTGGAGCCTCATCCCTAGCACCTGCTGGATCTGCCGTCTGCCAGATAATCTTGCCAGTCGCTGCGTCGAGCGCACTCCATAACCCACCTGTGGTAGTTTCACCCGATGGCTGTAGCTTGTACTCTTGAGATTCGGTGTTCAAGTTCCCGACATAAATTTGTTGACCATCCGTGGCTGAACCCCACTGTGCAAAGAGCGTGGCACCAGGACCAGCGATTTGGCTCCAGACAACATTGCCGGTATCTGGGTCAAGCGCCCAAAAGATACCACTTTTCTGCACAGCGCCAACTAAATCGCGCCGTCTTCCAGCCTTCTTAACAGTAAAGAGCATTGGTGCTTGGCTGAAATCATAATCCTCTCCCGCTGGGTCAGGGCAATTCGTCGGATCGAAGCCTGGGACGCAAGCAAGATTGAACGCATCGTACCCTTGGAACCTACTCGCCCACTTAACCGCGCCGGTATCGAGATCGAATGCCATGATCGAGTCCAGATGATTTTCAGGGTTGAGGCACTGCGACTGATCACTGGGCGTTGAGAAATTCGCGATGCAATCTTTTTCCGTCTGGGGTATATCGTAGTTATTACCTGTTGCGATGTATACCAACTTGCGCTTAGGATCGATTGCTGGTGTGCTACCCCATATTGCTACGCCTGAGTAGCCACCTGGCTGACCACCGTTGTCCGGTATGGTGTAAGTCTTCCACAAAATCTCTCCGGTGGTCAAATCGACCGCCGTCATGCTGCCACGGAAGGTGCAGCATTTGTAATTTGGATCTGCGCTAGGATTTCCCTCCTCCAATGAGGCAACCCCAACGTATATACGGTTGCCATAAATAGCCGGCGACTGAGTGATGATGGCGTCTGGATGATCGTCAAGTTTTGTCTTCCAGATTAGCTCTCCCGTATTTTTGTTAATTGTCATCAGGAAAGCACCTTCTTGACTACCGATAATCACTTTGTTCCCCTTGACCGCTGGACTTGTACGCGAAACTGCTTTTGGGATACTTGGGTCGCTGATGTAGTTGGCAATACGATTTGACCAAATCTGTGTACCCGTCTGTGCATCGATCTTGAACAAGTTACCGCCCCAGTCAGGCAAGTATACAGCTCCATCTACTACCGCTGGTGTCGCCGAGATGTCGCCGCCGGTTGTAAAAACCCATTTGGGGGACAAGTTCGCCACGTTCGCTGGACTGAGGTATTTTTCAGTTGCTTGATAGCGGGTATTGTTTAGATTTTGACCACCCAAGCTCCACTCACTTTTTATATTGGCACCACTGCCAATCGTCGGCACGATCAGGATCGATGCCACTGTAACGATTATGACCGCCAGTTTCCAAAATGAATAACTTCTAGTCAGCATTACCAAGTTCCACTGCTACTACTAAAGACAATCTGTTATGGCTCTCCTGTACTTTTGGTGAAAAAGCCATATTATGAATTCTAAATTGATGCCGATCGGCAATGTTGTCGTCCCGATCGGCTAATGACCGTTTTTTTGCTGTTCACTTTTCAAGTTAGTAGAGCCGTGATTGAATTAGTGTATAAACTGAATAAGTAAGATACAAAACTTATCTCCGACTGACATAGGATTGCTCGTCGATAGTGGCAGACGCTACAACAACCATTGGGTCAGAGGATGAACCAGGTAGCGGATCGAGAACGCCTCCCACGCCGACAATGAATAGTGGGAGCGCGGTCAGACTCAGCCAACCGAGCTGTTGTAGCCCACGGACGTAACCCTGACGACGGTTCCGAGTACTGATGATTGCGGGGCTAACCCAGGACCGACCGAGAATGTATGCGCCGAACATCAGGAGGGCGTAAGCCTGGAATTCGATGAGTGCCGTCAGCGAGTGCGGGATCAGTCCCACCGCTGCGATCGCGGTGGCCGGGGCTAGGGCGTGTTTTCAAACTAGGGACTTCCAGAAAATAAACTATTCCATTATCAATAATGATAATCATTTTAAAGGGGAATGAAGTGGCTGCCGTAGGCAGCCACTTCATTCCCCTTTTGTAGTAATTTAAATAATGACGCTTATTTTTGAGTGTGGTAACTGATGGCCATAGTATTAACTGATTCTCTCAAAAAGTTGTTGATTGAAACTGCATTTCAATTAAAAGGTACAATAAAACGCAAATTTATGGCACAGACAGTTCAGGGCTTAGGTCTAGGAGGGCAAAGGCTTGCACAATCAGAATTAGGATGGAATCGAGATACTATTAGGAATGTTTAAGAGAATTAGAAAGTGGTATTACTTGTGTTGATAACATGAGTGGCAAAGGGCGTTATAAAGCAGAAGAACACTTGCCAAATCTTTTAGAAGATATAAAAAATATAGTAGATTCGCAAAGTCAAACTGATCCTAGTTTTAAAAGTCAAAGACTATATAGCAGACTTAGTGCAGCCGAAGTCAGAAAGCAATTAATTGAAAAATATGGTTATAGTGATGAAAATTTACATACATCAGAAACAATTCGAGTCAAATTAAATAATTTAGGTTACAAGCTCAGAAGGGTAAAGAAAATTCAACCTCAAAAAAATCCCACAAACTGATGCAATCTTTGAGCAATTAGACATAATAAATCAAGATGCAGATGAAGATAAGAATGTTTTACGTCTAAGCATGGACGGAAAAGCCCGCGTTAAGATTGGCTCATTTGACCGAGGAGGTAAAAGCCGCGATGGGGCGAAAGCTGATGACCATGATTATAATCCAAAAACAACTGTAACTCCCTATGGTATATTTCTTCCAGAGCTTGATGAGCTATTTTTATACTTTACAGAATCGAAAGTTACAAGCGATTTTATTGTTGATATTTTAGAGGATTTTTGGCTAGAACAAAAGCATCGTTTTTCTGATATTCAAACCCTACTTCTCAATCAAGATAATGGGCCGCAGAATAGTTCACGTCGTACCCAATTTATGAAACGTATAGTAGAGTTTGCCCACAAACATCAAGTAAACATACGTTTAGCTTACTACCCTCCATATCATAGTAAATATAATCCGATAGAAAGGACATGGGCAATACTAGAGAATCATTGGAATGGCAGCATTTTAGATGAAGTGGAGACGGCTTTAAAGTTTGCTAGTACTATGAAATGGAAAGGTTCTCATCCAGTAGTTAAGCTAGTACACGAAACTTATGAGAATGGGGTAAAGCTTACAAAAAAAGCTATGGCTCAAATTGAAAAACAGATTGACAGGCTAACCGATTCTACTCATGAAGTTTTCCCAAATTTAGGTAATTGGTTTATTGATATTTATTGTAGTAAAACAAAAGTTATTTGATTTTAATAACAGCATTTATTTAGCTACAAAACATACTAATTTTACACTGTTTAACTTCAAAGCAGACTACAAGTGTATAGATTCTTCATGCATACATGAGGGGGAGAAAAGGGGTTGCCCTCGGCAACCCCTTTTCTCCCCCCTAAAATGATTATCATTCTTGAGAAAACCTGTCTCTTGTTTTTCTTGGAATAATTTATTCTTTGGAAGTCCCTAAGTTGTTGTAAAAATTGGAAATGATAAAAACCTCTATCAAGTAAAATCAGAGTTTTAGCAGGCAGTAAATTTAATAATGCTGCTTCAAAATTAGTGTCCGAAGCTGCGGGATTAGTGTGAAACCAAACTTCGATAGGTAAGCGAGTTAACAAATCAATAACTGTACAAATCTTACCAGCTAGTTGACCTGCTTTCAAGTCTTCCAGGCTTTTTAGCTTGCGGAACAAAGCCTAAGACAGTAGAACCATCAGCTATCCAAATTCGTTCAAAATTACAGAGTGCAAATTTAACACTATCTGGCAATGGGAGCTTTTGTCTTTGTTGCCAATTCTGTTGTAATTGAGGTAGTAAATCTTTAAAGACACGTTCAAATAATTCAGATGGGAAAACTAAAAATCTTTCTGACAGCGATTGTTGGGTAACTTTGGTAATTTGACACCATAAGAAACCTTCTCATGCTAACAAACGATTTAACTCTTGAACGCCAGGAACTTGTCGCCACAATAAGGTTAAAACTGCTGCCACCATTAACGATAAATTAAGAATCCTGTCTCGACATCCTAATTGCTTATAAGCTTCACAAGCAAATTTATCTTGTGATAACTTTTTCAACTCCTGAGCAGCTTTTGACTCTGCCTTGATAATTTTCTGTGAGAGTTTACCCAGGTCTGATTCTCTTCTATCTTGGCTTTGTACTACCAACCATCTTTGTTCTATTTCTGCGTAAGTGACTGTTTTTGTAGCAAATCTGTATCCTGGCAAATTACTATCAATAAATTCCGATTCTGGTAATGTTGATATTAATGATTGTGCTGATTTAATAGTTAATGGCACTCGAGATAGCCAGCGTAAAGCTGACATCAATTTCAGATTTGATTCTGTATATAAAGCGCAGTCTACAACTATGAGACTATTAACTTCTATTTGTTTTTGATACTCAACTGCTATTTGACCAAAGCATGATGAGTCGGACTGGTTTCCTGATACCAATTTCAAAAATATTGGTATGTCTCCATCCCCTGAACATATTAGTTCTATGATAAATTGTTTTAAATCTGGTCTGTGGTCACGGGAATAACCGTAGGTGATGGTAATTTCTTTTGGTGATTTTACTTCTAATTCTTTTAAATCTTGGTTATTTCCTACTTTTTGATTCTCAAATATTACTTCTGGTAATCTGGTATTATATTGCCCATGTACGTGCATTGATGACGAATCTAGGTGTGATGTTAACAGGGATATGTTAAATTTTTTAACCGTATTTAAGGCGATTTTTAAAAATATTGTATCTAGCCCTTTTATAAATAGTTTATCCATGACTCTCCCCAGTTTATCATCATTTAGATACTCTGGTTTTACTCCTGGTCCTATTAAATGCTCACAGGCTATTGTTTTAAAATATTGGGGAAACATATATAGTGGCTTCGATACAAATCCTAAGCCGTTCAATATCATAGCTTTTACTACATGACCAGGACTGACTTTTTCTCCTTTTTCCTCTCCTATTAATTCATTTATTGTTTCTACTAATCCTATCGCATCTATGATTCCTGCTATTATCCCTAAATGGTCTATGTTCTGAATTTCAATGTCTTTGGTATTCAAAATCACAACAGTATTCTCCACGTCTTCTGTTGCAATTCTCTCATTTATCTTTTTATGATCAATTAATTTTTTTCACTATAGATTCTGTCTTCATCACAAAACTTTATTTTCTGACCAGTCAAGAGGTTTAATGCCATTTCTTATCATTAAGCCTCTTGACTTTTGAATTCAACTTAGTTCTTGTGTACTACTTTGCCCGCTTTTTGTTGATGTGTGACAGTTAGGGTGCGGAAGGTGGGTTTTAAACCAAACTGTTAGCGAAAATCGTATGTCTCCAGCGACGGAAAAATTATCGGATCGGTAAAGTCACAGTTCGATTTCAGGCATCTTGCCTCCTAAGTTCTAGATTTAGCTAATTGAGTCTGACCCCAGCCTAGAGCCACCAAGCCGATCGCCGCTATCCACCCCACGGTCAATCCTTGCAGAAACCCAACGGTGGCACTGACAACCAGCACCACTTGCACCACCAGATAGTCTCTCAGCGATAACTTAAACCCAGCTATAACGACCCACTCGATCAGCAGCGACAAACCCAAAAACAGCAGCAAACCGCCCAGAACAAGCTTAGGACAGTAGGAGAGCAGCGAAACCCCTAGTGTGGAGACTACTAGGAATACTCCCGCATCAATTAATGTGGCTAACCGATTGCTTCCCATCTTATGTGCCAACATCGATTTGCTGAGGGAATGGAAGCTGAGAATGCCGCCAAATAGCCCAATCGCCAGATTACCTATCCCGGCGATCGTCAGTTCTCGGTTGATGTCAATCTTCTGCTGTGTCACCAGCTTGAGAGAACTCACATTCATCAACAGCGAGATTGCCGCCGTCACACCTACGGTTGCCAGACACATCCACTGAGCCGCGATCGCGCTCCAGTGTACCTGCCATAGATTAAGAAAGTGAGAGTGCGAGCTATGAGCCTTTGGAGTGGCAGCAATGTTTAATATCCACCCCTGATTACTAGCTTGCGCCGCAGATGTGCCACTGAGCGAGAGCAGAATGTAGAACAGGGCGATCGAGCCAACCAAACTTGCAGAGAGAATTAGGGGATGCGACCGAAGATGAGAAATCAGCAGCAGATAAAGTGCCAGTAGCAGTCCGGGTAGCCACTCCATCAAGACGTGAGCTTGCAGCAAGACGGGCAGTTGAGCTAGTTCGAGCGGGTGATCGGTCATCAGCTTGAACGCACCTTTGACCAGCAGCCAACCCGTGCTGGCAATAAAGCCACCGATGACAGCATTGGGCATCGATCGCACCAGTTTTCCTAGCCGCAGCCAACCTAACAGCAGCAAAAATGCACCCGTGAGTAAAGACGTTAACGCGATCGTGGCTAATGCGGTCATCCACACTTCAATGGCGGATGTGGTAGGCGGCAGGCTCTTAACGATCGCTCCGACGCTCCAAGCAAGAATTGCAGTGGGAACAGTGCTTAAGTCAGCCACCATACCCGGCAAGGAACTGGTTAGGGCAACTAGGATGCGGGTTGAGGCGGCACTAAACAGGACTAGCCCAATTCCCGGAGACAGATGTGAAGACAAACTGCCAGAAAAGATCAGCACCGCGTAGGAAAGATCGAAGAGTACGCCGATCGCCCCAGTTGTTAAACCAACCGTTAGGTTAGGCAGTAAGCGAGTGGGATGCAGTTCGTGGTACAGTTGGGGCAGCAGATGTTGTTTTACCCAATCAGTCTTGCTATTTAGCAGGTTCATGGGGAAAGCTCCTGATTTGAGTCGAAGTAGAATGGGATGAAGCAAGACGGGGCGATCACCCCCTGCATTTATGCATGGGGTAGTTCAGGTCTTGGAGACATGGCTCGTAAGGGTATCTTACCCCCGCTCATTCCTGCTATTTATTAACTATTTAGTCCTGGGTAACCCATCGTGCAACCAACCACTCACGAACGTTATCTGATTCTTTGACCCAAATTATTGAAAGTTTGGGTCGAGTTGTTTCTAGATTCTTCATCAAGGAAGTCTTACAGAAAGTCTCAAATGATACGGCTCGCTGCTGAAGAGATTCCAACTCACTAACACTGTAGAGTAGCATATTATATTTTCCTTAAACGAGGTTTAATCTAGCAGTGATAAAATACCTCACACACTCTTGTTACAGTTTTACGGGTTTTTTAGCTAGCCAAAGTTTTTATTGGTTGAACAGAGCGGCTTCGGGGCATACAAAGTACACCTATTACAAATGACATGTATATAATGCAGTGATGAGAAGGTAACACAGGCCGCTGTGTCTTCATTTCTGATTAGAACTTTCGCTACTTGCGGAGTCCTTGAATGCCAAGCGCCTATAATGCTATGGCAATCTTTACTCTTATGTAAACAATGATACTAAAGATTACCCTAATTGCTCCTGTACCTTATGGTACATATTTGGGAATTGTAGAAGGAGCAACATCACACCACCAACTAGCAATTTGCGGAAACCCTTGATTTACCTTTGTTTCATTGACGAAATGTAAGAGATGCAATCAATGAAAACATTCCCAAAAATAGCATTTACAGCACTTCCGGCAGCTATGAGGTACATCCTAAAAGCTGAAAGCGATGATAGGAGAGGGGGAAGGAGAAAACTATATTGCATAATAGCTGGAAGCGCTGTATGGACAGTTTCGTCGCTCCTTCAGATAACTCAGTTAAAATACGTTTTAATTACAGTTTATAATTGCGATAAAAAACTGCAATATAATTGCATCAATTTAGTAGTGAAAGTATTACTACGAGGACTAAGGAGAAATTATTTTCCAAAGCAATGATCTTTTAAAAAAGGTTTAAATAGTGTGTGAATTGTATAACTTCTACTAAAACGTTCCAATGGTAGAGGTTATATTGCGAGAAATTTGTAACTATTAAATGTGCAGTAAAAGAAACTCAAGCTGAGACATTCATTGGCTTAGAGATGCTCCTCAGTAAACTTCATAGATATCAACAAGCGTAAAAATTATTTCTTGACGGCTCCTGATTACGCAAACAATTAATTAACATGAGTAATTTAATGACACATCTCTCTGGTTTTTTGGCTCTCGCCTCAGCATCATTGCAGATCACACAACTACCGCAGGTCAGTACGATCTGATCGAAGGCTACTTCCTTCCTAGTAGACAAATACCCCTCCATCGCCACACACGCTATTCTGAACAAATCTATGTACTGTCCGGGGAGTTTACGGTTTGGGCAGGTGAGAACAAAGCTCTGTTGAGCCCTGGTGAAAGCTTCCTGATTCCTACTGCCACACCCCCCACCGTCGCCGTGCTTAACGATCAGCCAGCTCGCGTGTTGGTCGTTGCTGCGCCAAGTGGCTTTGCTCGGCTGATCGCAGCAGTCGGTACACTTGATGAGAAAGAAACACCGGATATGGAACTGTTTGAACGTATTTGCCTTGAGATCGGCGACGAAATTCAAAATCCGCACAAGTAAAGCGCCCCATGCCAAACCTGTACTCCCTGCCGTGCTGGGAACCGATCTGGCTGGGGTCATTGAAGCAGTTGGACAAAATGTCACCGCGTTTAAAGTCGGTGATCAGGTCTACGGACTGACGGGTGGAGTCGGTGGACTGCAAGGTTCACTCGCTGAATTTGCCGCAGTTGATCCCGATCTACTGGCAAAAAAACCAACCAACCTCAGTATGCGTGAATTCCGATCAAAAGTTCTAGCCGAGCGGGTGTGATCGCTCGTCTGACCACTCACTCAACAAACCATACATGGGTAAGTGACATGATCAAAAATGTAAAATCACGACAAGAAGTACTAGAATTCGACCTCTTTGGATTTCGACTTTCATATCGAAAAACACCGATGCGCCGCGCAGCCCTTCTCGCTCTCCCGCTGTTCTTTGCCACCTATTTCGTTTCCGCCTGCTCGGATTCCGCAGCAACCATACCTGCGATCGCCTATCCTGAAACCAAGCGGGGCGATGTCGTCGATAAGCATTTCGGAAAGACCATCGCCGACCCCTATCGCTGGCTGGAAAACGACGTTCGCAGCGATAAGGGAGTCGCTTCTTGGGTCGAATCACAGAACAAAGTCACCAATGCTTATCTCGACCCGGCAGCATATCGAGATATCTTCAAAGCTCGGCTCAAACAGTTGTACAACTCTGAGCAGTTCAGCATTCCGGTCAAAAAGGCCGGACGATATTTCTACTCCCGTACCTCCGGCGTTGAGAACCAGCCTGTTCTCTATGTCCGCGACAGCGTGGATGGCGCAGGGCGCGTGCTGATCGATCCCAACAGTTGGGCAAAGGACGGGGCGATCGCGCTGGCCGAATGGTCGGTATCCGACGACGGCAAGCGTTTAGCCTATGCGGTGCAGGATGGCGGCACGGACTGGCGCACCATTCGGGTGCTGGACGTAAACACAGGCAAGGTGCAGGGCGATGAGGTCAAATGGGCGAGGTTCACCACCATCGCGTGGGCTAAGGACGGCTCCGGCTTTTTCTACGCTCGTTTCCCTGAACCGAAGCAGGGCGAAGCGTCCCAGGCAAGCGTGGAAAATCATGCCGTCTATTTTCACGCGATCGGTACGCCTCAAGCGAAGGATCGGCTGGTTTATGCAACTCCCGACCAGCCGAGTCTGCTGCAATCCTTGAACATTACCAAAGACGGGCGTTACCTCGCGATCACTTCCTCGCCCATCTCACTGCGTATGGAGCTGACCGTGGTAGATCTCAAGAGCGCCGACTGGAAACCCCGTAAGCTGGTCGCTAATCTCGACAATCAATGGAGCGTCATCGACAATGTGGGGACGAAGTTCTTGCTCATGACCAGCAAGGATGCACCCCGCCTCAAGGTGGTGACGATGGACATCGCCGCTGCCGATCCGGTTATCACGGATGTGGTGCCGGAGCAAGACGCGGTTCTCAACAGCGCGTCGCTGGTCGGCGGACGATTGCTGCTCTCTTATCTGGTTGACGTGAAGACCGAGGTTCGACGCTACACCCTCGATGGCAAGGCCGACGGCATGGTGAAACTGCCTGGTATCGGTACTGCGGGTGGCTTTGAGGGTGGTCAGGACACCAAGGAAACCTTCTTCGGCTTCACCAGCTACAACACTCCGGGTATTATCTATCGCTACGATGTTGCGAGCAACACGTCGCGCGTCTGGAGCGAGGCAAAGGTGGCGAGCGATCTCAGCCGGATCGCGGTCGAACAGCGTTTCTACAAGTCGAAGGATGGCACCCGTATTCCGATGTTTATCGTCCGGCGCAAGGATGTGACCAATCCGGCACCGACCCTTCTCTATGCGTATGGGGGCTGGGCCATCAGCGAACCTCCCGCCTTCTCGCCCGAGCGGCTGGCGTGGGTCGAACAGGGCGGGGTGTTCGCGATCGCCCATATTCGCGGCGGCGGAGAATATGGCAAGGCATGGCACGACGCGGGCCGTCGTCAGAACAAGCAGAACGTCTTCGACGACTTCATCGCGGCGGGCGAGTATCTGAAGGCGCAGGGCATCACGTCACAAGGCGGACTGGCCATTAATGGCAAGTCGAATGGCGGACTCCTGATCGGTACGGTGGTCAATCAGCGACCGGATTTGTTCGCCGCTGCGCTGCCCCAGGTCGGTGTCATGGACATGCTCCGCTTCGACAAGTTCACGGGCGGGAAAACATGGGTAGATGAATATGGGTCTCCGGCACGGGAAACGGATTTCCGTAACCTCTTCAATTATTCGCCTTATCACAACATTCAATCTGGCAAGGCATATCCCGCGATCCTTGCCACTACTGCCGACACGGACGATCGCGTGGTGCCGGGTCACACCTTCAAATATGTCGCCGCGCTCCAGGCGGCGGATATCGGCTCCAAGCCGCACCTCGTCCGCGTTGAGACGCGCGCGGGTCATGGAGCGGGCAAGCCCACGGACAAGATCATTGAGGAAACGGCGGATATGTGGGCTTTTGCCGCTCATTGGACGGGGCTAAAGGTGAAGCCAGCGAAGTGATCGCGTCAAACAAATCAACATACGTCGAACTAATCGAAGAAGCGTAAGCCTCACACCACTCTATTTCCGTCAATGCGTAAGTCCTAACAAACTAATTTACAGTCCGCGCTTTGGTGGGGTCATCGATGACCTCGTTGATACCTGAACCCATCAGCAACTTGAATCAACAACTAGCTCGAAGGAGTTTATCCCCATGTCTCACATTTTTTCTAACCACAAGCGAGATCGTAGCCTACCCATGCACAGCTCAGAGCCAACGGTTCCCGCTAGGAGGAGAACCATGCTTGCTAGCAAGCCCCACGTCCGAAGCTCGCTAATGATTGGGGCGGTGATACTCGTTCTTAGTGCCTGCGGACAGCCCACACTCGGTCACCCGTCAGAGCCAGGAGGAAAAGTCCCTGCAAAGCTGAAACGCTTCTACGACCAGAAGCTGACCTTTGGCTCATGCGAGGGCTACGCCACCACGGATGCCGACGCTAAGACCTTCGCCAACAACACCTTCAAATGCGCCCGGCTTGAGGTGCCGCTCGACTACCAGAACCCCCGCGGGCGAACCGCGCAGATTGCACTGCTGCGCGTATCGGCGAAGGGCAAGCCGAGCAAACGAATCGGCTCCCTGCTGGTCAACCCCGGCGGACCGGGCTTCCCCGGGACGAGCCACGCCGTCCTAGTGGCGACCGCTCTGGGTGAGCACCCGATCACAGAGCGGTTCGACCTGATCGGGTTCGACCCGCGTGGGGTCGGGGCCTCGACACCGACACTCGAATGCTTCACCGATGCCGAACGAGGGGCCGACGTGAAAATCTCCTCTGGAGTCGAGGACTGGACCGAGGATGAGACCCGTCAGTTGTACCAAAAATGCGCCAGGCGTTCCGGCGGCGAGGACGTGCTGGCTCACGTCGGCACGCGCGATGTGGTGCGCGACATGGACGTACTCCGTGCTGTGCTCGGCGATGACAAGCTCTCCTTTCTCGGCACCAGCTACGGTACCCGGCTCGGCGCGGTTTACGCCGAGACCTTTCCGCAGAACGTGCGGGCCATGGTGCTCGACGGCGCGATCGACCCCACCACCCGCACCACCGCGCGTCGCCTCGTCCAGTTTGCGGGCTTCCAGCGGTCCTTCGACAACATGGCGGCCTTCTGCGCCAAGACCCCAACTTGTCCGCTCGGTACCGATCCTAAGCAAGCCACCGTTGTCTTTCAGCAGATCGTGCAACCGCTGATTGATAAACCCATACCCACCGCAGATGGACGCAACCTCACCTACACCGCTGCCATGGACGGTGTGGTTCCCACCCTCTATAGCGAAGCGGGCTGGCCTGCGATCATTAAGGGCATTGCCGAACTTAAGGCCGGAAGCGGTGCCACCCTAATGCTCGTACGTGACTTCAATAACCAGCGCAATGCCGACGGCACCTATAGCAAAGTCCCCGATGCCATTCTGGTCATCAACTGCCTCGACGAGGATCGCCACACGCCCGAGCAGGAGACTGCGATGAAGCGCGACATTTACAAGGTCGCGCCCTTGATGGAGACTGGCCGGACCGTCAACGCCCGCGATGTTTGTGAGCATTTTCCAGTGAAGCCCACCCTCGGCTACCCCTACGCTCAGAACATCAAAGGACTCCCGAAAACCTTGGTCGTGTCGGTCACCCGCGATCCGGTCACCCCGCACGAAGGCGGTATCAGCCTCGCTAAAACGCTCGGTGCGAGCCTGCTGACCGTCGAGGGCGAACAGCACGGTGTGGCTCTCATCGGCGGCAATGCGTGTGTTAACAACATCGCTGCCGACTACCTTATCAACCTGAAGACGCCCGCCGATGGGGTAACTTGCACCCTCTGACATTGCTGACGGCGTGCTGATTAGCAGGCTGATGTTACACCCGGACGCACAATCACGAAGAAAGGAACGAAATGAAATGGCACTGCCCTACACCACTCTATTTCTGTCAATGCGTAAGTGCTAACAAACTAAGATCGGAGTTTGATTTGGAGCTGAAGGTCAGTATTGATTGAAACAGGAGAAACAGGATGATACTGCAAGATAAAGTGGCGTTAGTCACTGGAGGCGCATCAGGAATTGGTCGAGCAACGGCGATCGCCTTTGGGGCCGCGGGCGCAAAAGTCGTTTTCTCAGACATCCCTAGTGTAGAAGGTGAAGAAACTGCTGATTTGGTTCGCGAGACTGGGGCGGAATGCTTGTTTGTGGCATCTGATGTATCGAGTGAAGCCGATGTGCAAGCCTTGGTGCAAAAGGCAATTGCCACCTACGGCAAACTCGATTGTGCCTTTAACAATGCTGGGATCGATCGGGTGGTTACACCACTGCATGAACAATCGATTGAGGATTTTGACAAGATCCTGTCGGTCAACGCGCGAGGGCTATTCCTCTGTATGAAATATGAAATTCAGCAGATGCTGACCCAAGGTTCAGGCGCGATCGTGAACAACTCATCAACAAATGGTTTGGTTGCGCTTCCAGGGATTTCTCCCTACGTTGCCAGCAAACATGCGGTGATGGGGCTGACACGATCGGCTGCCCTCGATTATGCCAAACAGGGCATCCGGATTAATGCCGTCAATCCTGGCCCAATTGCGACTGACCTGATGGCTCGTAGCGCTGAGCAGATGGGCATCACGTTCGACGATCTCGGATCGATGGTTCCGATGGGTCGGATCGGTCAGGCAACGGAAATTGCTCAGGTAGTTGTTTTCCTTTGCTCTGATGCTGCCAGCTACATTACGGGACAACCCTTAGCGATCGATGGCGGATATACAGTGAGTTAATTTTTGATTGTTGATGGTGGCATCACAGTGAATCGATCCATAAACAAATCAAATCACGATGCTTCCTATAAGTGATGGTCAACTCTGCAATTTTAAGGTGGTGGATCAAATGATTAGTTGCAAAGATTTGGGTCTTGAAGCAGGTGAAGTAATTTCGACGGTACAAATGGTGATGTAGGCTCAGATGTCCTATACCGTTCTGCGCGATGGAGTCTTGACTCATCCCACGATGACCGAAGGGTTAAATATGCTGTTTTCACTCATTGAAGACCACTAAATCTCCGATTTAGTGGGGGACTTAAACCCATTTATTCATTCGCCAGTCGCACAGAATTCTATTCTGAATTCTGGCTCCTGACTCTTGAATTCTGTTTTGTTAAGAAATAATACATGGAGACGTTGTACAAACGAAGTAAAATATATGCTGCTTAAATTCAACAAACAACTGACTGCCTTAGCATTTTTAACACTAATTGCAGGCGGAACTGTGCCAGCCGTTGCTACTCAAGCTCAAAGCCCAGCAGAACAACTATGTCGGCTAAGACCACGTATCAATCCTGTTTGCACAGTGTTGGTAACTGCCACAATTGGAGTTGCCATCCGCTCTGGTCCTGGTTCTAATTATCAAAAAATCGGTGCAATTCCTTACCAACATGATGTCAATGTCAGAGTAACCAAGTCTTCTCGCGAATGGGTAAAGCTTGCTGATCGTCCTGGTTGGATTTATTTTCGTTACCTGGAAATGGCTGGGGATTGAAATACACTGCATAACTTTCAAGAAAAACTTTGCCTAAAGTTTATTTAGCAGGCAAATCTAGGAACGGTAGTTCCTCTCATGGGCGGGTTCGAGGGGCGATCTTATCACCTCAAGAGTGGCAGCAATTTCAAGCTGCAAAACAGCAAGCAGAATCTGAGGAGACTTGGGGCAAGCATTTTACCCAATAATATCTGAGCGATCGCACCGGGCTTTCACTTAATACCCTCTATTGGGCTGACTCGAACAAAGTCTGAATTAAATCAGGCTTTTGCAAACTTTCAACAAACTACTGACTGGGTTGGCACTGTGATTTGATAGACGCAACAACTTTCGCAATGCCACCACTTAACTTATGTAAAAAGATAAATTGTTTTTACATAAGCCGTTAAACCAATTCGCTTTTTCGCCCATTCGCAATTACATGTTGTAACGGGGTTTTGACCCCGACACAACATTTGCGGCTTAATAGAAGCTGGGGATTTAAACCCCTACATTTTGTGAAAGCAATATTGGTAGTTCCTAGACAATTATTTTGAAGGAAAAAACTCAATGTTTTCTAGATTTCCTCGTCGGCAATTTATCAGTGTAATCAGCCTCTCGATTGCTGGAGCAGCAGTTGCAAGCAGTTTTCCATTCCTGAAAAATTTCTTCATTAGTAAAGCTCAAGCTCAAGAAATATCTGAGGAAGTATATAAAGGTAGAAAATATAAGATTATAACCAATCCAGGGTTTCAAAGGAGCGCAGTTGTAGATAATATATTTGACACATCTACACAATTATTTATTGATGGCAAGGAAGTGAGAATAAATCAACATAAAAAACAAAAAAATATGTAACACCGATTTTATTTGGCAGCTATGAAAGCCCAAAGAAAGTTGCAGAAACTTTAATATATTTAAAGTTAAAGTTTCCTGATCAAGAAGTAGAAATCGACCCCCATATTGAGTAAAAGTTCAATTCAGATAGTTGGATATACCAAGAAAAGTTTGCAATTTATATCAGGTGTAACATGAAAAATGTACGTAAGAATATTAGAGATTTAACTCAACAACAAAAACAAAACTATATCAAAGCAGTTAAAAAACTCAAAGCCAAGATTAGCCCTATTACTGGTCGTAGTATCTACGATGAATATGTACTTTGGCATAGTAAAACCACTCAACGTACAGATCCCACTGATCCTAGAGGATTTCGCAATCCCGCTCACGTCGGGCCTGCCTTTCTTGCTTGGCATCGTTATTACCTTTTAGCATTTGAAAAACAATTACGAAAAGCAGTGCCAGACTTAACAATTCCTTATTGGGACTGGACTCAAGACACAAATGATCCTTTCAACTCACCACTTTGGGCTAGTAACTTCTTGGGTGGTAATGGTGATCCTCAAGATAATTACTTAGTCAAAACAGGGCCGTTTGCTGTTGATCAATGGATAACTATTAATATTGATGGCAGCCCGAAAGGAGGTTTACAACGCCAGTTTGCTCTATTCAATTCTAACGTACCAAATCAAACAGATGTGAATATTGCACTGGGAGAAACTCCTTATGATGGCTCTCCGTGGAACATTGAAAGTAGTCCTAGTCATCGGAATCGCTTGGAAGGCTTCCTTGCTCCAGATGGCTCCTTCTCACAATTACATAACCAAGAACACGCTTGGATTGGTGGCGATATGCTAAATGTGAATATTTCGCCAAATGATCCTGTCTTCATTTACATCATTGTAATGTGGATCGGCTTTGGGCAATATGGCAAGACAAAAACCCGACTCAACAATATCTACCCACTGGTGAGGGGCCTTCAGGACATAATCTTTATGACCTAATGTATCCTTGGGACGGAATCGCCACCAAGTCAAGGGCTAGACCCATAGATGTTCTCAACTATAGAAAGCTCGGCTATACCTACGTTTAGTCAATACCGTAGCCAATTTGCGAGGGATCAACATCTGTAAAAGTGGGATGAATACGTCCTTGCATAAGTAAGTTGGCAAAAATCTGGGCTAATAAAATAGGCTCAGGGATTTCTGGAAGCATTTTTAACGTCGAGCGAAGCCGAGACGTTAAAGTTAAGCGTAGTCAAAGCTTAAATATTTCATGGAAATATCGAAACCCAAGGGTATTGAGATCGCAAAAAAATTAAGAGTGTGGCTAGCTTTTGGACAGCCACACTCCTTAACTCTAAAGATGTCGCCAGAAGTTCTTGCTGATAGTCTTGAGACTGACAACTGCCGTTTCTGTTGTCCATACTCCTCAATATCTTCCCAACCTTGCGCGCCTGCTATTACTGCCAAAATCGCTATGGTGATGATATCTGTGAGTAAATGATATCTCGTTCTTTCCACTCTGGGGTCTTTCACTTCTGTGAAATATTCCTGAAACTTACTGGTAATGTCAAAGCTATCTACGCTGGCTGCAAAAGATGTTTTAGTTTTACGCTTCTTCTTCTCAAATCCTGTTGACATTACTTTGATATGGCAGTTCGATGAATTAAATCTTACCCTACCTCAGATGGTGTCACTTTGTTTTCCACCTTATCGCTGATCAGGTAAGTTCTCTTGTCAATAGGTTTTGAGACGCGCTAACTCTGCTTATTCTCCCCGTCCAATAACTAATCAAATTTATGAACAACATTGGAATTTTCGGTGGTTTTATCCTTGTGCTAATTATCGGTTGGCTACCTGTCGTTTTATTATTGCTGTTGCTCAGTGCTTTGGCTGCGGTGCTGACACACTCTGTCAACCCACGAAGCGGTTCAAGGCGAGTCTGGCTGTCTAGATATTTTGCCGTTGCTGCGATCGCGTTTACTCCATGTCAGATCGGCTTCTTCCAACTTGCGCTTTATGCAGCAAATCCAAATGAGATGTCTTGGATTATGACGATAATCTATTCAGCACTGGGAGTCGTTGTATTTACCGGATTAAGCCGCATCTGCCGCCGGAATTTAAGTCGCACTGCTAGAGAGTAACTCTAGAGTGTAGCAGCGGCGGCACTGTGTCTAGGCTCGTGCCACCTTGCAAGGTGCTAAGATGGCAGAGTAGTAGCATACAAGGCATAGTCTTGTTTACAGAAATGTGAAAGCGATCGCACTGATATCGCTACGAATTCTAGTAGGCATCTTGATTGCTCTAGCGATCTTACCAGTAGCATTGCTACCCATTAGCACCAGCGTTCCCGTATCGCTCCTGATTCTATTTGCAATGGCAGAAGTAGCGCTGTTTGTTGCGGTGTTTCGGCTTGGCTTTACCGTGCGCGTGATGCTTGCCGAGCTTGCAGGATTTTTTGCGATCGCTCTCCTCGCCATTTTCGCTTCACAACTCTTCGCGTCCACCCCTCCTATTCTCGATACAAACGGCAAACCCATACCCAACAGCATTGCCGTCCTAGAAAAAGTGAACCTCGGCGGCGCTGAAGAATGGATCACGATTCGCGGCAAGGACTCGCACAATCCAGGGTTGCTTTTTCTGGCAGGTGGCCCTGGTGGTAGCCAACTTGTCACCGAGAGAAGCGCACTAGCGGGGCTAGATGATCACTTTGTTGTGGTTAACTGGGAGCAGCCAGGAGCGGGCAAATCGTTCGACGCAGTAGACCGTTCTAAGTTGACACTCGATCGCTACATTCAGTTTGAACTCTCAGTAAAACCATCGAAACAAGACAAGGAAGCCCAAGGTAAATCTGGATTTGTTCCAGTTGCGGCCAGATGGGTAATTGAGCGGTCAAATGCTTGGATGGAAAGATGTAAAATCCTCGTCAAGAACTTTGAAAGAACTTTGGTTAATACGACTGCCAAGCTCAATCTTTGTTTTATTAGACTGATGCTGAAAAGGCTTGCAGCCGCTTCTTAGATGTCAAATGGGTTCTATAAAATATATTTTCCTAAATTTTACTCATCTCAATGATTTTTTCACACTTGTGAGAAATCCGGGTACTGATGCGTAGACGTAGCCCGCCGCAGGCATCGCTTTCTTGGTTAATTTCTCAAAAGAGTTATATTGCGAAATTATTTTGACTACTTTTTGTGTCGTATTTAATCAAATTATACAATTCAACCATCAATCAGACTATTGTATATACTCGATTTCAAACGTCTGGTTGTTATATTGACCATAAGAAGACCAATTAGAAGCATTTGGAAAGCTTTTTGAGAACAGACTGTATAGGAACCAAATAAATCTAGGTTTGAAACCGAACATTTTATCAAACAATATAATCTCGCATACGTTACTTGGTGGTCAATCCTTTACCCCTGAGTATCCTTTCTTCTAACTCCTGAAAAAATAGGCGAATCGGGAGTAATTAAACTAAAGCTTTGAGAATTGTAATGCTTTCTAGCAGTACGAAAGCTTAACAAAACTGTAACCGCCTCCCTTGCTGATATTTGTCAGGAATACGTGAGCCGATTTACCCAACGCTGGGGGGCTTTTGCAATGCGAAAAAATATTACTTCTGCTATTAGATAGTCTTAATAGCAGTAGTAATAAAAATTTGGCTGCTCTACATTGAATACAGCAACTAGAGTACTTAGTGTCCGGGCGGTCTGTAAAATGTTCAGAGTGAGCAACACAAGAGGTATAAAGCCATGAATTTTTTCTCCTCAAAGAAGCAATCATCGGTGGCTATAGTAGGAGCATTGATGATCACTCTGGGAGTAGAGCGAAGTGCTGTGGGTGCTACATTCAACCCTGCTCCTCTTTTTGAGAGTGCAGTCAGTTACTCTACGAACATTCCTAGAACTGACGGTGGTGTAGATAGCACTGATATTTACTATCCAGTTTTATCTAGTACACAGACTCAGCAGAATTCATTGCCGATTGCGTTGTTATTGCAGGGGGCGCTGGTTGACAAATCAGATTACTCAACATTTGCTAACACAGTGGCACGTTATGGCTTTGTCGTCGTAGTGCCTAACCACTTGAGAACAGCAATCAGTCCAACGGGTGCGGTTACAGGATTAATTGCTGAACAACAGCAATTAAATGATGTACTAACTTACATACAGACTGAGAAATCTATACCTTCATCACCTATTGCTAATTCACTCGACCCTAGTACCTTAGTCTTACTAGGACACTCATTTGGTGGAGCAGTAGGAATAGCGGCGATTCAAGGTCAATGTTTTCCTACCTTATGCACTGGAAATTTTACTCGACCCAAAGAATTGAAAGCTGGTGTATTTTATGGCACTAACTTCAGGATTGGCCAAAGTAGTGGAGGGCTTCCGATTATTGACAATGATGGCATACCCATTGCTCTAGTACAGGGTAATCGAGATGGTGTGGCAAATCCCGCTAATGCTCAAGAAACATACGCAGGCATTCAAGACCCTCCCAAGGCTTTTATCACCATCCCTGGTGCTAACCACTATGGCATTACCAATGAAGACAATCTCATACGTGAAACTGTTAGACCAACCATAAACCAAGATGTGGCAATTGAAACTATTGCCCGTTGGAGTGCGCTGTTCTTACGAGGAACTGCACTCAACGACAAAAATGCACTTGATTATGTCTTCAACACAGGTGATGCTTTGGATCAAAAAGTAAGTGTGGAGAGCGTTGTCAAACCTATACCTGAATACACTTCTGTAGTTAGTTTGTTAGGATTAGGCGTGATAGGTGCAAGTTCACTCAATCGCAAAAAGCAAAAACTAGTTAAAAATAAAGTCTTAAAGTTTTAGAGTATCGGCTCAATAAGTTGGGGTAAGTAGTGATTACTTGGTGTTGTTGAATAAATTTATTATTCATACAAATAACTTAAGTAGTTGACTCACTCACCCCAAACTGGATACCAAGAAACTCAAATGTAGTCAGATGCGGGAGAGAAACCAACGTTAAAATTATTTGTTCTCTGAGCGATAATTTTGGTTTACGACCTCCACCACCAGCAATAATTCTAACTTTTTTGAATTCTAATAACTCTTGTTTTTCATGATGTAATCGCTCCGCATTTTGAATTAATTGTTGTAACTGTTCGTACTCCAGACCAATTAACCGCTTTGTTTTTTTAGGATTTTCTTCAATATGATTCAGTATGTCGCTCATGCTTCTGTGTCAAAAAAGCTATTTGATGTTTTTGTACCACAGAATGTTACTATTTTGGAGATGTCTAATGCCGATTAGCTTATCACCATAGTCCTTGTTCAGCACGAAATGGATTTAAAGGAGCAACGGTTCAGCTTCTTCGCAACAGGGTAAAATTGGGACTGAGTTTTCGTTGTGTTTTTATGATATGCTCCTGTTTTAAATTTGCTTTGTGCAGCTCCTTGGTCGTTGCAATTGCAGCTTGTTCTAATGGCCAAACGCCTTCTACGGGCAATGCAGATAAAAGTACTAAAACCGTTGCCGTTACCCAAATTGTTGAGCTTCCGGCCCTCAATGCAGTGCGTGATGGTCTCAAAGAAGAACTGGCATCCCAAGGATTTGAAGCGGATAAAAATCTGAAATGGCAGTGGCTCAACGCCCAAGGCAATCAAAGTACGGCGGTTCAGATTGCCAAAAAATTTGCTGGAGAAGCTCCCGACGTGATCGTCGCGATTTCCACCCCATCTGCCCAAACGGTGGCGAATGCGGTGCTCAAGACAGCACCCAAAACCGCAATCGTCTTTTCAGCAGTGGTTGATCCTGTGAGCGCTAAACTCGTTAAAAATCTGCAACAACCAAATGGCTCTATTACGGGTGTCAGTACTCTGACACCCGTAGCGGAACATCTCAAATTAATTACTCGGATTACACCGAAAGTAAAACGGATTGGCGTAATCTACAACGCGGGGGAAGCCAACTCAACCTATGTAGTTAAACTACTCAAAGAAGCTGCTTCTAAGCAGGGTCTTAGTATCGTGGAAGTCGCTATTGCCAATTCTAGCGAAGTCGTCAGCGCTGCCAAAAGTTTGACCGGTCGCACGGATGCGATTTATATGCCCCAGGACAATACAGTCCTTACCGCTTTGCAAAGTGTCATCAAAGTCGGTGTGCAGAATCAAATACCGATTTACGCGGGCGATAATGACTCGGTAGAAAAAGGCGCGATTGCGACTTTGGGCTTTAATTATCAAGATGTGGGACGGCAGACCGGGCGAATCGTGGTGCGGATATTAAAAGGTGAAAAACCGGGCACGATCGCCGTAGAGGTACCTGGTAAAAGCGACTTAGTGATTAATGTTAAAAGTGCTGCCACTATGGGTGTTAAGATTCCTGCTGACGTTCTCAAAACCGCTAGTAAAGTGATTCAGTAATTTAGTAATTACAGCATTCTGAAATTAAAACAGATTATGAATATAGCAGCGTTGTCAGGAGTATTGGAATTAGGTTTGCTCTATGGCTTGGTCGCCTTTGGGGTTTACTTATCTTTTCGGGTGTTGAATTTTCCTGACTTAACGGCAGATGCTAGTTTTCCCTTGGGGGGTGCAGTTGCTGCGACGCTAATTGTACGTGGAATGAATCCTTGGGAGGCAACGCTGTGGGCTACTATTGCGGGCATGTTAGCAGGATTGTGTACAGCTGCCCTCAACGTGCAATTTAAAATTCTCAATTTGCTGGCGAGCATCTTAACGATGAGTGGTTTGTATTCAGTTAACCTGCGTATTATGGGTCAACCGAATCTCTCTTTGCTGAATCAGGTGACTATCATTTCCACCTTAGACCCCTGGCTTAGTCAGATTCCTGCTCTGCTCAAACCCTTTGGCGTTACGATTGTGTTGACTATAGTTGTAGCAATTGTTTTAGGGTTATTGAACTTGTTTTTTGCTACCCAGTTAGGGTTGGCGCTGCGGGCGACAGGCGCGAATCCAGTCATGGCGCGTGCTCAAGGGATTTACACTGAGCGCTTAATTCTTCTAGGCATGGCGATCAGCAATGGACTTGTGGCGGTTTCGGGGGCGTTGTTTGCACAAATTAACGGTTTTGCGGATGTGCAAATGGGTGTAGGTACAATCCTGTTTGGGTTGGTAGCAGTGATTGTGGGGGAAAGTTTAATAACTAGCCGTCGATTGATTTGGATTACGACAAGCGCGGTCATTGGCTCGATTCTCTATCGCGCACTCGTGGCCTTGGCGCTGAATGCTGATTTTTTAGGGTTGCAGGCCCAGGATTTAAATTTAATCACCTCTGTGTTAGTGGCCTTGGCGTTGATTTTGCCCCAGAGCCGTTGGGTGCTTAAGTTACGCAGATCCACGCAACATGATTAGTCTCCAAGACATTACGGTGACATTCAATCCCGGCACGCCTCTAGCTCTGCGGGTGCTTAACGGTTTGAATTTAGAGATTGCAGCAGGTGAATTTATCACGGTGATTGGCAGCAACGGCACCGGCAAATCCACATTGCTCAATGTACTCAGCGGTGAGCAAACGCCCGATCGGGGCCGCGTCATCATGGCAAATTGTGATGTAACGACTTGGAAGACATCACGTCGCGCTAAACTCGTAGGTCGCGTGTTTCAAAATAGCCTAGCAGCTTATTGTACACAGTTGACCATTGAAGAAAATCTGGCGCTGGCTGCTCATCGGGGTCAAAGACGCGGTTTACACTTTGCCTTGACTAATCGTATGAGGGCGCATCTACGTGAAGCTTTGGTGGACTTAGGGCTGGGGCTGGAAAATCGCCTAACTGACCGGATGGGGTTGCTTTCGGGAGGTCAACGGCAAGCGATTAGCTTACTGATGGCAACATTGTCGTCTCAGCAGGAGATTTTGCTATTAGATGAACATACGGCAGCTTTAGATCCGCAAACTGCCGAGGATATCTTGGGCTTGACTGATCGGCTAGTGCGTACACGTGGGCTCACGACACTGATGGTTACCCATAGTCTGAAGCAAGCGTTGAGCTTGGGCGATCGCACTGTGATGCTCCACCAAGGTCGCGTGATTTTTGATATTGCAGGTGTGGCGCGTACCCGTTTAACGGTGAATGACTTGCTAGACCAATTTGAGCGAGTGAGGGGTGAGTAATTGGCGGATGATGAATTATTCCTCAGTTGAGCTAATAAGCATTTTTTTAGTGAAAATACTTATATAAATTAAAATTTTTACACATTAAACTAATTAAAATGCTGGTAGTTGAAGAGAAGACACTATATTCTGCGCCAGGAAAGTGAGAGAAGCTATTTCTCACAACATAATACTTAGCGCATTGCAACTATATTAACAAAACTTTGCATCGTCTCCCATTTTGCATGTATAGCAACCGCCAAGGCGGTTTGGGGATAAACTTGAAGTAATCCCTTTCCTTTTCGGGAGGAGCGCGATCGCTTTGACCCATGCCCAAACTTTATAGTTACGAGAACCTATCCCACTAATAATATTTTGTTAATCCAGACGTGGATAGTAGCAAGGTCAATGAATGCGTCAAATAAAAAATAAAGGTAATAGCGGCTATGTTGCAATTTAAATGCCGATTAGCTTACGCGCTCGTCTACCTTCAGACGGGCTTGCGTCCCCACACCTGAAACAACAACGGTTGCACTACCAAGGTACCAGGGGTGTTCAGATGTTCCCGCAACGCCTCAACCAGCGCGGTTAGTTCATCGGGTATATGCAGTCCATCTGCAATGATGTGATCACGCAACCCTTCAATGATGTCAAGAAACAGCGTTTGACCGAATTCGCCAACGTGAGATACCTGGGTATGGACTTTGACCTGTACCTCGACGAGTCCCGCCGCCCGCAACAGTCCAGGCAATCGGCGTCCCAAATAACCGTCAAGACCACGCGCCTGATAGACGCGATGATAAGTGGTGAGCAGTTGCAACCAAGCCGCATGTTCTGGCTCACAAATATGGGACACGACATCTAAATCTTGGACTGCCACTACTCCACCGGGTCGGGTAAGTGCTACCATTTCTGCCAGCATCTGCTTGGTGTGTGGGGTCATCATAAGGACGAGCCGTTCATGCACCAGATCAAAAGCGGCACGGGGCAACCCTGTCGCCGTGACATCTCTTTTGAACAGCTCTACGTTTGGTAAGCGTCGATCCGCTACAATGGTTCGCGCCATGTCCAGTAGGCGTGCCTCACGGTCTACACCCACAACTTCTCCGGTAGAACCCACGCGCTCTGCCAAGAGATGGAGGATGCCGAGCGGTCCACATCCTAAATCAATCGCCCGTGCGCCCGCTTGGAGTCCCACTTGATCGAGCAGCCAGCAAGCTTCTGCCTCAAAGAGTGTGCCTTGTTTTAATAAGCGCTTCTGCTCGGTCAAGCTGGTGCCGAGAATATACTCCTGGGCTTGGGACATCTGTGCCTCCCTTTTATACAAACTGACTACACAAATCTTTAGTAACGAGTCTACCACAATCTTGAACTTGAGCTTTTCAGGACTTACGCACATGAATGCCAGTTGCTCCCGTCCTGGCTTTATTATTCATAAAAATTGTAAAATTTAATGAATTTATTCGTAACAACTTAACTTTAGTCTTTTTACTATAGCAATCCTATTTGATTTATAAACGCCGAGAGGCTCAGATCCCCGACTTCTTGAAGAAGTCGGGGATCTTTTTGTTCGTAATTCATTTAGGATTGCTATACAATATCCAAAATTATGTACTATTACTGAGAGTAATAAAATAAAGCTAAACGAAAAAGCTATCATTTGAATACAGGTTCAGACTCATCATCAGCAGCTAGCACTAGCAGAAAATGTTGATAATGTTGTTTGCAGCATAGCCAAATAAGTCAATCTAATACGGTGTAGCTAAGTAATCATGAGTTATTTTATATAGAAATAATTAAGTTCCAAAGCCAGAAATACTTTTCGTTTTGGCGTTGCGGTGCTGCTTTTTTGCCTCCTGATTATTAATCAATCTTTTCTTCTAATGTGAGTGAGAGAAAATGTTAAAATCTTGTCAATACTGGAAGCTGTGGTTAACAGTTCCAACGATTTTATATTGGATGCAGTCTGCTCAAGCTGCAGAAAAACTTCAATCTCATATTTCTACAATTGACAGTGCTGAGGTCAATCAACATAGCGCCTTTGAAAAAGTAAAATCAGATGCAAAAGACGCAACGCTAAACTTTGATCGAGTCAACAACTCCGATCTCAACTCGACCGAAGCCAAGCCTACAACTGAAATGATGCAAGTCACTCCCGTTTGGCAGCTTACGGATGTTAAACCAACTGATTGGGTATTTCAAGCCCTGCAATCTCTCGTCAAGCGCTACGGCTGTATTGCAGGCTATCCTGACCGAGCCTATCGCGGTAATCACGCTTTAACCCGATATGAATTTGCAGTCGGTTTGAATGCGTGTCTTGAGCGCGTAAACGAACTGAATCCTTACGCCACCGCAAATGTTGTTAAAAAAGAAGACTTGACAATCTTAAAAAAGTTGCAAGAACAATTCGCCGCCGAACTTGCTATCTTACGCGGTCGCGTTCATTCTGTCGAAGCCCACACTACACCCCTTGAAAAACAACAGTTCTCGACAACCACTAAACTGTTTGGATATGCTTGGTTAAATATCACAGGGGCAGGCGCAAGCGGCGACGTTCAGTTTGAAGGTCCTAGAGGTAGTGAAGGTAACGCCGAAGGTCGATTCTTTGCCACTCGAACAGGTGGGCAGCCTACACGCGGCATTGCTCGCGATCCACAAATTACAGCTAGCTATCATGCCTGGTTAACCTTCCTCACATCCTTCACCGGCAAGGATCAATTAGTTACCCAGTTGGCATCAGGAAATGGTCGATCGCCTTATAACCAATATGCTTCTGCAGGCTTCTATAATTCGGCTGGTGTTCCCTTCTTCGATCAAACTGCGGGAAGCGAAATCGGTCAAAACGATGTTGTCATCAAAGACTTTTTCTATAGTTTCTCGCTAAATGACGCAATCAAATTGACGGTCGGACCTCGGATCAACTGGAATCGCCACTTTGACATCAACCGCCTTAGCTCTATCTTGAATTCAGGTGCAAGCCTCGATTCCTCAAATAGTACTCAGTCGAACTCTATCATTCGAGGTTCCGGTGCAGTTATTGAGTGGGGTATCAACTCGAAACTTCGTTTAGCAGTCGGATATTTAGGCGAGAACACAGAATTTCTTTCACCCCAATTTGGCTTTAACTCTTCTAGCAATCCATCGCAAGGGCTTTTCGGCGGAACGAACACAACTTCAGCCGAACTCACTTTCTCGCCGAGTTTTAACTTTAATCTACGTTTACAGTACAATTATACGCGAATTCAAGCGATTAACGGGCAAGTTGGCGGTTCGATTGGAGAACCCATACCTTACGGCTACTTAGATGCCGGTGCTGGATTCTCAGAAGGAGGCATTCGAGGCGGACTAGAATCTGCAACTGGAAGTATGTTCGGCATCAACTTTGATTGGCTGATTACCCGTGGAATTGGATTGTTTGGGCGCTATAGCTTTGCATCCATGCAATTGAACCCAATCGATGCAAAAGTCGATACGCAAGCCTTCCAAGTTGGGGTTGCCTTCCCCGATTTAGGCAAAGAAGGCGCACAGGGAACTGTCACTTTCTTGATGCCGATGGACATCATCAGAGGTAGCCGATTCTTTGCTTCAGGTGCAGGGGATGGTGGCATCCAATATGAACTAGAAGCTTCCTACTTCTATCCATTGAGTGAGAATATTGCGATTGTGCCAACGTTTTATGCAGTGTTCAACCCCAATAACTTCGAGAGCAATCCAACAGTGTTTGTGGGCAGTATTCGCACGCAGTTCAGCTTCTAAGTAGGTGGTTACAATAAAATATAAGATAGAGGAAGTCCAAAAAAAGGTGCTACGAGATGTCGGCTCCATTGCGAGTTGCATTAACAGATTTGGAAGATTTGTGCGATTCGTTGTTTAGTGAATCACGGTAATCAGTCCGGCGCGACCTGAAATGGTCGTTTAGTATGCAGAGCCGTCTTTGCTAAGGGATTCACACCCTTTACCCTCACGTAAAAGACTCTCAGGAGTCCGGTCACGACCTAGTAGGTAACGAAACAGTCGGAGTGCAGACCACGAAAGTAACCGAAGCTGCCAGCCTAATGCGGTCAGGGGCTAGAGGGAGTTCCCTAATGATGAACAAATGTGAACTGTCGATCAATACCTTTGCCAAAATAAGAGCCTACAGAAATTTTGGCAAAAACTGGCAAAATCCTCATACATAAGCGTTTAGCTTACGAGATATATTGGACTGTCAGAACCTTTATATTGCGGGCAATACGTTAAAAAAACCTTGTGGGAAACCTTAAAGGAATTTTTAGGACTTATTGTTTTTGCCAAACCTCAGAGAACAGCGAGTTAATAGTGAAAGCGTCATCAACCCACCCTCGTAAATTGGCAACGGTATTGTTAAGCGAACCGGATAATCGGGCTTGATGGTTGTGCAGCTTATTTAGGAAGGACTTAAGACTTGGAGCCAAGCTCAATTATTAGGCAGAAACGCCAACACTGGGGAGCGTGCCTGAGTTGAAGGCGATATGTTTGTACTCCAGGAATTCATCGATCGCTGTTAGTCCATTCAGCCTTCCATTACCGCTTCGCTTGAATCCGCCTTCCTCGAACTCGTCCCAAATGATCGCCCAATCGTTGATCCAGATCGTGCCTGCATCGATCTCGCGGGCAACGCGCATTGGGCGGTCAACATCGCGAGTCCAAATGCTCGCAGCCAAGCCATACTCGCTATCGTTGGCGAGCTGCACAGCTTCTGGCTCAGTATCGAAGATTTGCATCGTCAGGACTGGACCGAAGACCTCTTCCTGAACGATCGTCATTTTTGGATCGGTCACTTCTAGCAGGGTTGGGCGGTAAAACGCACCACTGGCGAGTGGACCTTCGACAATTGGACCGCCGCGTACTAGCACCTTTGCACCCGCTGCGATCGCTTCCTCCACCATCTTGTCAACACGAGCGACGTTCAGCTTGTCGATGAGAGGTCCCATATCGCTGGACGGATCAGACGCAGGTCCTGTTTTAACGTTTTCCAGTCGCTGGGTGATTAGCGTGCGAAAGCGATCGGCAACAGCACGCTGCACCAACAGCCGGGAACCTGTCATGCAGAACTGACCCGCAAAGGTCGTGAGTGCCTTCTCAACTTTTGGCGCAGCCGCCTCAAGATCAGCATCGTCGAAGATGATCATCGGTGTTTTGCCACCAAGTTCGGTCTGAAACAGCTTGAGCGTCGCTGCCCCTGTTGCAGAAATTGCCTTCCCTGTCTGCGTGCTTCCCGTAAAGCTGATCACACGAATATCTTTTGAATCCATGAGAAAGGACGATCCACCTCTGCCTCTGCTTTCGCTGAAGACGTTGATTACACCCTGTGGCAAATCGGCAGCTTCAGCCAGTACCTGACTAAAGAGATAGTTAATTTGTGCTGTATTGCCAGGTAATTTAAGCACTGTGGTGACACCAGCAGCGAGAGCTGGTGCCAGAGAACGCACGGTAAGCACGAGCGGCGAATTAAGGGGTGCCACGATTCCAGCAACACCGATCGCAGACCGAGTGACGATCGAAAAGTGTCCCGGCAAAACTTCTAAAGCTCGTCCGTAATTCGTCAGAACGACAGATGCCCAGTACCGAAACTTGCTTGGAATCATCTCGACTTCAAATGCTGCTTCAGCATGGACTTTGCCGTTTTCGAGCGAGAGAATCTCGATCAGATCGTCTCGCCGTGCTTCAAAGCGATCAGCAATCTGATTCAAAACTCGGGCCCGGAGTGCGCGACTGTCCTTCCAGTCTAATTCTCGAAAAGCCTGCGCCGCAGCGTTGGTCGCTTGAACCGCCTCTTCACGCCCACCATCCGCGTAAGTTCCAATGACCTCACCCGTGGCTGGGTTGATGCTCTCGGTATGCTGCGCTGAATCGACCCACTCACCATTAATCCAGTTTAGCGCTGGCGATCGCAGATCAATATTCATTGTTGAGTCTTTCTTATCCATCGTTACTGACATAGTTACTGCTCCGAATGGCACTAAGTTAAGCTGAAGGGTAGGCGGCGTAAGGATTGCAGAGGAGCAGGGGTGCAGAGGGGCAGAGGAGAATTTCTCTTGCTTCTTTCCGTATGCCTCTTGTTTCTGTCCGTATGCTTCTTCCTTCTTCTTTCTCCCCTGCTCCTCTGCACCCCTGCTGCCTCAACGATTTTCCCTTTTCTTAGTGCCATTCGGGTAAGAGACAGAGAACCGTCAAGCCCTCTGGCATTTGGATGAACCCAGATTGAATCGTCAATTCATCGGGTACCGTGGCGATGAACTCGTTAAAACGTCGTAACACTGCTCTGGCTTGATCGAGAGGATACAGCAGCATACCCGATAACACCGTCGTGAGCGGATGCAGGCGATACTCAAGGGAAACGACGATTCCAAAGTTACCGCCGCCGCCGCGCAGTCCCCAAAGCAGGTCTGGATGTTCCTCGGCGTTGGCAGTCACAAGCTGCCCGTCGGCAGTCACCACTTGTGCGGACAGCAGGTTATCGGCAGCCAGTCCATAAGCACCGATCAGCGGACCATATCCTCCCCCCAGGGTAAGTCCAGGCATTCCAACGGTGGAGCAGTTTCCTGTGGCTGTTGCCAATCCATATTTCTGTGCTGCCTCCATGAGGTCGCTAGCCGTTGCTCCACCTTGAACATGAGCGGTGCGCGCGTCTGGATCGATAGTGACGGATCTCATCTGGGACAAATCGATCGTGACACCGTTCTCAGACAACGCTCGTCCGGCAAAATCGTGTCCTCCACCTCGAACAGAGAGGGGCAGCCCATGTGCACGTGTCCAGCGAACCGTATGAATGACATCTTGCACAGTCAAACAACGCACGATCGCGGCAGGTTGGGTCTTCACCTTCGCATTCCAGAGTGGGCGCACCTGTTCATAGGCAGCGTCATCAGGGAGCAGAAGCTGACCTGTGAGAAATGCCGTGAGATCGTTGAAATAAGCACGGTTGTCAACAAACGTAGTTGTCATAGTTTTTCCTCTTCAGGTTGTAGATTGAATAACTAACGTAGTGTGCAAATTATTAGAGTTGTTGAGAAATAACTTGACCTTGCAGTAAAATTCCGACCAGCTCTGTTTTGTTTGATCACGATCGAGCTGCGACTAAGTAGAAGTTCCATAATTTCGTAGCAGTGAGCATTAAACGGTCATCACAATCTTGAATCCCAGTGCGATTTATCACACTGGTAGTCCTATTTCGTAAAGGATGAAGAATAATTGCTATCGCGTTCCCTCGCAAGTAGGAAGTTGAGTGCGCACGATTGTACAGTTTCGGTTGTCGCCAGAAGACCTTTTGGCAGCAACCGAAACTGGCCTACTGAAAATACTTTAGAGTCGGATTGTCTTTGAAAGATACTGACTGTTAACACAGGACTTAGCATTAGAGCAACCCCAAATTATTTGTTTTTAAACGAAACCTTTATATAACGTCAGTTCGGGTTAAGGGTTCAAATTTGATTACTTGGACGAAGAATAAGGCTTTCCCCCAGCCCAACTAACGACATAATCAAGGTTTCAGCTTATCCCGAACTCAGGTTTATATAGCTTTAGTCGAACCCAGGAAAGTACACTACTTTTTGTCGATTAACTCTCGAATTTCGCAAATTTTCTGATTAGCTGCCTGATGTATCATTAAATCAGAAACCATCAAATTCTTCTTGTATCTTGCTAGGTAAATAAATTCAACTTTATCTACCACTTTTGAATGTTTTATGAGAATTTGTATAACTTATAAGTAGGTAGGCACAAATTAACCTAACTATGTAACAAAATGTAAAACCGCCAAAGTCCTTGTGATTGCTTCGTTACACTCCGTTTCACTCGCAATGACATACTTATAAATTTTCCCACCCACCTACTTACATAAAGTAAAACATTTACTCAAACATAATATTTAACGGCAAAACATTATACTTATTCTTGTCAAAATAAAGGAACATCAATGGATACACAAAAAAGTATTCGGATTGACCCGCCTGGTGGAATTGCTGGAGCAGTGATTGCAGCTTTGTGGATCGCGATTTATCTTCATTGCTTTATTAGGATGTTTGAAAAGTATTGGGCGATTGGAAATCGCGGCTATACAAACTTTCGTCCGCCTATCGCGCTTCTCTGCGAGACGCTTTGCGAACGCGCAGCACGCGGACTAATGAAAATCATGCTAAGGACAATTATTAGTGCGTCTTAGTGATGAAGAAGTGCAATCCGAACTGAGTGCCGCCACAGCACAGGTAAACGCCGCAAAACAACGAGAAGCCTACGCTCGTTTACAAATCTCGGTTCTGGCAGATCAACTAGGGGATGCGAATCTAAATTTACAACAATCTCAGGGCGACACCCAAGGGAAAGTCGCGGGTAGATAGCGATCGCTACGCCCATCTTGCGATCGAAGGAGCCGAAACGCAACAGCGCTCTAACGTGGCGCGAAGCGTTCACAACACTGCCGAAGCTGCTTTGCAAAGCCGTTTAGCTGCTGTCGAAGCGGCACAAACAGCTGTTAACATTGCTCAGGCAAAATTGACGCAAGCACAAACCACAACCCTGAATCCAGGGAGACAACAAACTAATGTCAGTCGATTGCAGACACAAGCACAACAGGCACACAACACACTAGCAGCCGCCCAAGCTGACGTGAAAACTGCCCAAGCTAATCAACAACTGATTCAAGAGTCACTTGAACAATCTGACGGTGAAAAGCCCAATTGATGGCGTTATGACAACACGCAGTGTTGAACCCGGTAGGGTGGTTCTGCCATCGCGTCCCTTGCTGCTGAGAGTTGTAGACTTGAGCCAAGTTTATCTGCGGGGCCTTATTCCAGGTGGGCAAATTGCTCAAGTTCGCGTCGGACAACTTGCCAATGTTTATCTAAATAACGATCCCAAACACCAAAAGTCTTTTAAAGCAACGAGTACAACAGGTGTTTGGTGTAAACTGAACTTGGAGCAACCGAGTAGGCTAGCAAAACCGGGAATGCCTGCGGATGCCGAAATTCCATTGCGATGAAGGAGATTAAGATGTTTCACAAAGTTTTGGTCACTGACAAGAAAAATCAGTGAAAACAAATTAAGTGTTATTTACGATTTGCACGGCTTTTCTGAAGTTTTTCTATAATTTTACTCGCAATATTGACAAAATATCTCTAACTGGCGCTTTATCTGCTTCTAGCTTCTTTATTCTCTCTAATAGTCGTTTTGGAATATACTTGCACTTTTTAACCAGGCGATTACCATCCTTCCAAAACTCATAGTGATACCAAGCTTGGGGATAATCTTTGCCGTGAAGGGTGATGGTTTTCCACTGAATGGAGCCACTACCTAATCCTTTGTGTCGTCTAGTTTTACTAGGGCTATCTTTACTGGGGGTTATCTCTGACTGTTCGACATTGTTACTAGGGTTATTTTTACTGGAGGGTATTTCTGACTGCTCGACATCGTTACTAGGGCTGTTTTTACTGAGGGGTATCTCTGACTGTTCAACATCGTTACTAGGGCTATTTTCGATATCCCCCAGTAATGTGTTTTTACTAGGGCTAGGCACAACACCCAGTAATGTCAAAATTTCTCTAATTGGGCGCTTCTTGAACTCTGCTTCTTGAATATCCCCAAGTAAATGCTTGGGAATGTACTTGGTCTTCTTTCTCCCTTTTTCCTGCCAATGATAGTAAGCCTGGGGATAGTCCTTTCCACCCCTAGTAATGGTGCGCCAATGAATAGTGCCGTTACCCTCACCCCAATTTCTGCGCTTTTTACTAGGGCTATCTTTACCGGGGGATATCTCTATTTGTCCAGGCTTTTTACTAGGGTTATCTTTACTGGGGGGTATTTCTATTTGTTCAAAGTTTTTACTAGGGCTATTATCAATACCCCCCAGTAAAAGTTCCGATACAGGAGGGGGATGATTTTGACAGCAGTTTGAAGACTCAAATATTTCTGGAGCGCAAATTCTGGATAATTCCATAGGACTTGTCAAAAAATACCGTTGCTGTGCCTGTTTCACCGTGTCGTGCCTTAGCCATGATGAGTTCTAATATTCCTTGATCTGTAGTATCTGAGTTGTAGTACTCATCTCGGTAAGCGAGAATAATATTGTCTGCCACCATTTCTAAAATTCCCGATTGGCTAAGGTCGCTCATCATTGGGCGCTTATTCTGTCTGCCCTCAACTCCCCTAGAGATTTGCGACAGTGCTAGCACGGGTACATCCAGTTCCCCTGCCATTTTGTAAAGTCCTCTGGCCACATCTCCTAGTTCATAGCTGCGGTTCCCTCCAGAATCCTCTGCCATCATTTGCAGGTAATCAACTACAACTAACCCCAGTTTTCCCTCTTTGGCCTTTATTTGACGGCATTCTGATGCAATTTGTGAAACGGTGATACCCCTTGAGTCATTCATATAAAGCGGTAGTTCTGAAGCAACACTGACGATTTTGGCAATGCTTGTAAATTCCCAGTCTGCTAGGGGTTTATTACCTGAGCGATGTCTGCGAATGCGATCGCTTTTTAGTGGCGTTAACTCTAAATGCTTGTAAGCGTTGCTAACACTAATTAAACTCCACAGCCTGTACTCCAATTGTTTCTTTGTCATCTCCAAGGAGAAGATGACCACAGGTAGCTCATGGAACAGTATCATTTGGAAAGCCAAAAACAAGGCGATCTGGGACTTTCCCATTGATGGCCTACCAGCAACTATGGTAAGTGTGCCGCTTTCAAATCCCACCATCAAATTATCGAGTTCATGAAGTCCTGTAGGGTAAATGGGGTTTCCTGAATTTAAATCCTCGTAAGCAGCAACGTTAATCGTGCTGTTGTGTTCAGTGTCTGAAGATAGGGTTTGATTAGATAATTGGAAAATTTTCTGTTCTGATTGGTCAAGGATTTGTGGTAACTCAGTTTCTGTCTCATAACCCAGATGTACAATTTCATTTCCAGCCTTGATTAACTGTCTACGCGCGAATTTGTCCATTACCAACTCGGCTAAAGCGTCAATGTTGACAGCTGACACTGTGCGGTCTACCAGAGTTGCTAATTTATTTCTCCCGCCGATACGGATAAGCATTTCGTGGTCAGTAAGCCAAGCTGTAACTGTGAGTAAATCAGTGGGTTTACCAGAGTAATGAAGGCGCTGGACGGCTTGATAGATATCTTTATGGGCGCTAATGTAAAAGGCTTCGGGAATTAAGCGATCGCTCACCCTACCGATTGCTTCTGGGTCAAGCATGATACCGCCTAAAATCGCCTCTTCCGCTTCGATGTTTTGGGGTGGCAATTTATCAATCACGTCGCACCTCCAGTATCAAGAGCGAGATTTTGCCTTTGCGACTCTTCCCAAGCTCTTTGAGCCTGTCGCTGCCGTTCCTCGATTTCTCGGTGGAATTCGTCTCGAGCATTTTTTGTTTCAGTTTTTTTGGCTTGTACCTGTTTTGAAGCCAGATATTTTTCGTAATAAACCTCCCAGCGATTTCTTCCGGCTTTGTTCTTATGAGCTAACCAAGCCTCAATGTCGTTCACTGGCTGGCTAAGATTTTTGGTTTTTTCCTCACAAAATTTCCAAAAATTCGCTCGCTCGTCTTCTGAGAGAGTCTTTATAAAGTCTAAATAATTCTTATTGATCTTAGGGTTTTGTAATCCCCTCTCCACAAGGCTTTCAGCCTCCGCATGGTGCGTGGCGATCGCGCATGGTGCGTCATGATCCAGCGTGGTGCGTGGTGATCCAGCATGGTGCGTGGCGATCGCGCTCGGTGCGTCATCACACCTTGGGTGCGTCATCACACCATCGGTGTCTTCACACACCTTGGGTGCGTCATCACACCTTGGGTGCGTCATCACACCATCGGTGTCTTCAATAAATTCAGGTGTGTTATTGCACCATAATCCCTTTGGCTTCACCTTGGTTCTGACTTGCAATAGCTCTAGATCAATGAATCCCTTTGCGTCTAATTCCTTGAGAGCGCGGCTTACAGTTTGCCTGTGGACTATCCGCTCTGGTGCTGACAGCTTACGAGCTACCTCGGCGGCATTGATGTCAATCCCTTGGTTATAAGGATCAATGGTTCGGATGTAGTAGAGGATATCCCTCTGTGCTGGTGTGAGTTCACGGCAGGCTTTCAGCCATTCTTCATGCTGAAGTGGATAGAAACGTCCCTGAATTTTTGAATTTGGTTGTGTCACAATTTTGCTAATACAAATGAAAAGACAAAATTTCACCTCGATCCGTTGGGATAGAGACTAATTTTTTAGGTGTCCATCATTAACACTTAGTCAACGAACTTTTATATTCAATCGTGACAAGGTATTTATTTGATGGCTATGCTAGTAATCTGAAGATTAAAGATATGTCTGGAAAAAAGCACTCCTAGCAAGAGTTTGGTAAGATTAGGGTATACATCATCGTTGTTGTTTCATCAAACATCAAATAGTATAACCGTTAAACTTAAGTATAATTAGCAAAGCAATGCAAAGTTTTGTATCAGAAAAAACTCAAAGTTATCAGCAGTTATTCGATGAGATGATGAATCGCTTCAATTTGGAAGCGAAGAAAACTGCTGAACAGGCTAAAGTGTCGGAAGTAATGTTATCCCGCTTTCGTCGCGGGAAGGCGGATCTAGGAGCATCAAAACTAATATCGCTACTTTTGGCTATTCCGGTAGAAGCTAGGGTATGGTATTTATCTGAGTTATTTGGTCAGAGGCCAGGAATTAGCCTGCGATCGCTGATTGCTGAAGCACCTCCAGAAGAACAAGCTGAAGTTTTACGACTAATTGCTGATATTTTTGTGAATAACAGCCGTGAGGCTACAGATCCAGTGCAGTTCCTTACTTAAAGCTTTATAACTCACCATTGGTAATAGAATTTGGCTAAGAGTAATTATCCACCAAGTTGCAAATATCCAGCAATTCTCCTTATGAGAATTACTGCTTTTTCCTACAACATCCCAGATATTAGTGCAATTACCTTAACCTCTCACGGATGGATTAGGGTTAGCCAATAGCTAACTATTTGCTAACAATAGATTACGTATACTAACAAATGCTTCTCGTAGTGGTACATAAACCATACCACTACGAGAAGCAGTCAAAAGACTTGGACTGCATCCAAACACTTTAAGGAAGTACGCAGGTAATGGCAAGATCGAAAGCATCAAAAACGAGGCAGGGCAAAGACTGTTTAACGTCGAGTCTTACCTCCGTGGTGCAAGCCAGAAGCTCTCCTTTATTTGTTACTGCCGAGTCAGTTCAACCAAACAACGAGACGACCTTGGTAGACAAATTGCTTACATGCAATCACTCTACCCAGATGCCGAAATCATCAAAGACATTGGCAGTGGAATCAACTTCAAGCGGAAAGGACTGCAAGCCTTATTGGACAGACTTATGCGAGGAGATAAGCTCACGCTTGTTATTGCCTGTCGTGACCGGCTCGCAAGGTTTGGATTCGAGCTTATTCAGTACATGGTCGAGCAAAACGGTGGACAAATCGTGGTTCTCGACAATACTGTACACTGCCCCGAATCAGAACTTACCTCGGATCTTCTCTCCATCCTCTACGTCTTCTCTTGTCGGATGCACGGATTCAGGAAGTACAGTAAAAAAATCAAGGAAGATCCGGATCTTCCTCACGGCGGCACAAAGGCAGATTCTTAAATCTTGGTTTGGTGTGTCTAGATTTGTCTATAACACTACTGTTAAATCGCTGCAAGATTCTAGCATCAAGGCTAACTGGAAAGCGATTAAGACTGACATATTGAATGGACTACCAGAATGGAGTAAATCAGTCCCTTATCAAATTAAATCAATCGCCATCAAAGATGCCTGTAAAGCTGTTAGTAACGCCAAGAAAAAATTTAAAAATGGTGGTGGTATTAGCAAGGTTAGATTTAGGTCAAGGAAAGACACTGTACAATCTTGCTACATTCCCAAGTCTGCGGTAAAAGACTTAGGAATTTACCACACTATATTAGGTGAGGCAATCTTCAAAGAAGCCTTGCCGCAAAGCTTTGGCGACTGTCGTTTAATATTTGCCTACCGTGATTACTATCTGACAGTTCCAGAGAACGTGCCACAAGAAAAATCTGATAACCAAGGACGCGTTGTGGCACTTGACCCCGGCATCAGGACGTTTATCACATTCTTTTCTGAATCTAGTTTTGGTGAAATTGGAACAGCTGCTAATTTGCAAATTCAGAAGCTATGCTTCCGCTTAGATAAGTTGATTTCTAAACTCACCAAAGCTAAATGCAAACAGAAAAGAAGAATGAAACTTGCGGCAAGTTCACTACGAGGTAAAATCAAAAATCTTGTAGACGAACTGCACAAGAAAACTGCTCGATTTTTGGTTGACAACTTTGACATTATTTTGCTACCAACTTTTGAAACATCTCAGATGTCTAAGAAAGCAAAGCGGCGAATTAGGTCAAAGTCAGTACGCCAGATGTTAACACTCTCCCACTACCGATTTAAGCAGTTTCTTAAGCACAAAGCTTTTGAAACTAGCAAGTCAGTTATGGATGTTAACGAGGCATACACATCAAAAACAGTCAGTTGGACTGGTGAAATAATCCCCAATCTTGGTGGCGCTAAATTCGTCAAGTCTCCATCTGATGGGCAAGTGATGAGCCGGGATCTAAATGGTGCGCGAGGGATTTTCCTTCGTGCATTGGTTGATACGCCCTCTCTCCAAGAGTGTATTTGTTAATGAATGTTAGCAAAAAGGTATCGGTTAACTTAATCGTTAACGTTGATTTTCTTAGCCAATGTCTGAAATTTGCGTTGTTCACCAGCTTGTTTACGCTGTTGATAACGTTTTCTAGCTTGGTTTAGTACCTCTTGCAATAATTCCTCATTTTCTGAGCAGACGATAAATGCACCTTCTAGGAAAGTATCTCTAGTAATTTTATTTACATTGCAAAAGGTATCTAGCTTGGTATCAATATCCTGTTCTAACCTGATTGTTCGCCTGATGATCTGGGGTAACTCTAACTGCTGTTCTTGATTAGAAGTGCTTACCTTATCGTTTATTACTTCCTCACTATCTAAATCTGGTTTTGGTTTTTCAGGTAAATGACTAAATTCAGTAATTTCGTCATTTAGTAAGTTATCATGCTGTACTTTTACAAGTGTTGTATCCCGTGCTGGAACACTTGGACGTGTCTTTTTCTTAAGGCGCTCAAAAACATCAGACATTCTTTTGTAACCTCTCGATAATTTGTTGGAAGGGAGTTTCGAGTTGTTCAAAGCCTAGAGAGGACAAACTTACACCTTTATCTATGGCCTTTTTAAATTGTTCAGATTCTAAAATTGAAGGTAAAACGACTATTTCTTCGGCAATTGTTCGCATTGCACTGATACTCGCCTTACTTTGTGCGACTTGGTTATTACCTACCCATTTATCTCTGAATGGCAAGATGCCAAGCACTATCCCTGAAAAAGCATCAATTTCTTGAAGTTCCTCAACTAAACTCAGAGTTCGGATGAGAGAATTTACACCTTTGGATGATGCTTCTACAGGAATGATGATATGGTCAGCTGCCCCCAACGATGTAAGGCAGATTTGCGATCGCTGAGGTGGCGCATCGACAATGCAGTATTGGAATAAATCTGATATCTCTTTTAAGCGTTTGCTCAGAACAATAGCTCCCATACCGCTCCCAGACAAAAATTCTTGAGCATTATCTAATCCATCATCAGCAGGAATTAACCATAGGTTTTCTCCGATTTCGTAAATACCATCTTCAGTATTGATCTGTTTTTTGAGAACTTCTAGAAGCGTGGGTTGATTCTGCTGAACTTCGTGCCCCAGGTAAAAAGTTAGGTTCGCTTGGGGATCGGCATCAATCATCAGTACACGCTGTCCTGTTTGAGCAAGCATTCTACCCAACAAGATTGCAACAGTTGTTTTTCCCTGGCCACCGGACAAGGATGCACAAGTAAGAATTAACATTTTACTGACTACCAGCAGCATGGTGTAAATTAGTCAATATCATAATGCATAATGCTGTTTTTAAGTTATTTAGTCATTATATAATTTAGTCATTTACAAATGACTAAATTGTGCTTAACGCTATTTAGTCATTACTTTAGCTCTCAAAAAGTCCTACTCTTCGAGAAGATAGCTGTAAAGATAGGTTTTTGTCCCGTTTAGTTGTTGCTGATTTTAGTCAAGACAGAATTTAGTCATTAATAAATAACTAAATTGTATAATGACATAATCTAGTAGTAAACCAGTTTTATTTTATGAATAAAATAAAACTTCAAAAATGCTGCTGGGGGCTATATAGCCCCTATATAGCCCCCAAAAAGATTCAGGACTTCGATAAGTATTTGACCCCTATATAGGGTATATATGGGTGTTTTATGGGGTATATTTGACTGTTTGACACTTTGTACCCCACTTAGCCCCCAAGGGGGTATGATAAGCTCTTGAGACTGGAGAAAAAAGAGGTAGTCATTTTATTCTTCTCTCCTCTGCTCCCCCATATCTCCTCAACTGATAACTTTCACAAATTCAACCGTATTATCTTTCCCCCAATGTCGAACATTCACACCTTACAAAAAATTTTTCCTGCTGGCTTTGATAACGGTTATGGAAGCCTAAAACTTTTAGTCGATGGCTTTGAAGTAGTTCGTGTCCCCAGCTATATAACCAATGCCGAGATGGAAGATGTCCCCGGGCGAGTAGTTTTTAACGGTAGTGCTTACACAGTCGGAGAATCAGCTTTCCGCACAGGATATCATTTTGACCGAAACACAGATAACAATGAAAACAAAGTCAATAATGCGCTATTGACATTATTCGGTGCATTGGCACATCTACCACACCGTAAGGCTTGGCATTTAAAATTAGTCGTCAGCTTACATGATGTTGGTCTGACTGATGAATTGCAAAAAGTGCTAAGTGGAGAATATCAGCCAATACTTGCTGGCAAACAATCAGAGGTGAAAGTAGAAGTGCTGAAAGTTGTACTAGAGGGTATGGGTGCATTGTTTGGGCATCAACTACCGAAAAAATTAACCATTTTAGACTTTGGTAATGGTACGACTTTGTATTCTCGTTACAACCAGGGGAAACGAGAAGTTCACACCGCCTACCCCATCGGTGTAGAAGTTCTCATTGATGATATTTCCCAAAAAATGAAACATCTAAATGGCGGAAAAATCGGGGATGCCTCCAAGATCCGGTTTTGTTTGGAAATGGGACATACCAAGTACAGCCGTGACATCGATATCAAAGATATATACAGTGCTTGTTTGAAAGATTGGTATGAAAAATACTTGAAGAAAGTGGTGAATTTGACACTTGATGCCAAGCACCAAGGGGATGAAATCTGGGCTATAGGTGGAGGTTGCCTCTTACCTGGATTTAAGAAGCTCTTAGAAAAGAACGGTTTCAAAATTCTGGATAATCCAGTGGAAGCTAATGTTTTTGGGCTTCTAGAAATGGCAAAAACCATTATGAGCAAAAATCCAACAACCACATCTGGGAAGTTATAACAATGGCAGACAAACAAGACTTGACACCGGAAAAAGTTCGGATCAAAGATAGCTACCGTGAGCGGATATTTGCAGAATCACAGCAATTAGGTAAAAGTTACCTGGAGACGCTTTACTTTATCATTGATTGTTATTTTGCTTTCAGAAAGGGTACATTCCCCACTCAACAAGTAGCTTTCACCCCGATTAATACTGAGTCAAACCAACTTATTCAGCCGACTCAAGAGCTATCTACAGACTCTAAACCAGAGGATTCTGATGACCAAACCTTCAGCCTTGATTTTGATTTGTAAGGGAAATATAGGGCTCCCGTGAGGTTGGTCAGCCGGTGCTGTAGTCTCAGAGTCAGCGCCCAAGGATGTCACCAGTCGAAGTTAGAGAGCTGTTCACTCAGATATTTTGGTTGTGATAAAAATTACCACGTTGTTCTAATGTAAACCCACCCAGCAATAATCCCAACCATACTTCTACCATCGGCATTTTAAAATCCAACACAAGCTGAATTTCAAAAATTCCACTCATATCACCCAAATAACTCCCGATGCTGATAAGCAAATCGAGAAACATCCAGACTAGCCACAGGTTTAGCATAAATAGCCTGATTGCGAATTGCCTGTATCTGTTCTGACTCTCGCTCCATAGCTGGTGTGAATTCTTGTCGCTGTTTCAGCAAATCCTCAAACTCAATTTCCCCAGGTCTACCTTGATAAAAAGCCGACTCAGCACAACGACGGACTGCATTACCAATTTCTGCTGGACTGCAAATGCGATATTCAGCCAAAAGTCTACGCCATTGATCATCGCTCCAAGGTGAGTTATTGTCTCGAAACCCTGGAAAATACTTAGCTAGATGTAGATTGAAAACTTCATATCTTGCCCCTTCATGGGGTAAATCCACAAAAAAGATATCATCAAAACGGCGCACTAATTCCGCAGGTAGCATTGACAAGCGATTGACAGTAGCAATGGTATAAACTGGCTCTTGATGCTCTTGCATCCAAGTCAACAAAGCAGCAGATAGCCGCCGTGCCACACCTCCATCTGCATTGGAGTCCCAGCCAGCAAAGCCTTTATCAAAGTCATCCCAATAAAGTACACAGGGAGCAAGAGAAGTCACCAAAGCAATAAACTCCTTTAATGCTCTGTCGGGATGAGGATCGCCCAGTAGTACACCCCAATTAGCTGCTAACAGTGGCAATCCCATTTTCTTAGCTGCTAACTTGGCAGAAAGACTTTTACCAGTACCCGGTGGCCCCCATAAGAGCATCCCAGTGGGAAACTTCAATCCATATTGCTTTGCTTTAGGTTGAAGTAGACAGGTAATAGTTTCCAACCTTTTCTCCAGTAAATCTAATCCCCCGGCTGAAGGTACATCCGGTTGAGCAATGTACTCTAAACCCCGACCCCGCAGTTTGCTAACTTTATGCTCTAGGACTAATTGGGAGATTTCCTCAAGCTGCTCTGCAAAACCTAGACATTGCTGTAGTAGCATATTTATCTCGCCTATGGGTAAACCTTGACAGGCACGAAAGAGCAATTGCAGTGCTGATGTTTTTTCTGTTGTCTTTAACCAAGAATTGCGATCGGTTACGCTGTGCCGTAGACGATCTGCGCTTCTCTGCGAGACGCTACGCGAACGCAGCAGCGCTTCCGCAGAGCGGACGCTTACGCGAACGCGATCGCACTCTGCAAACTGCTGAAGCCGGGGATGACTACGCCCAACCCAGGCATCACAAAACTGCTCCACAACTATCTGCACCTGCTGTTGGTCTGGAAGTGGATTTGACAGTACAGGAATAAAAGGCTGTAATTCTAGAGGTAGTTGAACGTAAGTTTCCAATAACACCCAGTAATGATGTTGCTGACTCCAGAGAGCTTGATGACAGGCATTGAGTAATTGATAGCTACATTTTTGACTGATTTTGCTCCCATCACCCTCATTTAGCACTCCCTCCAGTAAATAAATGCCTGGTTGATATTCCTCCAAAAGATACTGAATAATGTCCCCGTCTTTACCCCTGTCAGTTAACTGTAAGATGTACTGACCTTGATGCTGAATTAATTGCTGTAGTCCACAGTAACCAGGATTCCAGACAAAGATTGACAAAGAACGCTCTTCACCCCAATGGTAAAACTGCTGTAATATCTGCATTCTGTCAGGCGTATGATACTCCAAAGCTACAATTGCAGTATTTTGGTCAGCCAGAGCAGGCCAGTCTGTCAACTTCATAAACCTTACTTTAACAACTTACTTTCCCCTTGTAGAGCAAATTTATTACTGATGCTTTAGCCACACGGATAATTATCACTAATAGGTTGGCTATATTTATGACGTGAAAAAGAGCGATGGCTACGCCCGCCGCAGGCATCGCCTCCATCACAGTGTTAATTTCAGAAACTGCTCCTACTGCGTTTCTTTATCTCTTAAAAGCATAAATTTGTCGCCGCAGCAAAGACAGGTTTGAAATCGCAAAAAAATTAAATTGAAATGAAATGGATGTGAAAGCCGCGATTGCGGCAAGGAGGTGAAAAATTCACTTCATTAAAGGAAGCTGTCAAATGGCCTACGCAAAGCGCTCCGAAGGAATCACTAGAACCAATAACAACAATCGCAACGGAGCTAATACTAAAACATCTGCCAAAACCAATGGCACATCTGCAACAACTAAATCAAAGGTAGCGAATGCTTCACCACAAGAAGAGGCATTAGCATTGTTGAAGGAATTGCGGAACCTAATCTTCAAGGAATACGGCGTTAAATTACAACTACGGGATTCGCGTGTTTCCACAAAAATCGGTCATGCAGCGCGTGAAAAACTCGGACTTGATATTGCAGCCCAAGTCAAAAAGAAAGGTGGTAACAAAAAGTTTGATTGGCAGAAATGGAATACCAAATTATTTACTAAATTATTTGGACAACCAGATGCACTCAAATATGCACCAGAAGTAGTGGCAATTTTCATGAGTATGCTGTATGACACTATCAGCACTGACCCAGAGCAAGCAATAGCAGATTTAGTTGAATTCAACCGCGCATCTCTGGAACGTCGTAATTCTTTCCAAGAACAAGAAGAGGAAGAACTTGACGATTTAGATGACGAACTAGACGAAGACGTGGATGAAGATGAGGAGGATGAGGATATCGAAGATGAACTCGACGAAGATTTAGATGAAGATGACGAATTAGATGAGTCAGATGAAGACGAGTAAATAATTCTGACTTATTCTCAGTAATTGACAGAATAATAACCCAAAATAACCATGTATTGCCTCAAACAATACAGGTTATTTTTTTGCCGAATAAAGAATTTAAATTGGAGCGAATTGCATCTTTCGATGCTGTTTCTATGAGAAAAATACTAAATATCAAGGAGTAATTCTCATGGTTAACGCTAACGCTCGCAAAACTGCTAAAGCATCACGTAAAATTGAAAGGCATATTCCTGCTTTAGAACGAGTAATGACTTATCAGGAAAAAGTACACCTGATGGTAATTGAAGTATTGCGAGAAGAATCAGGAAGAGAATTAGCAGCAGCAGCGAGATTTAACGGACAAGAGTTTGATTGGGACAAACACAATTCCCAATTCCGTAAGGACTATGTAAATACACCATTAAAAGAACTGGTGAATTATGCCCGCAAGCTTTACGGCTTGAATAATCTTGATGAAATTCGAGATAGACGTGCTTCTCATAAAGCTGCTCGGTCTAAACGAATGGACGGACTCAATGGTTTAAGTAGCAACTCTGATGACTTGATAAATGACGATTTTGAACAAGATGAAGATGACGAAGATGTAGAAATTGACGATTAATTATAATGCCCTGAATTATCTAATTCAGGGCATTCTATTTCCCACCCACCCGCATCCAAAAAACAGAATTGAATGCAGCGATTGCTGCTGAATTCAAGAGATTCAAAAGTGAACTCTAACTCAGAAGGCATCTGTCGATGCTATCTAGGTGAGATGTAGTAATTCGTTAATCAAAGGATAATCAAATGACTCGTAATCAGCAACAAACAAAAGCGTTGGATCAAGTAATAGGATATCAGGATAAAGTGCGATTAATGGTACTAGAAGTTTTACGTGAGGAATCAGGCAGAGAACTTGCTGCTCAAGCACGTTTTAATCAGCAAGAATTTGATTGGAACGAACATAACATTCAGTTTCGGCAGGATTATAGCGAAACTCCCATCAATGAACTACTAGCATACGCCAAACGTCTGTATGGACTGAAAGATTTGGATGCAGTACGGGAGCGGCGCAAAGCTCATAAACAACAACGTACAGCTAGATGGGCTGAAGCTTCATAATTACCTGCTGGTTCTTACAGTAGCCCCACTAAAATGTGGGGTAACTTTTTTCCCCGCCCACCCTCAACCGTAAAAACTTTATTTTACCGAAGATGCAGCTTCGCATCCCACCCCACCAAATGTTGTAATTGTCCGACTGGAAAGTTTACTAGTCATTAACTCATTAATCTGCTGGTTTGAAAGTTGAGTTGGCTTGACTTCGACTGTGGGTGCAGTATCTCCCCTGTTGACTTGAATAATGGAATTAGCCCAGTAAAACTGCTGCTGGTCAGGTTGGGAATAAACAGGATAACAGCCTTTTGAGGCGATCGCTAATTTATGCTCTACGCTAGAAACTGATGGTAGAGAAATACCAGCACGAACTAATTTTGCCTCTCCTACTGGCCCCCACAAACGCAATTGTTGATTGACACAACGTTTTCCATCTTTTAGCGGGGCAATGATGTTGCCACAAACTTTAACATCCACATCATACATCGGTGGATAATTAGGCACAGTTTGAGCTTGAGCTTGAGTCGTATTCCTCTCATCCTTGCCACTGACATTTACAGTAGTAGGGGTACAAGCTGTAACTATACCTCCTATTACCAGCAGCCAAAGCCAGTTAACTTTGCAGGTAAACATCTGCTGAATCCTCTTCTACGATTGAGAAATTGACAACTAATTTTTTAACTTAAACTCCGTCTATTTTGAAACCTGGAGTTTTTAAGGAGAGTGTATTATTCGGTCGTGGCTTGAGTTCTGAGCTTTACTCTAATTCCAAAAAACTATGGTTTTCAAGGTTGACGTGGTTTAGATACAAACTGGCGTTGATTGCTAGGTGATGTCCATAACGTGCAGAACCCGGACGAGGCTTTTCTGCTACTTGCTCCAATTTCCAGTGTTACCCCCAAACGCTTGACATCTTTAGCACAAGTAAGTTGACCGTTTTGGTCACGACTCAGCAAATCTTGATTCCATTGCATTAGGTTGTGAGCAAACTTACCTTCATTACTGGTTGCCCATTCCAAAGCATTGGCTTGGGCTTGTGTGAGTTGGCGTGGCCCAGCAGGATCTAGATGACTAGATTGATACCAGGACATTCCGCCTACACTTACCAGTCCACCCACTCCAGCTGCAATTAATAGCAGTATTCCCGCAGCAATTAAAGAGGGAACTGAATGAATAGCACGCTCAAATTCAGTACGCCTAATTAATCCCGTCACAGCCTGAGCAATCGCTTTTTGCTGACCTTTTACTGCTGCCTTTTCATATGTCTGGAGATGGTCATAAAGCTGCGTTTGCCATAGGTCAAACATTGCTTCCATTTCTTTGGGATTGTCTTCCAACAGCACTTGTAGCCTGCCAGTAGCAATCATCATCAGAAATGCTGGGTCATCAGGGTCAAGTCCGGTTTGGACTACTATTTCCCAAACCCTAGCTTTAAATGAATCGTCTTTACCTCGAATGGCTAAATCTAGTAAAGTTGGGTAAGGAATTTGGCTCAGTCCTTTGCCTCTAGAGAGCCAGTCCAGTAGAAGTTATTGACAAATAAAAATAATTATGCAGATATTTCAATTGGATTCATAAGTGGCATTTGAGCCAAAACATGA
>NZ_JBALBY010000083.1:0-97842 GCF_036919575.1 Nostoc sp. | reverse complement strand
ATCACTAAGAACATCAATTGCAATGTTCTTAGATTACATCTTATGCTGACTTTTTGCTTAAGTTGACACCAATGAGCATTGCTGTGCCCCTACGAAAGATATGGTTTTTAACCTTATTCGTATTTGGTATTTCTTGTCAATGCGTAAGTCCTATAATACAGCGCATTTCAAGGAAAGTGAGGTACACAACCAAAGTCTCAAACCCTTGTGTAAAAGCTGTTTTACTTCTGAATTCTGACCCCTGAATTCTGAATTCTGCTGTATTTCTTTAGCGATCGCTTCTGTAGTCGCACGTAAACATTTTGGATTTTGGAGAAAGCGATTTTGGATTAACCTCGCCCACAAGGGGACAAGGCTTGAAGATTTTGGATTTTGAATTTATTCCGCTTGACTTCGGGCGGGGCATGAACCGAAACAATCTAAAATCTAAAATCTAAAATCTAAAATCGCTAGGTCAAGGTTTCGGACTAGCCGCTTCATCAGGTGCAGGAGTGATGGGAGCGCCATTGGTGAGGCTGAGAATACCGGAAACAACAATTTTGTCCCCAGCTTTTAGTCCTTCGATAACTTGATAATTATTGCCCTCAATCACTCCCAATTTCACCGGCTTTTGTTGAGCTACTAAAGATGGCGCTCCAGTTTTAGGGTTTTGTGCGGGTGCTTCAGCTTTAGGCTTTTCCTGCGGTGCTTCAGATTTAGGCTTTTCCTGCGGCGCTTCAGCTACAAACACAAAAGTCTCCCCACCCAAGCGAGTTATTGCTGTAACTGGAATTAAGATTCCTGGACGTTCATTCCAGATTACTTTGGTTTGCACTGACTGAAGATTACGCAGTCGATTTCTCAAATTGCCAAAGTTGGCTTTCACCAAAACTGTCTGCGAATCTGAACTGGCATTTGGGGAGATAAAACTCACCTTACCCGTTGCTGTGGGTTGGCCTTGGGCATCCAACATTTGCACAGGTAATCCCACGCGCAACTGTCTGGCTTGATTTAGTGGAATGGATATATTCAGCTCTAAAGAGTCGTTTTTGGTCAATGTGGTCAACTGATCCCCTTGTCCGACATACTGTCCGACTCTGACTGGGATATCACCAACAATACCTGTGAAAGGAGCTAGGACTTTTGTGTATTGTAGTTGGACTTGAGCCGACTGGACTTGAGCGGCGGCTTGGCTGACTTGCGATCGCCCTTGGGCAATATCTTCGGGGCGGTTGCCGTTCACCTGCTGCCTATAGAATTGTTTCTGTTGTTCTAAGGCAGCACCTAGCTGCTGGATATTAGCAGTTCTGCTTTTGCGGAGTTGCTCTAAATTTTTCTGGGCTGCAACCAGCGCCGCTTCAGCACTACTTTTGTTTTTGACGTATTCATCTAGGGTATCTTTGGAAGTTGCCCCTTCTTTTGTTAATTGTTGGTATCGCGTTGCTCGTGCTTGTGCTAACACTAGATCGGATTGGGCGGAATTAACTTGAGCTTCAGCCTGTTGAATTTGCTGTGGTAGCGATCCAGATACGGCGTCTTGATATTTTGCTTGGGCTTGATCTAGCTGGGCTTTGGCTTGGAAAACTATTTCTCTTCGAGTCCCGGCTTTGAGTTCGGCAAGATTTGCCTGTGCTTGTTCTAGTGCTGCTTGTTTTTCTCGTAGCAGGGCTTGGGCATCATCAATTTGTAGGCTAAGAATGACTTGCCCTTGTTGAACACGGGTGCCCTCTTTGATGTAAATCTGGGTAATTCGCCCTCCAACCTGCGGCTTGATTGGTACAGAAAGTGGTGCTTCTAAGGAGCCAATAAACACCGAACTATCCTGCACAGTTTCAGTTTTCACAGTTGCTAGCTTGACCGAAACTGCGCGTTGAGGAGCCGCAGCTCCAGCAGCCGATTGTGCATTGTTAGCATGACTAGTTTGCCACCAGCGCCAACCTAAACCAACACCTGCAATTAACAGAAAGATTCCTAACACCAAAGGCCAACGCCGCTTTCGAGGTGACTTAGGCGATCGCTGTGGCAATGGTTGCAACTCTTGACTAGAATCAGTAACACTAGGCTGTTCTATTTCAACGGGAACGCGAGAGTCAGGGAACTCAGAATGGGTCATCGTTTTTTCGTTTTGTGGATTTAAACTTGGGCAATCTACTTTTTCGCTAAAAAAGCATTGTTTGAATAGTTTTTTAGCCTTTTTTCTCTATGTTGGTGACAAATATGTTTGGGTATTTGGGTATTTGGGCGATCGCTCACAATGTCTAGCACCTAAAACGCACAAATATCTTTTACCACCTGATGGTTAACTTGTACATTACTTAACTCCAATCAATTTTTTTATTGTAATTTATAAAACATTTTTAGTCAGTATAAACCCAGTGCCTTAGCTCCGAGAGAAAGCACGGTTCATCTTGTTGTTACAAAGGAATCAACTGAACCTGCTGCATCCTGCGTTGCAAACACCTTAGTTGCTGACTTTATCAAGCGGGGACAAGTTTGTGCCGTCCTTGATCCTAAGTTTTCCATGAGCGTTTGCAAGCGCTTGCTTGCAGATGTAAGTGCTTGCTTGCATTATAACCACATAGAACAAAATATTCATATAACACATGAGTTTATCGTTCTTAAGTGGTAGTGAATAGTGATCTTAGGGAAGAAAAGTCTCTGGAGGAATGGCACGCTTGTAAAGCCCAAAGGCTTATGTCGCCTCGTTCGCCTCGTTAAGAGTCTCCGACTGGGAATGCATTCCGAGAGGGCTGCTGCCTCAAAACTTGCGGTAGCAGCCCAATGAGGTGCATTTCCAGCTTCTTGCTGGAAATGAGGTTTTAAAAGGGTTTTGGCTTAAGTTGACACCAATGAGCATTGCTGTACCTCTACCATGTGTTGCATCCATAGACACCTACGCGCTACTCTACGAGTTGTCCAACAGAGTACCCGCAGAGTACGAGAACTGCTTTATTAATCAAGGTTGCGAGTTTCATCAAGTTATCCTCACAAAAAACTACGTGCAATCATCAATCAGTGTTTTCTAGAATCCTATTTTTGAGCAGTCTCAACTTCCTACACTTAGTTCACCCAATCGGTTGATTTTTAAATCACCCATTTGGGTGATTTAATTTATCCTAATTAGGGTTTTGTTATCGTAAATTAAAGGGTTTAAGAACCTGCAATCTACAGAAAGCACCCATTTCAGTCGGGGTTTGTCTTGAGAAATCGCTCCACTTGGGGCTTTGCCCAAGACCGCGTTTCTCGCTAAATCCCCCGAAGTTGCCACAAACTCCTCCACCCCCGCAAGGCACTTCTCTTCTCTACGAGACGCTACGCGAACGTCTGAAATATCTAAAATGTTTGAATTTTGAATTTTGAATTTTGAATTGTTATATGCCCCATGCCCTTCAACCATCGACAACTGATTTTTTAGAATCCAATTTTGCTAAAATACCCACAGTTGATTTTCGGTTAGCAACAATATTAGAAAACAGCCACTCATACCGATCAAGTGCTTGCTCTAAGGAATAGTTTTCTTCGGCAAACTGTCTTCCTGTCTTACCTAGCTTCGCTCCTAGAGCCGGATTAGCATATAAATCATACACCGCAGAGGCCATTGCATCGGGTGATTCTGGCTCAACAATTATCCCACCACCACTGAGTTCGATTGCTTTAGCAGCAGTACCAGTGGCGGGAACTGAACCCACAATCGGGCGACCACTCGCCAACAGCAGTGGTATTTTTGAAGGCATATTGAACGAAATCACATTGCGCTTTTGCACAATTAGCCCGACATCAGATGCTGCTAGCATTTCGGGTATGTTTTCTCGCGGCTGCAACGGTAGCAGCAAAACATTATCGGCTCCATTTAATAGACAATATTCCTGCAACCTCTGCAATGCTATTGATTCGCCAACAATCACAAAAACAATCTCCCTAATCTGACGTAAGCAAACTGCTGCGTCTATTACTGTCTCTAAACCTTGGGTTAGAGCAATGTTACCCGAATAAAGTACTACAAATTTCCCATCCAGTTGATGGCTAGATATCCAGGAGTTGCCCTCTTTCGGTAAAGGGCGGATGAAATTTACATTCACCCAATTGGGAATACAAACGATTTTATTAACAGGTACTCCCTTATTCACTAAATTCTCACGAAACCCATCGGTGATCACACTAATAGTGTGTGCAGTCCGATATGCAAATTTCTCTAGGGCTGCAAGAGTTCGGATCATCCACTTATTTTTCAATAGCCCAATATTCACGGCAGCTTCTGGGAGAATATCTTGCACATTCAGAACTACTGGGCAGTTGTATAACCAACCAAATATTGTTGCTGGTAATGTAGCTAGTAGAGGTGGAATTGTTAAGATAATCACATCGGGACGTCTGCCTTTGAAGGCTTGAGGTAAGCTCGTGAAAACAAAGCTCAACTCCAATAAAAGCCGATCCACGAGGTTGGGTTTAGACTGAATCCGCAGGTAACTTCGTTGAATGGTTACGCCATTTTTTTGTTCAGTAACGTACCATTTACCCCGATATCCATCGTAAATCTCACGCTGAGGATAGTTGGGCATTCCGGTAATCACCCGTACTTGATGACCTCGCTTTACTAGTCCTTCTGCCAATTCAGTCATTAAGGGAGCAATTCCAATCGGCTCTGGATGATAGTTGTAGGAATAGATCAGAATGTGCATGAGCTATTTATAATTATAAATTTTGTGAATACAGCCTGAAATGAGCGGATTTACTGCTAATTTCAGTAGGCGCTCTACTTTTATTGTTTAATTTAGGTTGTGAGCAGGTGATGATTTTTTAAATCACAATTGCAAGCAAGACTGTTTAAGACTTTTATCGGTGGATTTTAATAGTTATTAGTTATTAATTATTAGTTATCAATTACCAATTATCAGTGAATACTGATAATTGGTAATTGATTTAAGTTTCTTATCATACGCCTGATAAGTTTTCACTAATTTAAAAGGGAATGTAATGCTTAAATTTACACTTAGGAGATTGTAGCATTATATTTCATCTCGTGTATCAAACCTACATTCCAGCTTGTAAAGTGGCACATGAAGTATTTTTAACCGAGTCATTAGTATTGTATTGAATATTATTACTGAAACAACCTATTTTGGGAAAAAATGCATACATGATTAATTTGTACAGTGCGTAAGTCCGATGATTGCGATCGCTCGAATACTTTTTGTCAATAAGTATTCGAGCGATCGCAAACTGATATGGTTGAACGATCAGCTCACCAGTTCAGTGAACTATTGGGGCTAGAATAGAGATTCATTAAACTAAATTTGGCAACCTCTGACTAGGAAGCCCTACTTTCTAGCAAGAGGCTTGCTTTTTTTTCAAAGTTGAACCTAAACCCAACATCCCAAATGCCAGTAAACCCAAGATAGAAGCAGGTTCAGGGACTTTGGATACCTGAATAGAGCCAGAATTCTGATCTAGTGTTATTGACGTTCCCTTTTGATTGAGATCCTGACGTAATGCCAAAGAGTCGCCAATCTTTCCTTGGAGGAAATATTCTCCAATTACACCTGTTCCTCCTGCTATATCAAAGGGGCCAAACAATTTCTGACTGGAAGTATCAAAGTTGAAATTGAAGTACTGAGATTGTGACACCCCACCAGCAACGGTGTTATAGGTTCCCAGAAGATTTTTAGATGGGTCTAAGAAGGAGACATTCAAGGATTGTAAAAATTTGGTTGCTCCACTACCACTTTCTGAAATAATTGTCGGTGCTGTAGCCTCGTCGTAGCTGAATGAACCTACTGCTGAATAACCAGCATTACCTAGCCAGTTAAAGTTTAAATCAACAGCTTGGGCTGGGTTGTTAGCACCCGCAGCGATCGCTACACTAACAACTGTACTAGTTGCTGCGATCGTCGCAATTTTGGCGAAAATATTTGTCATTGTGATCACTCCAAAGTTGATTGATGCCATGCAGATATCAATCTATAAACAAGACTAACTTTATGATAGAAATATGTATAAGTAAATACTGCATTAAACTACGGAAGTAACTGTAAAAAATCAATGAAGAGAAACACTTTTTTGTGAAGTTTTAGATAAAATGTCAAATCTATCTAACAAACCTCAGCTCGACTTTATTCATAAAGATGTATCTGGCAAGGCTGACTAAAAATCACGAGCGATCGCTAGATAATAACTGATAAAGTTGAGCTACGCAAAGTTGAAAACAGTATCCTATGCCTGGGTTTTTATTAGAAGTTGGTACAGAAGAATTACCTGCAAGTTTTCTCAGTGATGCTTTAGTGCAATGGCAAAAGCGCATTCCCCAAAGCCTGGAAGCAAACAGTCTCAAAGGCGAAAGTGTCCAAGTGTACGGTACTCCCCGGCGGCTGGCGGTAGTAATTAAAGGTCTACCATCTCAGCAACCAGACCGAGAAGAAGAAATTAAAGGCCCACCCGCCCAAGCCGCCTTTAAAGATGGTCAGCCGACAGCCGCCGCCGCAGGCTTTGCCAAAAAGCAAGGCGTGGAAATAGATGCGCTGTTTCTTCGCCCCACTGACAAAGGGGAATTTGTATTTGTGCAAAAAAGAATTCCCGGTCGTCCTGTGGCGGAAATTTTGACAGAACTTGTTCCCCAGTGGATTTGGGGTTTGGAAGGTAAGCGGTTGATGCGTTGGGGAAATGGGGATGCGAGGTTTTCCCGACCAATTCGTTGGCTGGTAGCTTTGTTAGATCAGACGGTGCTACCTCTAGAATTAGTGAATGGTTCTAAAACGATTAACAGCGATCGCATTTCTCAAGGTCATCGTGTTTTGCATCCTAAACCTGTGACAATTGCCCAAGCTACTGATTATGTTACCGCCCTCAAGTCTGCTTATGTCACCGTTGACCCAGAAGAACGGGCAAATCTGATCAAAAAGCAAGTAAATGCAGTAGCAGGTAATTTAGGCGGGTATACAGTAATTTATCCCGATTTGTTAGCGGAAGTAACCAACCTTGTAGAATATCCTTCCACAGTTGTCGGCAAATTTGAACCAGAATTTTTGGAATTACCAACTGAGGTAATTACTGAAGTTATGGTTACTCATCAACGTTATTTCCCTGTATTTAAAACAGGTAGTTTTGAGCAAGAATTATTGCCCAATTTCATCACCATTTCTAACGCTGATCCGAAGAAATCAGATATTGTTGCTGTCGGTAATGAAAGGGTAATTCGTGCCAGATTAGCTGATGGGAGATTTTTCTATGAAGCTGATTTAACTAAGCCAATAGATAGCTTTTTACCCCAGTTAGAAAAAGTCACTTTCCAAGAAGAATTAGGTTCGGTGCGTGCCAAGGTCGATAGAATAGTTAAGATTGCCGAACAAATTAGCCGCCAATTAGAATTAGAGGAAAATCAAAGCCAAAGAATCCAACGTGCTGCTTTATTATGTAAAGCAGATTTGGTAACTCAAATGGTGTACGAATTCCCCGAATTACAAGGCATTATGGGAGAAAAATATGCCTTAGCCAGTGGTGAAGATCCCGAAGTAGCAAAAGCTATTTTTCAACATTATTTGCCAACGGGAGCCGGTGACAATTTACCCGAAACACTCACGGGTCAAATTGTCGGTTTGGCAGATAGATTAGATACTTTGGTGAGTATCTTTGGTTTAGGTTTAATTCCCTCTGGCTCCTCCGATCCTTTTGCCTTGCGACGTGCTGCTAATGCTGTAGTTAAAATTGTTTGGTTTGATAATTTGCCGATAAATTTAGATGATTTATTGACGCAAATAGCAACAGATTTTGCAACAAAATATCACAAAGATCAGGCAGCATTAACCGCAGCATTACAAGAGTTTTTCTTGCAACGTATCCGCACCTTACTGCAAGAAGAAAAGCAGATTGATTACGATTTGGTAAATGCAGTTTTGGGAGAAAATGACCCAGAATACACAGAACGGACGTTAAAGGATTTATTGGATGTACGCGATCGCGCCTTATACTTACAACAAATTCGCAACGACGGTACCTTAGATAACATCTACGAAACTGTTAACCGTTCCACACGATTAGCCGCCCAAGGTGATTTGGATACAAAACAGCTAGAACCAACAACCGTAGTACGTCAAGAACTATTCCAAAAGTCCTCTGAAGTCGCTTTGTATAATGCCCTAATCGAATCAGTACCCCAAACTCAAGCAGCACAGCAGACACGAAATTATCAACTATTAGTAGCAGCACTAACAAAAATTGCTCCGACAGTTAGTAACTTCTTTGATGGACCAGATAGCGTTTTAGTTATGGACTCCGATCCAGAAATCAAGCGTAATCGATTACACTTACTGGGACTAGTTCGCAATCATGCCCGTGTTTTAGCTGATTTTGGGGCGATCGTCAAAAATCTGTAGCGTAGGTTAACAAAAACCTGTGTAATTTTTGCCAATAAACGCTAATATAGGGACTGCTTAACCAGGGACACTCTGCTGCAATCTATGCCTAGAGCTTCTGTGATTGGATTGGGAAAGTCCGGTGTTGCTGCGGCGAGATTGTTGAAACGGGAAGGTTGGGAGGTAGAGCTGAACGACCGCAACACCTCCGAAACCCTCCTGCAACAACAACAAGAACTCGCTGCCGAGCAAATAACCGTTAAACTAGGCCAATCCCTAGAATTGAATGGTGCTAATTTACCGCAATTAATAGTAGTTAGTCCGGGCGTACCTTGGGATATTCCCGTATTAGTTGAGGCACGCCAATTAGGTATTGAAACCATTGGGGAAATGGAACTCGCTTGGCGAAATTTGCGCTCGCTACCTTGGGTAGGAATTACTGGCACTAACGGCAAAACAACTACCACAGCTTTAATTGCTGCCATTTTCCAAGCAGCAGAATTAAATGCACCCGCCTGCGGTAATATTGGCTACGCCGCTTGTGATGTTGCCCTATCTCAGGTGGGGAGGGGAGATGAGGGAGATAAGGGAGATAAGGGAGATAAGGGAGATGAGGGAGATAAGGGAGATGAGGGAGATGGGGGAGACAAGGGCGAAAATTTTACTTCATTATCCTCCTCATCCTCCTCATCCCCCTCATCCTCTTTACTCGATTGGGTAATTGCCGAAGTTAGCAGTTATCAAATAGAATCTTCAAGCTCTCTTGCTCCCCGTATTGGTGTTTGGACGACTTTCACACCAGATCACCTTAGTCGCCATCAGACTTTAGAGAACTATTACAACATTAAAGCTAAGTTATTACGTCAGTCCGAATTGCAAGTGTTCAATGGCGATGATGCTTTCTTGAGGCAGCAAGGTTTAAGTAATTGGCCTGATGCTTATTGGACAAGTGTGAAAGGAAAAGATTTTCTGATTAGTGAAAAAGGCTTTTACATCGAAGACGACTGGGTTGTGGAAAAATTGACTGCAACCTGTACACCAGAACCGATTGTGAAAGTATCTACTTTGCGGATGGTGGGAGAACATAACCAACAAAATCTCTTGATGGCAGTAGCAACAGCACGATTAGCGGGAATTAATCGTGATGCGATCGCGCGTGCTATTCTTGAATTCCCCGGCGTTGCCCATCGTTTGGAACATATCTGCACTTGGGAAGGTATTGATTTCATTAACGACAGCAAAGCTACCAATTATGATGCTGCCGAAGTTGGTTTAGCATCTGTGAAAAGTCCAGCGATTTTAATTGCTGGTGGAGAAGCCAAAGCAGGCGATGATACTGGCTGGCTAGCAAAAATTCACTCCCAAGCTGCTGCTGTGTTATTGATTGGCTCTGCTGCACCCGCATTTGCTAAACGTCTCCAAGAGGTAGGGTATTATTCTTACGAAATTGTGGAAACTATGGAAAGGGCAGTCCCTAGAGCAGCAGAATTAGCCAAGCAGTATCAAGCGGCTGTGGTGTTGCTATCTCCGGCTTGTGCGAGTTTCGACCAGTACCCGAATTTTGAGGTGCGGGGCGATCGCTTCCGTCAGTTGTGCCTTGCTTGGCAGAAAGACTGGAAATTTGAAGAAGAATTCAGAAGTCAGAATTCAGGAGTCAGAATCAATCAGTCGGGGATTGGGACTCGCACAACGACCGCGCTCAGTGACCACGACTGAATTGTTGCACCACCAAAAATTCTAGTTTTGTGGGGGTGCAAAAACTCCGATTATTCATCCGCTTTTTCGTACAGAATACCCAACTGAATTTTGACGACTGGCGCCAATATTGCTGTTCGATAACACAAGAGCAATGTTTACCAATACCGCACGGGAATGCCGAGTGTCTGTGAAATCGCGTCGGCGATCTCGTTGTAGTTCATCTCGACTAGACCGTAGAGCGGGTAGATCTGGCGATCGTGCGGCTCCAGGTTTTCCAGGATGGCAGCGATGACATAGGACTGGTCTTTTCCAGCGATCGGTGCGTGGTTTGAGAAGTCGAGTGGGAGTCGGTATGGATTAGCGCTGGCCTCCGGTAGCGAGCAGTTGTTCGCCGGTGAGCCAGCCAGCATCGTCTGATGCCAGGAAAACGGCAATGGAGGCAATGTCTCCGGGTCGTCCCGTGCGACCAAGCGGTGTCTGAGCAATGAATGCCTTCTCGAAGTCAGAGCCGATGTAGCCAGCACTTACTGATCCCTCGGTTTCGACGATGCCGGGGTTAAGAGAGTTAACGCGGATCTGCCTCGGTCCGAGTTCCCTTGCGAGTACACCCGTGATGGCATCAACAGCGCCCTTGGTGCCGCTATAAACCGCGCTGTTTGGAGGTGTAATACGGCTGACACCAGAGCCGATGTTGATGATGCTGGCACCTTCGCCGAGGTGCTTGACGGCTGCCTGCGTTATCAGCAGAAGACCGAGTACGTTGATGTTGAATATCTTATGGAACTGGTCTTCGGTGATGTCCTCGATCGGAGCGAACTCGTAGACGCCAGAGTTGTTGACGAGGATATCGAGATGTCCGTAGTGCTTGATGGCGGCGTCAATGATGCCCTGTGCCTCAGCAGCCTTGGAGACATCACCACCCACGGCGACAGCCTTGCCACCGGCTGAGGTGATCTCACTGACCGTTTTATCTGCACCAGATTTGCTGGAAGCGTAGTTGACGACGACGGCCGCGCCTTCGGCGGCGAGTGATTTGGCGATCGCAGCACCGATGCCCTTAGATGCACCTGTAACGACTGCTACCTTACCTGTAAGCTTGCTCATAGTCTTAATATCCTCAAATTAGTGAACTACTCCGCCGTAACACGACGCAGCTTCCCAATTGATCGGGAATAGCCTCCAGAACTCCGTAGTACCAGAAAGTCTGACATTCCCTCCTCTTGTCAGGAGTCCTGGTTCCCAAGACCCAAATCTTTCTCTTGCAACATATACCTCCACCGCTTGGTTTTCGCTTCTGGCATTGATGGTCAAGACTTTAAGTATCTTACCAGAAAATACTGGCGATTCGTCATACATCTGGAATCGATTTTTTACAACGTAAAAAATCAATATTACAGCCGTTTTCATGTATTTGAACCATATCTGTCGTAAGGGCACAGCATTGCTGTGCCCTTACCGCGTGGTCTATTTACCTGAAAATAGCTAGCTGTAAGTAATGCATAGGGGATTTAGCTTAGACATCAAAACTTGCTGCCTGTCTTGCTGGGAATTAAACAAAACACATACTTTGTTAATATCCTCACTCTTTTTTTGGCGAAGGAAGGTATTGAAGAGAAATTCTAGATGCGGAAAATTCTACTTCGGCAGGTAGTAGCGGTTCAAGACTCAGGAGTGAGGACTATAGAAAGAGCTAGTTGATAGAGTTGACGACGGGGAAGGAAAGTAAATTTTGCTAACTGACGACTAGCTTGCGATCGCGATATTCCCTGACTAATTAACTGTTTCAATTCGGCTTTCAATTCCTCTTCTGTCAGTTGGGGCTGACTGGCTGGAATTCCCGCTACTACTAGTGTGTATTCACCTTGGGGTTCTCGTTGGCTGTAGTGAGCGATCGCTTCGGCAATTGTCCCCCGCCAAAATTCCTCATACAATTTAGTTAACTCCCGTCCTAGCACAATTTGGCGATCGCTTCCCCAAACAAGAGCTAAGTCTTGCAAAGTATCTCGCAAGCGGTGGGGCGATTCATAGAAAATCAATGTGCGAGATTCTGTTTGCAGAGATTCTAAATGTTGTTGTCTCTGTTGAGTTTTAGATGGGAGAAAGCCTTCAAAAACAAACCGATCCGTTGGTAGTCCAGCTGCACTCAATGCAGTAATTGCGGCACTAGCGCCAGGAATGGGAACTACGGGAATTCCCGCCTCAATACAGGCTTTCACCAGTTCATATCCCGGATCGGAAATTCCTGGCATTCCAGCATCACTCACAAGAGCGATCGCTTTATCGTTAACTAAATGCTCTAATAATTCTGGAATGCGGCTGGTACGATTATGTTCGTGGTAACTCACCTGGGGTGTCTTAACTTGAAAATGCTGTAGCAGTTTCCCTGTGTGACGCGTGTCTTCCGCAGCAATGATATCAACAGTCTGCAAAATTCGCACCGCTCGAAAAGTCATATCTTCCAGGTTGCCAATTGGTGTGCCGACAACGTAAAGTGTTCCTGGTTTTGGATCGGTTTGCATGAGTCACACAATTTTGGGATTTAACTATTCCACCGTAAGTCCCCCATCTGAATTCTGTACCCAGAATCAGTGGCGGGATATAAGGTGGGCAATGAGGAATTGACCAACAATCGACGATAACCTTTAAGTTAATTCAGAAACGTTGGTCGATGACGAATTGCCAATCATGGTATTTGGTAACGAGTCGATATATTCTTCTATCAGTTGAGTCAATGTCTTGTCCTGATTCGCTGCATAGTTTCGGAATTTATTCATCCTTCGTGTCGATACTCGCAAACTTATTCTGCATTCTTTCATTTTGTCCACCCAGTAGCCACACATTCATGTTATCCTAATATTAGGAGGGGAAACAAATGAGAACTTCGTACCAGTACAAATTACGTCCAACAAAACAGCAAGCAGCACAATTTGATAAATGGCTGGATATGCTTCGTTGCCAATATAATTATTTGTTGGCCGACAGATTTCGCTGGTACGAAGAGAACCGATGCTCAATCAATTCTTGTTCTTTAGTTGTTTGTCATCTACCAGAGTTGCGAAACAACCCTAGTTACAATAGTCAGCAAGATTCATTACCTCAACTGAAAAAAGACCGCCCCTGGTACAAAGAATTGCATTCTCAAGTATTGCAAAATGCAGCCAAGCGTGTAGAGTTAGCCTTTGACAGATTTCTAAAAGGAGATTGCAACGGAAAACGAAGCGGAAAACCAAGGTTCAAGGGAGCTAATCAGTACAAAACTTTCACTTATCCCACTGTTAAAAGCGATTGTATTGACAAGGGTTTGATAACCCTTCCGAAGTTTGGGAAAGTCAAGCTGATACAACACCGCACAATCCCCGACTCTTTCAAGATAAAGACTTGCTCTGTCACCAAAAAAGCTGACGGGTATTATGTGACTCTTAGCTTGGAAGATAAAACTGTTCCAACCATTAAGCCTGACTTTGATTCTGATTCTATAGCTGGTATTGATGTTGGCTTAAAAGAATTCTTGACTACTTCCGATAACGAAGTAGTCACAATTGGGCAGTATTATCGCAAGGCTCAGAAACGTTTGCGAGTTATTCAAAAACAGGTATCTCGTAGAAAGAATGGGAGTATTGGTAGACAAAAAGCGATTAAAAAGCTAGCTACGCAACACAAGAAAGTTGCTAACAAAAGAAAAGACTTTCATTTCAAAACTGCTAACAATCTATTGAAAAAATATGATGTTATAGCAGTAGAAGATTTGAACGTAAAAGGACTTGCACGAACCCGATTAGCTAAATCTATACTCGATGCTGGATGGTCAAGCTTTCTGTCGATACTGACAAACAAAGCCGAAAATGCTGGTTTGTTAGTTATCCAAGTTATTGCGTCCGGTACAAGTCAAGATTGTTCTAGTTGTGGTGTAAAAGTACCTAAGAAGCTGCATGAAAGATGGCACAGATGCTCTAATTGTGGGTGTAGTCTTGATCGTGATCACAATGCAGCGATAAATATAAAAAATAGAGCGGTAGGGCATTCCGTTCTTAAAGCCAAGAGTCTCCTAAGCGATAGCCGGATTGTCTTGGAAGCCTACACCGAACCGCTTCGGTCGGTGTAAAAGATGTCACGACGAACGAACACTGTTAGAAGCAAGTCTGATTAATTCTTCAACATTATTTGAGATTGTATTGCAAATCGCATTTAAAGGTAAGTCATTGGGATCAAACCCGAAAGGTTCTTCGATTTCTGAGCCAATTTGTTCAATACTTAATAATGTAAAACTTACAAAAGCCATTACTATACCAGTCCACCAATTCAAAAAGCTCACAATTTCCAAAGGTAATATCAGACAAAAAATTAATAACAGTTGTCTGAGTTTAATAGTATATATCAAAGGCAGTGGCGTTTTTAAAATGCGTTCACAACCACCTAAAATATCAACTAAATCATCTACGCAGTTATGTAGAGTCGTCAGTTGATAGACATTTAGAGAATTCTGGTCATGCTGATCCTGTAAATAATCTCCTATCCAGTAAGCAATTTGTAGCGCGGGATGATTAGTATTTTGGAGTTGTAAATATTGTTCTTCAGACATTAAGGATGCTAACTGAGTGTCTAAAGGTGCCGATCTTAGATGTAACTTCATTGCAACTGCAAAAGCAGTTACTAACCGAACTATTGCTTCTTTTTGTAGTCTATCTTGCGGTGTCTTCTCTTTAACTATTATCCAAATTCCCCTAGTTAAGTTCCGAGATGTATTAACTAAAGATCCCCATAGTTGACGACCTTCCCAAAATCTATCATGGGCTGTATTCGTCCGAAAAACTAATAGTAATGTAAAACCAATATTAAAACTTAAAACAGCATTAGTAACAATACTGTTAGGATTTGAAAATGCTATTGGTACTCCTAAATGATATAAAACCGATATTAAAACTCCATAGGCAGTACAAAAAAGTACCCAAGGAAAAATCAGAGAAAGAATTGACCTTTCAAGCCGAAGAGTTACTTGAAGCCAGTTCAATTTTTCGCCTTTGTAAAGGTGATACTTTTCTATTAAAGAGTTTTTGGAATTATTTTGAAAATAGTTAGGTCGTTTCATATTGGTAAGATTTGACGATTACATCAATTAGGAAACTAGCTTTTTTAGCTAAAGTTATCTTGCTGAAACCAGATATATACAAGATGTAGGTTTCCAGATAGCGACTTTCGTGCAACTATAATCAACATAAATTGTAACGTTAACATTAAAATTTCTTTATGTGAATCCTCTTTAGGTAGGAAAATTCATGACTATCTTCCCATTCTTTACCATTAACTTGATTTTCTGCTTATATTGGTTAAACTTCGTGGTATTTCCCGATTTATAAGATAATTAGCCAAAATTTAGATTTATTTACCGTAAATACTCAGTTTTTCTTACCGACAGAGCGATGTCTAGCACGGGCTACACCTACGCATTTGGGTTAATAATTAATACAGTGTAATTAGATAACGCTTATCTCTCAAGCTATAAAAAGGAAATCAACTCTATGAAATTTGGGATTGATATTGGACACAATGGGAGCATCTCAGTGAAAGCAAATTACCAAATGAGAAAGAAGATTCTTGCTCAATACTGCTCGGTTTTTGGTGCATAGTCATTTGAGATCCCCCTTAGTCCCCCGATAAATTGGGGGAAAAATAAGGCATTTTTAGCCCCCCTTTTTAAGGGGGGTTGGGGGGATCGACTCAAAACCTACGCAGTATTGGATTCTTGCTCCCTCTCCTTACCAAGGAGAGGGTTGGGGTGAGGTTTTACAAGGCTTTTTACACTCATTGAGATGCTCCCGGACACAATTGCCCTCCAGATACAGGAGCAACAGGTTAACTCTATCTAAATCATTTGTCAACAACAAGATTCCCAGCTTCTGAGATAAGTCGGGAATCTCAGCAGATTTTAAAATTCCTATTCCAAGACTTTTTCAGAGGACAAAGTGATGTCATTACTAGATGATTTGGTTAATAATTATCTTCATCAAGATTTAGCAGTAATCTTTATCAAAGTTGGCATTGAAGCTGAGAAAATTTCTGAGATAAATCGGCAGATTTTAAAAGAAGTTAATCTCGCTCAGTGGTTGCTAGAATCTGCTAGAGGCGAAAGTTATCTGGCTGTGAATGCTAATAATTTTGCTGGATTGAAATGGCGAGAGCCTGAGATGAAGGGGTTTGCCGAGCCTTTGAAAATGAAAGTTCCTTCCGAGCCAGAAGAAGTTGAGTTCTGTAAATTCGCAGATGTTAATGCTTTTATTATTGGTTATTGGAAGTTTTTAACTCGTTCTCCTTATAAAGGCTTAGAAGAACATACAAATACGCCAGAAAACTTCCTTGGCTTTCTGAAAGGTAAAGGCTATTCAACTGATCCTAACTATGTCAGTAAAGTTGTAAACTTGCTTCCAGAAGCTCAGAAATTGCTGGCTAATGCAGAGAGAGTTGTCATTCCCACATTAGTGGAAAAACTTCAGCTAATTCGTGCAACTCAAGAAGTGGAAGTAGGGCAAAGTGTCAGAATTGAAGGTATAGCACGTTTAGCCGATAGTGGTAAAGTTTTGTCGGTAATGATTGATGATAAATTTCCAGCCCCCAATGTACCAATCAGAGAAGATGGCAAGTGGAAATTTGATTTCGTCTTTAAACAAGAAGGCGATCGCCGGATGATAATTGCGATCGCTGATCAAACTCTCAAGCTCCAGATTAAAGTGATTGTTCCTTACGATCATCAGGATGATGAGAAGACTCAACAACCTACAGCATCCAGTTTATCAGGAGCGAAAGTAATTAAACTCAGTGGTAGTGTGGGAATTGGCGCAGTAAATAAAGCTGATGACGTGAAGGCAATTAAAGCGCGATTGCATGAACTAGGCTACACATGGGTAGGCGATCCTAAAAGTGCAGACAGGGACAGAGGACTATTTGACGCAATTAAACTATTTCAGTCAATCATTGCAGGTCGCAGTACTGTTAATGGTGATGGTCGAGTTGATGTTAGTGAAATGACTCATCGATGGTTGCAAGCAGCTAACGCCCCACGCTGGGTATTAATGCCAAACAGCGACCCTGACAATGGTTTGATTAACGGTGAACTAGCAGAAATCCAAGATAACCACGATTATGGGACACACTGGTTAGCTGATGTGATCAAAGAAATTGCCCAAGACTATCAAAATAGTTATCGCAAGACTCATCCGAAAGCTGCCTTATTTGCAATTAATGATGTTAGCCTTCCTCATGGAGGCGATACTCCCGACCATCATGGACATGAAACTGGGATGATGTGCGATGTTTTTTTGCCCAAAAATAATGGCGATTTTGGCGGCATTTTTTGGTCGAGTTCTGAATATGATCAAGAGACTACGCGAGCTATTCTCAACTCTATTCGCAAACAAAAGCTGGTACAGACGGGGGCGGTTTTCTTCAACGATAAAAAGCTAATTAAAGAGGGGCTTTGTACCCCGATGATTGGTCACGATCATCATATTCACTTTGAAATTAACCCACCAATAAAAAGCTAGACGAAGCCCGATTTTAGCAGAATGACTCGCCAAGAGAGTCCCTAGTAGATCACCTCAATTCATCCCTCTAAGCTAAAACACATCTAAGAAAGCATATTGCAATTTTCTAAATATCTTGTGGGGTGGGCAACATGAGCGCCCTAACTATGCAGCTTCAATGCCGATTAGCTTATTATGCAAGACCAGTTTTTTCATTGCCTAAGAATCTTAGCTGTAACTTGCGGTGTTCTGATAGCCTTCTTAGTTAACTTCTGGCTCCTGACTCTTGCCCAAACCGTGAGCGGCTGTCCAACTTGCTTATACAGCAAGCTTTCTAAAATCACACCATTATTATTGGCCGTGAGAGTTTTATTCGGTTGATGCAAAGACTCATAAAAGCCATTGTACCAGCCATCTTTTGACTTGAGATTAGCTTGGACAAAATCAAATAACTGGCGAGTATAAGCAGTGTTATAAAGCACATGCCAGCCGATCGCAGCTTTGGTACTCAAAAATCGCAAATCGTTGTGCTGTTGTCGGGTATCTGTAATGGTTGCCCAAGGTTTTCCGTTGACAAACAAGCTGCTGTAAACAAAGTATGGAGGGCGATCTAAGTTGTCTTCGGTGACGGCAGTTAATTGCTTTGTGGCTTGATAACGCGCTACTTGAGCAGCTAAAATCCGATCAGCATAAGTTTTAGGCAAAGCTTGAAACCCAGTTTCGATGCCATCTAAAATATAGGGTTCGCTAAGAACGTAGTTATTAGCTCCAGAGTTTTTATAGTCGCGGCGATCGTAAGGAATTCCCTGTCCGTAAAGATTAACAAAGGCAGCATGGGACTGATAATCTAAGGCTTGCTTAACATCCAAGCCCCAAAGCTTCAGACCATAGGCAGCATAATTCTCATAGCCCAAGCGACCTTCTTGGTTATACTGTTCTTTGCCTTTGATCACGGCAGTACCGTACATTTGGCCATTTTTAGTCAGACGCTTGACTTGCCAATGTTTCCAAACTGCTGTCGTTGGCGATCGCATTTGTGGATACTTTGCCCCGACAATCTTCAGCCAGATTGCCATCCTTCCCAAATCGATGGCTGACCAACCAATTTCTTCGCGTTTTTCTAGTTGACCATAATTAACGGGTACAAGGGTTTTTGCATTGTAGACCTTGTTAGGTAGTTCGCCTTTGTATAAGGGCATAGATGCCAGTGTTTTCAACATTTTGCTCATTTTGGCTTCAAATTCAGCCGCAGGCACGATATTGAGTTCTCTAGCACTGACCAAAGCTGCGATCGCAGCTGTCTGATCCCACATACTTACAGAGGTAAAGCCATCAACGGAATTCACCAAGCCAGTTTTATCGTTCCAGTTGCGCTGGAAATATGACCAAGCCAGACGAGCAGTTGTTGTTTCCTCAGGGGTCAGTTTTCCAACTCCAGGAGCAAGATAGGGAATTATCGCTACTGTTAGTTGCTTCTTAGGAATGGGTTTACCTGGGAAAACTACAGATTTCGCATCCAGGCTGGCAATTATTTCAGCTTTTTTAGCACCAGAGACAGGGCGTTGGGGTTTCTTTGGTTGTAGCAACTGCCGTGAAGCAGTTTGGGATGCTGATATTTCCGGTTTTTTTATAGAAGTCTGGGAAAGTTGCTTAGACCAAACATTTAAAATTGCGATTGCGATCGCAGCCGTAACTACTCCTCCTACAGAAGCTAGTATAGACAAGCTCTTAGGCGGCGGTTGAAAATCAGAACTCATGCTTTCTTAAAGCCTCATCTGTAAATCACTGTTGCTTGCGTAATTTCACCAAATACATTCTTCCCAACTTTCATATCTAACTAACACCCAGAAGTTCACCTGAATTCTGACTCCTGAATTCTGACTCCTGAATTCTGTTTTGTTAAAATTTACATTCCGCCCACGACGATAATTATTTACCGGAATTAATGGGTTTAAAGCCGCGTCCTAAAGGAGCGGCTTTTCTTCCTGTAGTCTATCAATCCAGTCTTCAATCAACTGAGTCATCGTCTTGCGTTTCTGTTTGGCAACTCTTCTTAATTTTTCAAGCCTTTCAGGGTCAAACCGTATACTCAGCCTGTCTTTCATATTGCTATCCAATGGCTACCCATTCATGGTATCATGGGTAATATGAAAACACTGAAGTTTAAGCTCTATCAACACAAACGGAATAGATACCTCAAGCGAATTATCAATGCATCTGGGGTGATTTATAACCATTGTATTGCTCTCCATAAACGCTACTACCGAATATGGGGGAAGCATTTAAGTTGTGCAAAACTTGGCTATCGCCACGCTACGCGAACAGTCTCATATTGCTAAATTGAGGAAGCGTAAAGATTTTTGGCAATCCGTAGGTTCTCAGGCGGTACAGGATATCTGTCAACGCATAGAGAAAGCCTACCAATTGTTTTTTAAGCACAATAAGAAAGGAGCTAGACCACCAGGATTTAAGAAAGTAAAAAAATACAAATCATTCACCCTCAAGCAAGCGGGTTATAAGTTTTTGGGTGGCAACAGAATAAAAATTGGTAGTCGTGTTTATCAGTTTTGGAAGTCTAGAGAGATAGAAGGAACAGTCAAAACACTAACCATTAAGCGCACACCGTTGGGTGAGTTGTTTATGGTTGTGGTTGTTGACAATTGCGCTGAACCAGAATTTGAAGTTAAGACAAGTAAAATTGCTGGCTTTGACTTTGGTCTGAAAGCATTTCTCACTTGCTCAGATGGGACAACAATTGAGTCTCCCCAATTTTTCAAACAGTCGCTAACCCTGATAAAAAAAGCCAGTAGACATCACTCCAAAAAGTTAAAAGGTTCGGCTAATCGTGAAAGAGCTAGAAAGAATCTGGTACGTAGATACGAAGATATTTCTAACAAAAGACGCGATGGCGCGTGGAAATTAGCCCATGAGTTAACTGACAGGTTTGATGTGCTGTGTTTTGAAACCCTAAGCCTCAAAGGGATGCAACGTCTTTGGGGAAGAAAGATATCAGATTTGGCTTTTGGTGAATTTCTACAAATACTGGAATGGATTGCCAAAAAGAAAAACAAACTTGTTGTATTTATTAATAGGTGGTATCCCAGCAGTAAAACTTGTTCTAACTGTGGACACGTTTTAGACAGAATAGAATTGTCGGTCAGAGAGTGGCGTTGTCCGTCTTGTCAATCAGTTAATGGACGTGATGAAAACGCCGCTAAAAACATTCAAGCAGTTGGGGCATCGACTGTTGAGTTAGGTGGTGTAAGTCGGTATGAAACTGCAATTGCTGTTTGACCTCAGAATCCCTGCCCTTACAGGGCGGGGAGTATGTCAAAATAAAATAGTCACGCACCCGATCTCTGGAGTTCTAGCAGTGGGCTTATTTGATGATTTGAGTCGGTTTTTAGAAAATCGTTTAGAAGAATTCTTGCGTAACAATCCCCATTTGGAGTTAGAGGCGCTGCTAGAACAGCTGCGTGAGCAAGAAGAAGACACATTAAAGCTGATCGCAGATTTACAAGTACAAGAGAAGCGATCGCAAGAAGAAATTCTCTCCACCGCTCAAGAAATTCAGCGTTGGCATATCCGGGTTCAAAAAGCCGAAAACGCTGGCAGAGAGGATTTAGCGACTGCTGCGGGTGAGCGAGAAGCAGCCCTATTGCGGGAAGGAAATCAGCGCTGGGGACAGATGCAAGGGTTGAAAGAACGCATTAACCAATCTCAGGAACTACTGCGAAAAATTCAGCAGCGCCGACAAGAGGTGCAAGCCAAAGCAGCCGAAGCACAGACAGCCCGTGCTAAAGCCCAAACTCAGCAGCGTTTGGAAACAAATGGCTGGTCGAATCAAACTAGCACTTATTCTGGTGGGTTTGATGACTTAGAAGAAAAGTTTCAGCGCTGGGAAACCCAAGATGAGTTAGAACAAATGAAGCGGAATCTGGGGAAATGAAGAAGAATTCAGAAGTCAGAATTCAGAAGTCAGAAGTCAGAATCAAGAACTGCCGCGATGCCGATGTGGGGTAAACCATACTAGCGAACTTGTGGTTTAAAACCCCCACTGAACGAGAGTTCAGTGGCTCTAAATCAGGAGAGGCCGAATCCCTTGGAGTCAGGGCTATTTCATTTTCATCTAGTCCGCCTCAGAATTCATTCTGAGTCTAATAGCACTCATTCGTCTTTAGACGAGTGAGAAAAGATTATAGTCCGTTTTAGAGGTTGTTTGAAAAGTTTTTCGCTGTGACTTTAGGCACTTTTAGATCCCCCCTAACCCCCCTTAAAAAAGGGGGAACCGGAATCAAAGTCTCCCAATTTATCGGGAGATTTAGAGGGATCTAAAACTTTTGATACCGACAACAGGACTTTTCAAACATCCTCTTAACAGACTTTAGCTATAAGAGAGGAACTTCATTTCTGGGCGGTTTCTGTATAGAACGCAATAGCCCTGCCTTGGAGTTTCCTCCTCCTACCTCCTGTCTTCTTAAATTATTATAGGACTCGTATTTGATTTTTGAAAAAAATCAGTACACCCCGAAAAGGCTTCTTCCCCACTCCCTAGTAGAGACGCGATTAATCGCGTCTCTACTCCCTGTCTACGCAAATAATTATGGCTATGCCACGCTGCGCGAACACAAATCAACGCAGACTGCTATATCTGTATTGCTAATCACAATTTAGGCGATTTATTTAGTATTAAAAGTTTGAGATATTTATACTTAAATACAATCATCAATCAACTAAATTCTGGAAATTGTATTTAATTTGCTAATCAGGATTTATTTTTCTGATAAAGTTTAGTAAAGCCAAGTTTTACCTCTTCTTTGTACTACTGCTAACACATCGTAATAATACCTAAGTTTTTTTGATTAACCGTTAACGAGGAGAAGATATAAAAAATATTGTAGTAATCAAAGAGTAAGTAGAATTAAATTCACTTTTTTGGTGTTATTGCCGCAGTATTTCCCAGATGTTTTCCATGAGAACTGAGGCAGAGAGAATAATATGTTTTTAGACATTTTAGCTAGCCTACAACGGTTATTTGTGGGTTACATTCCAGCCGTTGTATTGGGTAGTTTTATCGGATATTTAATCGGCATGAATAACATGATTTATCAGCTATTTAGGCTGATATTTCAGATACCACATAGTATCCCTCCTATAGCTTTGCTACCTATTGCCCTAATAGCGTTTCAAGAGAGTGATTCGGCTGCTATTATAGTAGTTTTCCTGGGAACTCTCTGGACAATGATTATCAATATGGCAATAGGTATGCGACATTTTCAGAGACAGAATAATAACTTTCGAGTAGCTATATTTCATATATTTCATGCCTTGAAAGTTAGCATTTGGGTAGCCTGGTTTATAGTTATTGCTACAGAAATGTTAACAGGGCCAAAAGGACTTGGCTTTACCCTCTGGGATGCCTATAAAGCTGGCAATACCGATTACGTAATCCAGGTGATCCTCTACATCGGCATCATTGGCTTTTTGCTGGATCAGTTACTAGATTTCGCAGCCTATATTCTCTCGCAAATGGTTTCAGATGGTAAAAAATCTTCCTAAATTTTATAAGAAGAATTCAGAACTCAGGAGTCAGAATTCAGTATTAATTCTGTACGAGTGGGTGATGAATAAGCTGTTGCGTATTTAATTTATATATTGGACGCGCTCATGTTGCCCGCACTACAATATTTTTGGGTTTTCGTGTTATACAATTTAGCTGCACATCAACTTATTGGTCAAAACCTCGCCCCTGGCGATGCCCTGAGCGTGGCCGAAGAGTGGGCGAAAAAAATTAAAATATTCTCGCCTTAAAACTCTATCCCTTTATGGGTAGAGTATTCTGAATTCTGAATTCTGAATTCTGAATTCTGAATTCTGACTCCTGTTTTATTTGCTATTCATCCCCACCCTATGAGTACATTGAGGTGGGGACTTTCGCGGCGTGTTAAACAACCACAAAATTGTTTGCGGTTAGTGACAATCCAGCAGATAGTTGTGCAAATTTTACCTGAGTAAATGCACCTGCACTGCCATCTTGGTCAAAATACAGTCCACCTGTAATATTGTCATAAATAAATCGTTGAGCGATCGCTGTTGCAGATGTTCCGATGGTAAACTGACTTGTCTTAAGTGAAGGTGTTGATAATCCGCCACCAAAACCAGCAGCCGATACCTGAATCAGTTCATTAGTCGCGTTGAAGTCATAAAGACGATCAACACCTTCCTTGTAACTATTGAAAGCAAAGGTATCAGTACCATTTCCTCCATAAAGCGTATCATTACCTTTGCCACCTGTGAGGATGTCATTGCCATTGCCACCATAAAGGGTGTTATTGCCTAATGCGCCATAGGCAGAGAGAGTATCATTGCCATCACCCCCAGAGAGTAGGTTCTTCCCTGTTGAATAATCAACAATCAACTTATCGTCACCAGCACCACCATTGAGGGTGTTATTGCCTGACTCCCTGCGATAAACTCCTTGGCCGTCATCAGCGTACACGTCGTACTTGTAGCCAGAGGCGGAGAGAGTATCATTGCCATTGTCTCCAGAGAGCAGATTATCGCCTGATGAATAGTCAACATTCAAGTTATCATCACCAGCGCCACCGTTAAGGGTATTATTGCCACTGGTATTATAAAAAGATCCTCCAAAGCCGTAGCCGTAGCTAGAGGCAGAGAGAGAATCATTGCCATCGCCACCAGAGAGCAGATTAGCGCCTCGTGAATAGTCAACATTCAAGTAATCGGCACCAGCACCACCGTTGAGGGTGTTATTGCCTGAGCAGTTATCAAACCTGTAGCCCTCGAAGTCAGAGGCAAATAGAGAATCATTGCCATCGCCTCCAGAGAGCAGATTATTGCCTGTTGAAATGTTAGCACTCAAGTAATCGTCACCAGTGCCACCATTGAGAGTGTTACTGCCAAGGGCAAAATCGACGGAAAGATGATCGTTGCCATCGCCACCAGAGAGTAAGTTATTGCCTCTTGAAAGTGAAGTAGTCAAGTAATCGTCACCAGCACCACCGTTGAGGGTGTTATTACCAGAGGGCACAGGGTTGTAGTAGTCATTAGAGACGGAGAGAGAATCATTGCCATTGCCCCCAGAGAGTAGGTTATCGCCTATTGAAATGTCAGCATTCAAGCTATCGTTACCAGCGCCACCGTTGAGGGTGTTATTACCAGACACCACATTGCCGGAGTCGTCAGTTAAAGCCGAGAGTGAATCATTGCCATCGCCACCATTCAGGAGATTATTGCCTGCTGAAGAGTCAACATTCAACTTATCGTTACCAGTGCCACCGTTGAGGGTATTGTTCCCCGCATCACCCCGCAGCCAGTCGTTACCAATACCACCGTTGAGGGAATCATTGCCCGTATCACCAATGAGGGTGTCATTCCCCACACCACCAATGAGAGTATCATTACCAGCTTTACCGTTAATCGTGTCCGCCCTGTAACCGCCCACGAGAGTATCATTACCCTTGGTTCCAATGATATTTACCATAACTTTTACCTTCTAAATTGATTTTTTCAGTAACTTTAAGTTCTCAACTTTGAGTTAGTGCTGTTTTAGAGCATAAGAACTCGCCAAGAGCTAACGCTTTCGGCATACTTTATATGTAATCCTTGAGGGACAGTAATTTCTCTCGAAAATCCACTCTGTTGACAACTTGCAACCAGCTTGCAAGTAGCAGCTATTTAAATATCAGGTTCTTCAGTACCTTTTATGCAAAATTATTAGTTGAATATCAAAACTAGGCTTAAAAATAAAGGTCAAAAACCCAAATCAGTGCCAAACCCCTAAAATGTTAGTAAATGATGTTCATTTCCCTTGCATATTCAGGCTTTTGTCGCTTTTGTAAAGGTAATTTAGCATAATAATATGTAATGAAGATCCAAATATCAAAGTGTCACACGCTGTACAAATTCATGACCCTGTAGATTCACTCAAATAGGTCGCTTCAGGTTTTTATATAACCATTCTTATATAGAATGGCGTAGGTTTAGCCCAACCCAGATATCGCGGAAAAAGCGTCGCTAAATCAAGCTTAAATTCCTGAAACTCCCACCTCATACTTTAATTTTTTTTGTCAATGCGTAAGTCCTAGTATCTTGAAAATAGGGAACAGTTAACTCTTGATCGGCAAAGGGGTTTTCATCCCCTCGTTGTGGGCTATTGCCCGTTAGTGTCTAGCTTAAAAATAGCGAACATCTGAATAACCTGATAATAACTAAATACTGAATATCTACTTAGATGTCTATACTTAAACAACTATCTTTGCATACTCTTTACATTATATGCCGAGAAATGTACGTGCTAAGTAATTCTCTTAGTGTGTTCTTCACATTTTTAGAGTTTATAGCTAAGAATTTACCGTTTATTGTGTCAGGTAAGTTGCTGCCTACTAGGTTATCATTTCCGTTGGTTTCAATCATATTTGCCATAAATTTTATTTCCCTAAATCGATTTTTTCAGTAACTTTAACGTGAGTTCGATGAACCTCTCCCGGACAGCCTCCCTTTCCGAAACGGAAAGGGAGGAGCAACGAAAAATTAAGCTTTTTACTCCCCTCTGGGCTTGCCTAACGGCAGGCTGACGCCAAGGTCGAGGGGCTGCTCTTGAGAGGTCAAACAAGATTTGTCGAACTCACGTTAACCTTAAGTTGTCCTGGGTTCGACTACACTTATAAGCTGTTGCGTATTTAATTTGTATATTGGACGCGCTCATGTTGCCCGCACTACAATATTTTTGGGTTTTCGTGTTATACAATTTAGCTGCACATCAACTTACTAGTATGATCGAGATCAAGCGATGCCCTTCGGCGCAGGCTCAGGGTAAGACCTGGGTTGGGTTATGCCTACGCCTGCCAATATCTTGTATTTAAGCCAGAATCCTTATAGATTGCTAGAATTATAAACGCAGACATGATCCGACTGAGGCAAGAACACTTGCAAACCATCCGCACCCATGCCGAAAGCACTTACCCAGACGAGTGCTGTGGTATAATTTTAGGCTATCTGGCGAATGAGGGCAAAACTGTGGTAGAAGTCATGCCAACAGAAAATGTCTGGAATACTGAAGCGGCGGCTGAGTTTCCAGGCGATCGCACAACAGAAAGTAAAAGACGGCAATATACGATCGCACCCGAAATTATGTTAAAAACACAAAAGGAAGCACGCGATCGCTCACTGAACATTATCGGTATTTTTCACTCCCACCCAGATCATCCTGCTATCCCTTCAGAATGCGATCGCCTATACGCTTGGCAGGGATACTCGTATATAATAGTTTCTGTCCAAAACGGCAAAGCTGGAGAACTCCAAAGCTGGAGCCTTGATGATCATCATCAGTTTCAAGCTGAGGTAATTGAAAGCATAACTTAACAGCTTAATTTCAGGCGTTGCTGAATTGAAGTATGAAATTTCAAAAGAGAGAATGGGTAGACATTACCCACCTGACAAGCGATCGCTCGTCTATCGGGAATAAATGTAGGGGTTTAGCAATGCGCTTTACCCCTACGCCGGAACCCCTAGTAGGTGAGGATATTACGTATTACAATGTTATAAAATAAGGATGTGTCCCTCACATAAAATTCATTTGTTTCAAGATAATTCCTCAATCTAAAAATGTCTTATAATCCCCAAATTCACCATCGCCGTTCTATTCGATTAAAAGATTACGATTACACTCAAGAGGGTGGATATTTTATCACCATTTGTACCAAAAATAGACAATGTATCTTTGGTGATATCAAACAAAGGGAAATAAAATTAAATTTGCTAGGGATGATTGCTTGTGATTGCTGGCAATAAATTCCTCAGCATTTCCCAGATATACAATTAGATATATTTGTGATTATGCCCAATCATCTTCATGGAATATTATGGATTAATAACACAATTCCCAAGGAAAATGAGCTAAGAAAATATGGGAAAATGGTAGCTGGTTCAATCCCTTGTGTAATTAGAGGATGTTTGAAAAGTCCTCATCTTGGTAGCAAATACTTTGAGATCCCCCTAAATTTCCCGATAAATTGGGGGACTTTAAGAAGTTTTCCCCCCTTTTTAAGGGGGGCTAGGGGGGATCTAGAAGTGCCTAAAATCACAGCCAACCACTTTTCAAACAACCTCTTAGGTCTTATAAAAGTGCCGTTACCAAAAAGATTAATCAAATTTACAACCTAAAAGGTATATCTTCAATATGGCAAAGAAATTTTATGAACATATTAATAGTAATGAAGAATCTTTAGAATCAATTAGAAAATACATTATTAATAATCCTTTAGGATGGGAAAACGACCATGAAAATCCTGGTGATATTTCTCAACAGCACGGATTGTTATTAAATGTACCTTTTTGATTTTAGGCGTGTACGTGTTTATGTATGTAGGGGTTTAGCATTGCGCTTTACCCCTACCCCTACGTTTTGGGGATATAATATCGCAATAGTTACAAAGGCGATCGCTGTTGTAAATAATGGAGTGCGATCGCTTTTTCATTGTCATGCATGATCAAGTGCGATCGCTAATACCAAAACCGAAGAGGAACACAAGCGATAAGCCTGCGGCATGGCTTCGCTTACCGCTACCAGCGCAATTAGTGGTCAGTCTGGTAATAGCAATGAGTAGGTACACAAGCAGCTTTTCCCAAAGTAAGATTGTATTACTAGTAAAAAACAGCTAAAACACTAAATTACTATTTTAATACTAGAATTACTAGATTAAACCTTGAAACTATTGGTACATGGTATGTCGCTAAATCCCAATCTGGACGAAATCCAGTTGACCAAAGACGATTACGAACGCTACTCCCGTCATCTGATTTTGCCGGAAGTAGGACTAGAAGGACAGAAGCGCCTGAAAGCAGCCAGTGTACTGTGTATCGGTACAGGTGGACTAGGTTCACCACTACTTTTATATTTGGCAGCGGTGGGTATTGGACGCATCGGGATTGTCGATTTTGATGTTGTCGATACTTCTAATCTGCAACGCCAAGTAATCCACGGTACATCCTGGGTGGGTAAACCTAAGATTGAATCGGCAAAAAACCGCATTCACGAGATTAACCCCTATTGTCAGGTTGATTTATACGAAACTCGCCTGAGTTCTGAAAACGCCCTGGAAATCCTCCAACCTTACGATATCGTGGTGGATGGCACCGATAACTTTCCCACCAGATATCTAGTTAATGACGCCTGCGTATTGCTGAATAAGCCCAACGTCTACGGTTCAATTTTACGCTTTGAAGGGCAAGCTACTGTATTTAACTACGAAGGTGGGCCGAATTATCGTGACCTTTTCCCAGAACCACCACCACCAGGAATGGTTCCCTCTTGTGCAGAAGGTGGCGTATTGGGAATTTTGCCAGGAATTATTGGTTTAATCCAAGCAACCGAAACTGTCAAAATCGTTCTGGGACAAGGTAATACTCTAAGTGGACGATTGCTGCTATACAACGCCTTAGATATGAAATTCCGGGAGTTAAAGCTGCGTCCTAACCCGATTCGCCCAGTGATTGAAAAGCTGATAGACTATGAAGAATTCTGCGGAATTCCACAAGCTAAGGCAGAGGAGGCAAAACAGCAGATGGAAAGTCAAGAAATGACCGTCAAGGATTTGAAGGAATTGCTGGATAGCGGTGCCAAGGATTTCGTACTGCTGGATGTCCGCAACCCCCATGAGTACGACATTGCCAAGATTCCGGGTTCAGTGTTGGTGCCTTTACCAGATATCGAAAATGGGAATGGCGTTGCTAAGGTGAAGGAAATATTGAACGGTCATCGTTTAATTGCTCATTGTAAGCTGGGCGGGCGATCGGCAAAAGCCCTCGCCATTCTCAAAGAAGCCGGAATTGTCGGGACAAATGTTAAAGGCGGAATTACCGCTTGGAGTCGAGAAATTGATCCTTCTGTTCCAGAGTATTAAAAACGCGGCGCTTAAAGAGTAGATGAGGGGGATGAGGGGGATGAGGGGGATGAGGGGGATGAGGGGGATGAGGGGGATGAGGGGGATGAGGGGGATGAGGGGGATGAGGGGGATGAGGAAGAAAAATAATCTTTTACCTGCTTCCATCGGCTTTTCATCTCCCCGTTCCCCATTTCCACATATCTGCGTTTATCACAATTTTTGTTGACGTATAATTGCTCGGGGTGCGATCGCTCGATTTTCTCAATCTTAAAGTTATCGGTTGAGAACCGAATGGCACTAAGTTAAGATACAGCCCTTGCCCTGACTGGAACAAGCCTCCAGGCTGGGAAACCACTCTGCGAGGCTCCGCCTCCTGTTTCTTGATGCCTCGGCGGAGCCTCTGGGAATTCGTTCCCAGCCTGGAGGCTGGGAACGAGGCGACATAAGTCTTTGAGCTTTTCTTAGTGCCATTCGCTACAGGTGCATTGTACTTTGACAAAGATGGTAGTGCAACTGGGTTTAGTCAGGTACAATTTGCACAATTATCTACTGGATTATCACTAACCAACAACAATTTTGTGGTTGGTGGTTAGTGATAATCGGGGTTAGCGTTGCTGATTGCGGTATAAAAATAAATGGCTTTTTTTGAAACGCAAAGGGACGCAAAGTTATGCTCTGCGTCCCTTTGTGTATAAATTACGAATTACGAACTTCTACCCAACCCTTGGGGACGCTGCGCGGTAAGCGTAGCTATGCCGCAAGCTTTACGACTGCGCTCAGTTTACCCTGAGCGACTTGTGCCGAGCGGAGTCGAGGTAAGTCGTTGGCGCAGCCTCTCGCAGAGAAGTATTACGAATTAACTACGGGTTTAACTTGACTCAACAAATTGTGCAGTTTTTCCCCTTCAATGACCTCTGTTTCTAAGAGTTGAGTAGCGATCGCTTCTAGCAAGTCTCGATTCTGTCTGAGAATCTCTAGGGCTTGCTCGTGGGCTGTTTCTACGATTTCCTTGACTTCGCTATCAATGGCTTTCGACGTTTCTTCACTTACTGCCCGTCGGGGATTAGCACCACCATTACCCAGGAATGCTGCTTGTTGTCCTTGTTGATAAGCTAACGGCCCTAAAACTTTACTCATACCATAAGCTGTTACCATCCGTTCTGCCAAATCAGTTGCTCGTTGCAAATCGTTAGAAGCACCTGTTGTAATACTGTTAAACACAATCTCTTCGGCGGAACGTCCACCTAACAGAGTCGCAATCTGACCCCGCAATTCTGTTTCATTCAGCAAAAAGCGGTCTTCAGTTGGTAATTGCAGAGTGTAGCCCAAAGCTGCCATCCCACGGGGAATAATCGAAATCTTTTCTACGCGACCGTTTCCGGTTGTGAGCGCCCCGACCATTGCGTGACCAACTTCATGGTATGCAACAATCTTTTTCTCAGTCTCGTTCATCACCCGACTCTTCTTCTCTAAACCAGCGACTACCCGCTCAATTGCTTCAGCAAAGTCTTCTTGAGCAACACTTTGACGAAGATTCCGAGCTGCCAATAATGCCGCTTCATTCACCAAGTTTGCCAAATCTGCGCCAGCAAAACCAGGGGTACGAGTAGCGATCGCTTTTAAATTTACATCATCTCCTAATTTTACCTTTTGAGCGTGAATCTTCAGAATTGCTTCCCGATCAGATAAATCGGGACGGTCTACCAACACTTGGCGGTCAAAGCGGCCAGGACGCAGCAAGGCGGGGTCTAGTACTTCGGGGCGGTTGGTAGCTGCTAACACAATTACCGTTGCATCCCCAGCTGCAAACCCATCCATCTCTGTTAATAACTGGTTGAGGGTTTGTTCTCGCTCATCATTACCACCGTAGAAGCCGTTACTGCTACGAGACTTACCGATCGCATCCAATTCATCAATGAATACAATACAGGGAGCTTGTTTTTTAGCTTGCTCAAATAAATCTCGGACTCTGGAAGAACCCACACCGACAAACAATTCTACAAACTCCGAACCAGAGATGCTGAAAAATGGAACTCCGGCTTCTCCGGCTACGGCTTTCGCTAAAAGTGTCTTACCAGTACCAGGAGGGCCTACTAACAGCACACCTTTGGGAATCCTGGCGCCAATTTGCGTAAAGCGTCCCGGAGTCTTGAGGAAATCCACAATTTCTACTAACTCAGTTTTCGCTTCTTCTACGCCAGCCACATCTGCAAAGGTGATTTTAGCTGATTCACCTTCAACGTAAACCTTAGCTTTGCTCTTACCAATGGAGAGAACACCTTGGGGGCCACCACCACCGGCACCACGGGCGACAAAGAATTGCCAAATGCCAATAAAAATCAGTGGTGGAATCACCCAACTCAAGAGGGTTGTAATCCAAGTATTCTTAGGTGGTGGTGTAGCAGCGAATTCAACTCCCTTTTGTTCTAGCAGTTTGGGTAACTCTAAATCAAAGATTGGTGTAGTTGCAAAGACCTGTCCCGGTTCGGCATTTTCTGTTTTTAGTTGGTAGAGAATCTGGTTTTGACCAACAGAAACGCGGCTGACTTCCCCTTCTTGTACTTGATGAATAAATAGGCTATAGGGGACACCAGCAGGACCAGAAGCAAATAAACCTGGCAAAAATAAATTTAAGAGCAGAAATAGCCCTGATACTGCCAGCAATATATTAGCAATGATCCGAAACCGAGGTGACTTAGGCTGTTCTTTAATTGCCATAGATGTTACCAATCCTTAGAATGAAAAATGTTGAAAATGTGACTTTCACAGAAAGTCCGCTATTAAGCATCCAAATAGTTGAAGCAGCAACTTATACTGTTTCTAGCCAATCAAAAATTTGGGCTAACTGATCCAGTGTTACCAGCCCATACTGCCATAGGGTCATGGCTAGAAAGTTGGGGGTCTGCTCACAATGTCGTAAGGCCAGAGAAATTGCTCCGCCAGAAATACCTAACTCTTCCTCTAAAAAATGCACCAATTGATCTGTAGCTTTCATGGCAATGTTAAACAATGTTAATTTAGTCTTATTTTTGACTTAGCTGAATAAACTTGCTTAAAGACTGGTGATAAATTCATCACCGATAGCGTTCGCAAAGCCTCTCGTAGAGAAGCCTTAGCAACGTAGCAGCGTCTGACTCGCTAACGCTAAGTTGTTCAATTTGTTTTGATCGTCAACGATACTACCGCTTTTCATAATTTATCCCATGTCGCAATGTTTGCAGCATTTATTATTTATGTAACTAAACTTAACAATTAAATTAATCTTTGGGAACTAACGAGCAAATACGGTTTACCGTACTCAAAGAATTAACACCACTCGAAATCAGAGAACGCTGTCAAAAGACATAGGCGTGAAAAAGTAGAGACGTAGCAGTGCTACGCCTGTACAAGGGTTCTGGGTAACGCATATTTAATTTCACGCCTATGTCTAAAGAAAATGCAGAGATTGGGAGACGCAAAGAAAAATCCCCGTGTTTTCTTTCATATCTCCGTATTATGTTCATTTCTCACCAATGATTTATATCTTTAGATAGATATATACACGATCTAAAGAGAGCAAACCCAAAGCCTACCTGGTTGCGGAAGTAGCGGCCAATTGGTAGTTCTTAATAGTGCGCCCAGTCTCACCGCATCAGAATGGGGGAGAGGAATGATATCACACCAAACGTAGAAGAACCGGATTGGACTACAGATGGAATTCAAAATCTTTTGAACGCATTATTAGGCGAAAAGCGCGAAGATTTAAAGAATGCAGATGATTGGCGAAATCCAAAAAATTGGAGAGTTAGTATTAACCAACTCGAATTTTTGCTGAACAACCAGGCAGGGCAAAGTTTAACATACGATTTTCTCTCAAATGTTCCACTAGAAAATCGTGATGCTCTCAAAAATGATCGAAATTTTCCATTCCCACCTCCTCTAACTTCTGCTTCTCTAATGGCAGAGAGTAAATTTACAAATTTATCAGAAGTCTCAGAAGTTAATATTTCCGGGCTTGCTTCTGGATTGCATCAACCATACCGGACCGATAATAAATTCTCCATCAAACCAAGTAGTATTACAAACGAAGACATCGCCTTCAGTGTCGAGAGGATAGATATTGGAATGCTGGAAGTTGCAACCAATGGCACCGGAAGGTTCAATACCACCACCTCCCTTAGCCCATCGCAAATCACAACAGCAGAAGTGGGGATGATTCCCGTAGTCGGGGCTGACACAAATCAACCAACTATTCCTCATATCACAACAGATGAATTTAGCCGACAACTCACCTTCCAAAATGGTATCTTGCAAGTTGACGTGGCTAAAATAAGCACCGCACAAATTAACCGCTCGCAGGTTAACCCCACTCAAGTCAACTCGATGCAAGATAATATCTCGGAAATCTCTTTCCCCATCAGCATAACGCTTGAGCAGTTCCTGGGCATTAACAACTTTGGGGGAGTTGGTTTCAATTCTTCCATCTGGCATAATAGTGTCGCAGAAAATAGTCCCTTCCGTGGTTCTAATACCAGTCAAATTAGCATTCCTCAAGTTACAACCAATCAATTTAGTTTCCCTCAAATCAGCACCACTGAGGTGAGCACTGGTCAAATCAACACCAATCAATCTAGTACTTTTCAAACTAGATCCTCGGAGATTGGCGTTACTCAAGTTACAATTAATCAGAGAAGCACTGAAACTAGTCCATTCCAAACTGGCATAAGTAAAGTTGGCATTAACCAGATAGGCGACTTGGAGCAAACAGTCCTGCAAATTGACTCTGCTGAAATCAACGTCCATAAAACAGGTGTCGGAAATAACAGTACGCTTCAACTCGATGCCAGTAAAGTTTCGCTCCCCAGTTTCATAACGTTTAATAATTTCCTCAGCCAAAGCACGTCCCCTGATAAATTCTTCAAATTCATCCACAACATACCTGCTACATCAAAAATCAACGTATTTCTATTCTCTAGCAATGACAATATCGTTAGACTTAATGATTGCATAAGCTTCTTTCCCCTCAGATAGTTCCAACTCTTCTGCGGAAGCTCTGGTGATAATCGAGGTTAATTCTACTTTATGAATAATCTCCAGAGTTACCTCACTATTAACTGCTCCATAAACAACTCGTTTAACGACACCTTTAAGAATATTCCGAGAGCTAACTTTTAGTGATTTCTTTTGAATACTACTTTCTATCTCCGGCTTTTTAGCATAGCTATCTTCCTGTTTTTGATGCTGAGTTGGTGGTGAGGAGTGCTGATTGAGACTACGCACGAGTTCCCGGAGAATCTCAGTCTTGGTGCGTTGAGATTGTTCGCAGAATTTCTCCAGAATCTTTTGCTCGTCCTCTGAGGTTTGAAATGTGACCCATCCTTGTTCTTTTCTTGGCATAATATTATCAATTTTGGTTATCTTGGTAAAATTCTACCAAGTATCAATTCGATATGTCGTTTTAGTAATAACATTTTTTTGTGACGATTTTCGGCATTTTTATCGCAAATTAATCAACATATATATTTTTTTATAGATGCGAAATATTTTGTTACTTGAAAATATCTAAATTATCACTAAAGCATTACCAATTAAGATGGTATAACATTGGTCTATGGTATTTGTTGGGATAGCGATGCATAGGCAGGGGTAATCTGACAGAAAATTCCGCTAGCGATCGCATGAGTGCCATAGGATTATTTAATGTGAGTTCACAGCAGGGGGATGAAACACCTAAAATCGCGTTCTCAAGACCTGCGGAGTTTATTTGAGAACAATATCACCATTGAATACGTGGCAGAACCTCTCAAAGCTATGCCAGCTGATGCGGAGGTGACAGAAGTGCTGCATTGGATGCAGGCACAAAATTTTGATGTTATCGGCATTGAGACGGGAGATATTATTAGCGGTTATCTAGAACGCTCTAGTTTGATTCAAGGCAAAGAAGGCAAGTGTAGCGAATATCAACGAGTGTTTCATCCAAAAGAACTAATAGCCATTTCTACCCCACTGATGAAGTTGCTACCCATTTTGCAAGAAACTCCGCGATTGTTTGTCTTAGATTGCAATCAGGTAAGTGGTATTGTTACCTGTGGCGACTTGCAGAAAGCACCCGTGCGAATGCTACTGTTTGGCTTGGTAACGCTGCTAGAAATGAATTTGCTGCGGCTGGTGCGGATTTACTATCCCCAAGATTCTTGGCAAAAAGTCCTCAGAACTGAGCGCTTAGAAGTTGCTCAACGGCTATGGCGAGAGAGCCAGGAAAGAAACGAAGCTACCGATTTGTTAGATTATTTGCAATTCTGTGATAAGCGAGAGTTAATTTTAAATCAACCAGAACTTCTTCAGCAATTGGGACTAAAGTCTAAGCGGTTTGGTGAACGCTTCCTCAAGTCTGCTGAACAGTTGCGGAACCGATTAGCTCACGCCCAAAATTTAGTTAGTGGCTCCTCTTGGACAGAGTTGATTTCTTTAGCAGAGGCGATGGAAACACTCTTAATTCGCTGTGAGGAAGTTGAGTGAAATGGTCAGCTTTCGCCTTACTAGGACTTACGCACTATACAAATTCATCGTGATCTGAATTAACGATGCATAGGTTGTTTCAGGCTTTGATTAATTATCCTTTGATAGTAAATAGACCATGCTGTAGGGGCACAGCAATGCTCATGCGTGTCAACTTAAGCCAAAACTCTTTTAAAATCTCGTTTCTAGCCTCTGGCTGGAAATGCAGATCCTGGTGGCTCTACCGCAAGTTACGGAGGCGGAGCCTCAATGAGGGGCATTCCCAGTCGGAGACTGGGAACGAGATAAGGAGATAATCTGCTAAAAGCTGGTTCTAGGCTGGTTTTCACCTGAAATTGACACCAATGAGCTTTTTCTGTGCCCCTACGAAAGATGTGGTTTTTTGAATCTTCAATGCAAAATCCAAAATTTAAAATCTAAAATTCGGTAAGTCCTACTTACTTAAAGCGGCAGGATTGGTCTACAGTCGGAGTCTCTTCAAGTTGTACGATTATCAGAACAGCTGGCGCATCGCCTACTGTTCCAGATAAGTGACCTTTATGACCTTGCGCGTCTGCTTTTGTACCTTGATCTTCTCCAAATGAAATTTCGCCTTCCCCCATCTCGACTCGCTGGCCGTCCATAGTCTCCACAAACCAGCGTCCCGACAAAGGTATTATCCACTGGGGCTTGGGGTTCTCATGCCAGTTGCCAACCCATCCCACGGGTAGCACAGTAAAGGTGATTGTCGCACCAGACTGCTTCAATTTAGAAAGCCACTGCGGTGAGGTATCCGGGGCTATGCCTTTTTCGATGAAGTCCTCAATTTGACAACGGGATTGGTGACTTATCCCGTCGTGGTCAGTCCAGACGTGCCAGTAGTCAATTGTTGGCTTGGGTGATGAATTATTTTGCATGAAAATGGCTCTTTTTGATTGTGGGGTTATCTAACTTTGGTTTCGTTTATTCGCTGATAGAGCTAGTAAAGCGATCGCTATTAGGACTTACAGAGGAGTTACGGAATAACGAACCGCAGAGGCGCAGAGGACACGGAGAAATCAGAGTTTGAGAGATATTTTGCGTAAGTCCTAGCTATTATTGGATAATGTCTGGTTGTACTGGTCTAACTTGATTACGAATTATGAAACCGCAACCGTGTAATTGCGTTGTTCCCATTTACTGCTTTCAATCCAGAAAAAGGTAAAGCTAATTGGCTGTTGCTGGCGATCGGAAACAGAAATATCTACAAAATTCACTCCTAACTTGGTGGAAGTAGCAGGCGTATCTTTTACGGTTTGCCAATTATCATCTGACCAGTGCAACTGAAAAGATGCTAAAGCATGAATTCGCAATGTATAACCTTTTTTAACTTTGTCTATTTGACGGTTAAACTTCCAAATTTCTAATGATTTACACTCTTGTCTTTCGCCTAAATAACGATTTGCCACCTCTGGAATAAAATCAAATACCTGACCATCATGATTTGACCGTAACAGCTTGATATATTCCGAGTGTGCCCACATTAGGGGCATCGCAGAACCTGTTGGTTTTCCTAAATACATGTGGTTTTCAGGTGTATCTGCTTCATCCCAAACCTGTTCTGGGAGCAAACAAGTGTCTGAAGCAAATCCTTCCATCGCCTTAATATATGTTTTGACATCACCACGCGCAGCTAATTCATAATGTCCTCGTTCTCCTGTTAAGAGAGGCCAAGCACGTCCCTGACCGCAACTTAGATATGGACTGCCATCTTGTTGTTGTCCGTAGCCGTCGTGGTTGTAACGATGCCAACAAGGGCCAGCAGATGTATCTACTTTCAAGACTGCATCAATTACTTTGACAGAATCAACGATAATCGGATCATCATGTTTGCGAATTCCATAACGCACTAATTGCAGAAACCCACCATCAACAATTTCCTTCGCCGGAAATTCTGCGGGTTCACCAGGAGGTTGACTGCTGATAAAAAGAGTTCCTTGGTTAGGATTTTCGTTGGGTTGAGGATTATTAATATCTGTAGGAGTAATCCGAATATAATGCCGTTTGATGCCAGCAACTAAAGTCCCTTCAGTAGTTACTGTCCAATCTTCGATGTGAGATTCTAAAAAATCAGCGTATTCTTCGATAAACTTTGCTGTTGCTTCATCCCCACGTTCACGAACAAATTCAGCAGCACAGATTAAGGCGGCGATATTAGATGCTAGTGTTGATGGTGAATAACCGCTATTTTCTTCCCAGCGTTCTTGTTGGGTAGCTGGGCCATGACGAATTAAATAACCCGCCGCCCGCAAAATCATCGGATAAATATCAAAGTTTAAGCAAGTCTTCTGTTGCTGCAATCGCCATGCTAACAGAATGGGAAATGCTACCTCATCAAGCTGGATACCTGTCCAGTAAGGTTTACCATCAACCCAGAAATTTTGGGGAAAACCGCCATCTTCCTGCTGACTAGTGGCAAGATAAATCAGCGATCGCACTGCTGTAGCTGTTTGACCCGCAGCCACTAAACCTGATACACTACTAACCATATCCCGCGTCCAAACAAGGTGATATCCTCCTTGATCTTGGTCGTTTTTGGCTTCGCCCCAAGGGATAGCCAGGGATGCAATCAACGCACCAGGATAAGTTTTGTCTTCATGTGCTAACAACAAACTAATGCTGTTGTGATACAACTTCCCATCATCATAAGCAACATTTTCTAATGAATGGGTGCCATCGCGCGATCGCTTCCACTGTTCGTTGTATTGCTGTTTCTGCTTTTCAAATGGAATATTCAGCGACTGAAACAGTGTAGAAATCGCATTGTGCAGATTTGTACCAAATGCCAGTCCTAAAGTAAACTCTTTAGTGCTATCTAAATTTAATTCTCCAGTCAGAGCAATGTTGCCATCCACAGCACTGTCAAACTCCCAATCCATCTGAAAATTATCAGCTAAATCTGTCCAGCCATCACTTTCACCGACGTAACCACAGGAAAGACGGGTAAAAGGAACTGTTGCACCCAGCGCTAGCCATGTTCCTCCTTTCTCGGCTGTGAGAATCCGATGTCCAGCAACTTGTACAGCGTAACCATTATTACCTCTGCCGCTAACTTCCAGATGTGGCGCACATAAAGCGTATAACTGGAGTTGGGAAATAAAATCGCGATCGCCTGTTAACTTTGTATGTTGTAAAATACAGGAGAAATGCGGGTCAGCAATCACTTCTTTGATTACAGCATAACGCCCTTTGGGATCGGAATTAGTGATGCGGTATCCTAAACCATGAGTCCACATCGGTTCAACTTTTGATTCGAGATGGCGTTTCTCTTCGTGAAAAAAGCTTTTTCCATCAGAAATTAGATACTGTAAATCCCGAACTTGGGGTTTATCTACTGTGGGATGGTAGATTTCAGTGACAACACCGTTCCAGATCGTAAACCAAATGTTACTGGAGGTAGAGTAAGCTGTGCCGACTCCATCTTTATTGGCATGAGTCCATCGAGGCTCGATACCCGGTGCGCCAAAAGCCTGTCCTTGACCAAGAATTTTTACCATAATTTATTGTGCCCATCAATAACTACTATTTACAAATGCTGTGTTTGATATTTATTCAGAAGGTTCAGAATATCTGCGAGCCGCACTTAAGTATTTGGCTTCAATAAAAATTTGTTTTATTTCAGGATGCTTTTGGCGAATTTTTATTTCTAAACTTTCTACAGTTAATGCTATTTCTTCACCTGTCAGATTTTGAGAAAATTGAATTTCTAAGTTGAGTAATACTTCCTGTGGAGCAAGCTGCATTGTTAGTATACGGATAACTTCTTTCACTCCTGGTTCTGTTTTTGACAAAGAGCGGATATTAGCTATAGTTTTAGGATCGGCACTTTCACCAAGTAATAATCCTTTACTTTCTCTGGCTAGTACCACCGCTACTATAGCCAAGATAATGCCAATGATAATCGAGGCGATGCCATCCAAATAAACATTATTAAATAAATGTCCTAAGAAGATTCCGATGAAGGCAACGATTAAACCTAAAATTGCCGCAGTATCCTCACATAATATTGTCAATACTGTGGGATCTTTACTATTTTTGATTGCTTGCCAAAAATTTTGTTTACCCTTGGTTGGCAAAAACTCTCTTAAAGCTACAATCCAAGAAAAACCCTCCAATAATATTGCTATAGCTAACACAATATAATTCCATTTTGGGTCTTCTAAAGGACTGGGATTAATTAAATGAATGATTCCTTGGTAAATTGACATACCGCCGCCAATGGCAAAGACGAGGAGAGCAACGATGAAAGTCCAGAAGTAAAGTTCTTGACCATAACCAAAGGGATGGCTAGCATCTGCTGGCTTTTGGCTCCTGCGAATTCCCAGCAAAAGTACCAGTTGATCAACAGTATCTACCACTGAATGAATCCCTTCAGACATCATGGCGGAACTGCCAGTAATGGAGGCGGCGATAAATTTGGTAATAGCGATCGCTAAATTAGCCCCCATCGCCGCAAATATAGCTTTATTAGATGAATCAGATGCCATAAGAGTAAATAATAACTATGCAGAAACTTCTAATTCACCATCTAGATGGGTAACTTCCCATTGGGTTTGTTCGCCATCGCGCCAAAAGCGCAATCCCACCGTAGCATCTCCCACGGACAAATTTGTGAGTTCTAAATCGGGTAAGTAATCTGGGAGTGAGGGCTGTACTTTTAACTGTTGTTTTGAGGCATCAGCTTTAAGTCCTAAAATGGTACGAATCAGTAAGAAAATTGAACCAGCAGCCCAAGCCTGGGGTATATTAGCGTCTGGGTAGGGGACTGGAAAGTTATCATCTTGGCGATCAATTCCCGCAAACAATTCTGGCATTCGTCCAGCTTGAAAATAACTAGCAGCAGCAAAAATACCCTCAGCAATACGGTTAGCTTCTTTGTGATAGCCATACTTTTTTAATCCCGCCGCGATGATCGAGTTATCATGAGGCCAAACACTACCGCGTTGATAACTAATCGGGTTATATGCCAGATTTTCAGATGAAAGAGTCCGCACACCCCAACCACACCACATATCTGGTTGAAAAAGTCGGTTAACAAGTTTTTTTGCTCGTTCCTGTGGGACGATACCAGACCAGAGTAAATGCCCCGGATTTGAGGTAATTGATTGAATTTGCTGCTTTTTATCGTCTAATCCTAAACAGTAAAAGCCAACTGAATCCATCCAAAAGCGATCGTTAAATCGTTGATAAAGTTCTTCGGCTTTTTGACGCAGCTTTTTCGCCTGTTCTTTTTCGCCCCACACTTCATAAATTAAAGCTGCCCTTAGCCACGCATCATAAACGTAGCCTTGAACTTCACATAAAGCGATTGGCGGCTCAACTAACTCACCGTTTGGGTAAACTATTGCCTCACCCGAATCTTTCCAACCTTGATTGCGTAATCCTTTTGACGAATGAGTTAAATACTCAACAAAGCCATCCCCGTCAAAATCGCCGTATTTGTCAATCCAATTTAGCGCCTTTTCCAGTGGTTCTCGACACTCATCAAGCATACTGAGGTCGGCGTTCCAGTTATAGGCTTCAGATAAAGTAACAATCCAAAGGATGGTAGTATCTACTGTTCCGTAGTAGGGATGATATGGAAGTAGGTTGAGTGTGGTTAACTCATCGCGCCGCATTTCGTGCAGCATTTTGCCCGGTTGGGCATCGTGCCAATCATCCAACTCAGTCGCCTGGAGTTGAGCCAGTTTCAGCAACGTGCCACGGGCAAATTCATGATAAACTGCGATCGCTTGCAAGCTAGCAATTATTGAGTCGCGGCCAAAAACGGCGACAAACCAAGGAATACCAGCAGCAGGCATCCAAAATTGATGCCCATTATCATACACCTCAATTCGTAGCGCTCCCATATCCGCGATCGCTTGCTGATAATATTCGGCAATTTCAGCATTAGACGATCGCAACTTTGTGGCATTAATCAGAAACTCATCTCTAACCTTTCCGGCTTTTGTATTGTGAGGTACAACACAGGTATCTTGAGGTTTGAAGACTTTTCCATCAGCTAAGGCTGTAAAGTTGATACAAGTGTGCCATGTCTTGCCAGGAGGTATTGTCAGATCAAACATTAAACGACCATTGGCATAGCGTGGCTCAGAAGTACCACAAACTGGTTCAATCACAATACCTCGGAAGAAAGAACCGTTATGATATTCAGTCGTGAGTACACTATTTTCCCATCTGGTTTCTGTTTCACCCCGCGTCAAGAGTTGCTGTGATTTGACATCAAAAATGTCCGCAAAATCTGAGCGCACAGCTAGCATTAATTGAAACTTAACAACTTCATTGTGATAGTTAGTTATATCAATATCTTCATGCATACCTTCCACAATGTCGCGCCGAACAGTTACAAGCAAACTACCAGCAGGTAAAGTCCCGTTGATAGTAGGAAGTTGCGGGTTGGTGAATTGGTAAAGCGCATTATGATGGGTGATATTGCTAGAGGCTAGCAGCGAAAGGGGGTAGCGATTCAGAGAAATTTCGTAGTAAGAAATTAGGCGTGTGTCCCAAACAAAAAAACCTTGAGCTAAATTTTCGTCGATGGAACCATCACTAGCTGTTACTAGAAAAGAGGAACCATCGTTGATGGTTATCAAACCAGGATTGACAGTAACTTTTGTCGGCATTCTCAATTAGCCAATTATGTGGTTTTAATTCCCCCGCTTCTAAGAGGATGTTTGAAAAGTTCTATTGTCGGTATCAAATAGTTTTAGATCCCCCTAAATCCCCCTTAAAAAGGGGGACTTTGATTCCGGTTCCCCCCTTTTTAAGGGGGGTTAGGGGGGATCTAAAAGTGCCTAAAGTGATAGCGAAACACTTTTCAAACAACCTCTAACAAGCAGCAAGTTTTGTGGCTCTTTCTAAATCCCAGTTACAAAACTTAATTACGAATTACGTTCGCGTAGCGTGCCAGAGGCTCTATTACGAATTACGAATTACTTTAGCCATTCTCTGTAAAACCGGGGTACAAGGTCATACCACCGTCTACAAACAGTGTTATACCATTAACATAATCAGAATCATCAGAAGCCAACCAAACTGCTGCTTTGGCGATATCTTCTACATCTCCCACGCGTTTGGCTGGAATCAGTTTTAGTAACTTCTCCTCTGCTTCTGGAGTATCCCAAGCTGATTTATTAATTGGAGTTTTGATTGCACCAGGGGCGATACTATTGACGCGAATTTTCTGGGGTGCAAGTTCTTGAGCAATACTTTGCATCATCATATTTATACCGCCCTTACTCGAAGCATAATTAACATGCCCCGCCCAAGGAATTATCTGATGCACTGAACTTATACAAATAATCTTACCTGCGGCAGAGGAAATCTGGGGCTGTACACCTCGGCGCAAGAATTCTTTTGCAGCTTCCCTAGCACATAAGAATTGTCCTGTCAGGTTTACCTCAATAACTCTATTCCATTGCTCAAGAGTCATATCGACAAACGCTGAATCTTTTTGAAGACCTGCGTTGTTTATCAAAATGTCAATAGTGCCGAATTGATCGAGCGTCTGGCTGAACATCGCCTTTATTTCGTCTTCTTTGCTGACATCAGCTTGAATAGCAAAAGCTTCACCATTAGCCGCTTTGATCTCATCGACAAGTTTTTGGGCTGACTCAGCTTCCGAATGATAGTTGACAGCTACTGCTGCACCTGATAAAGCTAAATAGCGAGCGATCGCTTCACCAATCCCAGAACTAGCACCCGTCACAAGTGCTTTTTGACCTTTAAGCAAGTAAGGAGAATAGCTCATAATGTTTTCGATACTTTTAAAACTTGTGTACATTGTAAGTCGCTGAAGACTTGCATGATATTTTTGCTGGGCGTAGTATTACCTTGGCGATTTAGCTGGTCAAATCGGTAAATTATAGATTAAAAAAGCAAAACTTTTCCTTACTTTAAGAAATCTCTAGTATTTTTCCAATCTATCCAGAGAAAGATAAACAGTATCTTGTTTGACTGAGCAAGATTTCAATTAGTTGTCATTCCTGTGACAACAGTGTGTCTTGATTTGTAAGATTGTCAATTCTAAAGATCATATCAATCTGAAGAAAGATTTATGGTATATTCAAAGCAATGTCGGTTATGAATTCAGGTAAAATCTTTAGTTAATCAATCTAAATGAAAGAACCATGTAATATATTCAGTAGGGGCAATTCATGAATTGCCCCTACTGAATAATCAGGGTTTAGGCTATTGTTTTTGTAAATCCTGAGTGTCTGATTAGATTAGCTATTGTCAAATAACCAATCTAACTAAAAATAACCATTGTCTAGTTTTTATACAGCAGATTTAAAGGAAAGTGAAGTACGCAACGATTCGTCTCAAAGCTAAGTATAAACCCTGTTTTACTTCTGAATTCTGGATTCTGAATTCTGAATTCTGCTGTAAATGCCAGTTGGGATATGATTTAAAGTAAAATCTTGGTTAATTTAATTACTTTTTGGATTTGAAAAAATAAGTAGTAAAAAACACTAAATATGGAAAAAGTTTTTTATGCTCTGTCTTTGAATAATCAAAATTTACCATACCCTGACCCTCTACACCCGATCATCGTCCACTTCGTAATTGCGATGGTGCTTTTTTCTTTCGTATGCGATGTGCTGGGCTATTTCACCCGCAACGTGCGTTTGTTTGAGGTGAGTTTCTGGAATATGTTTGTTGCCTCAGTAACCATCTTTTTAGCGGTGATTTTTGGTCAGTTTGAAGCAGGTCTGGCGAACATTTACCCAGCAGTCCAACCAACACTGAATTTTCATACGGTGATGGGTTGGTCGCTGGCGGCTATTGTCGTCGCCATTACAGCTTGGCGTTACGTGATTCGCGATCGCACCCCACGGAAAGTACCGCCTGCTTATCTGGGTGCTGCAACGTTTTTAGTCTGCCTAGTGTGCTTGCAAGTCTATCTAGGAAGCAAGCTAGTTTGGGTGTATGGGTTACACATCGAGCCAGTTGTGCAAGCGATGAAGCAGGGAGTTTCGCCATGAACTGGCAACTTATTGAACAGTTGAGATTGAGGCTGAATGCTAACGGATTGCCTTATGAAATTCCGATACATCCGCAACTAGTGCATTTAACATTGGGTTTGTTGATTATTGCGATCGTTTTTGATATTGCAGGAACGCTTTTTGCTTTAGAAAAACCAATCTTCAAATTTTTAGGTCTGCCTGCCCTGCGTTCTGGTTTCTTTGATGTCGGCTGGTATAACCTGATTGGAGCAGCTTTTATCAGCTTTTTCACGGTTGCAGCTGGTTTTTTCGAGTTACTGCTAGCAAATCCACCAGTTGATCAAAAGAGCGCTTGGGGGTTAACTACTGGTTGGACAATGCTTTTGCATGGTTTGGGTGGCGTTTTGCTGTTGGGAGCGATCGCAGCCATGACAGTATGGAGAGGTTTGCAACGCTATCGCTGGCGCAAGGATGCTTCTAGGCAGGTGCAGTGGAGTTACTTGTTAGCAGGCATAGCGATAATGGCAATATTATTCGTTCACGGAACTTTGGGAGCGCAATTGGGAGAGAACTTTGGAATTCACGTTACTGCTGCGAAGTTACTCCAAGAAGGTAAAAACCCAAATTTGATACTCAAATAATCAAGCATCTTGCCCACCCCACAAGATTCAATAATTTATTTGTTGCAAATCCCTTAATTGTAAGTAGAGAGTCCATCGAAAATGCCTAGTCAAACCTATGTACAGGTACAAAGAATTCGAGCTATTGGATTAACGGTGACAAACTGCGATCGCTCTTTAAATTTCTATAAAGAAGCGCTTGGTTTTGAACTAGTTTCAGACATGACTGTTGAAGGACAGAATTACAGCGATCTGGAAGATTTGAGTGGAGCAAAAATTCGCATTGTTACCTTACGATTAGGTGATGAACTTATCGAGTTGATGGAGTATCTCAACATTCAGGGTAAACCCATTCCTAGCGATTCACAAAGTAATGACCTGTGGTTTCAACATTTTGCAATTGTAGTGAGTGATATGGATCGCGCCTATGCTCACTTGCGTTCATTTCCCATTGAACCAATTTCAGTTTCCCCCCAGACAATGCCACCTAGTAATGAAGCATCTGCTGGTGTCCGTGCCTTTAAGTTTAAAGACCCTGATGGTCATGATTTAGAGTTAATTTGGTTTCCGCCTGATAAAGGAAAAGATAAATGGCATCAAAAGAGCGACCGCTTATTTTTGGGAATTGATCATAGTGCGATCGCAGTTTCTAACACCGAGCAAAGTCTACACTTTTACTGCGATCTCCTGGGAATGCAAATTGATAGCCGCAGTCTTAACTGGCAGTCAACCCAAACTCGCTTGGATAATTTACCAGGAGCCAAAGTCAGAATTACAGGACTACGACCTGTTCAAGATAGTGTGGGAATTGAACTGTTAGACTATATTTTGCCTGGAAAAGGCCGTCCTATACCGAGTGACTGGAAAAGTTGTGATATTGCACATATGCAAATTGAACTTGTTGTCAATGACATTGAGCAGGCGGTAGATATATTGCGGCAGAATGGGGTTCAGTTTGTGTCATCGGGGATTGTGCAGTTTACGGATAGTGCAAGTCCTTACCGCAAGGGGTGTTTAGTTAAAGACCCTGATGGACATACAGTATTGCTTGTTACAAAAAAATAATGTAAGTCAAAATACAAGGATTAAAATATTGCAATAAATACACGTTAAAACTGCATCAATTAAGCTTTTGTGAATTCAGGTAAGCAACTTGATAATAATATTAACTTCACCTAAAACTGAGATAGCAACTTGTTATAATCTGCGTGTGAACCAATCCAAAACCACACAATGAAGTCTCCATCACGTTGACCGACTACCCGATAATTCTTGCTGAGACGAGCAGAATAAATAGGTAACTCCTGATGCACCTCTTTAAAACGAAGACTCGAATGCCAAGGATCTTGCTTGAACTGACGATAAGCCTCGCGTGCCTGTTCTTGAACTTCCTCAGGTAAATTGGCAAAAGCTTTGCGAAACTTAACTGTTGTACGTGAGTTCACAAAGTTTCTGGGTCTAGTGGTTGTGTTTTGCCTGCTTGATATTCAGCTATTGCCTCGGCTGCAAGTGTAGCGAGTGCATCCTGAGATTGCTCAAAAGTTTTATCCCAAAGGGTTTCGTCTTCAATTTCTTCAAGAATCAGTGCCGCGATCGCATTCTGTTTGCTAGCAGGCAAAGTTTTGAGCTTGGCGATCGCTTTTTCAAGTAACTCGGTCATCACTATCCTACTCCCGTAGAAGAGATACTTTCAATTATCTATCACAAAATTGCCTGTCTGGTGCAGTATTAACGATGATTCATCTTCCAAAAATCGAAGCATCTAGCGAATATGCACCGGGGCCTAAAACTGCGATCGCAATCAGCATAACGCAATACATAAACGCTTTTTCCCAACTTGGCGCTTCACCTTTTCCTAAAGGCCCCTGATACTGTCCTTCAGGAATTAAGTAGGGATCTTGGGCTACAAAGGGCTTACTTCCAGAAATGTCTAAATATATCGCATAAATCATTGAGCCGAGAATGGGCAAAGTTGCTAAGAGGGTGAGGAATCCAATTATTAGAAAAATTCCGCCACCTAACATAGATGCAGCTGATAAAAAGCAAAGAAAGATAGGCATTTTTAGAGACTCAGCCCACTGTCGAAGATGCGTTATCTTTGGATAGCCGTGTAGTAGAAACAACCCGCCAAGGCTAACTCTTAGTAGTAAAAGTGCCAATCCTGGGAGTCCGTCAGGATACACAGGAGAAAGTGAACTGAACAACTTTAACCCTAGCTGTGGGAAATTAAATGCAGCTAGGAAAAAGGTGATCGCTACACCCAGCCCAAATTGATAAATCATAGTTGTACACCACGGGTATTAAGGTCAATAGCATATAAGGAATGACCGGCTGTGATAAATAGGCGATCGCGTTCTTTACCACCGAAAGTTAGGTTAGCGGATGTCTCCGGTATGAGAATTTTTCCTAACTGAGTCCCATCGGGCGCGTATACTTGTACGCTATCTTCAGAACTAGTAAAAATGTTGCCATGTTCGTCAACCCGAAATCCATCCGGTTGTCCGGGATCGATCACACAGAACACGCGGCCATTCTGCACATGGCTATCGCCTACAACCTCATAGACGCGAATATGATGAGGTCCGCCAGGAATATTAAACGCAGCTGTATCTGAGACATACAAAAGGCTTTCATCTGGACTGAAAGCCAGCCCATTCGGGCGCACCATGTCTGTTACTACCGGATAAATTTCACCAGTAGCCGGATCGAAGCGATACACATAACTTCCAGGTTGTTCCTGTTCGCCGCCGTAACCTTGGTTCGGCTCGGTGATACCATAGGGCGGATCGGTGAACCAAATTGTGTTGTCACTTTTGACTACCAAATCATTTGGACTGTTCAGGCGTTTGCCCTGGTAGCGATCGACTAAAATCTTCCATTCCCCATCGTGTTCACGTCGGATGATGGCACGCAGACCGGAGGAGCAAGCAACTAGACGACCTTCTAAATCGCGGTAATTACCGCTTTGATAATCAGATGGCGATCGCAGGACGTTCACACCATCAGTAGGACTCCAGTGCAACAGGCGGTTGCCGTGAGCGTCACTCCACACAACGCTATCGTCTTCGTGGAAGTAAACAGGCCCCTCACTATGAACGGCACCGTTGGCTAGCTCCTGGAGTGAAGCATCGGGGCGTACAATAGCACGCAGGCGATCGTCATAAATCTCAATGGCTTCAGCCATAGGAATCTCCTGTTATTTAACTTGGTTACTGGCGATAAATGGCAGGTTCAAGTTAATACAAACTTAATTTTTATAATTATCAAATATGCCTGATTTACATAATATATAAACATAAATGAAATTAAAAGGAAATATTAGCCTTCCTTTAGGCATAAATGACACCTGGCTTGGATTCTTTAGCTCGTTATCAGGTACGGATTGAAGGTGAAAACGTCAGTAACGGTTATCTCGCCGAATTCTATACCTTTTAAGAAAACCCTTGGCGAGTAAATCGGCAAAATCTTTCAGCAAGTTCATGAGGAAAACGGCGTTTCCTTTAAGTTTGGTAGAAAAGCGGTGCAATTTGAAGGTAGTGACAAGGTAGAAGCCGTCATTTTAGATAATGGCGATCGCTTGCAAGCAGATATCGTAATTATCGGAGTTGGCATACAGCCTGCAACAGACTTTCTTAAAGGTGTCGAATTGCACTTTCTTTCTTTCTTTCTTTCTTTCTTTCTTTCTTTCTTTGTGTCCTTTGCGACGGCAGTCGCTACAACGGGGGGAACCCCCGCAACGCGCTGCCTCTCCTTTGCGGTTCGTTTTTCTTTCTTGTACTTAAATAGGGTTTAGCGCATCTTCATACAGAATTGGTATGACTAAGAACCAGTTAGACTAATAATGTTCGAGATAAAAATAATTTGCAACCTCCTGCATATATGACGAACATCACTGAGCGCTACGACATCATCATTATCGGTACGGGAGCCGGTGGAGGTACACTGGCTCACCGCCTCGCACCTACAGGTAAAAAAATTCTCGTGCTGGAACGAGGCGACTTTTTGCCCAGAGAGAAAGCTAACTGGAATCCAGAGGAGGTTTATCAAAAACATCGTTACCATACAGATGAGCAATGGTATAACAAGGAAGGCAAGGCATTTCAGCCCCAAACAGGTTACTGGGTTGGTGGCAATACTAAACTCTACGGAGCAGCCTTAATTCGATTGCGGGAGCGAGATTTTCAAAGGGTAATTCACAAGGGAGGAATTTCTCCAGAATGGCCTTTGAAATATCAAGACTTTGAGCCATACTACACGCAAGCAGAAAAGCTGTATGACGTGCATGGCAAAGAAGGAGAAGACCCCACCGAACCACCTCGCAGCGAACCATATCCCTATCCGCCAGTCAGTCATGAGCCAGATATGCAGTCCCTTGCTGATGGCATCCGTGAACTAGGTTACTATCCATTTCACCTCCCACTAGGATTAAAGCTGAATGAAAGCGATCGCACCAAGAGTCCCTGCATTCGCTGCGATACTTTTGATGGATACCCCTGTCTTGTAGGTGCCAAAGCCGATGCCGATGTTAACGCCATTCGTCCTACCCGCGAGATATATGCCAATTTCACCCTTTTAACTAATGCTAAAGTCTTGCGGCTGCATACCAATGAGTCGGGGCGAGAGGTTACAAGCGTAGAAACTGAAATTGCCGGGGAAAAACATTGGTTTACAGGCGATATTGTGGTTGTTGCCTGTGGTTCTGTCAACTCAGCTGCTTTGCTGTTACGGTCTGCTAATGACAAACATCCTAACGGATTAGCAAACAGTTCCGATCAGGTGGGGCGGAATTTCATGAGGCAACTGGAAACAGCTATAGTTTCCATACATCTAGAAGTGAATCACGCCAACTTTCAAAAAACGATCGCTGTCAACGATTTTTATTGGGGAGAGCCGGATTTTCCTTATCCGATGGGCATGGTACAAAATACAGGTAATGTGCTAGCCGATATGATTCCCGGAGAAGCACCACCACTAATGGCTCCATTTGTCAAGCTGATTCCTAATTATGAGCGCCATTTGCTGGCCGAGCGATCGGTGGGTTGGTGGTTGCAAACAGAAGATTTACCAGACCCGAATAATCGGGTTCGCGTGGTGGGTGAGAAGATTCACGTTGACTATACACTGAATAATACCGAAGCAAGCGATCGCTTGATCCATCGCTGGACATCTGTGCTGAAGTCAATCCCTCATTGTGCTAAAAGCGTCCTACCATTTAGCCTTTATCCTCGCACACAACTACCTGAACAAGCAGTTGGCCATCAATGTGGTAGTTGTCGATTTGGCACAGATGCCAAAACTTCAGTCCTTGATGTCAATTGTCGTACCCATGATGTCGATAATCTCTATGTGGTAGATAGTAGTTTCTTTCCGTCAAATTCTGGTGCTAACCCGACATTAACGATTATGGCCAATGCTTTACGTGTTGGCGACCTGCTTGCAGCAGCGCTTTGCTAACGCATAGCTCAACGATTAAAATAGTGATTAAGTTGATGTGCAGCTAAATTGTATAACACGAAAACCCAAAAATATTGTAGTGCGGGCCGAAAAGCCCGCGTCCAATATACAAATTAAATACGCAACAGCTTAGACCTCTCCATAAATTAGGTATCAGCCCAAACTGCACAAGGGTTTTAGATTCTATTTTCGCATTAGTCTATTAGTTGTTTGTAAGGACAAAAAGGACGAAACATGATGACAAATGATCAAGGGCAAATTACACCACAACAGCAACCACAGATTGAATCTCAACCGGAGGATTTAGAAGCGACAGATTTGCCTCATCCCCTGGCTACAAATCTAGGTGCTGTGGGAGGTGGCGTTGCCGGAGCCGCACTAGGTCGCTCCATTGGTGGTAAAATGGGTGCTGCAATTGGTGTGGTTGCAGGGGCAATTACTGGTAGCGTTGCAGCCAAGAAGTTGGTAGAGTACGCTGGAGAATTCATTGAAGAACTCCAGCCGACAATTGGATTGGGATTAGGAGCCAATCACAAACCAATTGAACTACCCCGTCACTATTCTTGGGAAGAATTACAAGCATTATCAAAACCACAAGGTGGAGAAATTCAAGTCCCCTAAACCAAAAATTGAAGTGCGATCGCATTGACAAAAAAAACAAAATACATATACTCGGAAAACCCATATCGTTTTGTAGGGGCAATTCATGAATTGCCCCTACTACGTGCTAGATTTAATGGTTAATCTGCGATCGTCCCCAACAATTCCCCTATGTTAAATTCAAGCTATAACTCCTGCGGATGAGGAATCACGTCATGACGGCTTCTGTGGAACATGGCTTAAATAATAGCGCTTTTATTCCTCCCTTAGAAAGTGGCGATCGCTTAACCCGCCACGAATTCGAGCGTCGTTATACAGCAATGCCTTATAAAAAAGCAGAATTAATCGAAGGAGTCGTCTACGTGGCCTCACCACTGCGTTTTAGAAGTCATGGACAACCTCATGGACAGTTAATCACTTGGTTGGGAGTTTATCAAGTTTCCACTCCAGGCGTAGCGCTAGGTGACAATGCTACCGTGCGCTTGGATTTAGATAATGAACCACAACCTGATGTTTTGCTGTTAATAGATAAACCAACCAGAGGACAGGCACAAATCAGCGAAGATGATTACGTAGAAGGCGCACCAGAATTAGTAGCAGAAGTAGCAGCCAGTAGTGCATCTATTGATTTATACGACAAAAAACGCGCCTATCGTCGCAACGGAGTGCAGGAATATATCGTCTGGCAGACTTTGGAAAATAAACTCGATTGGTTCTGTTTGCAAAATGGTGAATATTTGCCACTCGTGGCAGATGCAGATGGCGTGATTAAAAGTAGGGTATTTCCAGGTTTGTGGTTAGCTGTCACCTCACTAATTACTGGAGACATGACGAAAGTTTTAGCAGTGCTGCAACAAGGGTTAAATTCAAAAGAACACGCTGACTTTGTTGAGCGTTTAGCTTAATAAAACAGGAGTCAGAATTCAGAATTCAGAATTCAGAATTCAGAATTCAGAATTCTGAATTCAAAACACTCTACCCATAAAGGGATAGAGTTTTAAGGCGAGAATATTTTAATTTTTTTCGCCCACCATTCCACTCGCTTTTGACCAATATTCATCACCCACTCGTACAGAATTCATACGCTCATTCTGATGCCTCGCTTTCGCCCTGCTCCGGCTCCGCTCCTGAGTTCTGAATTCTTCTTATAAAACTTAATACAACTTCCCTCTGGATCTGGCGGCTGGTGAGGCAGTACCTGTGGCAACGATGTCTACGACGGGCGTAGCTGCGGCGCCGGCAATCCACGCTTAATTGTCAGATAAAATTCACCGCGCTCTCTGTCTGGAGGGTGCTTTTTTTATGAAGCTATAGTTATACAAATATTTACATAGATAAAATATTAAAAAAATATCTGGTGTATTTGGGTACAATTACTAAATTGTTACTCATTTATATTAGTAAATGCATTGGTATAAATAAAAATACTTATCAAAAATCTCAGCAGTGAGTAAACTAACTACTGACGGTTATCTCAAGAGTTTACATTCATTGGGTTTTCACTGACTAACAAATCTCAGATTTTAGTTTTTGTCTCAATTCAATATAAAATCTAAAACTTAAAATCCAAAATCAACATGGCAGACCTAACTCCTAATTCTAGTTTTAGTTTGACGCTGCGCTTGCAGATTCCCAATCGCATCGGGATGTTAGCGTCAATAACCCACGCGATCGCAGCCACTGGCGGTAATCTCGGTCAAATTGATTTAATCGAGCAAACCCGCAAAGAGTCTATCCGCGATCTGACTGTGGATGCTGCTAGTACTGAACACGCTGAAACTATTGTGCAAGCAGTGAAAGCATTGCCAGACATCAAGTTACTCAGTGTCTATGATCGCACCTTTAATTTGCATCGCGGTGGCAAAATCAGCATTGTCAGCAGAATTCCCCTGAAGAGTGTTTCCGATCTAGCAATGGCTTACACGCCTGGAGTCGGTCGAATTTGTACAGCGATCGCTCAAGACCCAGAGGAAGTTTACAAGTTAACCATCAAACAAAACACTGTTGCCATTGTTACCGATGGTAGTGCCGTTTTGGGTTTAGGAAATCTCGGCCCAGCCGCCGCCCTACCAGTTATGGAAGGCAAAGCAATGCTGTTTAAGGAATTTGCGGGGCTGGATGCTTTTCCCATTTGTCTGGCTACCCAAGATACAGAAGAGATTATCCAGACAGTTAAGAATATCGCTCCGGTGTTTGGAGGCGTGAATTTAGAGGATATCGCTGCCCCTCGCTGCTTTGAAATTGAAAAGAGATTACGCCAGGAGTTAGATATCCCCGTTTTTCACGATGACCAGCACGGTACAGCAATTGTCACCTTAGCCGCCTTGTTTAATTCCCTAAAGCTGGTACAAAAGTCAATAGGGGAAATCAAGATCGTGATTAACGGTGCTGGGGCGGCGGGAGTAGCGATCGCTCGGTTACTCCGTAAAGCTGGGGCAGAAAAAATCTGGATGTGTGACTCTAAAGGGATTATCTCTACTAGTCGCACCGACTTGACAGAAGAAAAACTCGAATTTGCCGTGAAAGCTCAGGGTACATTAGCGGGTGCAATGCAAGGGGCAGATGTGTTTATTGGTGTTAGTGTACCGGGAGTTTTGACACCAGAAATGGTGCATTCAATGGCGAAAGACCCAATTGTGTTTGCAATGGCAAATCCGATTCCAGAGATTCAGCCAGAATTAATCAGTGAAGATGTTGCTGTGATCGCTACAGGTCGCAGCGACTACCCCAATCAAATCAATAACGTCCTCGCTTTTCCTGGGGTATTCCGTGGTGCTTTAGATTGTCGGGCACAGACAATTACTATCAAAATGTACCTGGAAGCCGCAAGTGCGATCGCCTCCTTAGTCAATCCTTCAGACTTGGATCGGGATCATATTATTCCTTCCGTCTTTGATAAGCGCGTCGTCACTGCTGTTGCTGCTGCTGTGCAACGTGCAGCGCGTGAAGAAGGTATCGCTCGAAATTAAACAAGTCGGAAGTCGGAAGTCGGAAGTCGGAAGTACAGTTTTGTAATGGGGATTTAGACCTCGCCTAATACCATTTCTTTGTAAGGCTGCGCCAAACTTTCTTTCTTTCTTTCTTTCTTTCTTTCTTTCTTTCTTTCTTTCTTTCTTTCTTTGTGTCCTTTGCGCCCTTTGCGGTTCGTTCCTCATATAGTTTGGCGCACCTTCATGCAGAATTGGTATAACATACAGCAGATTTCAAGGAAAGTGAAGTACACCAGTTAAGTCTGAAAGCCAGGTATAAAACCTGTTTTACTCCTCAATTCACCAATTCTGCTGTAATTACAAATAAAAAGCGCCCTCCAGAAATGGAGGGCGCTTTTTATTTAGTTAATACTGAAATATTAACCGTTGATAGCAGGAGCAGTCATTGCTACAGGAGCAACTTCACCAAAACACCTAAAAAAATCCGTTTCGGCATATACATTAATAGGATTTTTCGCCACAAACTACTGTATTCTATTGATAATAAATCCTAAATAAAGATTCCTGGAATCTGGGATACTACGGTATGTGGTGAGGAATGAGTAAGCGAATATTCAAAATCTTCAGTTGTAGAGTGGAGTGGCTGTTGATAGTTTTAACGGTTTTGGTGGTTAAGCCTGCGAAAGCGCAAAATATTCCCAAATCTGATTCATTGGTTAATTGGCTTCGCCCTGCGAAACTAGTGCAAGAAGCTAAACCAGATCAAGTAACTCGCATTCCTAAGCAACTAACTGAGGTAGAATCCGCTATTACCAGCGCCCAAATGTTACTGGTACAGTCGGCAGCACCAAACACGCCACCAACTTCAGTTGTGCAAGTTACAGCAGTAAAAGCAAATCCCACTGCCAAAGGTCTGGAGATTATTTTACAGACTACCAAAGGGGAACAGTTGCAACTAGTCAATCGCAGTGCTGGTAGCAATTTCATCACTGATATTCCTAATGCTCAACTGCGCCTACCATCGGGTGAAACATTCACATTTCGCTCTGAAAAACCAATTGCGGGTCTTCGTGAGATAACAGTTACTAACTTTGATGCCAATACTATCCGAGTCACAGTGATTGGTGAGGGGAGTCTACCAACAGTCGAATTGTTTGATAGTCCAAATGAGGGTCTTATCTTCTCTGTGGCTAGTGCAGCATCGTCCGCGCAACAACAACCGCAAACTCAACCAACTCCTGAACAACAAAAGCCAGGTAATCAAGCACAGCCAACTCAACCATCAACTTCGGGTGATGAACCAATTGAGTTGGTAGTAACGGGTGAGCAAGATGGATATCGTGTACCTGATGCGTCAACCGCGACTAAAACCGACACGCCTCTGCGCGACATTCCTCAGTCGATTCAGGTGATTCCTCAACAAGTGATCAAAGATCAGGGAATCACACGGATTTCAGATGCCGTTCGTAACGTGTCTGGTGCAACAATCCAATCGGGCTATGGCAACCTCGTTGGCGATGTCAACCTGCGCGGTTTTGTAAGTAATTCTGTCTTAAGGGATGGATTTGTAACTGCACCTTTCTTTACTGATGGTGCCAATATTGAGCGAGTGGAAGTACTCAAAGGGCCAGCATCAGTGTTGTACGGACAGTCCTCACCAGGAGGTATAGTGAATTACATCACAAAGCAACCCTTGAACGAACCCTATTATTCAGCTGAGTTTACCGTCGGCAGCTACGATTTTTACAAGCCCTCACTCGACTTCTCAGGACCACTCACCGATGACAAACGATTGTTGTATCGGTTGAATATTTCCAATGAGAATTCTAGCAGCTATCGGGATTTCATTAACAATAAAATTTTCTTTATATCTCCGGCTTTCACCTACAAGATTAGTGATGCAACAACCCTAAACTTCGCCTATGAATATCTTGACGGGAATTTTGGGTTCGACCGAGGCTTTCCACCTTTCTCTGCCTTTTCTAACTTGCCAAGAAATCGCAATTTGGGCGAACCTGTTGATTATCAAATTGTTCAAGTCCATCGTTTCAATGTAACATTAGACCAACAGTTTAGCGATAATTTACGACTCAGGAGTGGATTTACTGGGCGATTTGAATACCTGAATGGTGAATATTCTAATCAGTATGCTGATGTAGAAGCAGATGGTCGAACTTTGGACCGCCAGTTATCTGGGGGTGTAAGTTACAACGATAGTTTAACGCTGCAAACAGATTTAATTGGTAAATTCAACACGGGTTCCATCGCTCATCAACTGCTGTTTGGGTTTGAATTGATTCGGAATACTAGTCGGAACGCAGGCTTCATTTTTAATGGTGATTTTCCTAAAATAGACATTTTTAATCCGACTTATGGCTTGATAACTTATCCAAAGACTTTAGAGAGTTTTGGGTCAGCTTCGATCAGCAATACCCAGGGAATTTATCTACAAGACCAAGTGACATTACTGCCAAATCTGAAATTGCTTTTAGGTGGCAGATACGACTTTATCAACAACGGTACCCAAGAGATTGATTCCATTTTTTACGATGAAGCTTTTTCTCCGCGTGTGGGGATTGTTTATCAACCGATAGAACCGATATCGCTGTATGCCAGTTACAGTCGATCGTTTGAACCAAACGATGCCCAGACAGTAAACAAACAGTTCATAGAGCCTTCTCGTAGTACACAGTATGAGGTGGGCGTTAAAGCTGAACTTTTTGATAAACGACTTTCCGCAACACTAGCTGCCTATGACATTACCAAAACTAACATTGCTACCGTAGATCCTAAAAATCCAGATTATTCAATTCCCGTTGGAGAGGTGAAAAGTCGAGGTATTGAACTGGATATTGCCGGACAGATTTTACCGGGTTGGAAGGTGATCGCTTCTGGTTATTTAAATGATGCCTCTGTCAGCGAAGATAGCGACTCCACAATCATAGGTAAGCGGTTTCAAAATGCACCCTATCATGGTGCTAGTCTGTGGACAACCTACGAAATTCAACGTGGTGATTTGCAAGGGTTACAGTTTGGTGCTGGGTTGTTTTTTGTCGGCGATCGCATTGCTAACCAGTCAGACCCCTATACCCTTCCTTCCTATGTCACAACTAATGCCGCAATTTCATACAAACGGGATCATTGGGGAGCTTCACTCAATTTCAAGAACATCTTTAATATCAATTATTCCGAAACCAACGGCTACCTAATCTTCCCCCAAGCACCGTTTACGGTTCAAGGCACAATTTCAGTGACTTTTTAACCCCAACCTAGCCCTCCGGGAGCAAAAGAGCTTTTCTCCCCTTTTTTTAAGGGGAAGACAAACCAATTAGTCCCATAGGACATTTTTTCACTTGGAAGTCCCTAAATGCGATCGCATTAACTTGATGTGCAGCTAAATTGCATAACACGAAAACCAAAAAATATTGTAGTGCGGGCAACATGAGCGCGTCCAATATACAAATTAAATACGCAACAGCTTGCTACCACCCAAGCAACCAATCATACATAAACCCATCCACAGATTTTGCAAATGTCGAGCGGGTTGAAGTACTCAAGGGTCCAGCATCGGTACTGTTCGGAGAAACTGAACCAGGTGGGATTGTCAATATTGTGACGAAGAAACCTCTAAGCGACCCCTACTACAATGTTGATCTGAGTGTTGGGAGTTTTTCATCTTATAGCTCCGCATTGGATTTATCAGGGCCTCTGAATGTAGATAAAACCCTGCTCTATCGTCTCAACATTGCCTACGATAATGCTGGTAGTTTCAGAGATTTTATTAGTTCCCAGAGTCTATTTGTTGCACCAGTCATAGCTTGGAAAGTGAGCGAAAATACGGATTTAAAGTTCTTCTTTGAATACACAGACAGAGATTTTAAACCCGATCGCGGAGTGATTGCAATTGGCGATCGCCCTGGGTCAGTTCCCATCAGTCGATTTTTTGGTGAACCCTCCATTAACGAAAGCACTATCACTAACTACAAGTTTGGGTACAATCTCGAACACCGCTTCAGTCGGGATTGGCAATTGCGTCAAGCCTTCTCCACCAACATATTCAAGAATGATGAAATCCGCGTTCAGATAGACGATCTAGAAGCAGATGGACGCACAGCAACTAGGGATATTGCTAATTTTGGTGGAACTGTCCAAGAAGACTACAGACTCCAGACAGATGTTATTGGTAACTTCAAAACAGGAACAATTACCCACAAGCTGCTGTTTGGCGTAGACCTGAACCGTTACACCAATGTTTCCAATGGCTTTTCTAACGGGCCTTTTGCATCTATCGATATTTTCAATCCCGTTTACTTTGTTCCGATTACCCGTCCCACTACCCCTTACGTAGTTCAAAATTTCACAGATACATTAGGCTTTTATCTGCAAGACCAGGTAACTATAGCTGAAAACCTCAAGCTACTCCTGGGCGGTCGTTTTGATACAGTCAATATTTTACAGAAGGATTTAGTAGCCCAAAGTGCAACGAATGACAATAATTCCGCCTTCACACCGCGTGTTGGTATTGTCTATCAACCCATCCCTCCAATTTCTCTGTATGCAAGCTATGCAGAATCCTTTGTACCACAGTATGGACGGTCTAGGGACAACTCACCTTTTGTTCCCGAACGCAGCAAACAGTACGAAGTAGGCATAAAAGGAGAGATGTTTGACGGCAAACTCTCCGCAACATTGGCAGCTTACCACCTCACAAAAGCCAACGTTTTAACTAGTGATCCCACTGATTCTAATTACTCCATTCAGGTGGGGGAACAAACGAGCAAGGGCATTGAACTTGATATCGTCGGACAACTAACACCAGGTTGGAATGTGATTGCTTCCTATGGTTATACAGATGCCAGAGTCACCCGTGATAATGACTTACCTGTAGGCAATCGCCTGCAAAACGTGGCAGAAAATACTGCCAGTTTCTGGACAACTTACGAACTTCAGCAAGGCAATTTTAAAGGGTTGGGCTTTGGTTTAGGTCTGTATTATGTGGGCGATCGCCCCGGAGAAATTGACAAATCTCTTACCCTGCCCAGTTATTTTCGCACAGATGCAGCGCTGTTTTACAAGCAAGATAACTGGAGGGTTGGTCTAAATTTCAAAAATCTTTTTGACGTTAACTACTATGTAGAAACTCAGGGACGCAACGTTGTTTACCCAGGTGATCCGTTTACGGTGATTGGCTCTGTTTCTTTCACTTTCTAAGCTCAATTTTACAGGTAGCCTTTTAGTGTTCGAGCAAGATTCCGACCACTTTTTGATTACTCAACCCTAACCCTCGTCGATGCATTGGGGAGGGGGTCTAATTCTTCCCCCCAATGCATCGGGAGTATTGAGAGGGGTAAAAAATCCAACTTACTTTCGTGGCGATTATGAACCGGAAAAAAGTACGTGATATCGTTTTTTACCTGCACCGCTCTATCGGTTTTTGTGTTGGACTGTTGTTAATTGTCGTTGGCTTGACAGGTAGCCTGTTAGTGTTCGAGCAAGATTTTGACCACTTTATGATTAGTCAACAGTATGGACACATTACTCCCCAACAGGTGCAGTTATCTCCAGAGTCTGTAGTGAATACAATTGAGGCGAAGTATCCCGCGCGAGGTGATTTCCATCTTTTTCGGATTTATTTGCCAGATACTCCTTCTTCTCCCTACGTGGGGCAGTTGTCATCAACTGATGTGCAAAGGAAAGAGGTTTTTGTCAACCCTCATACAGGCAAAATTATCGGTGAGCGATAACGGATAAAACCCCAATTGGTCTAATACTTAATTTGCACTACAGCTTGATGGCAGGTCAAACCGGAACTGTAATTGTTGGCATTGCTGCCTTTTTAATGTGTATACTTACCATCACAGGTTTAGTTCTCTGGCCTGGTTGGCGCAAATTGATTGCAGGCTTCAAAATTAAGTTTGATGCTCATCCCAAGCGGGTGAATTTTGACATTCACAAAGTGGCTGGCATTATCACTGTGGTCTTTTTATTCTTTACTGGCTTTACGGGCTTTTGCTGGAACTTCTACGATTTGACTGAGCCGATTATTTACGCTATCACATTCACCCAAAAACCATCCGAGCCAGTATCCAAGCCAATTCCTAGTAAATCAACATTAGGATTGACAGAACAACTGAAAATTGCTGATGCTACCTTACCTGGTGCTGTTACCAAGAGCATTTATTTTCCCAGTAAACCAGAAGAGGCTCTACAAATTCGCATGAAGCTACCGCAGGAAAATGAAGAGTATGGGAATAGTAATGTTTATCTTGACCAATATACGGGTAAGGTTTTGCGAGTTGATAATGCTTTAAAGATGCCGTTGGGCGATCGCGTCCTCAATTCTTTTGTACCCCTGCACTACGGCACTTTTTGGGGACTTCCATCTCGGATTTTCTACGTTTTTGTCGGACTTGCACCGTTAATTTTATTCGTTACTGGCTTCGTGATGTGGCGCGATCGCTATCGAACAAAATCTCCTACACGATCTATTACAGCTATTTTCAGGTAAATAGACCACGCGGTAGGGGCACAGCAGTGCTGTGCCCCTACGACAGATGTGGTTCAAATACATGATTTCTGCTGTAAACGCTTCATTTTAAAATAATTACAACTAAAAAACGCCCCCCATTTCTGGAAGGCGCTTTTTATTTAGCTAATACTGAAATATTAACCGTTGATAGCAGGAGCAGTCATTGCTACAGGATAAACTTCACCAGCAGCTAAGTCTAGGGGGAAGTTGTGAGCGTTACGCTCGTGCATTACTTCCATACCCAAGTTAGCGCGGTTGATTACGTCTGCCCAAGTGCTGATGACGCGACCTTGAGAGTCAATAATTGATTGGTTGAAGTTGAAACCGTTCAGGTTGAATGCCATCGTGCTGATACCCAAAGCGGTGAACCAGATGCCGACGACAGGCCAAGCTGCTAGGAAGAAGTGCAGTGAACGGCTGTTGTTGAAAGAAGCGTATTGGAAGATCAAACGACCGAAGTAGCCGTGGGCTGCAACGATGTTGTAGGTTTCTTCTTCTTGACCGAACTTGTAACCGTAGTTTAATGATTCGGTTTCGGTGGTTTCACGCACCAAGGAAGAAGTTACTAGAGAACCGTGCATTGCAGAGAACAAGGAACCGCCGAATACACCAGCCACACCTAACATGTGGAAGGGGTGCATCAAGATGTTATGTTCTGCTTGGAACACAATCATGAAGTTGAAGGTTCCAGAGATTCCCAAAGGCATACCATCGGAAAAAGAACCTTGACCGATGGGGTAGATCAAGAATACTGCGGTAGCGGAAGCCAAAGGTGCGCTGTAAGCTACGCAGATCCAAGGACGCATACCTAAGCGGTAAGAAAGTTCCCACTGACGACCCAGGTAGGCAGCGCAACCGAGCAAGAAGTGGAAAACTACCAACTGGTAAGGACCACCGTTATACAACCACTCATCTAAGGAAGCAGCTTCCCAGATTGGGTACAAGTGCAAGCCGATGGCGTTTGAAGAAGGAACAACTGCACCAGAGATGATGTTATTTCCGTAGATCAAAGAACCTGCAACTGGTTCGCGGATACCATCGATGTCCACAGGAGGAGCAGCGATGAAAGCAATCACGAAGCAGGTGGTCGCAGCTAGCAGAGTAGGAATCATCAAAACGCCAAACCAACCAATATATATACGGTTGTCGGTGCTGGTGATCCACTCGCAGAAGCGATCCCATACGCTAGCGCTAGAGCGCCGTTGTAAGGTTGTGGTCATGGTTTTATAAGTGCGATGGGTTGTTAAATATGGAACAAGCGGATTTTTCGCCTGTTGAATTACAGTTTATATGAATTTACTTTGACACCAGATGTTACTTAATATTCTGTAATATTGTTATTTAACAAACTCATCAAACTGGAAAGTTTTCCTACTATGAAATAATAATGAATTGAGGCTTGATTAAGGTATTTCAACACCAAAGGAAATTTAACTTTCAATGACGCGATCGCCTAGCTATTTTCCTTTACACTTCTTTACAATTAGCCTGTGGTCAAAATTTTAAGTGTTGCTGACTTGTAACGAGACAATATAGAACTTATTCTCTGATGTTTGAGTTAAAAATCAAAGTAGATGTATGGCAAACTGCCTTCAGGAGCTAATAACCAAACAGCGTAGAAACATAGAGGCACGAAGACAAGCTTAAGAGGCCAGTTCAACTCTAACTTCAGAATTCGGTTGAAGGCATAGACTACAGCCATAAGTGCAGCGATCGCTAGAAGTACCCAAGTGAGTTGGTATTGGCTCATATTTAAGGCTTCCACGTAGACCTTTTCAGCAAACTGGGCGTCAGCTGGATAACCCCAAAGATGCCGAAATACCAAAGAAGAGTCTTGGAGATTAGGTAGGCGGAACCAAATCCAAGAGGTAAAAACCATCAGTTGAGTCAAGAACCAAGCGACAAAGATCCCCAGAGGATTTTGCCAGAATTCTTCTAAACTTTCAAAGCGATCGCTCATCGCATCTGTAAGTCGATGAACCACCAAAGCTAACCCGTGGAATATGCCCCAAACGACATAACCCAAAGCAGCACCATGCCAAATACCAGCAATTAGCATTATGATAAGTAAATTCCAGCAGGTACGGACTAAACCCCGACGGGAACCACCCAAAGGAAAGTAGATATAGTTACGTAGCCAATCTCCGAGAGTAATATGCCAGCGCCGCCAAAATTGGGCAATATTGGTGCTGAAATAGGGAAAGTCGAAATTCTCAGGTAGAACCAAGCCGAAAAGCAAAGCACTACCACGGGCGATATCTACGTAACCGTTGAAATCTAGATATAACTGCAAGCCGTAGGCGAATGTAGCTAACCAGAGATCGGTACTACCCGCCCGTTGCAAATTACCAAAACATAAATCGACAAAAATTCCCAAGTGGTCTGCAAAAATACCTTTTTTGACTGCGCCCCTAGCAATCAACCACAGCGCCTGGGCGACTCTATCGCTACTGGGGAAGTTTAGTGTATTGAATTGATTTCCTAAGTTGTGGTAGCGCGTAATCGGGCCGGAAATCAGTTTGGCGAAGAATAATTTGTACGTAGCAAATTTGAGAAACTGATCGGTAGCAGGGGCACCGCGATAGACATCTATTAAATAGGCAATGCATTCAAAGGTGAAAAATGAAATTCCCAAGGGTGCAATCAATTTAAAAGAGCTATCTGGTGAGTTTGTTTGGAGATGAAAAACAAACTTGAATAAAGGGGTAAAATACTTAAAACCTAATAATAGTAAAACATTTAGAGTTATACCCAGCCCCAAAAGTTTTAGACGGCGAAGATTCCAGTCAGTTTGGGCAAATTGCCACTCTTCGTTAGAAATTTGCCAGTCACGAGAATGTTTACCTGGTGATGTGTTGTTTCCAATCTCCAGCCCCACACGAAAATTAATAAACGTCAATGCTAATAGTAATGGTATGTACTGGATCTGCAAAGATGCGTAGAAAACCAAACTAGCAATTAGCAGCGTCCACAATCGCAATTTCTGTTGTGCTAAAGACCAGTAAATTCCTAACACACTCAACAAGAACAGCCCATAGAAAATTGATATAAAGTTCATTTATTTGTCATTTGTCATTTGTCATTTGTCATTTGTCATTTGTCATTTGTCATTTGTCATTGATTATTCTCCTCATCTCCCTCATCTCCCTCATCTCCCCCATCTCCCCCATCTCCCCCATCTCCCTCATCCCCCACTCCCCACTCCCCACTCCCCACTCCCCTATTTCACTGGCCAAGGAATCATCGGATCATTCGCCAACTTTTTCGAGACTTCGTATGCGCCAAAACGGTTCAGGTGGCTGGGGTCAGAAAAGTAGTCATTTGCTTTTATCCACTTTTGGCTCAAATCACGATAAATAAAGTTGGGATTAGTAGCCAAATGCAACATATATTGCTGAAATTCTTGCTCATATTGTCTACGCACTGGATCTAAATAATCTCCCGTCAGAGGCATGTTGACAAACACTAAGGAAATTTTATGAGACTGGGCAAACTGAAGCACTTCTTGACAGGCAGCATCTTGCTGTCCTTCGATTTGGAAAGATTTATAGTCGTTGTCGTAATTTCCGGGGACTCTAGAATGTATTTGATAGTATCTGGCGGGATTGAAGCGAATAGACAAAGGTAGAAAGCCATCAAAGTCAACTGCTTGTTGAGAAGGACTTTCATCTGAAGTACCATCTGTTAGCTGTTTTTCTGATGCAACTGTCTGATTCTGAGCAGGTATGAGCAGTTGCTTTTGCAGTAAACTTTTAATTTGATCGCGGTTTTTATAGCTAGCAGAAACAGATGCTAGAGCCTGATTTAACGACTGATTGACGGCTTCATAGATACTAATCTCTGGTTTTTCTTCCTTTGTCTTTTCTTCTGGCGGATTTACTGTATTTTGTGGCAAATCATTACTATTTGCAATTGTTGGTGTTTTTTGGAATGCTTGTTTATAACCAGCTGATGCAGCGATCGATTTAAAGGTAATATCCTCGCGTCCACCGTTGAAAGCACGCGCACCATCTGCCCAGATAATTATTTTAGGCAGTTCTGATGGTTCCAGTACGTGGCGAATCAAAAAGTCTACAACTTGTGCAGTAGCACCGTTGATCCCAAAGTTAAACACGTCAAGATTTGGATAGCCCTGAGCCGTTAAAGCTTTAGAAAGCGCTGCGGGATCTACTCCTCTGAGGGCGCGGGAGGAGCCAATAACCAACACATCTGGCGGAGTCCCAGTTCTAGCCAAACGCTGTTTATACAGTGCTAGTTGCTCGTCTAACTGCCTGACATTGAAACTTGGCATCTGCGATCGCGCTGCTAAAAGAATAGCGGTAGCGGTTGCTTTTTCCTTCAGTGGTGCGGCTGCCAAATTCTTGATCGGGATATTATCACTTTGGGTAAATTCCGAAGCATTAAATACAGAACTCTGATTTGGAGGGTATTTTCTCTTAGCAGTGTTGGTAGAAATTTTCGTTTGATCGCTCTGATTTTTCCCCGATGTCAAAGATGCCTTTTGCTCAGAGGATGATGGGGGTAAGATATTAGTGGGCGTACTGTGGGCGATAATTTGACCCAATACCCAATCAGTTTGGAGGGTGAGTAATAATCCCAGTGTTCCCCAAACCAGAACCACTTTAAGTCCTTGAGCATCAGGGTTTGTCTCGGCTGACTTGTGGCTTTCGGTAAATAGCTGACTTGTCAACAGGAATTTTTTCGCTGTTGCACTGGCTGTTACTATCCAATCTCGCGCGACTTCTGTCACAAAAGTTTGAACGTCTTCTGTTGTTAAATCTGGGCGCAAAATTGGTTCGTTAGTTTCAGAGGTTACTAGATCGTTAACGTATTCAGAAGTAGCAGCAAATTCTGGGGTTGCTTCGGGGACTAAACGCTGGCGATGCTCAAGATCAAGGCCATAGTGCCAAAAAGGTTCTTTATTCCCAGCCCGGCGACCGTAGACACGTATCCCCATAATACCAGGAATCTTTAACTGGCGGATAAACTGGCTAATTTTATTTGCTACTTGTTCCCGCCCTGGACAAACAGGTGCATCACACATGATGTGCAATAAATCATTTTTGACCAGCAGGAGTACGCGCATTCCTCCTGTCAATAGTCGCCAATCCAAGTCAGGATTGAGTAAACGCTCCAGTAAAAATACGATCGCTGGTTGGTCGCCAGTATTCGCTAAATCTAGCGGTGATGTGGCCAAGGCGGGATGCTTTGTCGCGGGTAAAGCTAGCCAATCAATCCAAGTGGGTTCCTTGTCACCGGCTTTTTGTCCGTATACGGTGGCGGCGAGAATGCCTTGAGGTGCGATCGCTTCTAACTGCGGTAAAATCGCCTCTAAGCATACTACCTTGTCTGGGATTGGGGCAGTTCCCAAGGGATCATAAGCTGGAATACAAAAAATATGTAAAGTTGATTCTTTCAGAGAAACTTGGACAGCAACTTTTAACTCTGACAATACCTCAGTTAATAATCGAGCGATCGCTTGGATATCCCCCCAACGCGCCCACTCTTTCAGCATTACCTCTGGTGGCGTCAAATCCACCCGCAGCAGCCAATCCGGGGCAGTTTCGCCGCTCACCTGGGAAACAATTACTGCATCTTGGTAGCCGGAAAGCTTGAGATTACGCAACTTTTGTGCTATTGGTTCAGCAAGCAATGATGCATCAGGGCTATAGCTGGACAGGCAAAATATCCACAGGCGATTTTCTTCCGGCTGAGAGTTCTTTGGCTTATATAGCTTAATCTTTACTTGTACCGATACACCTAATACACTCAGAGTTTCACTGAGATAGCGAGCGATCGCTTCTGGGTTGCCTTGGCGTGCCAAACTTTCGTTAGAGACAATCAGCGCCCCACCCGATTGTTTTGATTTTTCCGAGTCTGCTAACAGCGCTTGCTGCACCTGCTCAAGATGCTTTTCTATTTGATTCAAGTGAACTCGATGGCACCATTTGGGGCGCTGTTCCCCTTTTCTGCGGCCATAGACAAATACTTGATATATTGAGGGTTCTTCGTTGCTTGTGAGGATATCCAAGTCAGTTTGCTGTAATGCTTGCAGCAAGTCAGACAAAGTGTGCCAACGCTGCGGACATTCTGTACCTTCACAAAGAATATGAAGGTCATTTCCCCGCAACCGGACTTTCACTCCGAAAGTGTTGATCCCTGTTGCTTGGCTTACCCATTGCAATAAGGATTGCTGGCGATCTGGTAATACTATTTTCATCGGAGGTTAACTTTACAGAAAGCGATCGTTGGGGGATAGTGCCTGCACTTGTAAACTAGAACCATAGGTCTATCACACTCTGACGGTTTTTTTTTAACAATTTTGTTACCTTCGTAGCTCACAAAATCGGACAAGATAGTGTTGTACAGGTTGCAAGTCTGACTAATGTTGAGTTTTGCGTTTATTTTACTAATAGGGAGTCAGAAATCAGAAGTTAGGAGTTAGCAGCTAGGAGTCAGAATAATTCTATATGACTAGCTGATCACTTGTCCTTTAAAGCCGGACTTGCTTCCCACTGCGTTAACGCCCCTGATGAGCGAAACAAACAACAAGCTTATCCCATTTAAACTCCATCCCTTGATCGTTGGAGTCATCCTAACTCCTGTACAGACGCGATTAATCGCGTCTCTCCAAATAGACGCGATTAATCGCGTCTCTACTCAATAATTCCCATAACCAAAAATTAGCAATGCCTCCCACCAAACAACAATCTTCACCTAACCCCGCATCCAATCTGGATTTATTTACCATTCCCCAATCTTTCCTTTTACAAATAGGTACAGCGTCTATATTACTATTGCTCCTTACCGGAAAAACTACAGTCAGAGCATTAGAAGCCATAGGGGAAGCCAGTGAAGAATTATTTCGCGGCGATCGCCTACCCAATCTCGACTTCCCAGATGAACACGAAACTAATCCCGATGAGAATATATACACCAAATAATTATTTGCTCAGGAACAACCCGGTGAGCATTAAGTGCAAAGCCTAGAACCGTAAACAGTAATTAGCTTTACAAGAATAGAGAATATGGGTTCCCTTTTATACTCTTCGTCTCAAACTGCGGATATATACCCGGTGTCGGAATTATTTTTGCGTCATCGTCTCCAGGTAGTGGAAGAATTGTGGGAGTCAGTTCTCCGGCAAGAATGCGGTCAAAATATGGTAGACCTGTTGGGGCAGTTGCGCGATTTATGTTCACCAGAAGGACAAGCAACAAATGATCAAGCAGCCTCAGCCGTCAAATTGATTGAACAACTAAATATCAACGAAGCAATCCGCGCGGCTCGTGCTTTCGCTCTCTATTTTCAGTTGATTAACATCATAGAGCAGGAATACGAACAACGGCAGCAATTGAGTCGCTATGAGGCAGAAATAGAGTCAACAGAGCCGCAAACACCAGCCAATGTCAATTATTCGTCCAATCAAAGAGAAGATGACGCGCCTGTTAGTCGGGGGCTAGCAGCAGAGTTGCTGAGAAAGAATTATCTAGAAAAAGAATTAGTCAAACCAAAAGGTACTTTTGCTGCGTTGTTTCCCTATTTATTCAAACTGAATGTACCACCCCAGCAAATTCAACGTCTAATTGCCCATCTGGATGTACGCTTAGTTTTCACCGCGCACCCGACGGAAATTGTGCGTCATACCATCCGAGATAAGCAGCGACAGGTGGTGCAACTCTTGCAAAAACTGGATGCCTTGGAAAACCACTCTGGTAGCACACCAGGAGCATATCCTTGGGAAGCAGCAGATGTCCGCGAACAATTGCTCGAAGAAATTCGCCTGTGGTGGCGCACAGACGAACTTCACCAGTTCAAACCGACGGTGCTAGATGAAGTAGATTATGCCCTGCACTACTTCCAAGAAGTTTTATTTGATGGCATTCCCCAACTTTATAAACGTTTCAAACACACTTTATCCAATACCTTTCCTTGGCTAGAACCACCGAGTAAAAACTTTTGCTCCTTCGGTTCCTGGGTAGGCTCAGACAGGGATGGAAACCCATCAGTTACACCAGAAATTACCTGGCAAACAGCTTGCTATCAGCGCAAAATGGTGCTAGGGAGATATATTCAGTCAGTGAAAAATCTGATTGAATTGTTGAGTGTGTCGATGCACTGGAGTGATGTTTTACCAGACTTACTGGAATCTCTAGAGTTGGATCAGTCGCAGTTGAGTGAGGTATACGACGCACTGGCGTTGCGTTATCGACAAGAACCCTATCGGCTGAAACTGGCTTATGTGCTGAAACGGCTGGAAAATACTCGCGATCGCAATTTAGCTTTATATAATCGGGAAGCGCCAAAAAATCAAGATCGCCCCCTATATCTTTCGGGAGCCGATTTTTTAGCAGAACTGCGGATGATTGAGCGCAACTTGACAGAAACAGGTTTAAGCTGTCGAGAATTAGAAAATCTGATCTGTCAAGTAGAAATTTTTGGTTTCAATTTGACACAGTTAGATATTCGCCAAGAATCATCCCGCCACGCCGATGCGCTGAATGAGATTCTGGAATACCTGCAAATATTATCTCAACCTTACAACGAACTCTCTGAGGAGGAAAGAGTCGCTTGGCTCACCGGAGAACTGCAAACCCGTCGGCCATTAATTCCGGCAGAATTGCCATTTTCGGAAAAAACCAACGATGTAATTGAGACTTTTCGCGTCGTGCGATCGCTGCAACAAGAATTTGGTCTTAACATCTGTCAAACTTACATTATCAGCATGTGCCGCGACGTTAGCGACGTGCTGGAAGTACTACTGTTAGCCAAAGAAGCCAGACTTTTTGATCCCGCCATTGCTGTGGGAACTATTCAAGTTGTCCCCCTATTTGAGACAGTAGAAGATTTACAACGCTCCAGAAGCGTCATGCGGAAACTCTTTGAACTCCCGTTATATCGCGCTTTGTTAGCCGGAGGCTACGAACAGACAAAAGCAGAGGATACCAATGAAAATTCATCTTCCCCTGCTTCCTCTTCCTCGCCTCTCACCCCCAACTTGCAAGAAGTCATGCTGGGGTATTCTGACAGCAACAAAGACTCTGGTTTTTTAAGTAGCAACTGGGAAATTCATAAAGCCCAAAAATCACTGCAACAAATAGCAGAAAACTATGATATAAGCTTGCGGATTTTCCACGGACGCGGCGGTTCTGTGGGACGGGGTGGGGGACCTGCTTACGAGGCGATTTTGGCTCAACCGGGTCATAGTATCAATGGGCGAATCAAGATTACTGAACAAGGAGAAGTTTTAGCTTCCAAATATTCCTTGTTGGACTTGGCATTATACCACATGGAAACCATCACCACGGCTGTGATTCAAGCTAGCTTGTTGCGAACAGGGTTTGATGATATTGAACCCTGGAATGAGATTATGGAAGAATTAGCAGCGCGATCGCGTCAACATTATCGTGCTTTAATCTACGAACAGCCTGATTTTGTTGACTTCTTCCACGAAGTAACTCCCATTGAAGAAATTAGCCAGCTACAAATCAGTTCCCGTCCAGCCCGCCGCCCATCTGGTAAGAAAGATTTAAGTAGTTTACGAGCTATTCCTTGGGTATTTAGCTGGACACAAACTCGCTTTTTGCTGCCTTCCTGGTACGGCGTTGGCACAGCTGTACAAGAATTCTTGAACGAAGAACCAGAAGAACACTTGAAATTGCTACGTTACTTTTACGTGAAGTGGCCTTTCTTCAAGATGGTGATTTCTAAGGCCGAGATGACCTTGGCAAAAGTAGATATGCAAATGGCACATCACTACGTCCAGGAATTATCAAAACCAGAAGATAAACTTCGTTTTGCCAAGGTTTTTGATCAAATTGCCAGCGAGTTCTATCTGACAAGAGATTTGGTGTTAAAAATCACCGATCACAATCGACTGTTAGATGGTGATCCTGTCTTGCAACGATCTGTACAGTTACGCAATGGCACAATTGTACCCTTGGGATTTATCCAAGTTTCACTACTCAAGCGCCTACGACAGTCCCAAAATACTAGTGCTACTTCTGGAGTCATCCACTCTCGTTACAGCAAAGGCGAGTTACTGCGAGGGGCATTGTTAACTATTAATGGTATTGCTGCTGGGATGAGAAATACTGGTTGATGGGGAGTGGGGAGTGGGGAGTGGGGAGTGGGGGAGATGAGGGGGATGAGGGGGATGAGGGGGATGAGGGGGATGAGGGGGATGAGGGGGATGAGGGGGATGAGGGGGATGAGGGGGATGAGGGGGATGAGGGAGATGAGGAAGCAGGGAGAGAGAAGGGGGAGAAGAATTTTAATTTGCACTTTTTTGGCGCTGTCATCAGGTTTTTTTGGTGCTTATACTAGTGGGCAAATTACCATAATGCTGCATAGCCAAAAGTGCCAAAACCAACCTTGGGGTTTTAAGGAGATGTGCAACGCTTGGATGACACCAGGGGCAATATGGCAAGGTAGCACAACAGGACTTTGGACAGGCACTATCTTAGGGGCGTTTGTTGGGGGTTTAGTGACGCGACAAATTCGTAATTAGCCTTGGCGGAAGGTCATTCACCAGTTTTGAACCGCCCTTTTAACGTTAGGTTGACAGAAATGCCCATCTGTGCATCCATAGCAAAAAAGCCAGTAGGCAGCTTTGGTGTCAGCAAGACTGGTAAAATCTACCCGTAGCGAAGAAGAGTAAATCACCATGCCTACCGAAACTAACTCAGGGAATCAAACTACCACGGGTGCTGATGCTATTGATGAGGCGATCGCACAGGGAATCGATTTTGATGGTTCTCCGATTCCGCCCGCCAAGCTCGAACTTTATGGTAAAGTCATGGCGCTAGAAGGCAATAGACAGCGCAGTGGCGTCTCTAATACGATGCGATCGCGCATTGTGCGAATTGGTGCAAAACACATTCCCCAAGCAGAACTCGACCAATTACTTGTAGATGCTGGTTTCGCACCGTTAAAAGAAAAAGAAATTGCCTTTTTTTATACTGGCAAATAGTTGATGTTTTACAGCAGCTTTCATTTATTTGAAGCACATAATGTTGTAGGGGCACAGCAATGCTCATTGGTGTCAACTTAAGCAAAAAGTCACGTCGCTTCGCTCCAAATTCAAAATTCAAAATTCAAAATTAATGATCCCCCTAAATTTATTTATGGGGGTCTTTCGTGGTTTATACCATTTTTCTCAAGCCGTTGCGTATTTAATTTGTATATTGGACGCGGGCTTTTCGGCCCGCACTACAATATTTTTGGGTTTTCGTGTTATACAATTTAGCTGCACATCAACTTATTAGGCATCGCGGCACAATTGTTTCTATGTTGTCCATAAATCAATTTAGTTGCTCTGTATCCTTTCCTCCTTCGGTCAAAGATGTATTTTTTGCCACGGAAATGAGCTAATTTGACGTTAACACTATATAGTTGCTACAACGGTGAACTAATTAGTTACTGATGGAAATTGCCTAAAAATATTTTGATTACTTTCTTACTATTATGTTGAGAGGAATACCCAGTCAATTTATGCCATTTGGGATGCAGCGCCGAAGTTCTGAGGGTCGGCTTTCAACCTACCCAGCTTTCAGCCGCTTCTGCGGCTACAGACTTCTCGCCTTGTTAGTGGGAGGATGGTTAGTGCTGATTCCCGACTCTACCCCAGCACATGCACAAATCCCCAACAGCAAAGTCTTATTGGCTCAAGAAGCAGGTGAAATTTTACCGCCACCGCCAATAATTCCCTTTAGCCAACAGCCATCACCGCAGTTACAACCAGTACAGGACAATCAATTAGAGCAAAATTTTCAGCCCTCCCAACCAATCCAAAACAATCAATTAGAGCAGAATTTTCAGCCCTCCCAACCTGCACAGTTTAGTCAATATAACCAGAACTTTGAGCGCTACTTAGTTTATGTTGATGGTAGTGATTTGCAGACGCTACAACAAATACGTCGGATTGAACCCAGTGCTTATATACGCCAGTATCAAGGACGGAATGTAATTCAGTCAGGAGTTTTTAACAAAGTATCTAACGCCCAACAACGAGTCAGTGAGCTACAGTCACGAGGTATATATAGCGCCCGGATTATCAGCTTCGCTAATGGACAGGAAATAGGTGTAGGCGATCGCAATAATCGCAATAATATAACTGCTATTAGTCCAGTCTCTAGATATTATGTCGCCATTCCGACCACTTCAGAACAGTTACCTGCGATCGCAGCCCAAATTAGGCAAAATCTAGCCCGATTTAGCCAAGATTTAGGACGATCTGGCGCAGTCCTCGAAAGGACGCAACCACGAGGCCCACACGTAGCAGTCGGGCCTTTCTCTGATCGATTCCAAGCTGAGGAATGGAATAAATATCTGCGAAATATAGGATACGCTAATGCCAGGGTTTACTACGGTAAGTGAATGAGTTAGGAGAGACGCGATTAATCCCGTCTGTACAGGAGTTAGGAGGATTTTGGATTGAAAAAAAAATCTAAAATCCAAAATCCAAAATTGAATGACTCGCCACTCCCTCAATTCTTAACCGAGTACCGTGGGTTTAAGTCCCCCGGTTCAATAACCGGTAAGTTTTGGGTCGGGGTCTAAGTAAGTTGGCGCGAAAAAAACCAAGTATGTTACGAAACGTAAATAAGCTTAAAGCCCTTACTAATGACCAATGACAAAGGACAAATGACAGCCTTCACAAGTTAGCTTTAATTGCGCCGACCTACTTAAGAGGATGTTTGAAAAGTCCTCTTGTCGGTATCAAAAGTTTTAGATCCCTCTAAATCTCCCGATAAAAAGGGAGACTTTGATTCCGGTTCCCCCCAATTTATCGGGGGGTTAGGGGGGATCTAAAAGTGCCTAAAGTCACAGCGAAAAACTTTTCAAACAACCTCTAAATAAGAGTCACACAACTTAATTACGAATTACGAATTACGAATTACGAATTACGAATTATTTAACCATCTTCTCGAATCACCTGGCTAAACTCATTGACTGCATCATATTGATCCGCCATGCGCGAATACTGCGCCAGCAACTCTATATCTAAGTCTGGGAAAAAAGAACTTTGGGACACTTTTTCATATTCCTCATCTCGCAAACAATATACCGAAAGTAGTCCATCTTCCCAAAACCAGACTTCTGGAACTTTCAGACGTTTGTATATCTGCAACTTATTAATTCCGCCACTGGTGACAATAATTTCAATAATTAAATCTGGAATCGGTTTTTTAGTCCCAAAGTTATAAGACTCATCTGGTTCTCGTCGCGTACCATCTTCGCGTTTGCCGAGTGTAGCACTTCCTCTAACGTAGAAGCGAATTTTCTTTGCTCTCAGGTATGCCTCCAACAAAAGCCTTGTAGTACTTTTAGCATCTTCATGATCATCGGAAGGTGGAGACAGAATTTCTAAAATTCCATCTAAATAAGTTAGTCGCGCACTTGTACCTTCTAGGTTTATATCTAGCTTTTCTAGTTGCTCCCAACTGACGTTATACAGCAGAACATAGGAAGTCTTTGGAGTGACAGGTTTGGCGATGACTGGGAAATTCATGGGGCGATCGCTCCTGGAGAGGTCTATAAGTATTACGATATAGTAATTCTAGGCAAAATAAAGCGATCGCTCCTACAGAGGTTTTATGTCCCTGACGCTTGAAGACTTGGAAAAAATGCAACGACAGTATCCTGACTTTCGTATGGAACTAGTCAAGGGTAATATTATTGTCATGAGTCCATCAGGATACGAATCAGGTGAGGTCGCTGCTGCAATCATTGCCGAGTTACATAACTGGGTTAAACCGCGCAAACTAGGACGAACAGCAGCTTCTAGCGCTGGTTTCATATTGTCAAATTTAGATTTACGCGTACCGGATGCTTCATTTGTTTTAGCCGAACGCTTGCGTCGCAGTCCCAAGTCTTTTGCTCAATTGGCTCCCGATTTGACTGTAGAGGTGAAGTCCCCTAGTGATAATTTAGAGGATCTGAGAGCCAAGATTAAAGAATTTCTGAGTTTGGGAACTAAGGTAGGAATTTTGCTCAATCCAGATGAGCGGATTGTTGAAGTTTACAACTTTGGACAAGAGGCAATAATACTTCGTGATGGCGATATTTTAACAGTTCCCGAACTGCTCCCAGGATGGGAAGTACCAATTGCAGATTTGTGGCCTCTAGAGTTTGACTAGGATAATTACGAATTACGAATTATTTTAACTTTCTGGAGTTTAAAAACGACCGAATAGGGACGTGTTTTGGAATTGAAAAGCTTTTGGTCGTTTTCTGCAAGATGATATCGCTCTGGGGTCATTCTTGGCTCTTCAAATTCGTCCACAGAAAAACCTGCTGCCTTAAAAGCTTTCCAGTAATCGGAAAGAGGACGATGAAACCAGATAAATGGTGTTGTAAAATGCTTCCAAGGTTGGTCGTTGCGTTGCGTCCTTTCAAAATAAGAAGAAGCCCAACTATAACAAACCGTCCCATCCTCATTTACAGTCGTCGAGTTGCCTTGGGGAAAACAAGGATGTGAGAACACCAAGATTGCAATACCACTAGGCTTGAGAACTCGATTGAATGCCCTGATTGCTCCTTCGAGATCAAGCAAATCCATGAGAACGTAATTCGAGATGATCAGATCAAATTGCTCATTTGGAAGCGATTTGAGTTCAGTGCATGAATCCAAATGAAAATCTATATCTAGATTCTTTTGGCTAGCTCTGAATTGGGCAATTTCGATCATTTGAGGTGAAAAATCTACAGCAGTTACACTGGCTCCTTTAAGGCAAAGCTGACGTGCCAGATATCCTGTGCCACAACCAGCATCGAGGACAGACAATCCCGCAACATTACCAGCGAAACTCCATAGCACAGGATCTGAGTTGAGAATTCGATTGCTGTCGCCATCCTCGCCAACTTGAATATCCCAGTCTCTAGCTCTATTATCCCAGAGTTCAAGTATTTCTTTCTCGTCAAACTTTGCCATTATTTCTTCAGTCATATCTTCCTCCCGAAAAGAATAACTTAATTATTTTTACATAAATATCTGCTAAAAATTATGGTATATGGTAGTGCTGTGCTGCATTTAATACCTAGCTGAATTGCGAGAGTAAATTCCCAGAGCAAAATTTTACAAGATCAAGATTAAGTGGTTACGCAAAATTATTTAAGCTATAAACGCTAACTCAAAAGCTATAAATGCCAACCCAAAAGCTATAAACGCTAACTCAAAAGCTATAAATGCCAACTCAAAAGCTATAAACGCTAACCCAAAAGCTATAAACGCTAACTCAAAAGCTATAAACGCTAACTCAAAAGCTATAAACGCTAACCCAAAAGCTATAAACGCTAACTCAAAAGCTATAAATGCTAACCCAAAAGCTATAAATGCCAACCCAAAAGCTATAAATGCCAACCCAAAAGCTATAAACGATTCGCTACGAACTTATGCAAAGCTGTACTTAGCGATCGCAAATCCGAAAAAAGAATAAAACTATCAAGATTTGGCAACTACTATACTGATTTAGTCCTTCATCAACTGAGGGACGGTAGAATATACCTAATTTTCGTAGCTTCAAAAACCAAACCATGACAATGCATTCCACACTCCAACGTGCATTTACTAACCGCCGCGTCCTAAAAGTGATTAGCGGCTTGAATAACTTCGATACCGCTAGCGTCGCTGCTATTGTTAAAGCTGCTGAATTTGGCGGTGCTACTTTTGTCGATATTGCCGCCGATGCAGCCTTAGTCCAGCTAGCTAAAAGTTTGACAAAATTACCAATTTGTGTATCAGCAGTAGAGCCAGATAAATTTGTGCAAGCTGTGGCAGCTGGTGCTGATTTAATTGAAATCGGGAATTTCGATTCCTTCTATGCTCAAGGACGTCGCTTTGAGGCTCCAGAAGTGCTAGCGCTGACTAAGCAAACCCGCGCTCTCTTCCCGGAAATTACTTTATCTGTCACCGTTCCTCACATCCTCGAACTAGATCAACAGGTACAGTTAGCAGAGGAATTGGTGAAAGCTGGAGCGGACATTATCCAAACCGAAGGCGGTACTAGCAGTAACCCAGTTCACCCTGGAACTCTAGGACTAATTGAAAAAGCTGCCCCCACCTTGGCAGCAGCTTTTGAGATTTCCCGTGTGGTGTCAGTGCCAGTATTGTGTGCTTCCGGCATTTCTAACGTTACTGCACCATTAGCGATCGCGGCTGGTGCTGCTGGTGTTGGCGTTGGTTCTGCCATCAACCAACTCAATAGCGAAGTTGCCATGATTGCCGCCGTGCGTGGCTTAGTGGAAGCGTTAGCGACTGCAAATAGAGTGATGAGTAAGAACTAGGGAGTGGGGAGTGGGGAGTGGGGAGTGGTGAATATTAAAATTCCCTATTCCCTATTCCCTACTCCCTACTCCCCTTAGCCCAAACAATCCTTCAAAGCATAAATCACCTGATCTTGCTGCTGTTGTGTCAATTCTGGGAACATGGGCAAAGATATGACTTCATGGCAAGCTTGCTCTGCTATTGGTAAGTCCCCAATTTGATAGCCCAGACTTTGATAAACTGGTTGCAAATGTAAAGGGTGGGGGTAGTAAATCATTGAACTCACGCCCTGTTCTTGCAATTGACTACGCACCGAATCTCGATATTTGGCGCTAGAACCATTTCGCCCTTCGCCTGAGATGCGAATAGTGTATTGATTCCATACCCCAATACCCCCAGGTAATTCTTGAGGCGGGACGATCGCGGGAACTTTACTAAGAAACTGGTAATAATAATTGGCGATATCTCGTCGGCGATCATTCCAAATATCTAAATAACGCAGCTTAATCTGCAAAATAGCCGCTTGGAGAGCATCCAAGCGGCTATTTACACCGATTTCTTCGTGTAAATATCTAATTCTACTACCATGATCCCGTAGTATTCGTGCTTTAGTAGCGATCGCTGGATCATTAGTCGTTATTGCTCCGCCATCGCCGCAACCACCAAGATTTTTGGTAGGGTAGAAACTAAAGCAACCAATATGTCCAATGCTTCCGACTCTTTGATCAGCCCAAATTGCTCCTGTAGACTGAGCGCAATCTTCAATTATTGACAAATTGTGAGAATGTGCGATCGCCATCAATGATGTCATATCCACGGGTTGTCCAAATAGGTGAACCGGGATAATCGCTTTTGTTTTGGGTGTAATCGCCGCCGCGACTTGCTCCACATCCAAATTAAACGTCGTCGCGTCAATATCAACGAAAACAGGCTTTGCACCCACGGCGCTAATTACTTCAGATGTCGCAATAAAGGTAAAAGGCGTTGTAATCACTTCATCGCCTGCACCAATTTCCAAGACTCGTAACGCTAAGTAGAGCGCATCAGTACCAGAATTACAAGCCACAGATTCACTAACAGTATTATAAGCGGCAAACTGTTGCTCAAAGCCTTGGACTAAGGGACCACCGATATAGCGCCCAGAAGCCAGAACCTCTAAGACGGCTGCACTTATTTCTGCTTCGATGGCGGTGTATTGCTGCTTAATATCAAAAACAGGGATGGGATTTACACTTTGGATCATGAGTTCTGATTTTATCGGGAGATACAAAGGATGCACTTCGACAGTCAATTTTTGCTTAATCAAATAGGAGCTACTAAAAGACTATCGCCCAAGATACGCATCTATTAGGGTTTTTACTTAAATTGTGGGGCGGTTAACTACCGCACATTTAATTTACAGATAGTAGGCATACTAGGTGTTTGCCATGTTAAGGTCGTACCATTTTGAATTGATGAAAGTGATATATATCATTCAAGATCCAACACATCGGATCAAAGTTCCTCTTGTGTCGGGTGCTTTGAAAAAAAAATACCAGGAGATAGAGAACCCATGCAGGATCTGATCAAGCTGGATTTCGGGGATTTAGCTATTGCTGTGGGATTGATGGCGATCGCCATTGGTCTATCTGCCTGGGAAAAATTAGGATTAGAGTTGAACTTAGCCCTTGCTACTGGGAGAACCATCTTACAACTTCTTGTATTGGGATACATTTTAGATTTCATCTTGGCTTTGGACAATGCTTGGGCAGTTTTGACGCTATTAGCAATAATGCTGACAATTACGGCGATTGTCGCACGAAATCGCATCAGCCAAAAAATTCCTCATGTCTTGCCTTTGGTATGGGGTGCAATTTTAATTAGTACCGCCCTGACAGTGCTTTACACCAACTTCTTGATCATTCAACCAGAAAGATGGTATGAACCACACTATATAATTCCCCTGGCAGGGATAGTCTTAGGTAATGCTACTAATGCAGCTGCGATCGCAGGCGATCGTCTTGTCAGCACTATTAATTCCAGCCATCTCGAAATCGAAACCCATTTGAGTTTAGGTGCAACTCCAGATCAAGCAGTTAGCCAGTATCGCAAAGACGCCATCAGAGCGGCATTGATTCCCACTCTCAATCAAATGATCCTCATCGGGATGGTGGCAATACCAGGAATTACCACCGGACAGTTATTAGCTGGTGTGAAACCTCTGGATGCTGTATCCTACGAAATTTTAATTATGTTTATGGTGGCTTTCGCTAACTTGCTGACAACAGTTTTAGTTACGAAGGGATTGTGTCGTCAATTTTTTAATTCTGCCGCCCAGTTGGTGATGTGAGGGGTTAATCTATAGGAATCATATTTGATTTCTGAAAAAATCTCGGTAGTCTTGTAGTGGACTGTCTAGCCTAAAATGTTGCAAAAAAATTGCTTTGTTGGGGAGCCACTGCGTTGCGCGGGTTCCCCGCGTTGTAGCAAGTGGCGTTGGAGGCTTTGCGTAACCCAACATCCTGATATATATATGTTGGGTTGCGCTCCGCTCCACCCAACCTACGTCTACGTCTAAGTCCACTATTTTAGCCTAGAGGGTCCACTACGTGCAACGCAGAAGAGATCCCCCAACCCCCTTAAAAAGGGGGCTTTCAAGTTCCCCCCTTTTTAAGGGGGGTTAGGGGGGATCGAGGTTTCAAGCTTTGATTGCGTAAGTCCTGAAATTAAAATATTCTCGCCTTAAAACTCTATCCCTTTATGGGTGCAGTATTCACAATTGGTGAATGCTGGCGACTGACGCCTTTATTCTGATTTGTTAATCTGGCGGTGTAGGATAGAGATCCAGCATCAATTCGTGATTTTTTATGTCTGCTACGCCTCTTGTATCTCAGGTTGACTTACACAACCCAGAAAAATCAGAATTAATCCCTCCCCTTCTAGGTGCGACTCTTGCGGAGTTAAGCACTTGGGTGCAGCAGCAGGGACAACCTGCTTACAGAGGAAAACAACTGCATGAATGGATCTATGACAAGGGGGTGCGATCGCTATCTGATATTTCTGTTTTCCCTAAGCAATGGCGGAAAGAACTAGCAGAAATTCCGATTGGACGCTCAATTTTACATTACCGCTCTGTGGCACCCGATGGCACAGTCAAATATCTTTTACGATTAACAGACGGGCAAATTATTGAAACTGTTGGTATCCCTACCTTCGCAGAAGGGGGAGAAGGCCCAAAAGCCCGTTTGACAGTTTGTGTTTCTACTCAAGTGGGTTGCCCAATGGCGTGTGATTTCTGCGCTACTGGTAAAGGCGGCTACAAACGCAACTTAGCACGCCATGAAATTGTCGATCAGGTGTTAACTGTACAAGAAGATTTTCAGCAACGGGTTAGCAATGTGGTGTTTATGGGACTGGGTGAACCGTTGTTGAATACTGAGAATGTCCTAGCAGCCCTGAAAACCCTGAATCAAGATGTCGGTATAGGACAGCGATCGCTTACAGTTTCTACAGTTGGGATTCGCGATCGCATCCGTGAATTCGCGCAAAATCATTTGCAAATCACTCTGGCGGTTAGTCTGCACGCACCCAACCAAGCACTACGGGAAAAACTCATCCCCAGCGCCCGCGCCTATCCTTTAGAAGATTTACTGGCTGAATGTCGGGAATATGTGGAAATCACTGGCCGCCGCCTTACCTTTGAATATGTTCTCCTTGCTGGTGTTAATGATTTACCAGAACACGCATTGGAACTTTCAAAATGCCTGCGCGGATTCCAAAGTCATGTAAATTTGATTCCTTATAATCCCATCCAAGAAGTAGACTATAAACGCCCCAACCGCGATCGTATTCAAGCCTTTGTCAACGTCCTCAAGCAGCAAAATACTGCTGTTAGTGTCCGTTATTCCCGTGGTTTAGAAGCCGATGCTGCTTGTGGGCAGCTAAGAGCAAGTAAAAATTAAACCTCTTACACTAAATAAATTTACAGCCCATTTCAAGGAAAGTGAGGTACACAACCAAAGTCTCAAACCCTGGTGTAAAAGCTGTTTTACTTCTGAATTCTGATCCCTGAATTCTGAATTCTGCTGTAATTACTTTAATCTCACAGATACCTAGCAATACTCCTCGGTTAAAATATTTAAGGTTTGCTCATGTAGCCAACTGAACCAGGATATTAATAGAGGTGATAGCTATGGCAACTTCTTCATATTCAGTTCTCAGACCTTATATTGCTGCTGATTTTAGAGCCGATTTAGATAAACAAGATATCCTAAATTTCCCTATTTCTAGTTCTAGTCCAGCCATCAAAGCGAATAGTTATTACTTTGGGCATCCAGAATGGGCAAAAAACTATTTTGAAAACTGTCATCGTGATCAAATATTCAAGTCCTGCTGGGAAGCCGCCACGGGGACTTGGGATCATAAAATTGTTGTAGACATTGGTTGTGGCCCGGGCAATTTGTATGCAACGCTTGGGGGAAAACCACAATTGTTAATTGGTGTAGATATTAGCTATGGGGCATTGTCTATGGCTCAACGTCTTGGCTATATACCAGTGCTTGCAGATGCCCACGAACTTCCTTTCATTTCTAATTTTGCTGATATGGTAGTACTTAATGCTACACTGCATCACTGTGATTACATGGACATCGTGTTGGAGGAAGCAGCGCGTTTAGTCCGTCCAGGCGGCATCCTAATCACAGACCATGACCCTCAGTTGACTGCCTGGAACTTCCAAGGATTAGGTTTGTGGTTATGGAACTTACGCTTAGGGCTATATCGGCTAATCAAACGAGGAGGTCATACCTCTGCAAGCGAGCAAACTTGGGGATTAGCAACTGAGGTTCATCACCGTCCTGGGGATGGAGTAACGCCGAAGCTCTACTACAAAATTCTGGAGCCACTTGGCTTTAGTGTCAAGGTTTATCCTCACAACCATACAGTTGGTGCAGAAGTATTCCAAGGCAATTACGGTGAATCTGACAAGAAGTATCGCTTGGCTCAATTATGGTCTGGTATCAATCCTAATTCACCAGAAGCAGCATTATCGCTGATGTGTGTTGCCACACGCCATGTTTGAGACAAAGCAAGCATAGTTGTTGTGGGCTTCGCAACAAAAACCCTCAGTGACCGAATTTTAGATTTTACAGCAGAAATCATGTATTTGAACCACATCTGTTGTAGGGGCACAGCAATGCTCATTGGTATCAACTTAAGACAAAACCCTTTTCAAACCTCGTTTCCAGCCTCTGGCTGGAAATGCTGCTCATTGCGGCTCTGCCGCAAGTCTTGAGGCGGAGCCTCTCGGAATGCATTCCCAGTCTCCGACTGGGAACGAGACAACGAGACAATCTTAAAAGCTGCTTATAGACTGCCTTTCACCTTAAGTTGACACGCATGAGCAATGCTGTGCCCCTACCGCGTGGTCTATTTACCTGAAAATAGCTGTAAATTTTGGATTTTAGATTGAAGATTCAAATCCGTCTTGGAAAGTTTGCTCAAGTCAAGCCACTCCGTTGCGGTGAGGCAGTCCGGTCTTGGGGGTTTCCCCCATGAGGAACTGCTGAACCCGAAGGGGGGTTCCCACGCCACTTGATGCCAGTCTGCTCAAGTCGGGAGACCCGAAAGAGCGGCTGGCTCCTTTATGCAGGCGTTCCCGTCCACCGCAGTGGCTCCCCGTTGTAGGAAGTGGCGCGGCAGAGCCACCCACGCAACTTTCCGCAAAATCTCAAATTAAATGACAGAGCAAGTGACTTGATTGCTGGGGTCAATATCTCCAGTGATAGAAGCAGATGAAGTATTTAGGGCTATAGAATTATAACGATTGACAAAATAACTGTATGTTGAATCGATTATTGATGCTTAAACTATGGCTACTAGTGATTGTTATTGCAAAAACTTTGCCGATGAATTCTCCTGCCTATGGACAAGTAATTCAGACGAATCCTCAGCAACCTGAGTCCTTTCAAGAAAGAATTAGACAACAACAAGAGGATCAAACTCAGCAAACACAAGAGCAACTTAAGGAAACATGGCTACGGCTACACTTTAAACAACCACAACAACAACAACAACAACTGAGAATACAACAGCAAGAATTTTCACGACAACGGGAGCAACTCAGACGCCAGCAACAGCTGAGACTACAACAGCAAGAAACGAGACTACAACAGCAAGAATTTACACGACAGCAACAACTGAGAATCCAACAGCAACAACTCAGACAAGATCAAGAACTTAGACAACAGCAACAATTGAGATTAGAACAACAGAGACAACAGCAAGAACTCAGACAACAACAGAGACAACAGCAAGAACTCAGACAACAAAACGAGAATCTGTGAAGTGTTCAAAATTTTTGAGAAATAACTTTATTGTTGAAGAAGAATACAGAATTCATAATTCAGAATTCAGAATCAATTAGTATAGGATTCAAACTCGCACTTCGACTTTTTGGCAAAGCTCAGGGCAGGGAAAAGCTCAATGACCAGCACTAATTTTAGACCATACTTCGGCGCTGCTCTGTTACCACCAAATTTTCTTGTTTTGTGGGGGACTTAAACCCGTTTATTCACATTTGCCCTTCTCCTATGGGAGACGCTACGCGAACGGTTAGCCAGTCGCTTCAAGTCGGTAAACCCGCCCAACGTGCTGGCTCACTAGTGACACAGAATTCAATTCTGACTCCTGAATTCTGACTCCTGAATTCTGTTTTATTTATTATCTAGCGCTGTGCGTAAATGCCAGGGGCATAAGCCTCAATGACTTTGCCTGTGCGGGTGCAACTAATCATCAAGTAGTCACAACTTGGGCATTGTGTCCGAGTTAATTGACTATCAAAAATATAATAACGCTCGGCGTGACTACCACAATTTGGGCAGTAAATCTTTTGTACTGTCTGCATTTTAAAACCCCTGGTTTTAATTATTTTTTACTTAGTAAAGCTACAAGTTAAACCAGGAAAAGTTCTGGTTCGACCCAACTTAACAAACTGCCGTAATATTTGGTTGATTATTTTAAACAAAATTTCCGGTTTGAAAACTTTTCGATATCTTTATCTATTATCTTAAAACTTAGGTGATTTTACCCTCCTACTTTAGACACATAAATTATTTTTTAATTGAATACTGCTTAGAGATTTACTGATCCCTATGATTAATTCCTTGAGAGAGCCTTGTTTATAGTTATTTCAGACGGCTACAAAAAAAGTCGTTCTTGTATTGAAAAATTAAAACCAGGAAATTACTGTATCTTTAGTAACAAAATCTCCATCTTAATATTTAGTTAATATTTGATATCAAGATTTATGAGATTAATGATCATCTGTCGCGCCTACAAGTTGCACTTTTTGGAGACTGTAACCCTTGATATAGGACTCGTATTTGATTTCTGAAAAAAATCAGTACACCCGGAAAAGGCTTCTTCCCCACTCCCCACTCCCCACTGACTTTAAGCAGGATGAAAATAATCGTAAATTTCTTGAGCCAAACGCGGCCCAATTCCTGCTACTTCAGCTAGTTGTGTGGTTGTTGCTTGCCGAATATAATCAACTGAGCGAAAATGTCCTAGTAGCTGCTTTTGTCGATGATGTCCTAAGCCGGGAATTTCATCTAAACGCGATCGCTTCAATTTATCACTACGCTGCTGACGATGGAAACTCACTGCAAACCGATGCGCTTCATCCCGCAGCCGTCGCAATAACTGTACCCCCGGTTGTTCTGCATCAGTTATCAAAGGTTTAGATTCTCCCGGTAAAAAAATCTCTTCTCGCTGCTTTGCTAAACTCACAACTCGCAAGTCTTCTAATAAATTCATCTCTTGCAAGATAGCGATAACCGATGATAACTGACCTTTACCACCATCGATCATGATTAAATCAGGCCAGTCAGGATTACCCAAACGTGCTAATTGCTGATCTTCCCCATACTTACGAAACCGACGCTGGATAACTTCAGCAAGACTGGCAAAATCATCTGAATGTCCTGCTGTCACTGTGGGATTTTTGATTTTGTAGTGGCGATAGTGTTGTTTGGCGGGTAATCCGTCGATAAACACGACTTGCGAAGCTACTGCATTTGACCCTTGAATATGGGAAATGTCATAACCTTCGACGCGGTGGGGTACATCTGGTAAATCGAGAATGGTGGCTAAATCTTGCATTGCTTGGTGATTGCGATCGCCAAATTTCTGCATTCTTTGCAATTCATACTGAGCATTTCGCTCTACCATCTCAATTAATTCTGCCTTAGTTTGCCGCAAAGGAGTTAAAATTGTAACTTTTTTACCTTTACGTTGAGTTAAGACATCCGCCAATATCTCGCTATCTGGTAAATCATGCTGTACCAAAATCTCTATGGGTATTTCCACTGAGTCAGCAGTTTGGTAATGTTCCTCCAAAGCGCGTTGTAAAATAGCTCCCGGTTCCGCTTGAGTATCCGCCACAAACGCCAAACGTCCCACCAATTGCCCCGCGCGAATCTGGAATAGTTGAATGCAAGCGTGCTGTTCGTCGGCTGCCAGGGCGATCGCATCCCGTGAAACTGTATCATCTGGTAAGGAAACTTTTTGGTCGGCTGTCAGCGACTTTAACCCAGAAATTTGATCACGAATTCGCGCTGCTGACTCAAAATTCAAGTCCTGAGATGCTGCATTCATCTGTTGGGTCAAAATATCAATCAGTTCCTGAGTTCGACCTTGGAAGACCATCGCGATCTTTTGTACAATTTTGCGATATTCTTCTGGTGAAACCATCTGTTGACACACACCCGGACACCGCCCCAAATCATAATTTAAGCAGGGACGGTCTTTAAAAAGCGGTTGAGGTCGTTGTCGCTGTGGGAAGATCCGCTTGCAAATGCGGACAATTTCTCGTAATAAACCAGCATCAGTATAAGGTCCATAAAATTTATCCTTTTCTTTGCCAAATTGACGTTTACGGGTAATAAAAATTCGGGGATAATCTTCTGACCAAGTGATGCAGAGATAGGGATATTTTTTATCATCTTTGAGCAGCACGTTAAAGTATGGCTGGTGCTGCTTGATCAAATTGGCTTCTAGCGCTAAGGCTTCGGCTTCAGTATCAGTGACAATGAATTCAATTTCAGTCACCAACTTTACCATCCTGGCGATGCGTTCACTCTTGTTGTAGCCATCGCGGAAATAGGAACGGACACGCGATCGCAACTTACGTGATTTACCTATATATATAATGCGATCGCTCTTGTCTCGCATGAAATAAACCCCCGGTTCCGGTGGTATTTCAGCTAGACGGTTTTCCAATCGTTCTGGTTCTTTAATCAGTGGTAATATTTCAGTAGATATTGTCACAACCCAAATTAGGTAATCTTTTTCTATTTTAAGAAAAATTATTTTTTTGTGCCGATTTCACAGACTATTTACAGCAGAATTCAGAATTCAGAATTCAGAAGTAAAACAGGGTTTATACCTCGCTTTGGGACGAATCGTTGTGTACTTCACTTCCCTTCAATTGTAATTTTTAACTAATTCGGTGGGTTTACAGCACTTTTAGATCAAACCCGCTATAAAAATGAATCCTAAAACAAAGCTTAGTATTGGTTTTAGTACTTTTATCTGTGCCACGTTTGATTGCAATTCGCTGTAAGTCCCCGGCAACAAGTAAGCCGCATGCTAGCCACAGTCAATACACCCCACCCCCAGCCCCTCCCCGCAAGCGGGGAGGGGAGACAAAGCATAGCTTTGGCGGGGGTGGGGTTCTTCGGGTTTAATAAGCAATCAAGCGGACATGATATGAATCCCCTATGCATCAATACGCTTGGGTTAAGGCTAAAACTCTTTATCAAAGTCAATTTTTTAAACGAACCACAGAGGCGCAGAGGAAACAGAGAGAAGAAAAAATGCTTAACCCAAGCGTATTACCCTATGCATTACTTAATTACGACTTCCGACTTCCGACTTCCGACTTCTTTAACCTGGTATTTTTCGACCAACTCTTTAACTTGAGCGGCCACCAAAGGATGTGGATCTTTTTGTAACTGGGGTAGGATTTGCCGGAGAACGCGCTGTGAAACCATATTCAAGTATGCGATCGCAGCTTCTCTAACAAAGCCAGTTGGATGACGCAAACTCACTAAAATCTCAGAACTTGTCAGCCGGATGTGAGTTACTTGAGCATAATGAAAACAGCAAGCTAGACACCAGTCAGAAAGGAAGTTACTCAATGTCAGTAATCTGTGGAGGCGATCGCTAACTACCATATTCTCATATTCTCCGATCTTGGCTTCCACGAGATGTTGCAATTTTTCTGACTGCGGTCGGTTATCTAAAATATTCAGCAATAAGGACTTTGAAGACAAAGTTATGGTATGCTCTAAGATTTCTAACCCCCGCGCTAAGTTTACCACTGAGAGCGATCGCAGATTGAATGTTGCTGCCTGCATCTTTTCTGGCGAGTAAAGCAGTTTTAGTAGCAGTAGCAGCCGCTCTTTGACATCCAATTCTAATTCTAAAAGGGCGCGTTGCAATAACTCAGAGACAATCAAAATCCTCTGACTCGATTGATGATTTTCTTCTTGGTCTAATGTTTGAAAGTCTATGTATGCGGCATAAATCTCACCTAAAAACTTTAATTCCTGCTTGATTAAATTTTCCACCCGACTTTCATAAAACCGATCCACTAAATCTTTAAGTCCTGGTTGTTTATGTATTTTTAGTAAGCTACGAAGAATATGATCTCTGGTAGTACCCCAAGATGTTTCCAAGTTTTCCCATAAAGCCTCCAATGCTTCCTGAGTGCCAATTTGAGCAATGGTTCGCCAAGCGTACATTCGCACTACTTCCGGTTTGTAAATATTCGTAGCCAACCGCAATAGCATTTCTAAAGCTTCATTTTCTAATCCCACTAGGGCTGATATTGCTGTAGTGCGGGTTGATTTGTAATAAAGTGCTGCAATCAGTGCCGAATAGTACTCTTCTAAATGGGTTGCTGCAATCATTTCTAATACAGCACAGCGCACCCGTAAGGACTCATCTTGTAATAAATTCGGGATGTGAATCCGCAACGCCTGCAAATAAACTGCTTCTCTGAGCGCTCTGACTCCATTCACTCGTTCTCGTTCTAGCTTATGAGTCAACATCCGGCGCATGGTTTGGGTAGCTACTACCTTTTGCATGGGCGTTCCCTGGCGTAAGACTAAAGCGGCGGCGGTGGCGCGGATGAGTGAGTTTTGCCGGGGGCTCAGGTATTCTTCTAGGAGGCTTAAATTCGGATTTGGTTCAGCCAGCCAAACATAGCGCAGTGCGAGGGCAAAAACTTCGGGGTTAGTTTCTTGGGATTGTTCTAACAAAGGACGGATGGCGGTTAGATAAACAGGATTTACACCTCCGGTCAGCATCACTTCCAAACTTTGGCGCTGCAAGTCTGGGGTTAACTTGATTAGTAGAGGTGCTAAAACTTCCGCAGCTCCAAGGGAATCCATTTGGGCTAAAAGTTCAATGCAAGAGCGTTTATCAGCCTCGCTGCCCTTTTCTGCTAAAGCTTTGATTACCCCCTGTTTGAAAAATCGTAAGCCCACATTGGTTGCACTCAATTGACCCCGCGCCACACTTAAGACTAACAGTTCAACATAGCGCGATCGCAATTCCCAAACTACTGTTAAACAGGTGCCAGCGATCAGCATTGTTTCTGATACCAACACCCATTTTTGCATTGATACTGGTACAAACCGCCCACAAAACAATAGAGTGACAAAAATTAGCGCACCTGTCAAACCTGTTGCGATCGCTTCGGCAGTTCCGCCAGATAAAGTCTGCATCCGGCTGCGAATTCCCTCTGGAATCGGTTGGTACAGCATGGGACCGCTACTCATGACAAAGGTGTAGCGCAGAAGTTCATCACAAAATTTGACAATTATCAAACCCCAGAAGAAGCTTTGCGATTGCATAGCTGGAATTAAATTCAGCAATACCAGCACTCCTGGTAGGGCAAAGCCGACGGTGATTGGTAAAAGCGTGGCTGTGAAAAATACCCCCATTCGTTCGATGAGTCGGCTAGAAACAAACCACTGCAACGACAACTCACACAGTCCCAACATTCCCCCAAAAAGACCCAAAAAGCTAGCGAGTTCTCGGTCGCTCAAATTGGCTTGGAGTTCGCGCAGATACTGAAAATCTATTAACAACCCAATGACTTGTAACAAACCCACAAAGGCAAACAACGAAAAGACATAGCTTTTCAGTGGACTTTTGATGAAACGCTGCCGTGAGGCTTGTTCTTCAGGAATTAGTCTTTGTGGGGTTTGAGGAAAAGCGGCTCGATAGTGATGAGTTAAATAGAATAGAATCCCCGATCCTAATAAAATCATTACACAGGCGATGAGGATGATCTTATTCAGCGAGGTGTATTGCAGTAGCCAAGGCAAACTAAAGCCACTGATTACATCTGCTACCAAAAGACCACTACTCACCAGTGGGTAAGTGCGCTTAATCTCCCGAATGTTAAATAGTTGGTTGGCGACGATAGAGGTGTTGAGGTCATTGACTACATAAAGTGCATCTACCCACAGCCGCAGCAGAAATACCGAAATCACTGCCAGGTAGGAGAAATGCGATCCCCAACGGACTAAAATTAATAGAACTAATGGCATTAACATGCAAGGTGCGATCGCTACAATCACCTGGCGTAAGGGAAAAATCTTTTGCAGCCAAGAGTATAAAAAAACCAGTCCGGCACTCATCGCAGCACTGGCAATATACATCCACGGCAGTAGGTTAGTCCCATATTCATCCAAAAACAGCGCCACCGTACTGTCCTCTGCCCACCGCAATCCTACAGATACAGTTGTGTAAAAGAGAAACATCAACTGAGTCCGTTCGCTCTCCTCTGGTCGGAGATTCACCCACTGTAGTAGTCGTGGTAAAGCAACTTTATTTGCAGCCAACCAGTGATTTTTCAGTTCCATGCAGTTTTATTTTCTGGTAGTATCACCGTGTAAGGGGAGCAGGGGGAGATGAGGGAGCAGGGGAGATGAGGGAGATGAGGGAGCAGGGGGAGATGAGGGAGCAGGGGGAGCAGGGGAAGAAAATACTTCCTTATCCTCCTCATCCTCCTCATCCTCCTCATCCTCCTCATCCTCCTCATCCCCCTCATCCCCTCATCCCCTCATCCCCTGGAAATAGCAAAAGTCCTGAGCAACTGAATACTATGTTTCCCATTCAGGCTTCAGGACTATCGATTTTAGATAAATTTAAATGACCTTAGAAGTAGGGGCGCACAGATGTGCATACGTGTCAACTTAACGTAAAACTTATGTCCCACAAAAAACTGAAGTTCCTTGCTAATAGCTCAAGTCATCTAAAAGATGACTATAGGACTTACGCAAAACCACACGTTGTAGGGGCAATTCATGAATTGCCCCTACTAGAAAATCAAGGTTTCGGCTATTGTTTGCGTAAGTCCTGGACTAAATAATCTGAAAAATCTTTAGTCTACTTCAGTAGACTTGGGCTAAAAGCCAAAGAAATTTATTTCTGGGCGGGCGTGGAAGTCAACAAGCGATTTCTAGCTGAAGTTGATACCAATGATATCATGTCCGCTTGATTACTTACTAAACCCCAAGAACCCCACCCCGCCAAAGCTACGCTTTGTCTCCCCTCCCCGCCGGCTCTTAGGGGCTGGGGGTGGGGTGCAATGACTATGGTAATCACAACTAATTACCCGGACATGATATGACAGATGTGCATCCAAACGAAAAATGAAAAAATCCTCTAGCTAGAAGTTAGGGGATTTTTAAACTCGGTCTATTAATACAGTTAGAGGATTATTTTTTAGGCGAGATGAGCATCATCATGTTTCGCCCTTCTTTTTTTGGCGCTTGTTGAAGCTCACCATAAGGCTCCAAATCCGTTGCCATTCGCTTAAGCAAATCTTCTGCTAGGTCGCTGTGTTGAATTTCTCGACCCCGGAACATGACAGTAGCTTTGACTTTATCGCCATCTTTCAAAAAGCGCTCTGCTTGCTTAACACGCACGTTATAGTCGTGTTCTTCTATTTTGTAGCGCATCTTAACTTCTTTGACATCAGCCGTGTGCTGCTTCTTCCGGGCTTCCCGCGCCTTTTTTTCCTGCTCAAACTTGTATTTCCCGTAGTTCATAATCCGACAAACCGGCGGGTCAGCTTTGTCACTGATTAGCACCAAATCTAGCTCTTTTTCTTCTGCTAGTTGTAGTGCTTCTTGTGGGGGCATAATTCCCAGCTGGCCGCCGTCAATGTCGATGACCCGAATTTTTGGGAAGCGAATTCGTTCGTTAATTTGGGGCAGATCGCGAGTTCTTTTCTTCTCAATCACAGCCATTATGATTTATGGGAGCTCTTAATGAAGGATTTGGTGTTGTCTAAATTGGTATGCCTCAGATGGCAAAATACTGAAATAAATCAGGAGATGGACTGAAATAAGTCAGGAGATGGAAAAATAGTCTACACTTCTAGGGTAGCTAATCCATAAAATAGTTGCGTCGTTGTTTTTGTTATTTTACTCACTCTGAAAGAATTTTTCTGCAAGAGTTAATCTAAATTACAGAGCCTAGACTCATGTTAAATATTATTACAGTTATTGAAACAGAATTCAGGAGTCAGAATTCAGGAGTCAGAATTCAGGAGTCAGAATTCAGGAGTCAGAATTCAGGACTTATAGCAATACGCTCCTAAGTTGCTAACGCAATGCTTACGAGCGTCGGGAACCTCCGCAACGCACTGGCTCCCCTACGTGGATTTCAAAAATCAAATACTAGTCTTATAGGTAGCAATGATTGGCCATTGCGTTGGCGCGTCAGTGTTTGTGTAGGGTACAAAACGCAGTGTAGTTAACGCGAGTGTATCTCCTTGGGAAGGAATATGCTCCGATCGCAATGACGAAAATAGCTTACTTTACCTAAGTGCTGCAATTGAGACAGCCAAACCGAAAATTCTCAGAAATATTCACCTGAAATGCTGTAATTAACTTTATCCTTGTGATCGAGGATATCTAAATTTATACAAAATAAATATATTAGCAGTCTCATGGCCATAGATTTACGAGCATTTTTTCAGGCAACTGACCCCAGCCGAACTCTGTTTGTCAACAATCAGTCAGATGTGAAATACTACATAGACTTTTCTTCGGTGCGAGGCGGGGATATTATCGGCAAACTCAAGCAGAAAATTACTTTTTTCAAGCCGAATGAACCTACCTGCACCCTATTTACTGGGCATATTGGTTGTGGGAAATCGACGGAACTATTGAGGTTACAGGCGGAACTGGAAAGGTTAGGTTTCCATGTAGTCTATTTTGAGTCTAGCGAAGACCTGGAAATGACTGATGTCGATATTGCTGATGTGTTGCTAGCGATCGCTCGGCGTGTGAGTCAAAGTCTGGATAAAATTACACTGGCGGAACCCAACAAGTTTAATGAGTTGCTCCAAGGTGCTTGGAAGGTCTTAAACTCCGAGGTGACGGGGGTAAAAGTTAAGGTTCCAAATGTCGGCGATTTTGGTGTCACCTCTGAAAAAGAAAAGCTTTCTCTGTCTGTGGGCATTGGTGAAATCACGGCGAAGATGAAAAATGATCCAACGCTGCGAGAAAAACTCAATCAGTATTTGGCACCCCAAAAAACGAAGCTGCTGGAAGCGATTAATCAAGAATTATTGGAGCCTGCCGTGGTTAAACTCAAACAGCAGGGTAAAAATGGTCTAGTGGTAATCGTCGATAATCTTGACCGCATAGATAATCGTGCCAAACCTTGGGGGCGTCCGCAACAGGAATATTTATTTGTCGATCAGGGTGAGTTTTTGACGAAACTTAATTGTCATCTAATCTACACCATGCCCTTAGCTTTGAAGTTTTCTAATGATTACGGAATGCTTACCCAGCGTTTCCCAGAAGATCCCAAGGTGTTACCAATGGTACCTGTAGAATGGCGTGATGGCAGTGTTCATACACAGGGAATGGCACTGATGCAGCAGATGGTACTAGCGAGAGCTTTTCCCGACTTGACACCAGAGGAGCGTTTAAATAAAATTACCGAGATTTTTGATAGTGCTGCTAGTTTAGAGCGGTTATGTAAAATGAGCGGTGGTCATGTGCGGGACGTGCTGAGGCTGCTGAATACCTGGATTATGGAAGAAATGAGTCTTCCCCTAACTCGTAAAACCTTAGAGCAAGTTATTCGTTCTCGGCGGAATGAAATAATGTTACCGATTTCTGATGAAGAGTGGCAATTGTTACGTCATGTCAAGGAAAGGAAAAAGGTGAGTGATGACCACGGATATCAAAAACTGATCCGCAGTCGGTTTGTCTTTGAATATCGGGATGGTGGCGAGTCTTGGTTTGATGTTAATCCCGTTTTGGCTGAGGCGAGGGAGTTGCAGTGAGGAGGCAGAGGGCTAGTAGACAAGTTGAATTACCCCCCTTAATCCCCCCTTATAAAGGGGGGAAATGAGATTTCCGGTTCCCTCCCCTTTACAAGGGGAGGGTTAGGGTGGGGTAAAACCCAGATTCGTAATTTCAGAACAAGAGGAAATATGAAAACAATCCAAGAGTTAAAGACTCGTATTCAAGAACTCAGTAAACAAGCTGTTGAATTTAGTAGAAAAGCATCTGAAGTGTGTTTAAGTGACCGTCAGCAAGCCAAGTATTTTAGACAACAAGCAAGAGAAGCTAGCAAACGTACTCAAGTATTGATACAGGAGTTAAAACGCCAGGAAGTTTAATTTTGTAGTCAACTTAGAACCAGGGCGAATAGAATTCGCGGCTATACAAACGAAGTCCACCTCCGTGGACTAAGAGAAAATTAAGGGTTTGAACCCACGGAGGTGGGTTTTGCCTCGTGTAGACGCGGTTTCTAACCGCCCTTTTAACTTATGACAGACTCGCAACCACCAGAAGATGACTATGTAAACAGCGATGTCTACGATGGGCTTCACCTACGCTCTCTGCAACAATTAGCATGGGCGATCGAGTCTTCTGTGGGACAGTTTAAGCTGATTTTGGCACGGTGTAATTATGCCAGTTTGCGCGATCGCCTCATCTCCAGATTACGTCAAATCTCTCAAGTCGAAATTCATATCTTGGCGGTGCAGCAATCTCGCAGGACTCTCTATACTGCGATTCAGTCAGAATTCGGCGAAGAAATACCAGCCTGTGTGATGGTTGTGGGTTTGGAATCAGTGCAGAATTTGTCTGTGATGTTAACTTCTGCAAATCAGGTGCGGGAAGAGTTTCGCAAGAATTTTGCTTTTCCCTTAGTGGTGTGGATTGACGATGAAATCTACAAGCAACTAATACAGCTTGCGCCAGATTTGGAAAGTTGGGCAACTACGAGAAATTTTGCCATATCAATACAGGAATTAGTCGATTTTATAAGCGAAACAGCTAATCAATGGTTTAGTAATAACTTAAATTTTAGCGCCGACGTATATCTTAAACTGGAAAATGAGTTAGAAGCAGCGCAAAGAGATTTACTCAATCAACCAGATGTTTATAATTTAGAAATTCAAGCTAATTTAGAATCTTTATTAGGTTTTATCAAACAGATAAATAATCAAAAAGATTCGGCGTTAGAGCATTATCACAAAGCTTATAAGCTCTGGCAGCAAAGTAGTAATTTAGAACGGCAGGCAAAAATCCTCGGTGAGATTGGCTTTTGCTGTTATCTCAAAGCTTTTAAACATCAAGATATCAATCATCCCGATTGGCATAGAACTTGGCATTACGTTCAAGAGTATATAAATTTTATTAACTACTTTTACAGTCCAGATTTAATTGCCAATTCAGTAGTTAAATTTGGTGATATCTTGCGAGATTTACAAAAGTGGGAAACGTTGCAGAGTCTTTCGGAAGAAGCTTTAGTAGTACATCAAATTAACAACCAGCTAAGGGAATTAGCCAAGGATTACGGTTTTTTAGCTGAGGTGGCTTTGGCTCAAAACAACTGGGTTGAAGCAAATCAGCTTGTTCAGCAAGCCTTGGAAGTTTTTGCTGCGATTCCCAATCTGGAATCAGCGAATGTGTCAGGGGTTTTATCTCAATTTAGTGATGTTCTGCCCCGGAAGATCCCCCCAACCCCCCTTAAAAAGGGGGGCTTAATTCCCTCTTTAAAAAGGAGCGTTAGGGAGGAGCAAGCCTTAAGGCAAGGGTATGAGGATTTAGCTGATATTACTGAAAGGGTTTTAGAATCAAAAGACTTGAGCTTATATCAGTTTATTCTAGGTCGTTCTCAATACCATTTAGGTGAAATTAAACAGGCAACTCTCAGCGTAGAAACTGCTAGAGATGTGGGTAATCCCCTAGAAGATGTCAGGCTTTATTTGGATCTTCTCAGGTTTTTGCAGCAGCTTTATTTTGAGCAGAAAGAATATCTCAAAGCATATAACATCAAACAGCAACGGCGTTCTATTGAACAGCAATTTGGTTTGCGGGCTTTTATTGGTGCGGGGAGGCTAGAAGCGACAAAACAGGCATTTGTAGAGACATTGCGCTCAAACTCTCCTCAAGGAAATATTGCCCCAGAAATTGCTGCATCTGGTCGCCTATTGGATGTAGAACGTTTGATAGAACGCATGGGTCGCCCTGATTATAAGTTGATAGTAATTCATGGGCAATCGGGTGTGGGCAAAAGTTCCCTGGTGAATGCAGGACTGGTGCCAGCTTTAAAGAATAAAGCGATCGGTATTCAAGATTATTTGCCGGTGGTAATGCGGGTTTATACTAACTGGGTGGAAGAGTTGGGGAGGCTTTTGGGGAGAGATGAGGGAGATGAGGGAGATGAGGGGGATGAGGGAGGGGTAGAACTTCAAGCTTCAGCCTCTGAACTCGGAACTTCAGCCTCAGAACTCGGAACTTCGACCTTTGAACTCGGAACTTCGACCTCTGAACTCGGAACTTCGACCTTTGAACTCGGAACTTCGACCTTTGAACTCGGAACTTCGACCTCGGAACTCGGAACTTCGACCTCGGAACTCGGAACTTCGACCTCGGAACTCGGAACTTCGACCTCAGAACTCGGAACTCCGACCTCAAATACTCAAAATCCCCCCTCCTCACTCCTAACTCCTAACTCCTCACTCAGGAGAGACGCGATGAATCGCGTCTCTACAAACTCCTCACTCCTAACTCCTCACTCCCTAATTTCCCAACTCCGCAAAAACGAACAGCGTAACCTCCGCACGGTGTTAATCTTTGATCAATTTGAGGAATTTTTCTTTGTTTACACCCAACCTGCACAAAGAAAGCAATTCTTTGAGTTTCTGGGAGAGTGTCTGAATGTTCTATCGGTGAAAGTTATCTTATCGCTGCGGGTGGATTACATCCATTACTTGCTGGAGTGCAATGATTTGTCCAGTCTTAAGATTATTGGCAATGACATTCTCAGTAATAATGTGCTTTACAAGTTGGGGAATTTCTCACCCGATGATACCAAGTCAATTATTCAGCGTTTAACTGCAAATACTAGCTTTCGCTTAGAAGATGCTTTAGTCGATCAAATGGTGCTGGATTTAGCCGGAGAATTGGGTGAAGTTCGTCCCATTGAGTTGCAGGTTGTGGGGGCGCAACTGCAAACGGAGAATATTACAACTCTGGCAGAATATCAGCAACGTGGTACTAAGGACGAATTGGTTAAGCGTTATTTGAATGAAGTTGTTCATGATTGCGGTGAAGAAAATCAGCAAGCAGCAGAATTATTACTATATTTGCTGACCGATGACAAAGGAACTCGCCCACTTAAGACTCGCGCTGAGTTGGAACGCGATTTGATGCCGTACTTATCGGAGATCCCCCCAACCCCCCTTAAAAAGGGGGGCTTAATTTCTTTAACCCCCTTTTTAAGGGGGTCGCCGCAGGCGGGGGGATCAGAAACTAGGGGGGAACAAGCTTCTGAAATCAGCAAATTAGATTTAGTGTTAGAGATTTTTGTCCAATCCGGCTTGGTGGTTTTGTTACCAGAGAATCCTTTTAACCGTTATCAACTGGTACATGACTACATCGCCGCTTTTATTCGCCAGCAACAAGAACCGAAGTTAAAGCAGGTGATGGCGGAACTGAAAAAGGAACGAGAACAAAGAGAACTGAGTGACGCGAAACTGAATAACTTTCTCAAACGCGCCCTTTTTGGTTCAGTCGCCGCAGGATTAGTATTAGCTGGGTTAGCTGGGTTATCATGGCGATCGGCAATAGAGGCAAATGAGCAAAAAAAGCAAGCCGATATTAATGAAATTGACGCTATTAATAACTCTTCAGAAGCGTTTTTTGCCTCTGGACAACATCCAGATGCTTTAATAGCAGGTTTAAAAGCAGGTGAAAAACTCAAACTCACAGCTTCGGCACAAGAAAGAAACGATACCCGAATGCAAACTGTGGCAACTTTACGGCAAGCGGTTTACTTACAGCCCAACGAAAAGAAAGAAAACCGCGCCATAGAGATTAACACTTTAGAAGGGCATAGCAGTTTGGTCAGAAGCGTCGGATTCAGCCCCGATGGCAAGACACTGGCTTCTGGCAGTGATGATCAGACGATCAAACTCTGGGATGTCAGCACAGGCAAAGCGATCAA
>NZ_JBALBY010000082.1:0-159737 GCF_036919575.1 Nostoc sp. | reverse complement strand
CTATGAAATAAATTATTACCTTTTTCAATCCCGTTAAGAATAGTAAAATTATTAGCACTTGGGTTGACTATAGTGTTGGTAGTACTATCGGATGTCACCTGTGCGATCGCGCAGCGACTCCAAAGCAGTATCGCTGGTAGTACCAGAGCGGAACTCAAGAACCCGATTGTAAGTGTAGATAGAAAAGCGTAGGCGTAGCCCGTCGTAGACATCGCTCTCATCACCAGAAACTTCCTTTACTGATTTCAAGTTAGAGTTCCCGAAATTGCATGATTAATAACATGATTAAAGAAGTCGGAAGTCGGAAGTCGGAAGTCGGAAGTACAGTTTTATAACGGGGATTTAGCGAGAAACGCGGTCTTGGGCAAAGCCCCAAGTAGAGCGATTTCTCAAGACAGACCCCGACCCAAAACGTGCTACCTGTCTTGCTGGGGAATTAAACTGAACATACTCTGTTAAATTTTGGGAACAGCAGCACAGGTTAATGGTTGCTGTACCTGAGTAGAAGGTTTATCTGCAACTAACTCGATTTTGCCTTGGGCATTACGATGCCAGGAAGTAGCTTGGATAAGAACTTCCGGGGTTGGGGGTACTTGGGCTTGTACCTTCTGTGTTTGGCGGAATGCAGAGATATCGCGGATGTCAGACCAAGTGCGTAGGTGTAACCCATCGTAGACATCGCTCGTCACCTGTTGAAGGGGATTTCGTGGCACACCACCCCGCCCGGTCGCTACAAAACTACTGCCAGTATTATTAGAACAGCCTGTAGCAATTTGCTGCGATGGGTCGGTGATATTTGCTGGTAGTTCCACTAAGCCGGAATTTGGATCGATACCGATAGTATTAACTTGAACAGTGCCACTCACCCCAAATTGGGAACTGGCGGTGATGTCACTATCAGGTGTGAGTTGGTCGTGGAACTTCAGCCCAAAGATGCCTTGGGTGGTGATTTGGATATTTCCACCGCTTCCGAGTATCGCATTGGCAACGATATCGCTATCTTCGTCAGGAACGGCAATAATCGCTCCAGCAGTAATATCAATGTTACCTCCGGTAGAAGTACCAGTGGCATTAGTTGTAATATTACCGCCACGACGTAACAGCAAAACATCATTTGCTTGGAGGTGAATGTTACCTTGACTGCCTCCTTTGACTTCCGATCGCAGACTGGCTTTATTGTCGAGGAAAATATTATTGGCTGTAATATTCAAATTACCTGCATCTCCGCTTCCTGTATTGCTCACGATCACTTCCGCACTATTGCGTACTTTAACTGTATCGGATGTAATATTTATCGTTCCGGCGTGAAAATTAGTTGTTGAAGATGCTGCGATCGCACTGGGCAGAATTTCACCGTTAGTTAAAGGTTGAGATATACCCTGGATATCAATGTTTTTAACTTGTAAGTTAATATTCCCCGCATTTCCCTGACCCTGGCTGGAAGAGGTGATCTGTCCGCCATTGAATACCCGTAGGTTATCAGCAGTTAGGTTAATCGTTCCACCAGAACCTACAGCACCATTGCCCACAGAAGCCGTGATCCCAGCGATGCTGTTGCTGTAGGTATCAATTAATGGATCGCTAACTTGTACGTCCCTTGCCCGAATATCAATACTTCCAGCCGTACCCTGCGCCCCCGGAATCAGTCCAAAAAATGTGTTACTAGCACCTGCTACTCCACTGGTAATAGTTCCACCATTAGCTAAAACCAGACTCCCTGCGTCAATTGTGATTCGACCACCCTGCCCTGTTGCTCCAGCTTCGATCGAAGCGAGAACAGCACTGGTTATGCCGTAAGGGTTGGCTCCCCGAATCTCAAGACTCTCCACAGCCCGAACCCTGACTTCTCCTGCTGTACCATTTCCTCCCAACAAACTGCTACTGATGCGATCGCCATTGAGCAAGCGAATCCGTTGGGCATCGACAGCAACCCGTCCACTCTGATTGTTGTTTCCAAAGGTGATCAACGTGCCAATCGTATTCACAATGCCCAAAGAAAAAGATGTTTCGTCTCCCACCATATCCACATCGGCAGCGTGGATGGTAATGTCTCCTGTGATCGAGTTGTTGCCAGATGTTGAGGACTGAATCGCAGCGTCATTGGCTAACCGCAAGCGATTGGTTTCGATGGTTATATTTCCGGCTTGTCCGGTTGTTGGCGGTCCTGATGGTGGAAAAAAGCTATATTTATTGCCTACCGATGTGTTAACACCAGCAAGAAAAAGTTGTCCTGGAGCAGAGACTCCCAAAAACTCGGCAAATTCTGTCGTTTGAATGGTAATGCCTTTACCTTGCCCAGCCGAGGTAGTGGAACTAATATTCGACCCATCCTGCACCGTCAACCCACGTCCACGGATGTTGATTCCTCCACCGTTAATTCCACTCGCATCAACCAATGAAGATTGTTTTAAGGAAATTGTACCCCAGTTTGCTGTGTCAGCAGGACTCGTTAGTTGCCATTGAGCTTGATTTTCCATTTGAATCCCAGCATTCTGCACAGCCCATAGTTCGATATGCCCATCTGGTGCCGTCAGTTTTCCCCCTGTCATGTCGATTTGACTACCAATTAACGCTAGTGTTTGTCCGGTTTGAACTCGCAAGTCTGCCCCTTGAACTTGTATCGCTCCAGCATTTGCCCCAAGTTGCAAACCCACAGGTACACTTATAGTCAGCAAAGGAGTAGCCGAAGCATTCACAGCACTAAATTCCGTCCCATCGGCAAACTTAATACTATTCCCCGTCGTTCCAATAAACGAGCCGCCAATATTCAAGCGGGCATTTGCCCCAAACACAATCCCGGCAGGATTCATCAAAAACAAACTTACCGCGTTATTACTATTAAGCGTGCTAATTAACCCATCAATATTGGAAACATTTCCACCTGTAACCCGACTGAATATAGTTGTAATATTTGGTGTGTTAATTAAATCAAAACTAGCTGCACCACCTGTAGGTACAGAGAAATTACTGAAGCTATGAAATAAATTATTACCTTTATTAACTCCGTTAAGAATTGTGAAATTATTACCACTTGGGTTGACAATGGTGTTAGTTGTACCATCGGATGTCACCTGTGCGTTGGCACAGCCACTCCAAAGGAGTATCGCTGATTGCATCATGCCTGGAGTGAATAACCCAGTTGTGAATATCAATAGAAAAGCGTTAAGCCGGAAGCTTATCCCTTTGTACAGCGTTTTCATACCAGAAATAATCCCATTAACTTCTGGTATTAGGATTCCCGAAATTGTCATCTAGCTAACACCCATTTCTTGGAATCAAAACAATGGTGAAAAAGAACCTAGAGACGTAGCACTGCTACCTCTCTACAAGGGTTATGGGTAACGCATATTTAATTTCTACCAGATGTCTATTGAATGTGATTAGGGATGGTGATTAGGGTTATCACTTGCAAGGGCTTCCGACTGTGCGGTAATAAGTAGGCGATCGTCGGCAGTCAAAAATGTGAAGGTGAGATCATTGGATTGAATAAACTGAGGCAAAAGACTGAGGGCAGATGCAAGTTGAACGGCATCATAGGCTCGGAGTGGATATTGATTCACCAGTTGTCCTGCTATTTGAGTAACGGCTGGTAGCAGTTCAACCTTTTCATATTGGGTGTCAAAATGGTAGCAAAATGCTTGGAGAATTTGATTGGCTTGGTTGCTAGAAAGACTACCTTCGCGTTGCCGACGGGCGATGGCACTATGAACTTCAACGAAAGTAACGCGGGCAACAATCAGCAGATTGGCGGCTGATTGTGCAGTGAGTGCCTGAATCCAAGCAGTGCCGATTTCAGGCACATAACGTTTGAGCAAGGCACTGCTGTCTAGAAAGTAGACATTTACCACTCACCCCTATCCTCAATAATGGTTTCTGACAGAGGCTCTCCGGTGATTTGGATCGAGCGAACCATGACTTCTAAATCTGCATCTGATAGGGGAGGTAAATAGGAAGCAACGGTCCCAGTAAGCAAGCCAGAATCATATAGGGGTTGAAGTAGGGATGCGATCGCCTGGGGAAACGGTTCTGGAGAGACAGTTAACCAAACTGTTTGACGATCACTCAAGTTAAGCGGAGTCAATGGACGTAAAACTCCATTTTCATAAATCGCTCGAATTGCCTCAGTCATTGAAGTATTTCCCCTAATAGTCTCTCATCTATCTTAGAAGTTTCCTGGATTCTTGGTTACAGTTAACTTTTGGGAACCGCAGCACAGGTTAATGCTGGTTGCACCACAGCAGAAGATTCATCTGCAAATATCTCGATTTTGCCATCGGCATTACGTCTTGTTAATATAAATAGAAATGGTATGGCTCCCATCACCAAAGACTTCCTTTAACTGATTTCAAGTTAGAGTTCCCGAAATTGCATGATTAATAACATGATTAAAGAAGTCGGAAGTCGGAAGTCGGAAGTCGGAAGTACAGTTTTATAACGGGGATTTAGCGAGAAACGCGGTCTTGGGCAAAGCCCCAAGTAGAGCGATTTCTCAAGACAGACCCCGACCCAAAAGGTGCTGCCTGTCTTGCTGGGGAATTAAACTGAACATACTCTGTTAAATTTTGGGAACAGCAGCACAGGTTAATGGTTGTTGCAAGGATGTAGGAGATTTATCTGCAACTAACTCTATTTTACCGTCAGCATTACGATGCCAGGAAGTAGCTTGGATAAGAACTTCCGGGGTTGGGGGTATTTGGGCTTGTACCTTCTGTGTTTTGCGGTATGCAGAGATGTCGCGGATGTCAGACCAGGTGCGTAGGCGTAGCCCGTCGTAGACATCGCTCGTCACTTGTTGAAGGGGATTTTGCGGTATTCCACCCCGTCCCGTTGCCACAAAACTGCTGCCTTGACTACCCGCGCAGCCTGTAGCAATTTGCTGCGATGGATCGGTGACATTTGCTGGTAGTTCGACTAAGCCGGAATTTGGATCGATACCAATAGTATTAACTTGAACAGTGCCACTCACCCCAAATTGGGAACTGGCGGTGATGTCACTTTCTCTTGTGAGTTGGGGACGGAATTTCAGCCCAAAGATGCCTTGAGTGGTGATGTTAATGTTACCGCCATTACCATTAAAAGCATTAGCAATAATGTCACTATTTTCTAAGCCGACGATGATCGGTGCATTAATGTTTATATTACCTCCATTACCATTACCGCCTGCTGTTGCGGCGATCGCGCTATTGTGACGCAGCACCAACAATTTCCCAACTTGTAAGGCGATATTACCTCCATTACCTGATTCTGTTTGTGCTTGGATGCTTCCAATACGTTCTAATCGGATGGTATTGGCTGTGATATTGAGACTGCCACCATTGCCGCTACCTTGACTGGTGACACTGACTGTCCCACCATCTGTCACCGTCAGGTTCGGCGTGGTAATGCTCACATTACCCGCATTTGCCGTGAGTTTATCCGGTAGATGGAATTTCTGCCGCAGTAGTGGAGATAGTAGAATGCTAGATGAGTTGATACTGCTGTTATTGCTTCGACTGCGACCGCTAATCTCGATGGATTCCGTGGCGTTAATGCTTATATCTCCCCCATTACCTGCAAAAAATGTGGTTGCCGCAACTACTCCCCCATCCAGAATTTGCAATTTGGCGGTATCTAGGGTCAAAGTTTTGGCGTTTCCGGTCGCAAAAGTGAATGAGCTAATGTTGCTATATATTCCAGCGGGGCTTTCTCCCATGACAGTGGTGTGATTGGTGCGAATTGCCACTTTACCACTGGAGCCACTGCCAAATGTAGCTGAAGTCAGTGTGGCACCATTTGACACCAGTAAACTATTGGCATTGACGGAGATATCGCCAGTGTTCCCAGAACCATAGCCAGAAGTAGAAAGAACACTAACGCTATTTGGATTGATTGGTGAGAAGCCAGACAGTTCAATCGCTGTTGCATCAATGTGGATATTGCCACTGGGAGCCACTCCAACTGAAGTGCTATTCAACCCCCCTCCCACCTGAAGGGTAAGACGGGGAGTAATTACACTGATGTTCCCACTAGCTCCGACACCCACAGCCTCAGTACGTACCCCGCTCCGAATTGTGCTATCAGATGTTGTGCCAATCAGATCAATCGCCTCCGTAGCCTGAAGGCGAATGTCGCCGCCGGGAAGATTGCCGAAATTTCGTGCTACCACCAGGGAGCCATCGGTGAATTGAATGTGTCGCCCCCGAATTTGAACGGAACCTGCATTCACCCCGCTTATATCTAATAGCGATCGCCCTGTTAGCTGAATATCACCAAACTTTTGCTTATCTTCATATCCCAAAGTATACCCCTGTGCAGTTGGGAGCAAACTAACCAATCCTGCACCACTTACACTGCCTAATTCTACTTGCCCTTGCTTGGCGGTGAGAGTTGCTCCATTCAGATTCAGATTGCCACCCACCAAAGCTAGGGTTTTTCCCGGCTGTACCCGCAATTCTGTAGCACTCGGATTTTGAGTGACAAGAACCAGTCCACCGGGATTGGTCAAGGAGTGTCCTGTGCCTTGAACGTTGATCGGTGCGGGATTGCTACCCATTTGCAGACCAAGGGGAACATTGATGCTTAACAACGGGGCTGATTGGGAATTAATCGCGCTAAACTCAATACCATCGGCAAATTTGATACTGTTAGCAGTTGTGCCGATAAACGATCCGCCAATATTCAATTGAGCATTTTTGCCAAATATAATCCCCGCAGGATTCATTAAAAACAAACTTACCGGATTATTAGTGTTGAGAGTTTGAATTAACCCATCAATATTGGAAACATTCCCACCTGTAACCCGACTAAATATAGTTGTAATATTTGGTGTGTTAATTAAATCAAAGCTAGCGGAACCACCAGTGGGTACAGAGAAATTACTGAAACTATGAAATAAATTATTACTTTTTGCAATCCCATTAAGAATTGTGAAATTATTACCATTCGGGTTGACAATGGTGTTATTTGTACCGTCGGATGTCACCTGTGCGATCGCGCAGCGACTCCAAAGCAGTATCGCTGGTAGTAGAGCGGAACTCAAGAACCCACTTGTTAATATAAATGGTATTGCTCTCATCACCAAAAACTTCCTTTAACTGATTTCAAGTTAGAGTTCCCTTTTAGGGCATGATTAATAACATGATTAAATTTTGGGAAGAGCAGCACAGGTTAATGGTTGCTGCACCTGAGTAGAAGGTTTATCTACAACTAACTCAATTTTGCCTTGGGCATTGCGATGCCAGGAAGTAGCTTGGACAAGAACCTCAGGAGATTCAGGGATTTGGGCTGTAACTTCCCCGGTTTTGCGATATGCAGAGATGTCGCGGATGTCAGACCAAGTGCGTAGGTGTAGCCCGTCGTAGACATCGCTCTTCACTTCTTGTGTTGGATTTTGGGGTATTCCACCCCGCCCCGTCGCTACAAAGCGGCTGCCTTCACCGTCCGCGCAGCCTGTAGCAATTTGCTGCGATGGGTCGGTGACATTTGCTGGTAGTTCCACTAAGCCGGAATTTGGATCAACACCAATAGTATTAACTTGAACAGTGCCACTCACTCCAAATTGGGAACTGGCGGTGATGTCGCTTTCTCTTGTGAGGCGATCGCGGTATTTGAGTCCGAACAAGCCTTGGGTGGTGATGTTGATGTTACCGCCTTTACCTTGAAAAGCATTGGCAATAATGTCACTGTTTTCTAAGCCCAGAATAATGGGTGAATTGATCAGAATGTTGCCACCGTTACCCGTGCCACCTGCGGTTGCAGTCACGTTGCTACCATGACGCATAACTAAGGTATTAACTTGCAGATTAACATTGCCACCCTCACCGGATTTAGTAGCCGCTGTGATGCTGCCAGCGCGATCGAGGACAATGCTTTCGGCATTAACGTAAAGATTGCCCGCATTGCCAATCCCCTGATGCTCCACCCCCACCGTGCCACGATCTGTAATCTGCAAGCGTGAGGTGTTGATGGTCAGGTCACCTACCGTGCCTGTAGGAAAAGGTGGTAATCCAAACTGCTGTCGGAAGGCATTTGGGCGGATCTCAGCATTGGTCACAAGCCTGCTGGAGACACCCGATTGAGTACCCACACCACTGACTTCAATGGAGTCAGAAACGTTAACAACTAAATTGCCTGAATTACCACTGGCAACGGTGGAATTACCTACAATTGCACCATCCTGCACGTTGAGTCTGCGGGTGCTGACCGTAATTTGACCTGCATTCCCTGAGCTACCTGCACTCGCCACAATCCCACTGGAACTCAGATTTAATGGGTTCTCTCCGCTCAGTTCGATGGATTTAGTGGCGTTAATGTTGCTATTGCCACCCGCCCCTATGCCAGTGCTGGTAACTACTATGATACCACCCGCCTGCACCCTCAATGTCCCAGTTGAGACTTGAATATCCCCTGCCCGTCCAGAACCAAAGGTGTTTGTAGTCAGCGCACTCGCAGTAGTACCAATTGGCGAAAACCCAATCAGATCAAGTGAATCTGCTGCTGTGACAAAGATGCTCCCCCCAGTTCCTGCACCAAAGTTCCGTGAGGCGAGAGTTCCCCCATCCAAGAATTGCACTCGTGGTGCAGACACGACCAAATCGCCTCCTACACCAGTCCCAGCATTATCGGAACGTAAAAAGTTTTGGGCAAAGCCAAAAGTCCCCACTCCCCGCATCTCCAACAACTCACTGGCATTGATGACAATATCCCCAATTTCCTTATTTCCCTGGTTCACCAATAAAGCCCCAGAACCGCCTGTCAAGCTAATATTCCGACCTTGAAAGTGGATGGAACCGGAAGGGGCACCACTGGCATTAGCTAGAGCTTGGTTGGACAATTGGATATCGCCAAACTGCTGGATATTGGCATAGTCAAACTTGCCAGTAGAGAGATTTAGATTCACCGTTCCGGTACTGGCGCTACCCAGTTCGATCTGTCCAGAAGGTGCCTGTAAGACACCACCATCTAGGGTGATGCTTCCTCCTATTAATGCCAGGGTATTGCCTGTGGTGACGCTTAAGCCCGTGGGAGTCTTACCCAGCTTTATAGGAGTGAATCCGGCAATCAAACGATGTCCCGTGTTTTGGACAGTAATCCCCCCTGGGTTTTGCCCCAATTGTAAACCAATCGGCACACTTATTGTCAACAACGGTGTCGCAGTCGGATTGAGGGCACTAAATTCCGTCCCATCACTAAACTTAATACTATTCGCCGTGGTTCCCACAAAAGACCCGCCAATATTCAAGCGGGCATTTGCCCCAAACAGAATCCCCGCAGGATTCATCAAAAACAAACTTACCGCGTTATTACTATTAAGCGTGCTAATTAACCCATCAATATTGGAAACATTTCCACCTGTAACCCGACTGAATATAGTTGTAATATTTGGTGTATTAATTAAATCGAATCTCGCCCAAGCACCCGTAGGGACAGAGAAATTATTGAAGCTGTGAAATAAATTATTACCTTTTTCAATCCCATTAAGAATTGTGAAATTATTACCGTTTGGGTTGACAATGGTGTTTGTAGTAGCATCCGATGTCACCTGTGCGATCGCACAGCGACTCCAAAGGAGTATCGCAGGTAACACCATCCCGTAAGTCCAAAAGCCTGTTGTAAGTGTAGATAGAAAAGCGTAGGCGTAGCCCGCACTTCGACCCTTCGACAAGCTCAGGGCATCGCAAAGCTCTGTTACCATCGTAGACATCGCTCTCATACCAAAAACTTCCTTTAACTGATTTCAAGTTAGAGTTCCCGAAATTGCATGATTAATAACATGATTAAAGAAGTCGGAAGTCGGAAGTCGTTCGTCTGAAGCGATGCCCTGAGCGTAGCCGTTGGGTCGGAAGTCGGAAGTCGGAAGCGATGCCCTGAGCTTTGTCGTTCGCGCAGCGTCTCGAAGAGTTGGGTACAGTTTTGTAAGGGGGATAAAGACAAGAAATAACAAAACTTGCTTTTTTATTGAACCGGGGGACTTAAACCAAACCGTTCTAGTTAAATTTTGCGAAGAGCAGCACAGGTTAATGGTTGTTGCACCTGAGTAGAAGGTTTATCTGCAAATAACTCAATTTTCCCCTGGGCGTTTCGTCGCCAACCTGTGGCTTGGACAAGAACCTCTGGAGATTCAGTCATACACTTTTCACTAGATCATTCCCAATGCCCAATGCCCTAAATCATTGAAGCTGTTTGTTTAGTACTGGCGGGTTCAACAGGCAATGGTTGAGCGGCTTTCAATACCGCATCCAGCAACCCTGGAAACAGCACCTCTAAATCTTCACGCCGCAGTATGTTAATGCGATGTGTCCCGGATTTCCGTGTCAAGACTATCCCCGACTGCCGCAAAATCTTGAAGTGATTGGACATGGTAGACTTAGCGATCGCAAAATCAAACCTCGCACAGCATTGTTCCCCCTCAGTCGCCAACAGCCGCACAATCTCCAGCCGCACTGGGTCGCCCAATGCATACAGCACTCCCGGTAAAGAAATATTTTTTCGATCTGGATGATAAAGAAATCTCATAGTTGCATTATCTCATCAAGTGGCATATATTTTTATTATTCGATATTATCGAATTATAGAATTATTTAGGAAGGCAATATATGTCATCCATTACAAATGTGACAGAAGCCACATTCAAGCAAGAAGTCTTAGAAAGTGAGATTCCGGTCTTAGTAGACTTTTGGGCACCGTGGTGCGGCCCTTGCCGGATGGTGGGTCCAGTCGTCGATGAAGTTGCTGTTGAATACGAAGGACAGGTGAAATTTGTGAAGCTGAACACGGATCAAAATCCGACTGTCGCCAGCCACTATGGAATTCGTAGTATTCCGACGCTGATGGTTTTTAAGGGAGGTCGGCAGGTCGATACTGTCGTTGGGGCAGTCCCAAAAACTACCTTGAATAAGACCTTAGCACAGCATCTTTAATTGAAGAGAGAGACGCGATTAATCGCGTCTCTACTGGGGAGTGGGGAGAGACTTTTTCAATAATTCTTCTTTGTCCCCCTTCTCCCCCAGTCCTAGAGCATTCTGTTTCAGTAACGGGGAAAGAGGGAAATGGACTTGAAATTGCATGGTAAATCCGCGCTGGTGAGTGGCTCAACCGCAGGTATTGGTTTGGCGATCGCCCTTGGGCTAGCTCAAGAGGGTGCATCAGTGATTGTCAACGGTCGGTCCCAAGAACGAGTCGCCCAAGCGATCGCTAAAATTAAGCAAAGTACACCCGACGCGAAAGTTTCTGGTGTGGTTGCTGACGCAGGCACTGCATCAGGAGTAGAACAACTCGTTCAAAAAGTTCCTCACGTTGATATTCTCATCAACAATGTAGGTATTTATGAGCCAAAAACCTTCTTCGATATTACTGATGAAGACTGGTTAAACATATTTGAGGTTAACGTCCTCAGTGGAGTCCGTTTGAGCCGGCAATATCTGCAAAAGCAGCTAGACCAAAACTGGGGACGGATAATTTTTATCTCCAGCGAATCTGCCATTCAGATCCCAGTGGAAATGATTCACTACGGCACAACTAAGACAGCGCAACTAGCCATTGCACGAGGTCTAGCAGAAATCACAGTTGGGACTGGAGTCACAGTAAACTCCGTCCTACCAGGGCCAACCCGATCAGAAGGAGTTGAAGACTTTATCACCAAGTTGGCGCAAGAACGCGGTATTAGTGCAGATCAAGTTGAGGGTGAGTTTTTCCAAAATGTGCGTCCAACTTCCCTAATTAAACGCTTTGCAACTAATGAAGAAGTAGCAGCGATCGTAGTTTACCTTTCTAGTCCCGTAGCATCAGCAACTAATGGTGCAGCTTTGCGGGTAGATGGTGGCGTTATTCGGTCAATTGTTTAGTATTTGAACCACACACATCTGTTGTAAGGGCACACCAATGCTCATAGGTGGAATGGCACTAAGAAAAGCCTAAAGGCTTGTGTCGCCTCGTTCCCAGTCTTAAGACTGGGAATCTATTCTGAGAGGCTCTGCCTCTGGTCAAGCCACTGGAGGCGGAGCCTCCCAGAATGGGTTCCCAGCCTAGAGGCTTGTTCCAGTCAGGGCAAGGGCTGTATCTTAACTTAGTGCCATTCGTTCATGGGTGTACAACTTAAGGTGAAAGCCAGTCTAGAACAAGTGATTAGAGATGATCTCTTATCTTGTTCTCTTATCTCGTTCCCAGTCTCAGACTGGGAATGCCCCTCCTTGAGGCTCCGCCTCCGTAACTCGCGGCAGAGCCGCAATTGAAGAGCATTTCCACTCTGAGGCTGGAAACGAGGTTTGAAAAGGGTTTTACCTTAAGTTGACACCAATGAGCTTTTTCTGTACCCCTACCGCGTGGTCTATTTAATCCCAGATGTGGGGTTGCGAATTTTGAATTTTGAATTGGAGTAAAGCGACATGACTACTGATATCAACTTATTCTCTCCTTACAAATTAGGGAATCTGGAATTACCTAACCGGATAGTAATGGCACCCTTAACCCGAAATAGGGCAAGTGAGGGAAACGTCCCATATCAACTTAATGCTACCTACTACGCCCAACGTGCTTCCGCCGGACTGATTATTTCTGAAGCAACACAAGTAACTCCTGAAGGACAGGGTTATCCCGCTACACCAGGAATTCATTCACCAGAACAGGTGGAGGGATGGAAGTTAGTAACCGATGCTGTGCATCAGCAGGGAGGGAGAATTTTTCTGCAACTATGGCACGTAGGCAGGATTTCTCACCCCGACTTCCAACCGAATGGAGTTTTACCTGTGGCACCTTCTGCTATTGCTCCTAAAGGTGAAGCTTCAACTTTTGAGGGGCCAAAACCCTTTGTTACTCCCCGTGCTTTAGAAACTTCGGAAATACCGCAGATAGTCGAACAGTATCGTCAAGGAGCGACAAATGCCCTAGCAGCTGGGTTTGATGGCGTGGAAATTCACGCAGCTAATGGTTATTTAATAGATCAGTTTCTGCGCGATCGCACCAATCAACGTACAGATAAATATGGCGCTTCGATTGAAAATCGCGCCCGATTCCTGTTAGAGGTGACAGAGGCGATAACTAATGTGTGGGATTCTAACCGAGTCGGAGTACGTCTTTCTCCCAGTGGGGCTTTTAACGATATAGGTGACTCCAATCCCCTGGAGACATTCGGTTATGCGGCTCAAGCATTGAACCAGTTTAATTTGGCATATCTGCATATTTATGAGGCAACAGAGGCAGACATTAGACATGGTGGGATAATTGTACCTACTAGTCATATACGCGATCGCTTTACAGGTACACTGATCGTCAATGGTGGTTATACCCGTGAAAAAGGCGATGCTGTACTGGCAAACAAAGCAGCAGATTTAGTTGCCTTTGGCACATTATTTATCTCAAATCCCGATTTACCCCGACGCTTGGCTCTCAATGCACCACTGAATCCGCCAAACCAAGCAAGCTTTTATGGTGGCGGTGAAAAAGGATATACAGACTATCCATTTTGGTCGGCTGCTAACGAGCCGGTAGCTAAGGCGTAATTCGTAATTCGTAATTCGTAATTCGTAATTATGAATTATCAAAAAGATGGGTCTAAAACCCCGTCATCAAGGACGGCTTTAAGTTTTGTGGCAATGAGTCTTTATCCCCGTTACAAAACTATACCCAACTCTTAGAGACGCTGCGCGAACGACAAAGCTCAGGGCATCGCTTCAGACGAACGACTTCTTTAATTGGTCATAGCTCAACTATCAGGAGAATCTCATGAGTTCCATCACCCAAACTCAACCTTTAGATGTACCCAGTGCGATCGCTAAACGCCGTGCAATCAAAACTTTTAAAACAGACCCCATCGCCCCAGAACTGCTCAAGCAACTGGTAGAGTTAACCGTGGCTGCACCCAGCAGTTATAATCTCCAGGACTGGCAAATTATTCTTGTGCAAGATCAGGCGCAAAAGGCCGCACTATCAGCAGCATCTTTTAATCAACAGCAAATTGTCCAAGCACCTGTAACCTTTGTCTTTGCTGCCGATCCGAACGCCGGCGAACAAAACTTCACTTCAATTCTAGAGCAGGGACTTCAGACTGGAGCATGGAATGAAGGCACTGTCAACTACTTTAAAAGCGCCGTCCCGCAATTTCAAGCTGGGCTGGGCGACAAGCGACGCGAATATGCCATCAAAGATGCCATCATTGCCGCTACCCATTTAGTATTGGCGGCAGAAAGTCTGGGATTATCCACTTGTTTTATGAATGGTTGGATTGAGGATCAGGTAAAGGAAGTAATTGGTGCTGGGGATAATCCAGATTTAGCGATCGCTGTTTTAGTTCCTGTTGGCTATGCAGCAGAATCACGCTTAAATCCAGGTCGTTTGCCATTTTCCTCCAACGTCTCTGTAGACAGAATTGGTAATCCTTATGCAGGGTAGTTCTCCCTAAATTGGGCATTGGGCTGAAGCAAGAGGTAAAAGAGTGGAGTTCTGAGCCTCGTTAATGGAGTTAAAAGACTCATTGACGAAGCTCTGAGGTTCATCGGCGAAACTCTGAGGTTCATCGGCGAAGTTCTGAGGTTCATTGACAAAGCTCTGAGGTTCATTGACAAAGCTCTGAGGTTCATTGACAAAGCTCTACTAAATTCAGGGAAACTTTCACATCTAGTTCTGACGAATTGGTATTCAAAGTTTTTTTGAGAATACGATTTGCCAGCAAAGACTTGAGTTGAGGTTCTAAACGCTTTGCTAGAAATAACCTCTAAACCAATCTGTTAAAAACATTTACATCGACTTCCTTATGGCTAATAGCATTGATTTCACAATAATTCCCTTACCTAATGCTATCAAATTAAAACTTGAATTTTTGGATGATGTAAATTTAGTCTTGTCCAGTTCAGGAATTTATTTAGATTTTGACCATGATTTGCAGTTAAATTTAGAGAAACTTTTTAGCATTCATAGTACAGTTCCATACATGAATGTGGCGCTTGATAGAATCATTGTTGAAATATTTGGTAAACCTGAAATTAGAATATCTGCACCAAAATATAAAACTTATAAAAGTTATCAAGAAGTTGAAATCAGCTTTAAAGGATTACTAAATAACCAAGATATTGAATTAGTTTTTGGCAAGCAAACCACATTAAAATATAAATTAAAGGAGGATTTTATTTTTAGTAAGCTAGCAAGTAAACTTCCTATTATCAACGATTTAAAATTAAGCAACGCAGAGCTAATTATCACTGATATTGAACATTTTTTTATCCATTCAAAATTAGGTTGTATTAACTTAAGCAGAGGATTCAACTTTATTGGAAATATTGATTTCAATAATCTCCAGACAAATTTCAGCAGTTTTATTCATCGAAGCTTAGGAATTGGGTGCTTAGGAGCGATAATTAACTTTAATCCGGCAGGACAGGTTAGCTTAACAGGTAATATTGCAGGCGATATTCAGCTATTTTCCCAGCAACAATTTAAGGCTACTTTTAATAATTTGCTCATAGGGTTAAATATTGGGGCTGATTTAGAGCCAAACTTCGGATTAACTGGAAATTTGATTCTTCAAGGCTACGATCCCACCCAAGAAAAAGAACCTAAGCTATTTCTCTCTGGTAGTCTCTCTCTCGAACCCGAATCTTTAACAGCATACTTTTCTCAACAAGGTGAAAAATCTTGGTTGAATCCCTATGGATTGGTAGGAACTGAACTTCGCAATATCAGGTTTCAAGGAGGCGGAACGTATTTACCTCCTTACTTCGATAACTTTGGCTTCATTGGTGATTTGAAATGGGAAAAAACAGACCTTGAGGTAGCTTTTCTGATGGACACTAATGATCCTGAAAGATTAGCTTTAATTTTAAATCCCAAACAAGCGGTTAGCTTAATAGATTTGTGGCGGGGTCCAGTCGCTTCCTTTCTTAGCAAACAAGTAGGTTATTCAACCGATTTAGTTAAGAAAGCACTAGGGCTTTTAGAAAGCTTAGTAAACTTAAATATCGAATCAATTGATGGGGATGGAGACGGAAAAATCAATCCTTTAATTAAGTATGTTCCTTTTCCGACAATAATTGCGGCTCAAGCGATATCAGAAGGTTTAGAAATTAATGGCAAAATTAATGCTTGGGGGCATGAGGCAATCTTAATCCTTCAAGGAGATAAAACTTTTAATAATATCTCTGGTTCATTAAAAGTTCTGGAAATTGATTTAGGATTTCTGAAAATTAAGGGAACGGATGACGATAGTTTAGATTTATCTTTAAAGGTAACGCCTAGTGAGCAGTATCTTCAGGGAGATGGTTATCTAGAAATTCTTAACAACGAAATTGCGAATGTTGAATTTAAAATTACCCCTACCAATACTACCTTTAAAAACTTTGATCTGAGTTTAGGCAATCTATTGAGTATTGATGTTGATGCCCTGAGTCTCGATATAAAATCTGGTAGCGGTAGTGGTTTAGGAACAATTTCAGTTTTTGGAAATACCCTAGCAGGCATTATGTTTGATGTTACTCAAAATAGTGTCAATCTGAGGAATGTTCGGCTGAGTTTAGCAGGTTTCTTGACTTTCACTATTCCAAACCTCACAGTTAATTTGAAGAATCAAAGCGCAACAGGAACAGCAAATATTATTGCTTTTAATCAATCCTTGGGTAGCGGCACTTTATCATTTAACACTCATAACGTTTCAATTAATAATGTAGCTATTAATTTAGGCAATGTTATAAAGCTCAATGTTCCTAGTTTTAAACTTGATTTAACTAATAAAAAGGTTTTTGGTTTAGGCGATGTTACTCTCTTAGGCAAACAATTCACCGCGTTAGGTATCAGCCTAAACGAGAGCGGATTTCAAGCTACAAGTAATTTCAATTTTGGCATTTTAGCTTTCAACGGCGCTACAGTCACTCTGAGTAAAGGAACTAACGGTAATATCAATAATTCTGCCAGTATTGCCGGAAGCCTCAAGTTTTTAGGCTACACCTTTGCCAATATCACGGCTAGCGTTAATAGCAGCAAATTAATTGCATCGGGTAGTTTTAATTTTGGTGGTATTTTAATACTTAAAGGAGCAAATGATCGAAGAAATGCGACAATAACGCTTAACAGACCAAAAAACGGACTGTACAATTGGGTTAGTATTATGGGTAGCTTTTATGTGTTGGGTCAAGAGTTAACATCACTCACTATCCACCATAATAATAGTACTTTAAAAATTTTAGGTATGCACATTATCAGAAAGCCCAACCATTCAAAAGGAATACATAAGTAAGTAGGACTTACGCACTTTACAAATTGAGCATCATGTGTATATCAAGCTTATTAAGATAAAAGTCTTGCCCTGCCTCGTTCCTGGGCTGCTGCCTTGTAACGAGATGTGAGGCATATTTGGTTATGTCTGTCAATGCGTAACTCCTAGTAAGGTAAAAACGACTTAAATTCAAGTTAGAGTTAGTCTTAGTGGCACTAAACTAGTAGTCTGTCAAGCTTAAATTGATGGGTAGTGCGAGCATCTTGCTCGCGTCGTGAGCGAGACGCTCACACTACCAACCCGTCAAAATGAATTTGACAGACCACTAGGTTAGCACAATAAATTTTGCAATATCTAAGCTTTTTTAAGCTCTCTATCCATAAAATTAATATTATTCATATTAATATTGTAAATTAATTTCAAGAAGTATACTACCAAAATACGGTATTATAAAAATTTACACAGACTTAATATGTTACCTAGATTTTTAAGTTAATATTACAAGAAGGCAAAAAGTATTAATTGATTTTTATACCAGCAATTCTCTGATTTTTATTGCTTATTAGAAACTCTGATCTATTAATTTCAATAACTTGATAATTCTCTGTTATAAATATAGAGTAGATGCTAGCTATCATATCTGCCAAATCTACTTTAGATAATATCAGGAATTGCAAATTGAAAAATGATTTAGGAACTGTTTTAACAATTAAACATAATCTTCTATCATTTACGTGCCATACACCAGTAAATTTATTACCCGTGATCAATTCGCTGGGTTTAGATAAAAGAAACGTTTGAATTCTAGTTTGCTCATAAGTCATATTATCTTTAAATTCGATAGAATTTTTTTCCCAATTTGTATTAAAACGCCATTTTCCAAAAAGCAAAATTTCTATTTCTGTATCAGATAAATTCATATTATTCATTGGTTTTCTCCCCTATTATTAAATAATGTGCGATTGACTCATGGTAAAGTTTCATGACAAGTTTTGGCACGAGTAAAAAATAAATGCATCTGCCATACTAGCCAAGATCCAACTCGCCAAGCTGCCATTGACAAGGCGGCTGTAGATGAATGTGGGGATATGTCTAATATATTTTGGTCATAATGTAACCATTTAACTGGTAGATGTCCCATCGGTGTCATCGGGGATAATTTAAAAGTTAGTTGGTCGTAATTTAACCAGTTTCCCTCTTTTCGCCAACCCAGGCGATCGCCAAGTCTTTTTTCTGTTTCATAATCTATTTGACCGCCTATTTCGTTCCAAATACTTTGCTGAACACTAAAGCCAAAGTAACCATGACTGTATTGTTGCCAAAGTCGATCAATTTTATGAAAAGCTTGACATGAAAAGTTAAGAATATCTTCTTTATAAACTTCATTCCAATCATTCTTGCCCATGACTTGTAGCATTAATTTAGTTGTTTCAATATCAGCTTCTTGCCACTTGTACTGTGTAAGAAGGTCTTGCAATTTACTGTAATCAATATTGCAATTAGTTTTAAATTCTGTGGGAAACTCAATATCATTATTAGGTTGTTCCGCCAATTCTATTTTCTCGATAAAAAGTTGAGAATAATCAGAAACAGATATTGTTTCTTCTATCCCTAGCACTTTCTTTTGAGCAACCAGTTGAGTAGACATATAATTAGATATTAGGTAAATCGCTTGATTTAAAGTTATCTCATCTTTACTTAGATCAAAGTCATGAACCTGCAAATCTAATAATTTTGACTGAAAAAAAGCATCTTGCAGTCTATACTTTTTATCATAACTTGCCACTAATAAATTGAGGATGTCATGAGACATCGTACTAGTATCTTGTATCGTTAATAAATTAACTTGAGAATTTAGAGTACTACTTGCTAAATTTTGAATTTCTCCTACAATTGCGTAAAAATCTGCATCTACTTTTACTACATCATCTATTAAAGATTGAAACGGACTAAAGTAATCTTGTAGAGACTTTTCTAGATTAATTGCTGTTTCAGCTATTTTTGCGATTTCTTGACGAATTTTTGTAGCTCTGACTTGGTATTCATAAATTTCTTGATACACCTCTATATCTTTAAGTATTTTCTGAATAGCTTGCTTTTGATTTTTGATATCTTCCGCTAAATTTTTAATTCCTTCACTGAGTAGCTTTACTTTTTCTAATATTAAAAAGTTAGTATTACTTAATAGCAAAATAGATTTTAAATTTTCTTCTTCTTCCCATTTTAACTTCTCAATGATTTGAGAATCTTTATTATTCTTTATCTCTAGCTTACTTCTTTCTTCATTTACTTTTCTAATTTCATAATATTTTTGGTTAAATAGATTTTTCCAGTCATCTATAAATTTTAATAGAAAATTTTGATAACTATTTTTATAATTTTCTAAAAAATCCAAAAGTTGAGTATAATCTGAAATTAATGATTTAACCTCTGCTAAAGTTTCTCCTTGACTAATTTCTTTTTTCCATTTAATTATTCCCCAAAAATAAGAATGATATTTAGTACCTTCTTTAATTAAGCTTTGGCATTTTCTAATTTTTCGTTGAACTTTTTTTAGGTTTGGATTTTTTAAGGTAGGAAAATTGTAATATTTTTCATAAATCGTAATAGATTTATAAGTAACTAATTGTTTTTGCTTTCTAGTTAGCATCACTTATTTTGAAATATACAAATAGTTACTAAACTCTTATTCATTTCAACGCCTGAAGATTTTTGTGATTACATTAAGTCAAGATGTTCTTTTTAAAGCAGGCAAAATTATTTTACCGTAGCTGTTTTGCATAATTTTAATACCAGTATTTTCTCTCGTAATTCTACAAGCTGTATGCCGATTTTTTCTAGGACTCGCTTTGAACTTAAGCTGTTGCGTATTTAATTTGTATATTGGACGCGGGCAAGATGCCCGCACTACAATATTTTTGGGTTTTCGTGTTATACAATTTAGCTGCACATCAACTTATACTTATATTATCGCGATCGCATCCAATAGTCACACTTTGCACTGTGGGATAATTTTAACCATATAAGCTTAATCTATTACCCATTTCAATACCTCCGGGTTTTTGTTATAGCGGTAGGTTACACCATCCTTAGTAGTCACAGACTTTTGTTGACTAGCCTTGCTTCTGATAGTAGTAAGAGAATAGTCTGTTAATATCTGAAGCTCTTTATGAGAAAGTCCTATAATTGTGGCTATTGCTGCTGATTCTAGTTTTATTTTGAGTTCATTTTTCGGGTAAATATCTATCGTAATTTGCTCCTTTTGTGATGGGTTAACAGCAATTCCTTTTTGCAATTGATAATCTGGCATAGAAACAAGTTGCCAATTAGATCCTTGTGAAAGTTCTAACACCCATTGATGATAATTAAATAAGCTTTCTCTATGTCCAACACTGATAAAAGTTGTTTTCGTTGATTGTAACTGTTGATATAAATTACCTTCGTTATTTAAATCTAAAGCACTCGTTGCTTCATCTAAGATAGTGAAACTAGGATGTGTAATTAATAGCCGTGCAAAAGCGAGGCGTTGTTGTTCTCCTAATGACAATATATTTTCCCAAGGAACTTCTGTATCAAAGCCATCTACACGGGTAAGTAAGTGTTGCAGGTTAACTTGTTGCAAAATGTGTTCAAGTTCGCGATCGCTCATTTTCCTGTCTGTGTGAGGATAGAGCAATTGTTCGCGCAAAGTCCCTAAAATGATATAAGGCCGTTGCGGTAAAAATAATACTTCTTTTAGAGGAGGACGCACTAGACGACCAGTTCCCGCATTCCACAAACCAGCGATCGCTCTCAACAAAGAACTTTTACCCCTACCACTAGGGCCAACAATCAATAACCCTTCACCTGGCCCAACAGCTAGTGACAAGTTTTCGACGATTACCTGTTCATAGTTTGGCGTTTGTAAAGTGACATTCTCAAAAGCTAAACGTTCTTCTTCTATAATTTTAATAGTATTGACGTTCTCTGGTTGTTTACTAGCAGCCTCTAACGCATCTGAAAACTCTGCTAAACGCTTTACATAGCTAGAAAATCGTCCTGAAATTCCAAACTCGGCTATTAATTCTCCTAGAGCATTAGAAAACATAAAGCAAGCAAAACTAGCTTGGTTAATTTGTCCATAATCAATTTGATCCTGAAGAAATAAAGGTGTAAGAATAAACATCGAGAATACGCTAATGGCAGACTGATATGCTCTGCCAAAAGCGTCTTGTCCCCTCTCCAAATTCAGCCTGCGTTCAGCAGTTTTTAAAACATTATTAAATCTGCGTTTAATTATATTTAATTCTTCATTTTCTCCCTGAAAAAAAGCGATTGATTCAGCGTGATTACGAACATGAGTTAAGCAATAGGCAAAATCTGCTTTAAATGCAAGTTCTTCTTGGTTAACTTTATTTATTCCTTGATTCAAGTAAACAGCTATTAAATTACCTACAATTGTATAAATAACTAAATAAATTGCAATTTGTGAAGAAACTATCCAGAGAATGATTAAAGAACTTCCCATTTCTAAAGATTTTTCTAGTAAAGAAGATGAGAATCTCAAGCCAATACTAGTAATGGGTTCTATTTCTTGGGATAAGCGTTGATCTGGATTATCTATATCAGATTTAAAATTGATTTTATAATAAGCTTGATTGCTTAAATATTTTTCTAAAACATGAATATTTAGCCATTTGTACCAGTCAAGAATTATTTTTTTTCTGACATATCTCAAAAGAGTTACTAACAAGACCATCCCTACAATAATGAGACTGGACAGCCATAAAGTACTATTATATTTATCAAGGTCTCTCTGTTCAATAACAATATCAATTACATGGCGATTCCAGTAACTATTTGCAGCATTTGCACCGACAATTATAACTATTAATAATACTAAGAGAATGAGCATTCCCCATGAGCGAATTACATCTGAAAATGCTCTTCCTTCTGCTTTTGTTGGATACCAATAAGGTTGAGCAACTACTTTTACATCCTGACAAAATTGAATCAAGGCTAAAAAAGGATTTGTTGTATTTTGCTCACGCACAGATGGAGTTTGCATATTCTAAAAATGTAGCCGTTACTAATTACACTAGGAATAATGTAGCCGTTACTAATTACACTAGGAATTTTGAAATGACCTTTGAGAATCAAGTTAGACTCAGAGGCCATTTTTCCTTTTAGAGAATGTCTGAAAACTTTCTTTTATGGTGTTGTATTCGAGATTTCTAGATCCCCCTAAATTCCCCTTTTTAAGGAGGACTTTAATTAAATTTCCTCCCTTTTAAGGCTACGGTGTACACACAAGTTTGAAGTAGTTTAAAAAGCTGGTTTTTACCCCACCCTAACCCTCCCCTTGTAAAGGGGAGGGAACTAGATTTCTGGCTTCCCCCCTTTCTAAGGGGGGATTGAGGGGGGTAATTTGACTTGTGTGTACACCGTAGCCTTTTAAGGGGGAGCCAGCGCTGTGAGTGGGTTTCCCAACTTGTACCCCTACGGGGAAGCAAGCTACGCTGTCAGCGTTAACGCAGGGTAGCGACTGGCGTAAGGCTAGGGGGGATCAAATTGAATGCACTAGATCAATGGTTCGTCATCAACAATTTCGACTGTTCTCGGAAAAGGTCCTTGGTCAGGCTCAGTAACGACTACTGGGCTAATATGATGTTTCAGTTTGAGTTTTAACTCATCTGAAATGGGCAATTCTTGAATTTCTTTGAGAAGAAATCTGACAGATTCAGTTTTGCTACGTTCTGTATAGATGAGCTTGAGAACGTTTTCAATTCCAAATCCCGCTATATATTCCCCTAGAACGGCTACCAGCCCAAGCAAGCCTAAACCTCCTAAGAGACCTAAAGGCCCGCCCAGCGATGAAAGCATAGCGACAACGGCGGCGACATTACCCCCTGATGCAGCCGTTGCAATCACGAAAAGTATGCCAGGAAGCCCTAAACCGGAAATTTTTTTGACGAGTTCATCCATTGTACTTACCTACAATCCTTATAAAGTGAAAACATGACTAAGAGAGTCATTACTAATTTCTTTTGTGAAGAAATTAAAAATCTTACATCTTGCACCAGTTAGTTTGTGCAAGATATAAGAAATCTGATTTTAGCCCAACAAAAGACTACACAGATCATCGATTTGTTGACTTTTGTTAGATATTAGTCGATGGGCTATAGCTTGTAGCTGACGAGTATTTTGGAGTTTGGTATTATCTATTTCTTCTAGTTCACTATCTAACAATGTTTGAAAGCGATAATAAAAACTTTTAGCTTCTTGATCGCTAGGTTCAAACAACTGTTCTAATTCTCCAGCTACCACTTCACTACCACCGTCAAACACAATATTTAAAAGTGGTCTTCCCCATTGTAAGAGTCCCCAATTTTTGACTTCTTTATAAGGGTAGACACTCGTCAGCGAACCTGTACCTAAAGAAACTACTAAAATATCTTCTGTATTCAGGACTTTTTGTGCTTTTCGTTTACTACTAATTTGTGCTTCTAAAATAGCTAAATGGGCTGGATTATTAGCAAATACTCCACCATCGATTAAAGTATAGGCGATGCCGCTATTGTGGGGGTTTACAATCCGATGAGGAGCAAAATAAGTCGGAGTGGCACTAGTTGCCAATGCTGCATCTAGGAGCGAAAAACCGCCACATAACTTCTGAAAATTCTTAGATTCTATTTGCTGTTTTTCTAGTTTGTTTGTAAAAAATATCGGAATTCGCTGCTCGATATCGTAACTCGTTACAAAAACTTCTTTAAGATTATTTTCTAGAGGGGCGTTACCAAAATATTGCCTGAAAATTTCTGCTTTACTTTCGGAAGGATATTTTGGCTGGAGAAATATATCCTCTAATGGGCCAAGTAGCCTTTCAAACAACGGCTCATAAAATATTTCTACCCCATACTCAAGAAATAACTGTAGGAGATCCTCAGCAGTGTATTCAGCTACTGGCAAGTTATCAGATACATCGGAACTTAATCGGGGTTTCGTTAGTCCAAGTGCTAAAATTCCGCCACTGGAAGTGCCAGTAATTAAATCAAACAAACTGAATATAGGTTTTTGTGTCCGCTTTTCAATTTCTGCTAGGATTAATGCAGGAATAATGCCCCGAATACCGCCTCCATCAATGGAAAGTATTTTATATTTGGGACGGGCTTTTGTATTCATGGTTTCTGGCGATTCCTCCTGAGTTAATATTTGTGCTTGTTGGATATTGACGGGATCTTCAGTTTGGTCTGTTTTGGTTTCCTCGTCATGTGGACTGAGAGCGATCGCGCTTGGAATAATCTCGGATTCTTCGCTGTTTGTTTCTGTCTGTTGAATTTCCTTTGCTTGGTCTTCGTCGTTGCTTACTAACGATACCGTTGCTGCTAATAAATTTGTGGTTAGTGGTGAGATATTTTCTTCAAGAATAACTGCTGTCTCAGTTTGGATCTCTTCTTGAATATCTTCTTGATTGGATGATTCTGCTGCAAATGGAACTGGATTTGATGATTGTGCTGCGAATGGAATTTCTGCTAAAGTCCAAATAGGATTACCACGAAAATTTCCTTGATAGGACTTTCCAGTTTGGTTTTTGACAGTTGTACCTTGCCCTTCGTCTAATTTCCAGTAAGCCACTAATCCTTCTTCATCTCCGACTATTAGCCCACAACGATGAGTCTGGATTTGTGCTTGAGTACAGGGATAATTCCAAACGCTAATGTTTGCTAATTGTCCTTTGAAGTATACCTGTTTGTGTAACGTTGCTCCCAGAGTTACAGAACTTGTGGCTTTGTTTAAAGATGAACCTCTAAGAGAATCGTTATATTCACGATCGTCAAGGTATACACCTAGCTGACCACTATTAAAAACAATAGCAAAAAAGTGCCATTGTTCTATAGTTAATTCTCCTTGCCCAAAGGTTTTGATACCCTTGCTAACAGTTTCATCAATGTAGACATCTAGGTTTGCTGTTTCACTGATGCCGAATTCAAAATTATCGCTGTATCTCTCTGAAGAACGGGCAAAAAATACATTGCGTGTCCCGTAACTAGTAGATTTATTTGTTAGTTGATGTGGATTTATCCATCCTGAAACCGTAAAAGCTGAACTGCCTTGAGCGAAAACGCCACCAATATCATTTCTGCCAAAATCTATATAATCATTTACCCCATCAAATGTTAAAACTGGTTGTGTATTTACTAGGTTTATCACAAGGATTTAATCTCCAAATGTAAATAATTCATAATTTTAAATCAGGGATTTAATATCAATAAAGTTAATAAAAAAATCTCACTCAAAAGTTTCAAAGTGGTAGGTGATATAGATGCAGAATCTGCTACTTTCTTCGTAAGGATGCTACTGCAAAGTGTTTTTTAACTGAGTAGCTATAGGATAGATAGAGGACAAGAAAAATATGGAAGGCTGAATACTCTAATTTTTATTAGTCAGTAATACTTCTGCGATCGCCTGCGAAATGGGGTAGTGTGGTGAATATATCTCCATCCAAAAAAATTCCCCGACTGGGTTAACTTCGAGGAATACATGGCGACCATCGGGGGTGACAATAATATCAATTGCTCCATAGTTTAAGCCAAAATAAGCCATCAGTTTGAGCAGCTTTTTCTCAATATCTTCTGGCAAGTCGTAGGGTTGCCAATTTTTAACTAAGGCTCTCCCCTCTTTGCGCCAGTCGTAAGTAGATCCTTCTAAGCTTTGGGAATCTACTGCGGCAGTAAATACGCGGTGTCCGACAATAGTTGTCCGCAACTCCAGCGCCTTGGGTACATTTTCTTGAAAGGTCATCGGACAAAAACCCAGTCCTTCCATATTCTCCAGATCATCATTTGTAACTGGAGTGGTAAATACAACGTTTTCTCGCCCCTGCTGATCATAAATAGCAAAGGAAGAAAGCATTTTGGTAACTATACCTTGCTTACACTCTTGAGCAAATTGCTTGACTGCTTCTGGATTGTTTGAAGTCAGAGTACGTGGAGTTACAAGACCAACTTCTCGTGCAACTTGCAATTGTAGTTGTTTATTATTAGCCCGATCCACATTGGACATTTTATCAAAGTGGAATCCCTGAAGGCTGGCAATCATACCCCTGACTGTGACGCGACATTCGTTAATTGACGCATCTCTGTATTGCTTGTCCATTGAGTCGGGGATTTTTTGTCCGTAGCGCATCCGCCGATACCAAACTGAGGATACCTCACTCAAATCTAGTTTCTGTTCGCCATCAGTAATAATTACCCGTTCAGTATCGCTGGAGTAAATATCTAGCTTAACTTCGGTGGGATATCTGTCTGTGTCAAACCGAAATGCTTTTTCTCCTCTAGTCTCAATTTCTTTGATGACTAGAGGAATGCTTTCGTTGTCTTTACTAAACGTGACTATTAATACGGTCATAAAAAGTATGAACTATGAAGTATGTAGACACCTTTTGGGTGGCTTGCCGCAGGCTAGTATCAAATATTAAATTCTTGATCATTCTTTGTTTGAAGTAGGGCATCTGCGATCGCACTTGCAATGGGTAAGTTTAAATCCTTTTCCAGCATTCCCCACTCCCCCACAGGGTTGATTTCCAAAAAGACGTATTCGCCTGATGGTGTGACGATGAAATCTAACGCTCCAAACAACAGCCCAAATTTCCCCATAAAGGCTTTGAGACGACTAACTACTTCATCAGGAAGTTGGTGGTGTTGCCATGCGCCAACCTCAACACCTGGTTTACGCCAATCAACTTTGGCTGCTGCATACACATCTGCATTTAGCGCCCCCACAAATACATTACCATTCACATACACCACCCGTAATTCCTGTTGTTTTGGAATTTGCTCTTGAAAAACCATTGGGCAATAGCGCAGTGATTCGGCATCTTGTAAGTCTTCTTCCTTGACGGTGTTGGTGTACAGAAAAAACGAAGAGTTAGCTTCCATACTGCGGGAAAGAGCAGTTAAGAGCTTGCTTACCATTTTGCCCTTGACTTGCCCGAAAAACTCTCGTGCTGCTTGGGCTTTGTTGGTAACAAGAGTCTGGGGAATAACAAAACCTACTTCAGACGCAATTCGCAGTTGACGCAGCTTGTTACTTGCATAATCTATCCGCTCTAAATTATCTACCCACGTAGCTCCCTTGAGACTGTCCCAAAAACCATCTAAAGTTGCTTGTGATTCTCTAATGCAAGCTTCTCGGAACTTTGGCGCTAATTCTTGACTCAGTTGTGGTTCCCAAATACGGCGCATCCATACAGCCTGCACCTGCTCTGTGCTGATAGAGCGGTTGTTACATTCTATAGTGTGGTGGCTTTTAGACTTGTCAAAATGTGCTGTTAATTGCACTTCTAGAGGAAATTTATCAGTATCTAGACGAAATGGTTGCACCCCTTTTTTTGATAAGGCTTCTGCCACTCTATCTATTGTGAAGAAATCACCACTGTGGGTGATTAATAAAACAACATCACGAGACAGGTGCATAAAATATAGTTTTTTGATAATTTTAGGAGGTAGCTATTAACTAATAGCAACCAAATTGCTTTCTATATCCAAAAATCTTTGAAGAATTTAGGGGACTAGAAAAAGCAATCACCTCCATGTTATGAAAAAGGTAATATGAAAGCGGTCGCGTTTCTATGAGTAGTTTTCAGTTATTTAATAATTGCTACTCTATTAAATTATGATTTAGCCAATTACAAGGTATCTTTCCGATCAAAAAGGTACTTTCAGATCTAAAAGAATAAATAAATTATTTATCTTCCAAATCTGAAGGAAACTTGTAAGTCCAAGGAACATCTGTTCCTTCACCTTCAGTAGCTTGCTCTTCCAAGAAACGTGCAAAAAATGGTACCGCTCTAACATCGACTGTTTTGACTGTGTTTGTAGGCATAGAGTTTTCCTTAAAGGAAATTATTTTTTCAACTACAGATATATCAGTAATTAAATATATTTTCAAGATCAGTTAAGACAGTTAAGAAGTAATTATTTTAAGATTTAAGAAAGTTAGGAAATTTAAGCAAACACATAAGATAAATTTATTAACTCTTTATGAAGATTAACTAATCAATATCAAACTGTAGCAATTTTATTTGATTAGATTATCCTGCTAGGGCGTGTTTTCAAACTGCTCGTTTAGCCTCCTAACTTTTTAGATCCCCCTAAATCCCCCTTAAAAAGGGGGACTTTAAGAGACTCTTTCCCCCCCTTTTTAAGGGGGGTTGGGGGGATCTAAGACTTTGAAAACACGCCCTAGTCCCTATATTTTCCAGTCTTCTCGACTTAGCCTGTTGGCACATGATACGATCGCCGGCATTGTTGAGCCGACTGGTGAATTAGCTAGGTTATCCCAAGGCGAATCGAGGTGATGGGGGCGGTAGCAATAGCTCTCGCTATTACATCTTCAAACAGTTTTTGATGAATTATTGCCGCAATTGAATTACACCGCTAAACCAGAGTTACAGGTTATTTAATCCACCATCCGTAACTTTCTTAACTTTCTTAACTTTCCACCTTATTATCTACTTAACTATCTTAACTGCTATTGCATTTTATTGACAAAACTGAGATTCTTTAAAAGATTTAGGTTAAACATACTAATTTCATAAAATTTGTACTTTAATAAAATTAACTGCCATAGGAGAGGTAGACGAATTGGCTCTGATGAACATTCCTATTATTGATGAAAGTTTAATTGAGCAAGTAGAAAAGCAACTTAACTCTCATCACAAAATTGAACAGGCAGTGGTAGTGGTGCAGGAGTTGAGAAAGAATATCCCCTCACTCCATTTATCAGATTTAATCCCAGATTGGCAAGACAAGAACGCGTTCGCGGAGCGTCTCGTAGAGAAGCGCTGCTGCTTTCAGCAGATCGCCGGAGGCGGGGCTTTGCCCATCGCTAACGTTGTCCCAATTCCCAGAGATTCCCAACCAGATACACAACAACATTTCTTAGAGCCGAAGCCACTTGCCATTAGCCACGGCAGTATTCTCCCGGATGATCCTCATGCACCTATTACCTTGCCCGAAGTTTTGCAAAGAGCCGCGCAACAGATTACAAGTAGGGGAATTATTTACCTGCTGCCCGATGGCGCAGAACTACGTCAATCTTATGCTGAGTTACTGGAAGTTGCAGAGCGGATTCTTGCTGGTTTGAGAAAGTTGGGACTCAAGCCAAAAAACAAAGTCATATTGCAGATGGAACTTAACTGTGACATTATTCCCGCTTTTTGGGGCTGCATATTGGGAGGCTTTGTCCCCGTAATCATGGAAGTGCCACCGACTTATAGAGAATCAAACAAGGTGGTGGATAAGCTTTGTCATATTTGGCAGTTCTTAGATAGTCCAGTCATCTTAACTACGGAAGTTCTCAAACCAGAGATAGAATTACTATCGCAATGGCTACCAACAGAACGCCTGAAGATAGGCACAATTGAAGTATTAAAAAACAATACTGCCAGCAAACAATATCATCATAGTCAACCAGATGAGGTGGCTCTTTTCAACCTGACTTCTGGCAGTACAGGAATACCAAAATGCGTTCAATTGACTCATCAAAATCTCATTGCTCGCACCAGAGGTGCTAACCAACTTAATCAACATGAGCCAGAAGATGTAATTTTGAATTGGCTGCCGTTCGATCACATTGGCAGCATTTCCGACTGGCATATTCGTGGTGTGGAATTGGGTTGCACACTGCTTTATGCACAGAAAGAATATATCTTGGGTCGCATTCTCAACTGGTTGGATTTGATTCATAAATACCAGATTACTCATAGCTGGTCCCCCAACTTTGCTTATGCGATAGTTAATGACTCCCTCAAACAAGAACCAGAACAGAACTGGAACTTATCGTGCGTAAAATTTCTACTGACAGCTGGTGAAGCAGTATCTAGTAAAGCTGTGGAGGATTTTCGAGAAAACTTGGTTGCCTATGGACTCAAAGCAACGGCAATTCGACCAGCCTTTGGTATGGCTGAGATGGGTTCGGGAATTACATATTATCAGCCCCTTCAGGAAGCACCTTTGTTGTTCCATAGAGTAGACAAATCTAGATTGCAAGGTACTATTAAACGAGTAGAAATAGACCATCCGAATTACAATACTTTTACCGATTTAGGCTCAGTCATTCCTGGAATTACCATTCGCATAGTAGACGAGCAAAACTCTGTATTAAGAGAAGACACCATAGGGCGTTTGCAAGTCAAAGGTAATGCAGTTTCTCCAGGATATTACAACAACCACAATGCCAATGGTCAATCCTTTTTAAAAGATGGCTGGTTTGATACTGGAGATTTAGGATTTATTACCAACGGACAATTGGTGGTTACTGGTCGTGCCAAAGAAACTATTATCATCAATGGAGCCAACTACTACAGCCATGAAATTGAAGCAGTAGTTGAAGAAATTGCAGAAATTGAAGTGTCCTACACTGCCGCTTGTGCAGTGTGCAATGCTGATGATGCGACAGAGAAACTGGCTATTTTCTTCAGTTCACCAATTATAGAAGAAGCTAAACTCTTAGAGTTACTGAAGAAAATTCGCCAGACAGTGGTGAACAAAATCGGCTTAAATCCTGATTATTTAATTTTATTAGCTAAAGAAGATATTCCCAAAACTGTTATTGGTAAAATCCAGCGATCGCAACTTTGCGATCGCTTTCATGCAGGTGAGTTCAACTCAATTCTCAAACAATTCGATATCTTACTAGGCAATAGCAACACTATTCCTGATTGGTTCTACCAAAAAGTCTGGCGACCCAAGCAAGCCAAGGTTTTGAAACCCTTATCCCAAAATTGTCTTACCATAGTCTTCCTCGACGAGTTAGGGTTGGGGACATTTGTTTGTCAGCAACTAGAACAGCAAAACCTGCCATATCTGTGTGTCTCACCTGGATCATATTTTACTAAAAAAAGTCCAAATCATTTCTTTTTAGCTCCTGGAAATACAGACCATTATCAGCTATTGCTTGAGACCATAAAAGCAGATAACCTAACCATCGGTCAGATTCTCCATTTGTGGAATTATCAAGAGTATCAAGGAGAAATAACCAGCATAGAAGCTCTTGAAAAAGCCCAAAATCCGGGAATTTACAGTTTATTGTTTCTTGCTCAAGCCCTAGCAAAAACTCAGAATTTCCAAGATTTAGTTCAGTTATTGTTTGTTTCTAGCTACACCCAGTCTACGCAACCAACAGACAATATAGCTTATGAAAAATCTCCCGTTCTCGGTGTAATTAAAACTATTCCCCAGGAAATACCCTGGTTAAATTGTCGTCACATCGATTTGATACCAAATTCGATACAGGTGAATGCGAACCATCTTCTACAAGAACTCCAGGTTTTATCAAAAGAGCAAGAGGTAGCTTATCGAAACGGACAGCGTTTGATTGCAGGTTTAGAAAAAGTTAATTTGAAAGACAAACCGAAGCAAAAACTTCCCTTTAAATCAGCGGGAATGTATCTAATCAGTGGTGGGCTTGGGGGTGTTGCAGTTGAAATTGCTAAATATATAATTAAGTTTTTTAATGCCAAATTATTATTAGTAGGTCGGACTCATTTACCAAATGAAGATATCACATCCAACCTCTCTACGGAAATATTAGAAAAAGTAAAGCTTTATCAGGAATTAAAGCAGTTGGGAACGGTGGTTTATGAGGCAGTGGATATCTGCGACTTTCAAGCATTGCAACAAGTGGTGGAAAAAGTCAAGGCTAACTGGGGAAGTCAGCTGGATGGGGTGATTCATCTGGCGGGAACTTACCAGGAAAAAATGCTAGTGGATGAAACACCACAAAGTTTAGCTGCAATCTTACGACCCAAAGTATTAGGTGCTTGGGTGCTACATCAGTTGTTGAACAAGCAAGAGGAAGGGATTTTTATTAGCTTTTCGTCTTTGGCGAGTTTCTTTGGTGGAGCCACAATTTCTGCTTATGCTGCTGCTAACAATTTTTTGGAAAGCTTTAATCAATACCAACGTTCTATTGGTGGGTTGCACAGCTATTGCTTTGCTTGGACAATTTGGCGTGACACAGGGATCAACAAGGGTTATCAGAGGCAAGAAATCACCCACGCTCAAGGCTTTTATGAGATGAGCCTGCAACAAGGATTGTATTCCTTCTTGGCTGGTTTATATCATGACCAACCACAGCTGATAGTCGGTTTAGATGGCAGCAATCCCAAAATTCGGCGTTTTACCTCGGAATTTCCAGGGTTACAGAAATTAACTGCCTATTTTACTACGAGTAACGGTTCTGCCGTACCAGAATTATCAGATTTTACAGTGCGCGATCGCTTCACAACAACTGTTAACTGTGACTTTGTGCAACTATCGGAAATGCCCCTAACTGCCAAGGGCGAAATTAATCGAGAATTATTGGCTAGGGGTATGACTAGTATAGGAGCGATCGCTCCCCAAAATGAAACGGAACGGCAAATAGCTCAAACCTGGCAAGAAGTTTTAGGCATACCCCAGATCGGCATTCACGACAACTTCTTTGAACTAGGAGGAAATTCTTTGCTAGCCTTCCAAGTCATTTCTCGGTTGCGCGAGACTTTTTCTGTTGAGTTGTCGCCAAATCGTTTTTTTGCATCCCCGACTGTAGCCGGTTTGGGAGAAAGTCTGGAGGCGCTGCGAACTGTCGTCACCAAGTGGAATGTAGCTTTTGATGACGCAGAACCAGAATATGAGGGAGGAGTACTATAAATGACAACAATAGAATTTGTCTCTTATTTAAATAGTTTAGGTATAAAAATTTGGCTGGAAGGCGACCAGTTAAATTATCGCGCTCCCAAGGGAGTGATGAACCCAGACCTGAAAAACAAACTGCTAGGGCGCAAATCAGAAATCCTGGCTTTTCTAGAAGAAGCTAAGAGTGCAACAGACTCCTCCTTTGAGCCAATACTATCTATAAAGCGTTCTAGAGACTTGCCTTTATCCTTTGCCCAGCAGAGGATGTGGTTTCTCTATCAATTAGAAAGCCAAAGCCCATTTTATAACGAGGGTTTACAGCTGCGCGTTGCAGGTGTACTCAACGTAGAAGCTCTACAGCAGAGTATCAACGAAATCATCCGCCGCCACGAAATTCTGCGAACAACATTTCCCGCAGTTGATGGAAAACCCTTGCAGGTAATTTTTCCTAGCTTGACAATCAACATACCAGTTCTGGACTTGCAAGGCTTAGAAGAAGCAGAAGTACAACAGATTGTCACAAAAGAAGCTCGGCAACCTTTTGATTTGAGTAATGCCCCTTTGTTGCGGGTTACTTTACTACGCCTGGGGTCAGAGTCCCATGTGTTGGTGTTGATCATGCACCACATCATCACAGATGGCTGGTCGATGGGGATATTTATCAAAGAGTTGTCCAACCTCTACCGAGGTTTTACTCTTAGTTCCCCTTTGCTTCTGGCTGAGTTGCCTATTCAATATGCTGATTTTGCAGTTTGGCAGCGACAATGGTTGACTGAGGAAATTCAAAAACAGCAACTAAATTACTGGAAGCAACAGTTAGCTGGTGCTACACCCTTATTAGAACTACCCACAGACAAACCACGCCCCCCTATTCAGACTTTCTGTGGTGCTACCCAGGAATTTCAAATTGACCAGAATTTGAGCAAGCAAATCAAAATCTTCAGTCAACAGTCAGGAGCTACCCTATTTCACACATTACTAGCGGCTTTCGTCGTTTTAATGTTTCGTTACAGTGGTCAAGATGATATCTGCATTGGTAGCCCCATTGCCAACCGCAACCGCAGGGAAATAGAATCATTGATTGGCTTTTTTGTCAATACATTGGTACTACGTAACCAGATCAAAGGAAATCCCAGTTTCAATGAGTTTCTCTCTCAAGTGCGACAAGTTGCAACGTCCGCTTACACTCACCAAGATGTTCCTTTTGAACAAGTGGTAGAAGCATTGCAACCAGAACGTTCTCTCAGTTACAATCCCCTATTCCAAGTGGTGTTTGTCTTAGAGAATTTCTTGTTGGATACATTAGAATTGCCTGATGTTACCCTGACTCCTCAATTTGTAGAACGTGGAACATCTCAGTTTGATTTGACCTTGGCAGTTTGGGAGACAAAAGCGGGGCTGATAGGTTCGTGGGAATATAACAGCGACCTATTTGAGCCAGATACTATTACTAGGATGACAAGTCATTTCCAGACTTTGTTAGCAGCGATTATTGCTAATCCGAATCAACCCATTGGTGAATTACCACTGCTGAGTCAAGAGGAGCGACATCAGTTGCTAGTGGAATGGAATGATACTTATACGCCTTATCCTCAGAGCAAATGCATCCATGAGTTGTTTGAGAAACAGGTTGAAAAAACACCAAATGCAGTAGCTGTGGTCTATGAGGACGAGTTCCTCACATACCAACAGTTGAATGAACGTGCGAATCAGTTAGCGCATTATCTGCGATCGCTTGGCGTGAAACCAGAAGTTTTAGTGGGAATTTGCATTGAGCGATCGCCCTTAATGATTATCGCTTTACTCGCTATACTCAAGGCTGGTGGGGCTTATGTACCGCTTGATCCAGCATATCCCCAAGAGCGATTGGCTTATATGTTGCAAGATGCAAAAGTACCAGTCTTACTAACTCAACAAGAGTTAATATCGCAGTTACCTCAAACTCAAGCTAGAGTAGTCTGCTTAGAGATTGACTCGAAGCTAATTAGCACTTACAGTCAGGAAAACCCCACTAGCGAAGCATCAGTTCATAACCTAGCTTACGTAATTTATACATCTGGTTCTACAGGACAACCCAAAGGTGTTGCCGTTATACATCAAGCTGTCAATCGATTAGTCTGCAACACCAACTATATAAACTTAACAGCCAAACACCGAGTAGCTCAAGCTTCCAATGCGACTTTTGATGCTGCTACCTTTGAAATTTGGGGAGCCTTACTACATGGAGCTAGATTAGTAGGGATTGCTAAAGAAGTACTGCTTGCACCGCCAGAACTTGCTACACAACTTCGTCAGCAACAGATTGATGTTTTATTTGTAACAACAGCCTTGTTTAACCAGTTGGTTAGTCAAGTGCCAGGAATCTTTAAAACTTTAGAAACTGTCCTATTCGGTGGAGAGGCAGTTGACCCCACTATGGTTAGAGCAACACTACAATATGAACCGCCAAAGCGACTGCTTCACGTTTACGGGCCAACTGAAAGCACCACCTTCTCATTGTGGTACTTAGTGCAGGAAGTACCAGAGAAAGCAATTAACTTGCCAATTGGTCGTCCCATCGCCAATACACAAATCTACATTCTAGATCGCCATCTCCAACCTACATCTATTGGGGTTCCTGGCGAACTATATATTGGAGGTGATGGTTTAGCTAGAGGTTATCTCAACCGCACAGAGTTAACCGAAAAAAGCTTTATCCAAAACCCATTCAACGATTACAATTGCGATCGCTTGTACAAAACAGGAGATTTAGCTCATTACTTACCCGACGGCAATATAGAATTCCTGGGTCGCATTGACAACCAAGTTAAGATTCGCGGCTTTCGCATTGAACTTTCCGAAATTGAGGCTATTTTGACTCAACACCCCCAGGTACGCGATGCTGTTGCGATCGCCAGGGTTGATATACCTGGTGTTAAGAGTTTGGCAGCATATATCATCCCAGAATTGACACAGCCGACCAGTAATGAGCTACGCCTATTTCTCAAGTCAAAGCTCCCCAATTACATGGTACCTGCATCCTTCACATTTCTAGAAGCTCTGCCGATTACCCCCAACGGCAAAGTAGACCGTCGTGCATTACCAGTACCGGAGTTCGAGTCCGATGAATCTACCGGCTTTGTCTCCCCCCACACCCATACTCAAGAAGTCTTGGCCAAGATTTGGCGGGATGTTTTAGTACTTAAACAAGTCGGTATCCACGACAATTTCTTTGAATTGGGTGGGGATTCCATCATTGGTATTCAAATTGTTGCCAGAGCTAATCAAGGTGGACTCAAACTTACTCCAAAACAATTATTTCAACACCAAACAATTGCTGAATTAGCTACTGTTGCTGGTATAATTAATTCGGTTCAGTCAGAACAAGGTTTAGTTACAGGAATTGTCCCTCTAACACCAATTCTGCACTGGTTCTTTGAGCAAAATCTGCCGGAGCCTCATCACTTTAACCAATCCTTCCTGCTAGAAGTTCCTGCAAATTTGCAACCGGAATTACTAGAGCAGGCATTACAAAAGTTACTCTCCCATCACGATGCTTTACGCCTGCGGTTTGTGCAGCAGGATGGGCAATGGCAGCAGTACAACAGTGATGCCAGCGATGAAGTAACGTTGGGCATTGCAGATTTGTCATATCTGCTCCCAGCAGAACAGTTAAAGGCGATCGCAATCAGGGCTGACGAAGCACAAAGGACGCTGAACTTAACAGATGGGCCGCTGATGCGGGTAGTTCTGTTTAACTTAGGCAATTCCCCCAGACGTTTACTCATCGTCATCCATCACTTGGCTGTCGATGGGATCTCGTGGCGGATTTTGCTAGAAGACTTATCTGAGGCATACAAACAATTAGAAGTTGGCAAAACTATCCAACTACCTGCAAAAACAACTTCCTTTAAGGATTGGGCAATTCGATTACAGAATTATGCCCGCAGTCAAGAACTCCACTCACAGCTAGATTACTGGCTGGACTCAATGCGGTTCCCAATTGCTCCTTTACCGTTGGATTATGCTGCTGTTGCCCAAGATAACACTGTAGCTTCTAGTCGGATTGTGTCTGTATACCTGAGTGTAGAACAGACTCGCGCCCTGTTGCACGATGTCCCTGGAGCCTACAACACCCAAATTAACGATGTGCTGCTGACGGCATTGGTGCAGACTTTCACTCGTTGGACAGGTTCTCATTCCCTACTGATTGACTTAGAAGGTCATGGACGAGAGGACTTGTTTGATGATGTGGACTTGTCCCGAACGGTAGGCTGGTTTACTAGTATATTCCCCGTTCTCTTAAAACTTGAGGATCGCAACGATCCCGGAGAGGTTCTCAAGTCGGTAAAAGAGCAACTGCGACGTATTCCCAACCGGGGCATTGATTACGGCATCTGGCGCTATCTGAGCATAGATCAGAGCGATCGCGGAGCGTGTCGTAGAGAAGCGCTGCTGCGTTCGCCCTTGGCGTCTCCCCTTGGGAGAAGCGCAGATCGCAATCAATTACAAGCGTTCCCCAAAGCTGAGGTGAGCTTTAACTACTTAGGTCAATTCGATCAAACGCAGTTAGCAACCCTGGGATGGAAATATGCCCAAGAGTCTAGCGGTTCCATTCACAGCCCCAAAGGACAGCGCCGCCATTTGTTAACAGTGAATGGATTAGTTGTGGAAGGGAGGCTGAAAGTAGAGTGGCAATATAGCGAGCATTTTCATTCTTGGGGCACTGTAGAAAATCTGGCTAATGAGTATATAGAAGCCTTAAAAACTATTATTTCCCACTGCTTATCCCCAGAGGCAGGTGGCTATACTCCTTCTGATTTCCCGGAAGTTGAGTTTAGCCAAGAAGCTTTGGACGAACTGCTAGCAGAAATTAATTAAATAAAGTCGTCCACACGCAGAAACCCAGCTTCTGTTTTAACAAGGTTTTCTACAAATAAACTAAGTTCTAAGAGGTTATCTATAACTAAGCTGCCAATGACTCGCCACCAAAAAATATCATGATGATTACTTAGGAAAAACTATGCTGGAATTTCAGATTGAATTTCAACCTCGTATCCCTACTTCCAAAAATTTAGTCATAGGTACTTTGGGGCCTACTGCTACTAGTAGTGACTATGCTTCCCAGTACATAGCTAACCAACTGCTTTCAGAGCAATTTACCGCATCAACTCAGTTGTTTGATACTTTTACAGATGTCAAAGAAGCTTTACTACAAGACAAAGTAGATATCGCTTTAGTACCTCATGCTTACGACCGAATTAATGAGTTTTATATGGAGCCAAGTTTTGATCTAGGCTTCATTTTTATATTTCCTACTCCAGTTTATGGATTGGCTAAGAAAAAAAATAAAGAGGCAGTTTTCAACGGTTCTAGAATTGTTACCCATCCGGCTCCTCTACCTCTATTAACGAAACTCTTGCCAGATTCTCAAGATCAAACACAAATACAAGTGGATTTGTCTCCTTCTACCAGCGATTCAGCAATTCAGGTAATGCAGGGTTTAGCCGATTTTGCTATTACTAATGAGAATGCTGTGCAAGCCTACGATTTAGAATTTATTTCAATTTATGGAAAAATCCGTATGAGTTGGTCGATTTTTCAGAAAAAATTAAATTAACAGAAAGTTATGTCTAAATATTTTCCCCAGCCAAAAACCATAAAAATTAATTCTGATGTAGAGTTAATCGCATTTCAATGTCAAGACACAGTTGTGCAATTAGCTTCTATTCCACCAGGGGCTACTTTTGAATTACATCGACATCCCGAAAGTCAAATTGGAATGCAAATTGCGGGACGTTTGGAAATTAACATCAACGGGACTAAAGAAATTCTTGAACCCCTTCAGCAAGTTTATGTGGCTGGTTCCAATGTTCTTCATGGTTCTATAAACCCTTTCTCAGAAACAGCATTAGCGTTTGATGTGAAACGTATCACAAATTCTGAGAAATCTGAGGAGGCTATTCTGAAAGTTTCACCAACTGAAGATGAAGTTACAGATTTCGATTGTCATTCTGTTGTTGGTTCTTGGTTTGAGATTAATATCACCCAAATTCCTCCAAAAGGAATAATACCAATTCGCCAATCTGCTAGTGAAACAATGGGAATAATCCTTAATGATCAATTGACGATCGCAGTGGAAGAACAACAGCAGCAGTTAGAATATGGTAGTGTTTATTATGCTCCTGCTAATGTTCTTTATGGAGGATATAATTCTTCTGATAAAACAGTATCTTTGATTGAAATTTTGATTAAACCTAGCTCTCATTTTGCCGTGAAAGATGCTTTTTTAAAGACAGATGTAGTGCGCTCGCTAACTACTTCATAAAGGATATTTATCATGGATTTAGGATTAACACAGAAAGTAGCTTTAGTGACAGGATCAAGTGCTGGTATCGGTTATACCGTTGCTCAAAAGCTGGCAGCAGAAGGTTGTCAGTTAATAATTTGTGGTAGAAATTCTGAGCGATTAGAACAAGCTTATCAAGATTTGGTTGGTTCCCAAGCAAAAGTTATCCCGATTTGTGCTGATGTGCAAAATACAAGTGATTCTCAAAAATTAGTCCAAGAAGCTCTCACACAATTTGGGAAAATTGATATATTGGTAAATAATTCACAGGGGGCTAATTTTTCTAATGAAGCAGTAGAAAATCTATCTGATGAAGATTGGTCAACTGTCTTTCAAGGCAAGTTAATGGGCTATATTCGCATGACGAATTTGGTGCTGCCGACGATGAAAAATCAGCAATGGGGGCGGATTATCAATATTGTTGGGACATCAGGAAAAGAACCTTCTAGTCGTCTTGTAAAATCGGGAGTGGGGAATGCTGCATTAATCAATTTTACTAAAACTGTTGCCACGCAAGTTGCTAAGTGGAATGTTTTAGTTACCTGTGTCAATCCTGGTCTGATTGATACTCCAAGGCATAGAGAATATTTAGAAGTATTCGCCCAAGAGGAGGGTCGGACTGTTGATTCAATCATTGAAGGAACGAATAAAATGATTCCTCTTGGTCGTCGCGGTGTTTCTAGTGAGGTTGCTAATTTGGTTGCTTTTTTAGCGTCAGAATGTGCTAGCTATATTACAGGTGTTACTATTCCCGTAGATGGCGGATTGTCAACTTCTGCTTTTTAAGGTACTTGGTAATAAAGTATTTGGGAAGTTTTCAATTTATATAACTTCTACTTGAGTGATGAAAATTACTTTTTTTAAACGAACCGCAGAGGCGCAGAGAAAACAGAGATAAGAGAAGAAGAGAGATAAATCACATAATTAATATCATATTAAAAAAACAATGGTAGTTGCACAAAACCCAAGTAAAAGTAAAGATATTGAATCTATCTATCCCCTTTCACCTACGCAGGAGGGGATACTGTTTCATACTCTCTATGAGTCGGAATCGACAATCTATTTTGAGCAGTTTCAATTAACCATTCATGGCAATTTAGATCCAGGTATATTTGAGCGGGCTTGGCAACTTTTGGTAGAACGATATTCGGCTTTGCGGACTCTTTTTGTTTGGAAGAATCGCAAACAATCAGTTCAGGTGGTGCGTAAACAAGTGAATTTGCCTTGGTCTAATTTAGACTGGCGGATGTTTCCTCAGCAGGAGCAAGAAATACGTCTCAATTCTTTTTTAGATTCAGATAGAAAACAAGGTTTTGAACTTGACAAAGCTCCACTAATGCGCTTTGTTTTAATTCGAGTAGCCGATGAAACTTATGAGTTTGTCTGGAGCTTTCATCACTTGCTAATTGATGGCTGGAGTTGGCCGATTATCTTCAAAGAATTGTTTGCTTTATATGAGTCGATTCAGAATGAACAACAGTTATATTTAGCTCCAAGTCGCCCTTATCGGGATTATATTAATTGGTTACAACAGCAAGATTTGGCTGGGGCGAAGGTGTTCTGGCAGCAAAATCTTGAGGATTTTACTGCACCTACCCCTTTGATAGTTGAGCGATCGCTAGGACAGAGTTCTCACCAACAACAAGATATTGACGTGCGATCGCAGCATCTATCAGCCGAGACGACAACTACCTTAAAATCTTTTGCCCAACAACATCATCTGACCCTTGCCACCTTAGTACAAGCAGCTTGGGGGCTTTTGCTAAGTCGCTACAGTGGTGAGTCTGACGTGGTTTTTGGCACTACTGTATCTGGTCGTCCTGCTAGTTTATCTGGTGTGGAATCAATGGTGGGGTTGTTTATTAATACTTTACCTGCACGGGTGAAAATCCCTGAGAAAACCGATTTGTTAACCTGGCTGGGGTTGTTGCAACAAAAGTACATAGAGCGTGAGCAGTATTCATACACTCCACTGGTGGATATTCAAGCCGTGAGTGAAGTTCCTCGCACTCAACTTTTGTTTGAAAGCCTCGTTGTATTTGAAAATTATCCTGTAAATGTAACGTTGCAGCAACTTCCTGGAAACTTGAAAATAGGGGAACTGCAAGACAGGGGGCAAACCAATTATCCCTTGACAGTGGTGGCAATTCCTGGCGAGGAAATGACTGTGAAAATTTGCTACGATCGCGATCGCTTTGATGCAGACATTATTGATCGCATGGCTGGTCATTTCCTCACTCTGTTGGAAGGAATTACCGCCAATCCTCATCGCACCGCAGGCGAGTTACCGCTACTAACTCCAGTAGAGCAAGATTTACTTTTAGTCGAGTGGAATGCAACCTCACCAGCGCATCCCATCAATCGTTGCATCCATCAATTATTTGAGGAGCAAGTTGAAAAAACACCCCAAGCCTTAGCGGTGGTATATGAAAATCAAACATTGACTTATGAGGAGTTAAACCAGCAAGCTAATCAAATCGCCCACTACTTGCAACGCTTCGGTGTGAAACCAGATGTGCCGGTGGGTATTTGTGTGGAGCGATCGCTAGCAGCTGCGATCGCTATCTTAGGAACTCTCAAGGCTGGGGGAGTTTGCGTTCCCCTCGATCCTACCTATCCGCCAGAGCGTTTAGCCTTCATGCTCAACGATTCTCAAGCACCAGTCGTTTTAACTCAAACACGTTGGAAGTCATTACTTGAGGGCAACTTTGCTCATTGTCTGATTGTGTTAGATGAAGATGGGGACGAAATTGCTAAAGAATCTGAGAGCAATCTGCAAGTTGAAATAGCAGCTGATAATTTAGCCTACATCATATATACTTCTGGCTCTACCGGAACTCCTAAAGGTACTCTTGTTCCCCAGCGATCGCTTACCAATTTAATAGAACACCATCAGGCAAAAATGGCCACAGGTGTTGGTGTGCTTCAGTTTGCTTCCCTCAGTTTTGATGTCAGCTATCACGAAATATCCGTGGCGTGGGGCTTCGGAGGTACGCTGTATATAATTTCTGAATGCGATCGCAAAGATTTAGATCAATTAATCCACTTACTTGGCAACAACCCAATTGGCAAAGTTTTTCTGCCAGTTAGCCTTTGGCAGCAATTAGCAGAAATATATGGAGAACAAGAACATTTATTTCAGAATATTCGGGAAGCGATCGCTTGTGGCGAACAACTCCAAATTACTCAGCCGATGATTAAGCTGTTTAAGCGTCTGGAAAATTGTACACTCTACAATTTCTATGGCCCCACAGAAGCAGACTTAGTTACAGCTTATACTTTTAGCCAAAAGCCAGATGAATGGCCGATTTATCCACCGATTGGTAAAGCTGCCGTCAATGTGCAAGTTTATCTGTTAGACAGCAACCTTCAACCCGTGCCGATTGGCATTCCTGGAGAACTTTACGTAAGCGGTGCTGGTTTGGCTCGTGGCTACCTCAACCGTGCAGATTTGACAGACCAAAAATTTATCCCAAATCCTTTTAGTAACGATTCCAACTCGCGCCTCTATAAAACGGGGGACTTAGCTCAATATTTACCAGATGGGAATATCGAGTTTTTGGGACGGATAGATGATTTGGTAAAAATCCGGGGCTTTCGCGTTGAACTTGGAGAAGTTGAAGCCGTTCTGAGCAAACATCCTCAAATTAACCAAGCAGTAGCTAAAGTGTTTGGAGAAAGTGCCAGGGAAAAATATTTAGTTGCTTACTTTGTCCCAAGTCCGGGAGAGACAGTAAAAGTCGAACAACTGCGGACTTTCCTTACCGATCAGTTACCAGACTATATGATTCCATCGGCTTTTATAGAAATGGAATCTTTCCCACTCACACCCAACGGGAAAGTAAACCGTCGCACTCTACCAGAACCGACAACCAGCCGACCGGAATTAGGTCAAACTTTTGTTGAGCCGCGTACTCCCACCGAAGAAATCTTGGCTGGTATTTGGAGAGATGTTTTAGGGTTAGAACAAGTTGGCATTTATGATAACTTCTTTGATTTGGGGGGACATTCTTTACTAGCAACTCAGGTTATTGCTTTAACGCGCAAAGCATTTGGGATAGAATTACCAATATTGAGTTTATTTGAGTCTCCAGCGATCGCACCTTTAGCCCAAAAAATCGCCACAACTAAAGCGCCAGATCGACAAGAGTTATCTTTAAAAAGGTTTCCCTCCCAAAACGAATCAATACCAATTTCTTTAACCCAGCTAGAGTTGTGGTTTTTTGACCAATTCTATCCAGGCAATTCCATCTATAACCTGCCTTTGGTCTATCGCATCACAGGTGCGCTTAACGAGAAAGCATTATCAGAGAGTTTAAGAGAAATTGTCCGGCGACACGAGACATTGCGATCGACTTTTCAGGTTAAAAATGGACAAGTCGTTTATGCTGTTGTTAACGATCCTGTCTTTGATTTTTCAGTAATTGATCTCCAGCACCTCCCCGAAACTGAGCGCGAAGCTCAAGCCACACAACAGGCTGAACAGGAAATTAAGCATCCTTTCGATTTGGCACGAGGCCCTTTATTACGCAGCAAGCTTTGGCGTTTGGATGAACAAGAGTATCTATTCGTTGCCGTTACCCACCATATTGTTGCTGACGGTTGGTCTTTTAGTGTCCTAACCCAAGAACTGGCAAAAGTTTACGAAGCCTTCTGTGAGGGTAAGCCGTCGCCGTTAACTGAGTTACCGATCAAATATACCGACTTTGCTCAATGGCAGAGGCAGTGGTTACAAGGACAAGTCTTAGAGTCTCAGCTTCAGTTTTGGAAAAAGCATTTAGGCACTAATCCGCCTATATTGAAGCTACCATGCGATCGCCCACGTCCACCAGCGCGAACCTTTAAAAGTGTAGGCCAATCGGTAATTCTCTCCCAGAAATTAACCGATGCGCTCAAGTTACTGAGTCAACAGGAAGGCGTAACCCTATTTATGACATTGTTGGCAGCATTCCAGACATTACTCTTCTCTTATACAAGACAGGAAGAGATCATTGTCAGCAGCGCCCTTGCCAATCGCACCAGAGTAGAAACTGAGGGACTGATTGGTTTCTTTGTCAATTTACTGCCATTTTGTACCAACTTAGGAGGAAACCCCAGCTTTCGGGAACTACTTGGTCGAGTGCGTGAGGTAGCCTTGGGTGTTTACGCTCATCAAGAAATGCCCCTGATTAAGCTAATAGAAGAACTTCAGCCAGTGAGAGATTCTAGTTACACATTAATCAATCAAGTAATGTTTGTCTTTCAAAATACTCCAGAGGATAATTTAGAATTTGCAAATCTCACTTTGAAGGAGCAGTTTATTGCTAGAGATACAAAAGATACCGCAGAGTTTGATTTAGAATTAACGCTCGAAGAAACATCAACAGGTATTGAAGGACTGCTCGTATACAGAACCGATTTATTTGAACCTGCCACTATTACCAAGATGATCGATAATTTTCAGACTTTGCTGGAAAAAATAACGACTAATTCTAACCAACGTCTGGCTGAACTTATTTTAATATCTGAACCTCCAATTTTGACAACTCAAACTGTTGCACTCCCAATATCGAAGGATTTTGTTACACCTCGAAATTCTATCGAAGAAGTTGTATTAGCTATCTGGAAAGAAATTTTAGGGCTAGAGCAGATTAGCACGCAAGACAACTTTTTTGAACTTGGAGGACATTCTTCTCAAACTCTTGAAGTTATATGCAAACTACAGTCAGCTTTTCCAGTGGAACTACCGTTGATCTACCTGTTTGAGAAACCTACTGTAGTTCAGCTAGCAGAAGCCATCCAATATCAATTAAGGGATTTCCAGGAAATAAATTATCCAAATGAACGAACCGCAGAGGCGCAGAGAACACAGAGGGAAGAGAAATAGAGAAGATTTTTGTGTCAGTTTTGGAATATTTTTTTACTTGGAAGTCCCTAAACAGTTAATAGGTTGATATCTAGTTTTTCAATTGTTATTGTCAAAGTAGAGGTGAACAACATGGAATTTACAAAAACTAATCAAATAATTGAAAATCCCAGACCTAGTATTAGTGAAGTTACTCAAATATCTAACGAAGAACTGCGTTTATTGCATGAGATTCCTACATTTAGACCGCTTGTTCAAACATTCGTTGTCATTAGTACATATTTCATCCTCGCAGCTATTGGTTTTTGGTTGAATAACTGGGCAGTGTGGTTATTAGTCTGGTTTGTTCAAGGATTTTTATTTGTCTGTTTTTTTGCGGCAATACATTATTGCTCTCACAGTAGTTTGTATAAGTCAAAACATACTAATCGATTCGTGGGAACTTTCTTATCATTAGTATTGTTGATGAATTTTTCGTTTCATAAATATATTCATCTGGGGCATCATCGAGAAGCACAAATCAAAGGTAAAATCGTAGGAGATACATCAGCTTGGCAAACCTTTCCTAATATTAAGACCTATCTTCTGGCCTTGACATATTTTTATCCTCTCGCCGTATGCAAGAATTGGTGGTTAGTGACCAAAGATTTATATTTAGACTCTTTGAAAACACATACACAAGAGGAATCATCCTTACCAACTAGCTTTTATTTGAGCTATTTCAAAACACCGGAACAACGCCAATTTGTCTTACAAAATAATTGGCTGCTATTGGGTTGGGTTCTATTAATGGCAGGATTGACCGTAATTTTTCCTGGGATTTTGTTTTTTGGTTACTGGATACCATTAATATCTTTTGCTTCTCCATTCGGTTTTATTTTCAGTATTACAGATCACTATGGCTGTGAGTCTGACTTAAATCACAACCTATGGAATGATACACGAACAATGATTTCTAACCCGATAATTAGGTTTTATTACTGGAATAATAATTACCATGTAGAGCATCATCTCTACCCAAGTATGCCACCATGTAACTACTCGAAGATACATGAGTTAATTAAACATCACCTAGAGTATCTGGAAAAATCATACTTGATGTTCCATCTAAAAGTAATGCGGGGCTTGATTTCGGCAAAAAGTCAGTAAAGATGGTTGTTTTCTTCATGAATCGCTCCAATAAAAACATATTTATGATGCAATATCGTAGATTTGGGCGTACAGAATTGCCAATGCCAGTCTTTTCCTGCGGCGGAATGCGCTACGTCTATACTGAGTATAAGGAGCTTACTCAAGAACAAATTCCCGATGAAAATCAACAGAATCTAGAAGCCACTATTCGCCGTTCTTTAGAAGTTGGCATCAATCACATCGAAACTGCCCGAATGTATGGGACTTCTGAGATGCAATTAGGAGCTATTTTACCTAAATTGCCTAGAGAAAAAATTATTGTCCAGACTAAGGTTACTCCTACATCTGACTCTGAAGACTTCCGCCGTTTGTGTGAGAAATCTTTGGCTTTATTAAAGCTAGATTACATTGACTTGTTAACACTGCATGGCATTAATAATTATCAACATCTCGAAGATAGCATTCGTCCCAATGGCTGTCTAGATGTAGCGCGACAGTTGCAAGCTGAAGGTAAGGTAAAGTTTATTGGCTTTTCTACCCATGCTCCGACAGACTTAATTATCAAAACTATTGAAACCAATGAATTTGATTATGTCAATCTCCACTGGTACTACATTAATCAATTCAATTGGCCCGCCATTGAAGCCGCCAAACATCATGACATTGGTGTATTTATCATTAGCCCATCAGATAAAGGTGGTATGCTTTATAAGCCTCCACAAAAGTTATTAGACTTGTGCCATCCTCTCAGCCCGATGGTATTTAACGATCTGTTTTGTTTGAGCCATCTTCAAGTACATACTCTCAGCTTGGGCGCATCTAAACCATCAGATTTTGATGAACACTTGAAGGTTATAGAGCTTTTAGAGCAAGCGGATGAAATTTTACCGCCAATTTTAAACCGTTTAGAAAAAGCAGCGATCGCCACACTTGGAAAAGACTGGTATCGTACCTGGCATATTGGTTTACCCACCTATAAAGAAACCCCTGGTGAGATGAATATTCCAGTTATTTTATGGTTGCGAAATTTAGCGATCGCTTTTGATATGTTTGAATATGCCAAAAGGCGTTACAACCACTTAAATACTGCCGATCCTTGGTTTCCTGGTTTCACAGCAGAACAAGTTAGACAATTTGATCTAAGTGATTGTCTGCGTCATAGCCCCCATGCTGATAAAATACCAGCTTTATTAGAAGATGCCCATAGGTTGTTATCTCAACCTAGTCAAGAATAAATTGCGGAGTGTTTTCACGATGTCGGATTATAAGTTATTAAAAAATGATAAAAATTATACTTTAATTATTCATCGTTGGCTAGTAATTTTACTGGCTTTGATAACTGCGATCGCCATAATTATCTATCATCAAATTAACTTAAAAATCAACGTAACACCAATATCTGAAATTATTGTCCCTTTCCCAACTGAACCCACAACTTTCAATCCGGCTTTAATCGTAGAATCGGCTTATATTTTAGATTATACTTACGAAGGACTAGTTAAAGAAAATGCTCGTGGAGAAATTGAACCTAATCTAGCTAAATCGTGGCAAACTTCCCAAGATAATAAACAAGTAATTTACACCCTCAGAAAAGGGCTAAAATGGTCAGATGGGAAACCACTAACGGCTGAAGATGTCGTTTTTACCTACAATGAGATTTACCGTAATCCAGACATTCCTACTTACGCTAAAGACTTCTTTATAATTGGTAAAAATCGTACCTTACCTACTGTGCGAAAGCTTGATAACTTGCGAGTTGAATTTACATTACCTGAACCATTTGCTCCATTTATTCGGGCTACAAAACTAGAAATTTTACCAGCCCATATTTTTCGGGAAAGCGTCAAAATAAAAGACCAAGAAGGCAGACCTAAATTTATGTCTACTTGGGGGACTGATACTCCACCAGAAAATATTATTGTCAACGGCCCTTATACAATAGAATCTTATACTCCGAGCCAGCGAATAATTTTCCGCAAAAATCCTTATTACTGGCGTAAAGATATTCAAGGCAATTCACAACCTTATATCGAGCGTGTGATTGGGCAAATTATTCCTAATCAAGATACTTCTTTAATCCAATTTCGTTCTGGAGGATTAGATTACATTAATGTTAATACTGATTATTTTTCATTATTAAAACATGAAGAAAGCAAAGGAAAGTTTACTATATATAATGGCGGACTTTTTGTCGGGTCAACTGCTATTACTTTTAATCTCAATAAAGGCAGTAGGAATGGTCAAGCACTGGTCGATCCGATAAAGTCTCGTTGGTTCAATACAGTGGAATTTAGACAAGCAGTTGCCTATGGAATTGATCGCCAACAAATACTCAACAATATCTATAAGGGATTGGGTAAACTGCAAAATTCGCCGATTGCTGTACAGAGCAAGTATTATTATCCTGTCCAAACTGTCTATGAATACAATCTTCAAAAAGCGAAAAAATTACTTCTAAAAGCAGGCTTTAAATACAACAATCAAGGTCAGCTATTAGACGAGCAAGGAAATATTGTCCGCTTTAGCCTCATGACGAATAGTACCAATAATGCATTGCAGGCGATGGGAGTACACATAAAACAAAATTTGAGTAACCTTGGCATAGCTGTTGATTTTAATCCCGTAGCTGCTAGCATTTTCATCAACAAATTGACTCAAACTTTCGATTGGGAGTGTCAATTACTTGAGGTTGCTGTCGGTCAAGAACCAAATGATTGGGCTAATGTTTGGTTGCCTGAAGCTGGTTGGCACTTTTTTAATCAAGAATCTCAAGCAGGACAAACGCCGATAATAGGGCGACAGGTTGCAGATTGGGAACGGAAAATTGGTGATTTATACATTCAGGCAGCCTCCGAAGTGGATGAAGCAAAGCGTAAAGCTATCTATGTAGAAACTCAACAAATTACTCAGGAGTATCTGCCATTTATTTATTTAGTTAACCCTTTATCAATGGTGGCAGTACGAAATCGTATCCAAGGTATTGAACACTCTGCCCTAATAGGAACATTTTGGAACTCTTATGACCTGAAACTGACTGAGATTAACTAAAGAGGATATCGTTTGTATGCAAATTCCTATCATTGATTTCAATCCTTTTCTTATAGGTGACTCAACTGCAAAAGAAGCTGTTGCTACACAAATTTCTCTTGCTATTCATGAGGTCGGATGTTTCTACCTCAAAAATTATGGTATTTCTCAGACTCTAATTGCTCAAGTCTTTTCACAAACTGAGTGCTTTTTTGCACTACCGGAGCATGAAAAAGAGCAAGTATCTTTCTTTCCAGACCGGAATCTTCGCGGCTATCATAATTTTAAAAAGAGCGAAGATCAACACAACGCAAATGAGCTAATGACTGAAGGATTTCATTTTGGAAAAGAAATTACTCCTGCTCAAGTTGGTGCGATTGAAGATCCTTTTTTTGAACCGAATAAATGGCCTGAAAATCCGACTCAGTTTCATGAAGTGATGATGGAATTTTTCACGGGTTGCCACGAAAGCGCCCTGAAAGTATTCCAAGCTTTAGCTATTTCCCTGAGAATTCCAGAAGATTACTTTACAAATTTATATTCAGAGCAGAATCACGGTATAGTTTTGCATCACTACCCATCTATATATCAGCCTCCAGAACTAGGAAAAGTTTATCTGGCAGAACATACCGACATCGGAACGCTGACATTTTTATTTCAAGATTCAGAAGGTTTAGAAGTATATACAAATGCTGGAAAATGGGTTGTAGCGCCCTTCATTACTGATGCAATTATAGTATTGGTGGCAGATTTAATGCAGCGATGGACGAACGATAAATTTTGCGCCACCCGACATCGAGTTATAGTTCCAACTCAATCTCACAGTGCTAAACAAAGGTACTCATCCGCCTTTTTCACAGGCCCTAATTACGATGCTCAAATTAACTCTATTAAGACTTGCTTAGATATAAATGAAGTGCCTAAGTATCCACCAATTCTTGCACAGGAATATTTCAAGCAGCCAAAAGGATAGCTACTAATTTAGATTCAATAAATGGACAAACTACAATTGCTAGCAAAATCAAATCCTCCAACTTGGTTAAAAATTCTGGTAATTAGCCTGATTGGGTTAGGTATTTTCTTTCGTTTTACCCATTTAGGGCAAAAAGTGTATTGGTACGATGAAATTGCTACATCGCTGGCAATATCTGGTCATACGCTAGCTGAGGTTAAACAAGAGGTTTTTAGCAATTGGGGCAATAATCAAGGCATAATTCCTGCCATCACTTTAGAGAAATATCAACATATTAACCCAGATCGATCTGTGGCTGATACAGTTCGCTACTTAATAACTTCAGACCCGCAACATCCACCTTTGTATTATGTAATGGTGAGATTGTGGGCGCAAGTCTTTGGGGATTTTCCGGCGGGAGTCAGGAGTTTATCAGCAGTAATCAGTCTGTTGATATTTCCTAGTGTGTATTGGTTGTCTTTAGAGTTATTTGAATCACCACTAGTAGGGTGGGTAGGAATGGCTGTGATGGGGATTTCTCCCTTGCAGGTTTTCTTTGCCCAAGATGCACGAGAATATGGTCTGTGGATGGTGATGATCCTAGTATCAAGTGCTGCTTTGTTGCGAGCCATTCGCCGAGAAAGTTTCTTTACCTGGGCTGTGTATGCTCTCACCCTAGCCTTGGGATTCTACACCCATTTATTAACAGTAATGGTTGCGATCGCTCATGGTATTTATGTAGTTATTAGGCAAGAGTTTCGCTTTCACAAAACCCTGCGTAATTATTTACTGAGTTCAATAGCAGCTTGCTTAATGTTTTTACCCTGGCTAAGGGTGCTGATTACCAAAGCTGACACAGCAACAAATCTTTTGTCATGGATAACATTTAAAACAGATAGTCCTTTTGACCTGATTGGAATTTGGCTCAGTCGGATTAGCCGAATATTTTTTGATTTTAATTTGGCTTCCGATGATGCTTGGGTCAATAATTTCTCTACGGAAAGCCCTTTGTTTTATAGTATTCCTACGATAATAGCCAGTTTATTGTTGATTATTTACATTATCATATTCTTGAGCGATCGCCTATCAACTAACACTAGTTTATTTATTGCTTTATTAGGGGGATTTCCCGGTTTAACATTGCTTTTATACGACCTAATTTTTGGAGGAATTCGTTCCATTTATTTTCGCTATCAGTTACCGTTATACCTCAGCATCCAAATTGCTGTAGTCTATATTTTAGCTTTCCATCTTTTCTTGGCAAATAACTGGCAGAAAAACCTTTGGCAAATTATGGCGGTGGGATTACTCATTTCTGGGCTAGTTTCTGATATTAGATTTTTTCAGGCTGAAACTTGGTGGTCACAAATCGGTGGCAAGAATTTGCTAGCAATGAGTCAACTTATTAATCAATCTAATAGTATTTTATTGGTAAGTAGCAAAAATGATTATAACTTGGGAGTTATCCTCACCTTAAGCCATAACTTAAAGCCCAAAGTTGGCTTAGTTACAATCCAAAATGACCAGTTACCAATAATTCCTCAATATTACAATCCTATTTTCTTTGTTGATGATTTAGAAAATAGTTTGGCTCATCAACTTGAGAAGGATAAAACTAACTCACTGAAATTAGTCTACCCACTTGAAGGGTTTTGGCAAATCAATAAAAATCAGAAAACGTGAATATTACTGATTATAGCAACCTCAATAAAAAACATTAAGAGAGTAGAAACTGAATGAAGAAACATATTAAATACTTTAATATTAATTTCCTGAGTGCATTAGACGTAGGTTGGGTGGAGCGGAGCGCAACCCAACTGATTATCAGGATGTTGGGTTACGCAAAGCCTCCACCCAACCTACAATTTTTTTCAGAAATCAAATATGATTCCTATAGTGTAGAAAGTGAATGAAAAAATATATTAACTACTTTAATATTAATTTACTGAGAGATAAAGTCTACTTGTATATTTCTTCGGCGCTTATAAGTCGGTTTTTTCGTTTTGTTGTAGTCGGTTTTAGTGGGGTAATTGTAGACTTGGGGACATTTTATTTATTTCATAATTTATTATCTTTGGTGTTAACTTCGAGTGCAATGCTTTCAACAGAAATGGCAATTATTAATAATTTTATCTGGAATGATATATGGACATTTAGTGATGTGTCTTTTCAGCAAAAAACCAGTCAGAAATTCCAACGTTTCGTCAAGTTTAATCTCATTTGTTTCGTTGGACTTATTTTCAATAGCCTAATTGTAAATTTCCTATTTTATGAATTTCAAGTGAATGAATACATAGCTAAATTGGTAGCGATCGCTTGTGTGACACTTTGGAATTTCTGGCTCAACCTGAAGATGAATTGGCAATTAACAAAGACAGAAGTAGATGTAGTTGTAGATATTTAAGGAAAAAATCATGTTAAGACCACTAATTATGTTTGGTTATAGCTTAATTTTTATAATTACTATAATTTTTTCTTCTGGATTATTGAATGTAATTTTACCCTATTACAAGACTATCCAAAATCTTGGTGAAATCAGTGTTAAATGGCAATATTTGACTGAACACAAAGATGATTATGACGCTATTTTTCTAGGCCCAAGTACTACTTACTTTGGAGTGATACCGAAATTGTTTGATGAATACATGACGACAGAAGGTAAAAGTGTAAAATCTTTCAACTTTGGTATCGCAGGTGCAAATGTATCAGAACTAGATTTTTACTTACAAAAAATTCTGGCTTTAGAACCAGCAAACTTAAAGTGGATATTTCTAGATTGCTCAGTTGACCTATTTACAAACATTGGTTCTACTTCCGCTCAAGAGATATATTGGCATACTCCTCGGAAAACACTAGAAAATTTCCAATTAATTTTGGAATCATCAATCGATAGCTGGAAAGTAAAAGTTCCATATATATACGCTAACTTTCAAAGCTTTATCTACCGATGGCTAGGGATTGGTCAGCTTTCTACTTTGTGGCAGGAAGGAATATTAAATTTAGATTTATCAAATTCAGATCCATTAGCAAAAGTATCTGAGGATAGACTCATACAAGAATCTGGATATTACGCAATAGATTGGCAAAAAAAAGCTGATAAATGGAAGACTATATTCCGAACAAATGGTTTGGACACTTATCAAAAAAATCTCAAAAATGAACAAACAAAATTAGCAAATTTAAATTCAGAAAATACATTTAACGATCCATCTACAATATATGGAGCGAAAATGATGAAAAATATTGCTTCCCGGATTGAACAACAGCAAATTAACAAAAATAAAATGGAAGCTATATTTTTTATTCCTCCAATTCTCGAAACTGATTCAAACCCATCTGCTATTTACAGAGCATATAAATCAGGATATATCGAGACTCTATTTGCTTTTAATAATCCCAATAATTTTACTAATTTATATGAACTAGATCGCAGAATTGATAGCGCACATCTCAATCATCAAGGCGCTGAAGAGTTTACACTTTTACTGGCATCAGAATTTACTCAATATTTGAATAATTCTGGAGAAAAACTTATGAGTGGTAGGCTTTGAATGCCTAGTTTCTATTACCTAATCACTAATTCAATATAAATATGGTATTCACAGAATTTCGGTTTATATTTTTCTTCCTGATTGTTTTCTGCATTTATTGGGCTTTGCAAAAACACAATCATCAAAAATTGTGGCTGCTAGTCTGTAGTTATATATTCTATAGTGCTTGGGATTGGCGCTTCCTTTTTTTGCTCTTGCTATCGACAGTCATTGATTACTTTGTCGGTTTAATGCTGTCTAGACCACAGGTTAGTGATTTGCAAAGCGCCGTATCAGAACCAGCAATCTCAACAACCGATATAGTCGAGGAGAGAAAAACTACAAGTTTTTGCAATTGGGATGCTTTACTGAATAAGCCACAGAATCAGCAACAGCGCCAAAGATGGTTGATACTTAGTTTAGTAGCAAATCTAGGAATATTAGGATTTTTTAAGTACTATAACTTCTTCACTGATTCTGCTGCCAGCTTCTTAACTTTTTTGGGTTTACCTATAAACCTTAAAACCCTTAACATTATTCTTCCAGTAGGCATTAGTTTTTACACGTTTCAAATTCTGAGTTATTCCCTTGATATCTATCTAGGTAAACTCAAAGCTGTGAGAAATTTTTGGGATTTTTCTCTATTTGTAACTTTTTTCCCTCAACTGGTTGCAGGGCCTATTGTTCGTGCATCTACTTTTTTACCGCAACTGCTAATCCCAAAAAATTTAGGCGAGGTTGATTTTCGGGGATGTTTAATGCTTTTTTTTGTAGGGTATTTTAAGAAAGCCTGCATTTCGGATAATCTTTCTCCTTTAGTAGAACAGTATTTTAGGAATCCAGAAAATTATACTTTCTTGAGTTGTTGGATTGCTGTTATTGCTTTTGTCATACAAGTATACTGTGATTTTTCTGGTTATTCAGATATGGCGATCGCGTCTGCCGGTTTACTTGGATACAAACTACCTCTAAACTTTAATTTTCCCTACTTTGCCAGTAATATAACTGATTTGTGGCAACGTTGGCACATTACTCTCTACAGTTGGTTACGAGATTATATTTATGTTCCTTTAATGAGAAGGCGACCAAAAGCTGAACGTACAGAACTGTTTAAATACAGAAATATTCTCATTTTGATGCTTTTATCAGGACTCTGGCACGGCGCTGCTTGGCATTTTGTAATCTGGGGTGGATTAAATGGCATCGCCTTAGTTATTCAAAAACAATGGTCAGATTGGGTCGCTCCCTATAAGGCATTGTTACCTTTAAGAAAGATGCTAGGTCTTCCCATAACATTTTACTGCTTTTGTGCCTTTGCCGTCTTCTTTGGAAGTAACGATCTTAGCAGTGCGATACAAATAGAGAAATCTTTTTTGTTCTTGACTTCTCTTGGTTCTCAAAATCTCAATCTCCAAATTGCATGGATTTTTGTACCTTTAATTATGCTCCACTGGGCAGCTTATAAGGGTTGGTTTGCCGATTGGTGGCGTAAAATTCCTAGTTGGAGTTTTGCTGTTTTATTTGGGGTTTTGGTTTCAGCAATATTTAGGCTGACAGCCATTAATCCTCAACCTTTTGTTTATTTTCAGTTTTAGTAGTGTTTGATTATTCTTTTAACGTAGACGCAGAGCGGCTTGCCGCAGGCTACCACAGAGGCACAGAGAACACAGAGGAAGAGAGAAGATGAGTAGTTTATTAATTACGAATTATGACCAAGCTGGAAATAATTAAAAATAAAAATATTGAATCTATTTACCCTCTTTCTCCTATGCAGCAGGGTATGCTTTTTCATACTCTGTATGAGCCTGAATCTGGAGTATATCTTGAGCAGTTCTGTTTAACGCTCTCTGGAAATCTAGATATTATAGTGCTTCAGCAAGCCTGTTTGCGAGTAGTGAAGCGTCACCCAGTTTTGCGTACCCTTGTTGTTTGGGAAAAGCAGGAAGAGCCTCTTCAGGTAGTATGTAAGCAAGTAGAGTTACCTTGGCAGAACTATGATTGGCGTTCCTTATCTGCAACAGAACAACAAGAGCGGTTAGAAGCTTTCTTACAAGCAGATCGAGTCCAAGGCTTCGTTCTTGACAAAGCTCCACTCATGCGCTTCACCTTAATTCAAATCGCTGATGATACTTACGAATTTGTCTGGAGCTTTCATCACCTGCTGATTGATGGCTGGAGTTGGCCAATTCTCTGCAAAGAAGTCTTTGTATTTTACAATGCCTTACTTAAAGGCAATTATTTATATTTAAATACTCCCCGTCCTTACCGATATTACATAAATTGGCTACAGCAACAAGATTTAAAAGCAGCAGAAACATTTTGGGGACAACAACTTCATGGCTTTACTAGCCCTACCCGTCTGCTACTAGATCGGGGTGAGGCGCACAATTTACAACAACCAAAAACCTATCACGAGCAGCACTGCTATTTATCGGCAACTATAACTGCTGCTTTACAGTCTCAGGCACAGCAGTATCATTTGACACTTTCAACTTTCGTCCAAGCTGCTTGGGCGCTTTTACTCAGTCGCTACACCGATGAGTCTGAGGTAGTATTTGGAGCAACTGTTTCCGGTCGTCCTCCCACTTTATCGGGGGTGGAATCTATGGTGGGACTATTCATTAATACTCTACCAGTCAGGGTGAAAGTACCAACAGCAACTTCTTTATGGCAATGGCTGAGGAAATTGCAGGCTCAACAGGTAGAGCGATCGCAGTATTCTTGGTGTCCGTTAGTAGAAATTCAGGCTATTAGTGAAATTCCCCAAGAATTACCCCTGTTTGAAAGCATTGTGGTGTTTGAGAACTACCCACACGATACGTCTTTATCAAATCCAGGTGGCAGCATCCAGATTACTAAACGGCGAGTCATTGAACAAACCAATTATCCACTCACAGTCATTGCCGTACCAGGACAAGAGTTATTTCTACGCATTCTTTATGATGGTAGCCGCTTTGATGCTGAAACGATTAACCGCATGATCGGGCATCTTGTGACTTTGTTAGAGGGTATGATCGCTAACGTCGAGCAGACGGTAAAAGAGATATCCATGCTAACTGCTACTGAGCAACGCCAAATCTTAGTATGGAATGATACCAAAACAGATTATCCTCACAAATGTATCGCTCAGTTGTTTGAAGAACAGGTGGAACGGACACCGGATGCAGTAGCAGTCTCATTCCAATCCCAACAACTGACTTACCAGCAGTTAAATTGTCAGGCTAACAAGTTAGCGCACCATCTACAAAAACTTGGGGTAAAACCAGAAGTGCGGGTAGGGATTTGCGTTGAGCGTTCTTTATCGATGATAGTAGGACTTTTGGCAACCCTCAAAGCTGGTGGCGCTTACGTACCTTTAGATCCGCGATCGCCCCAAGAACGCTTAACCTATATGTTGAGTGATTCTCAAGTGTCGGTGTTGCTGACAGATTCATCAATTGCCTTATCTGAGCCATCATTAACAGTAGTTTGCATAGATACATCGGATTTCTGCCAAAACAGTGAGGAAAATCCTGTGAGTCAAGTCACACCAGAGAACTTGGCTTATGTCATGTATACTTCTGGCTCAACTGGTAAGCCCAAAGGTGTAGCCATGAGTCAGCGTTCTTTGGTGAACCTTTTATATTGGCAAATGGGCGAAAGTGCTTTAAGTTGTGCCAAAACTTTGCAATTTGCTTCCATCAACTTCGATGTCTCTTTTCAAGAAATCTTCTCTACCTGGTGTAACGGCGGAACCTTAGTTTTAATCACCGCAGAAATACAGAAAGATGGGTTTGCATTATTACAGTTAATTGCCAAAGAAAAGATAGAAAGACTATTTTTGCCCTTCGTCGCCCTCCAGCAATTAGCCAACGCCGCCTCTATTTCTAAATCTTATCCTGCATCTTTGCGTCAGATTATGACTGCTGGAGAACAGTTACAAGTTACTCCTGTTTTAGTCAACTTTTTTAGTCAACTTCCTGGTTGTACGCTGCAAAATCAGTACGGCCCAACGGAGAGCCATGTAGTAACAAGTTTTACTTTAAAAGATGCTTCGCCACTTCCGCCCATTGGTCGCCCGATCGCAAATACGCAAATCTACATCCTTGACCGCCATCTGCAACCATTACCAATTGGAGTTCCTGGAGAATTGTATATCGGTGGTGTTGCGATCGCCAGAAGTTATATTAATTCCCCGGAATTGACGGCTGAGAAATTCATTCCTAACCCATTTGCGAAAGACGGGAGTCGTTTGTATAAGACAGGCGATCGCGCTCGATATTTACCTGATGGCAACATCGAATTTCTCGGTCGAATTGACAATCAAGTGAAGGTGCGGGGTTTTCGCATCGAACTGGGAGAAATTGAAACCGTACTCGCCGCACACCCGCAGGTAAAAGAAGCAGTAGTTATCGCCAGAGTTGACCAACCAGGAAACAAGCGCCTAGTCGCTTACATTGTCCCCAAACAGCACTTAGACACCAGCGAACTGCTTTGTTATCTCAAACAAAAGCTACCTGAATATATGCTACCTTCTGCTTTTGTAAAGTTGCTGGATGCCCTACCTCTAACCCCCAGTGGTAAAATAGAACGCCGTGCTTTACCAGCACCTTTGAGTCGGGAAACACGTAACGTCTCTACAGACTTGATCCCACCCCGTACTGCAACTGAAGAAGTTTTGACAGCAATCTGGAGTGATGTTTTAGGACTAGAAAAAGTTGGTATCCACGACAACTTCTTTGCATTAGGAGGGCATTCCCTATCAGCAATGCAAGTCATTGCTCGGTTGCGAGAAACCTTCAAAGTGGAGTTACCGATAAGCTGTCTGTTTGATTACCCGACAGTAGTCGAGCTAGATCGGCAAATTTCAGAATACCGCCAAAACGATTTGCTACTCATAACTCCATCTCTCAAACCAGTACCTCGAAACACAAAAGAGTTGCCAATCTCTTTGACTCAGCTTGAGTTTTGGATATTAGCTCAATTGCATCCTGGCATTCCTGTCTATAATATTCTACTGGCTTATCGCTTGACGGGTTTACTCAACGTCAATGCTCTAGTGCAAAGCCTCGTGGAAATTGTGCGTCGTCACGAAGCTTTGCGAACTACTTTTGCGATCGCTTCCAGCGGGGCAAAGCCCATCGCAGATAAACAAGTGGTTCAGAAAATTGCTCAACAGCCCATATTGCCATTTTCGGCGGTAGATTTGCGAAAACTTTCTGAATCTAAAACTGAGCGAAAGGCTTTGGCTCAAAGATTTGTGAGCGAGGAAAAAAACCAGCCTTTCGATCTAGAACAAGAGCCTTTGTTACGCATCAAGCTGCTACGGCTCTCTGATGCCGAGCATTTACTAATAATAACTATCCATCATCTAGTTTGTGATGGTTGGTCTGTGAGTGTGTTTTTACAGGAGCTAACAAAATTATACGCAGCATTTTGTCATGGTCAGCCTTCACCGCTTCCCGATTTACCCATCCAATATGCTGACTTTGCCCATTGGCAACAGCAGTGGGTTGCTCGTCCTGCTTTCGTGTCTGACCTTAACTACTGGAAGCAGCAACTAGGCAATAGCACACTTTTACTACAGTTACCTACTGACCGTCCGCGCTTACCAGTACGAACTTTTCAAGGTGCAAGTCAAACTTTCATCATCCCTAAGAGCCTAACAAATGCTCTTAAACATCTGAGCCAACAGCACAATGTAACTTTATTTGTCACTCTGCTAACAGCCTTTAAAATAGTTCTATTTTATTACACCGGACAGTCAGATATTATTGTGGGTACTCCCTTTGCCAATCGCCAGCAATTGGAAACGAAAGGACTTATTGGATGCTTTATTAACACATTACCAATACGTACATACTTCGGGGGCGATCCAAGTCTGAGAGAGTTGCTGTATCAGGTGCGTGGATGTTTTTTAGCAGCTGACCATCGACAACAAATTCCCTTCGTGAAGTTAGTAGAAGCACTACAGCCAAAACGAGAACCAAGCCATTCTTTGCTCTATCAAGTGATGTTTAACTTTTTGCCTCCATCAGATTTAAAACTGACAAATTTAACTGTTCATCCCTGGTCTGTTGAAAGTAAAACAGCGGAGTTTGATTGGGATATTTATCTTCAACAAACAACATTAGGAAGTATTGAAGGGAAATGGTGCTACAAAATAAATTTGTTTGATGCTACTACTATTAGCCGTGCGGTAACTCAGTTTCTAGTGTTGCTTGAGCTTCTAATTACTAATCCCGAATGCCGCCTAACTGATCTTTCCTTATTATTTCAGCGGCATAATTCTCAATGCCGTGCAATGTAGGTACATATAACAGCAGGGGGCAGGGGGAACAGAATAAGAATACGTGTAATTAATTCTGTTTAGGTACTTAACTTATATGTCAGATGTACAGATTATGGAAAAAACAAGGCTGACTGTTTTACAGGAAATGCGGCTATTTATCATTGTTTGGGTAGGACAGTTGATCGCCTTAATTGGTTCGAGTACCACTGCCTTTGCCTTAGATATCTGGGTTTACGATCACACCGGATCAGTTACCCAGTTTGCTTTAGTCTCTCTGTTCAATACTCTACCGCTAATCTTAATTTCCCCGATCGCTGGGCCTCTGGTAGATAAGTGGGATCGTCGAAAGACAATGATTATCGCTGATGTCTTGGCGTGTTTGGGAACGATTGCGATCGGCGTTTTATTTGTCATCGGTCGGTTAGAAGTCTGGCACATTTACCTAGCCAATACCTTCACTGCTGTTTTCATGGCTTTTCACACACCTGCTTATACAGCATCGACAGTCTTAATAGTGCCGAAACAGCACCTTAATCGTGCCAACGGGCTAATGAGTCTGATGTTTGGTATTTCCCTAATCATTGCACCAACTCTCGGAGGTGTTTTACTAAGCATTGTCCATTTCCAAGGGATTATTTTGTTTCACGTAACGGCTGTATTTATTGCTGTTGTCTCCCTGATGCTAGTTCGGTTCCCGGAAGTTAACACAAGTGCAGTTGCAACTGCAAAAAGTTCATTCCTGAGTGAAGCAACTTACGGATTGACATATTTGACCACTCGACCAGGACTGCTGGGATTAGTGTTATTCTCAGCCTCCAGTTTTTATCTTGTGGGAGGTATTAATGTCATCACTATTCCGCTAGTGTTAAATTTCGTTTCAGTAAGCTTTTTGGGAACTATTCTTTCCCTATTTGGCATTGCGATTTTGACAGGTGGCTTGCTTGTCAGCATCTGGGGAGGGCTAGAACGCAACATGTATGCCATATACGGGTGTATGCTTTTGAGTGGCGTATTTATTTTCGTCGCCGGTTTGCAAGCCTCTCTTGTCATCTTCAGTGTTGGTATCTTCTTATTTTTCCTAACACAACCGATCATTTCCAGTTCCACACAAGCTGTGATGCAAAATAAAGTAGAACCTAGCGTGCAAGGTAGAGTTTTTGCGATCAAAGGAGCGATTGAAGCAGCCGCTTTCCCTTTAGGCTACATCACCATTGGTCCTTTAGCCGAGAAGGTTTTTGAACCATTAATGGTTACTGACGGTTCTTTAGCAGGAAGCATCGGACAAATCATCGGTGTGGGGTCAGGTCGTGGGATGGGTCTTCTACTTATGATTATGGGAGTCTTGACCATTTTAGAAACCTGTATTGCCTACTTGTACCCTCGCCTACGGTTTGTGGAAGATGAACTGCCTAATGTTAGTAATGCAGTTGCGTTGGCTACGCCCGCCGCAGGCATCGCTGCTGATACAGCTTCTGTACAAAAATACCCCACCCTAACCCTCCCCTTGTAAAGGGGAGGGAACTAGATTTCTTTTTCCCCCCTTTCTAAGGGGGGATTAAGGGGGGTAATTCACCGTACCCCAAGTAAGAGAAGGGTGTACTTCATTTACTTGCAAAGTGCTGTATTTTATTTTATGAATTTTCGATTTTTCAAAATAGGTAATTGTTAACTTAGTCTATAAATCGTAAAATTTTTGTATCTAAATTCAAAATTTCTGCTCTACATTAAATCCTGTGTTTTTTCATCGGTTAGTATTTTTGTATTTCAATCAAAAAAGATGTTCAGCTTATTTTAGAATATGCAAACCAAAGTTTCTCGCGGTCAATCCTTAAAGAATGATCCTTCTCCTCCGGCTTCTAATAAGTTTTGGGAGAATGTAAGAGCGATCGTTCAGCCTTACTGGTATCCCACAGAGTCTGGGGAAAGAGTATTTCCAGAGGTGATTCGGATCTGGGGGATGCTGATTCTCCTGATTTTATTAATAATCGCGCTAGTGGGCGTAACTGCCTTTAATAGCTTCGTGACTCGCTATATAACCGATGTCATTGAAGAGAAAGATTATCCTAACTTTATTAATACAATAGTAGTTTTCGGCGCTGCTCTTGTCTGCATAACACTCTTAAACGGATTTTCTAAACTTGTCAGAAAAAAAATCGCTCTTGATTGGTACAAATGGTTAAATAATCACATATTATCAAAATATTTGAGCAATCGTGCCTATTATAAAATCAACTTTAGATCCGATGTTGATAACCCAGATCAACGAATATCCCAAGAAATCGAACCCATTACCAGTAATGCTCTGAGTTTTTCAGCTATTTTCCTAGAAAAAGTGCTGGAAATGACGACTTTTTTAGTAATTCTTTGGTCAATTTCCCAATTTATTGCAATTGTTTTGGTTGTTTATACAATCGTAGGTAACTTGATTGCTATTTACTTAGGTCAACAATTGAATAAAATTAATCAAGAAGAACTAGAACTGAAAGCAGAATACAATTATTGTCTGACTCATGTTCGTAATCACGCTGAATCAATAGCTTTTTTTCAGGGCGAAAACCAAGAATCTAATATAATTCAACGAAGATTTATTAATCTCCTAAAAAATGTCGAACGCAAGATTAATTGGGAGAACAATCAGGAACTTTTTGATGGAGCATATAAGTCTGCTATTCAAATATTCCCATATCTGGTACTCGCACCTTTATATATGAGCGGTCAAGCTGATTTCGGAGAAGTTGTCCAAGCCAGTATAGCTTGTAATCAGTTTGCCTCGGCTATGGCAACATTAATTAGAGAATTTGGCAATTCTGGACGATTTTCCAGTTATGTTGAGCGTTTATCTGAGTTTTCAGATGCGTTAGAAGCAGTTACCAAACAACCAGATAATGTCAGTAGTATAAAAACAATAGAAGAAAACCGTTTAGCTTTCGAGAATGTCACCTTACAAACGCCAAACTATGAACAGGTGATCGTTGAAGATTTGTCACTTTCTGTTCAACCAGGAGAAGGCTTATTGATTGTTGGGCCGAGTGGGCGAGGTAAAAGTTCTCTGTTGAGAGCGATCGCTGGTTTGTGGAATGCGGGAACGGGTCGTCTGCTGCGACCTCCTCTGGAACAAGTCTTGTTTTTACCTCAACGTCCTTATATCATTTTGGGAACTTTACGCGAACAACTACTCTATCCGCAGACAAGTCGCCAAGTCAGCGATCAAGAACTCGAAGATGTTTTGCAAGAAGTTAACCTGCAAAATTTGGTGAAAAAAGTTGGCGGCTTTGATGCAGAAGTCCCTTGGGAGAATATCCTATCCTTGGGAGAACAACAACGCCTTGCTTTTGCACGATTGTTAGTTACTCATCCGAGCTTCACTATCTTAGATGAAGCAACGAGCGCTTTGGATTTGAAAAACGAAGGTAATTTATATCAACAATTACAAGAAACAAAAACAACTTTTATCAGTGTTGGACATCGGGAGAGTCTCTTTAATTATCATCAATGGGTTTTAGAACTTGCACAAGATTCCAGTTGGCAACTTGTGACTGTTCAGGATTATCGAAATCAAAAAACAATAAATATTCAAAGCACGCCTAATAATGAGTCGCAAAATCAATCACAAATATTGACAGAAACAATCACAAGTGAAAAGCTTTCTCATAAGGAAATAAGTGAATTAACTAATTATTCCATTAGCACTATCAGAAGTAAGGCAAGCAAAGGAGATTCTATTACTACTAAGGACGGCTTGACGTACCGCTATGACAAGAACCCAAGAGTGTTGAAATGGCTGAGAGTTTAGCGGTTTGACAATTTTAGAGTTTAGGTCACACCTTTGATGCCAATACTTCTCGGTTCCTTGTGTCAAGCTTAATTGAGATGCTCTTACCCTGACCCTCTAAGGTTTTCTGTGCAACATTTTTATCTAAGTATTTACTTAAATTTATATAATTATTATGTCTTAAATCTTTGCAAATAACATTGCTTTTTGGTGATTGATTTCTTAACTTTCTTAACTTTCTTAACTTTCTTAACTTTCTTAACTGTCCAATTAATTGTTCTAAATGCTATTGCATTTTCTTGAGAAAACTGAGATTATTTAATTGAAATTCTCAGCATATTAATTTAAAGGAAGCAAGTTTGTTTCAACGATAAATTAGTCTTTATCAAAAAAGAGTGAAGTCATCAGTCATATCAGGAGTTAGTTATGCTGCGATCGCAGCTATTCTTACAGCGTTGCGACAAGAACTAAATCAACGTTCTCAGAAATTACTTTTTTCATTAAGTGTCTATGTTTCAAACTCAAGTACAACATCCCATAGATAAAAATCAGATGCAGCCTACACAAGAATTACAACGAATAATCGTAGGTTCTTGGATTACGCAAGCTATTTATGTAGCGGCTCAACTGGGTATTGCTGATTTACTCAAGGATGGTTCTAAAAGTTATGCTGAATTAGCAACAATAGCTGGTGTAGATGTGCGATCGCTCTACCGACTATTACGCGCCCTTGCCAGTGTTGGTATATTTACTGAAGGTAGTTTAGGCTATTTTGAATTGACACCGCTTGCCCAATGCCTGCAAAGCGATCGCCCTGACTCCCTGCGTGCTTATGCTATCAAGTCTGGTCAAGCTTGGGAATGGCAACCTTGGGGACATCTACTTGAAAGTGTCAAAACCGGAAAACCTGTATTCAAAAATATCTTCGGGATGGAGATATTTGATTACTTAGCTACTGATGCCTCTGCCGTTAAAATATACAACCAAGCCATTAGTAGTTTTTCTGATAAACAAGATGCGCTGATCGCAGCAGGTTATGACTTTTCATCCATCCACAATTTAGTTGAGGTTGCAGGTGGACGCGGTACTTTGATTGCCTCAATTCTCAAGGCGAATTCGACAATGCAGGGGATTTTATTTGATTTATCCCATGTAGTTGCAGATGCCAAGCCTCTGATTGCAGACTTTGGATTGCAAGATCGTTGTCAACTAATTGGCGGGAACTTCTTTGAGTCAGTACCCCCAGGTGGAGACGCTTACTTACTGCGGTATATTATTCACGATTGGGATGATGAAAGAGCGATCGCCATTCTGAAAAATTGCTATCAAGCGATGCAGCCTGACGGTAAGCTGCTGCTAGTCGAAATGGTTATACCTCCAGGCAACGAACCATTCTATGGTAAACTTCTCGACTTGCAGATGCTTTTGAATTATGGAGGCCGTGAACGGACTGAAGCTGAGTATCAAGCTTTATTAGAAACAGCAGGCTTTTCAATCACAAAAATTCATCCAGTAGCGCCTCCAGTCAGCGTAATTGAGGCTATTCGCCTGTAAGTCATTTATAACTATTACATAGATTATCGGTCAAACAAAAATCGCAAAAAGTATATATAACTTCAGGTAGAAATGCAGGAAACATTGACATCTAAACATCTTGAACTACTTAACTTAAGTCCATTTCAAAGAATTTTACTAACAACTGACGGCACATTGACACAAATATTAGAAGCTTATTTTTTAGAAAAAATCCAGTTGGTCAAATTATCAGAAAAAGTAGTCATAATTACAAAATCTATTCCAGCCCTAGATTTAGATATTGGCACCCAAGTAATTGAGAGAAAAATATTATTACAAGGTAAAATTAGTCTAAATAATTTTATTTATGCTGAATCGATAATTGTACCTGAAAGACTAGATAACAGGTTGAATTCCAAGCTAATGGAATCTCAGGAACCAATGGGTAGGCTATGGTTAGAGCATAAACTTGAGGTATTTAAAGAAATAATCGATTCAGCAATAGAAACATCTGAGGACTTATCTGATTATTTTAATATAGCGAGAAAAGACAAAATGCTTTCTCGGACGTATCGAGTTTTTTCTAATAAAAAACCAGTAATAATGATTACAGAAAAATTTCCTGAAAGCTATTTTATTAACCAAGTTTAATATTTAAACAATTAGCGATTTGCTTGAGTCCATATAGTTTTAATTATTGAGGGAATAATGTTAGAAAAAAGACTGGTAGAGATTGTCAAGGAATATCCCGATAAAACTGCGATCGCATCTGATAATTTGAGAATTAGCTATCAAGAACTTTATGCTAATATTACACATTTAAGTAACCATTTAAGTACAATCGGTATTGTCCAAGGTGACTGCATAGCATTAATTTTGCCTAACAGTCCAGAATTTGCGATCGCCTTTTACGCTACTGCCAAACTAAATGCTATAGTTTTGCCAATCAATCCTCTTCTCAAAGAAGAAGAACTCAGCTACTACATTCTAGACAGTAATACTAAAGCAATTATTACCAATAGTCATGAATCAGAAAATATTCGCAAAATTATTTCAAAAATAGACAAAAAAATAGAATTAATAGTTATTAATCATACTCATTCGCTTACCAAAGAAGTAGATAACTCAATAATTACAGAAAGCACTTCTATTTTTAAAGGTGATGTGCTTTATCTATATTCCTCTGGTTCTACAGGTAAACCTAAAAGAGTTTGTAGAAGCCAAGATAATCTATCTCACGAAATTACAAACTTGAGTGAGACAGCTAATATATCTGCGACAGATAATATCTTATGTATAGTGCCACTGTATCACGCACATGGATTAGAAAATTGCTTGTTAGCTGCTATATATAATGGTGCAACTCTGGTGATTTTAGAACAAGTTTCGCATGAAGGAAAAACTATTGAAGTGCCATTTGTTTTTAGACGTTCAAGGGTATTAGAACTTATAGAAAAAGAAAAAATTACTATCTTACCTGCTGTTCCTTATATTTTGAACACTCTAGCAGAAACACCAGATGATACTCAAGTTGATGTTTCCATGTTGAAACTATGCTTTTCGGCAGGTAATTTTTTATCAAAAGAAATTTTTGATAAATTTATTCAGAGATTTGGCATTCCTGTAAGACAACTTTATGGTAGCACAGAAGCTGGTTCTATAGCGATTAATTTAGATCGAGATATAAATAACACCTATGATTCTGTAGGTTTACCTTTAAAAAATATCGAGATTAAAATTATTGATGATGCAGAAAAAGAACTACCAACTGGAAGTATTGGAGAGATAATCGTCAAAAGTAAAGCAGTGACTAAAGGATATTGTAATAAACCAGAAATAAATCAACAGACATTTAAAGATGGTTGGTTTTTCACTGGTGATTTAGGCAAGAAGGATGAAGACGGACATATTTATATTACTGGTAGAAAGCAAATCTTCATTGATACAGGAGGTCATAAAGTCGATCCATTAGAAATAGAAAACATCCTGATAACGCATAGTCAAGTTAAAGAAGCGGTTGTTGTTGGCATCAAAGGCTTGTATGCAGGAGAAATTATTAAAGCAGTTATTGTACCTCAAAACCGAGAGATTTATGACGAAAAAGATATTCTATCTTACTGTAGGAGCAAGTTAGCTGATTTTAAAATCCCAAAAATTATCGAATTTCGTGACGCGATTCCCAAAAGTCCATTAGGTAAAGTATTAAGAAAAAACTTAATTGATAATTTATCAGAAACTATAAAATTATGAAAAACATTGATTTAATTAAACAAGAAACTACAAATGTAGTTTTAAACGTTTTACCAAATATTAATAGTGAAGACTTATCCGAGTCTAGCAATCTTTTTAGTATGGGTCTAGATTCTGTCAATGCTATGTCACTTATACTTAAATTACAGAATAATTTTGGGATTAAATTTGCAGTTAATGAGATTAATGCAGAAAATTTTCAAAGCCTAGCAACTATTGTGAAACTGATCGATAAAAAGCAAGGCTGATAATTTTTGGAAATGGGCTTTTTTCGCAAAACTAAATACACCAGTGTATCCCTAAAAACCTGAAGCAAAAAGATTACAATGAGCTATTCTGCTGAAATCAATCCATTAGAACCAAACAAGCCAATAAAAACTGGAGAAGATATTTGGCAAGCGATCGCAAGTATTCTCGACTTACAGAATCAAGCTCCAGATTTGGTGCCTGTATCTCGGAATGAACACCCGCCTTTGTCTTTTTCTCAAGAAAGATTATGGTTCATCCATCAGTTGCAGCCAGATAGCTCCACTTATAATGTCTCCTTAGCTTTTCGTCTTCAGGGTTTACTCAACATTTGTGCATTAGAGCATAGTCTCAATGAAATTATCCAACGCCACGAAGCATTGCGAACTACGTTTCTAGCTTCGGAAAACAAGCCTGTTCAGGTGATTGCTTCCAGCCTCAACTTGACGTTACCTGTAGTGGATCTTCGGGAACTTCCTGAAATAGAAAGAGAAACTCAAGTTTCGCAACTGGTCAAAAACGAAGTTCAACAACCCTTTGATCTACAGCAAGGATCGCTGTTGCGGTCTTCCCTAGTGCAGCTACATGAAAATGAATATGTGCTACTCCTAAGTGTCCACCACATCGTCTTTGATGGTTGGTCTGATGGGGTTTTGTGGCGCGAACTGACAGCCTTATACACAGCCTTTTGTGCTGGTAAGCCTTCTCCATTGCCTAAACTGCCGATTCAGTATGCAGATTTTGCAGTTTGGCAGAGACAGTGGTTGCAAGGTCAAGTCATGGATACTCAACTGGACTACTGGAAGCAACAATTAGCAGGATCGCCTCCCTTACTGGAACTTCCTACCGACCGAGTGCGCCCATTAATACAGACAAGCCGTGGCAGCATCAAACATTTTCAGCTAGATGATCATCTGACTCAAAAACTCAAAAGCCTTAGCGAAAAGTCAGGCGCAACCTTATTTATGACTTTGCTGACTGGCTTTGTCATCTTACTATCGCGCTACAGCAATCAACAAGATATTCTCGTCGGTTCTCCGATCGCCAACCGCAACCGCAGTGAACTAGAATCTCTCATTGGCTTTTTTGTCAATACTTTGGTGTTGCGTACTGACGTTTCTGGAAATCCCAGCTTTTGGGAGTTACTGCAAAGAGTGCGCCAAGTAGCAATGCAAGCATACTCTCACCAAGATGCGCCGTTTGAGCAAGTAGTAGAAGCCTTGCAGCCAGAAAGAAACCTTAGCTACTCGCCATTGTTTCAGGTAATGTTCGTTTTGTTGAATACGCCGCCTGGAAAATTAGAATTGCCTGGTTTATCTTTAACTCCGCTACAAATAGAAAACCCAACAGCTAAGTTTGATTTAACCTTGTTGATGACAGAGAGTGAGCAAGGGCTGAGTGGAAGTTTAGAGTACAACTCTGACCTATTTGAGCAAGCTACAATTACCCGAATGGTAGGGCATTTTGTGACATTACTGGAAGGGATTGTCGCTAACCCAGAGGAGAGGATTTCACAATTTCCACTGCTAACACAACCTGAGCAACAGCAGTTATTTGGAGAGTGGAATAATACTCAGGCGAATTATCCTTCTGATAAGTGTATCCATCAGTTGTTTGAAGAACAGTGTTTGAGTACCCCCGATGCTGTAGCAGTTGTCTTTGACAATCAACAACTCACTTATCACCAGTTGAACTGCCGTGCTAACCAGTTAGCACATTACTTGCGCTCCTTGGGTGTAAAACCAGATACGCTGGTTGGGTTGTGTGTGCAAAGGTCACTAGAAGCGATCGTGGGAATACTAGGTATTCTCAAGACAGGTGGTGCATACCTGCCACTTGACCCTGAGTATCCGACTGAGCGTTTGCGGTTTATGCTCGAAGATGCTCAAGTTAAAGTACTTTTAACACAACAGCAATTAGTAGAGTCTATTCCTCAACATCAGGCGCATCTTGTCTGCTTAGATAGCGACTGGGAAAAAATTGCTCAAGAGTGCGAGTTAAACCCGGAAAATACCGCAGCAACCGATAATTTAGCTTATGTCATCTATACTTCCGGTTCCACGGGTAAGCCCAAAGGCGTTTTAGTCAATCACTCAAATGTAGTGCGTCTGTTTGCAGCCACAGACGCTTGGTATCACTTCAACGCTCAAGATGTGTGGACAATGTTCCACTCTTATGCTTTCGACTTTTCCGTGTGGGAAATTTGGGGTGCTTTGCTGTATGGTGGACGACTAGTAGTAGTGCCATATTTAGTAACGCGATCGCCCGAATCTTTCTATCAATTACTGTGTCAAGAAAAAGTCACAATTCTCAATCAGACCCCTTCCGCCTTCCGCCAGTTGATTCAAGTAGAACAGTCAACAGCAACTGTTGGCGACTTGAACTTACGCTTGGTAATTTTCGGTGGAGAAGCTTTAGAAATCAAGAGTTTACAACCTTGGTTTGAGCAACATGGCGACCAAATGCCCCAATTAGTGAATATGTATGGGATTACGGAAACCACTGTACACGTCACTTATCGCCCATTGAGCAAAGCTGATTTGAATCATACAGCCAGTGTAATTGGTCGTCCGATACCTGACTTACAGGTGTACGTACTGGATGAATATTTTCAACCAGTGCCGATTGGCGTTCCTGGTGAAATGTACGTTGGCGGCGAAGGGGTGACACGCGGCTATCTCAATCGTCCTGAACTGACAGCCGAACGCTTTATTTCTAACCCATTCGACAAGTCAAAATTATACAAAACAGGTGATTTAGCACGTTATTTACCCAATGGCGAGTTAGAGTATTTAGGACGCATCGATAACCAAGTCAAAATTCGCGGTTTCCGCATTGAGTTGGGCGAAATTGAAGCATTAATGGTGCAACACACAGCCATTTGGGAAAGTATCGTGGTGGTTCGAGAGGATGAACTGGGCGACAAACGTTTAGTGGCTTATGTAGTGCCGCAGGTAGAACATTCTCCCAAAGTCCCAGAACTGCGTCAGTTTCTCAAGGCAAAGCTACCAGAGTACATGGTGCCAAGTGCTTTTGTGCTGCTGGAATCCTTACCCCTGACCTCTAACGGTAAAGTAGACCGTCGCGCCCTGCCAACACATGAGTTAGACAGCACACTGCTAGAAAAATATGTTGCCCCGCGCACTCCAACTGAAGAAATGCTGACACTTCTTTGGGCGCAAGTGCTGAAACTAGAGCAGGTAGGGATACATGATAACTTCTTTGAACTGGGGGGACACTCGTTACTAGCAACGCAATTGCTTTCACGCATTCGCACCAGCTTTAAAGTAGAACTAGCATTACGTGAGTTATTTGCAAGGCCGACAGTAGCCGAATTAGCACAATCAATTGAGCAGTTACAGCAACATGACTTAGAACTAACTTCCCCGCCCATTTTAAGGCGGACAAGGGATGCAGAATTACCACTGTCTTATGCACAACAGCGTCTGTGGTTTTTAGATCAGTTCGAGCCGAACAGCCCCTTTTACAACATTCCTATGGCTTTGCGTCTAGTGGGAAATTTGAATCAAGCAGCCCTAGAACAAAGCTTACAAGAGATTATTCATCGCCACGAAGCGTTACGCACCAATTTTATTACAGTTGATGGAAAACCTTCTCAAATTATTCAAACAGAAACCAATTGGACAGTTTCAGTTGTTGATTTGAAGTATTTATCCACAACCGAACAAGAAATTACTAGCCAACAATTAGCCCAACAACAAGTTACTCAACCTTTCGATCTGGCAAAAGGAACATTAATCAGGGCGACATTAGTAGTGCTGTCGGAAACGGAACACGTCTTGTTAGTGTGTATGCACCATGTTGTTAGTGATGGCTGGTCAATGGGTGTGTTTGTCCAAGAACTAGCAGCTCTATACAACGCTTATTCTCAAGGTCAACCTTTACCCTTAGCGCCACTGCCGATTCAATATGCAGATTTCGCAATTTGGCAGAGACAATGGTTGCAAGGGGAAGTACTACAAAGCCAATTGAGTTACTGGCAACAACAACTGGCAAACGCACCAGCTCTATTGTCGCTCCCCACAGACCGACCTAGACCAGCTGAGCAAACTTACCACGGGACACATCTTGAGTTTGCACTTTCTTTTGAACTAACTAGTAAACTGACAAAACTCAGCCAAGAGCAAGGTTGTACCCTTTTCATGACGCTGTTGGCAGCCTTTGATACCCTGCTTTACCGCTATACAGGTACAGAAGATATTTTGGTGGGTTCGCCAATTGCTAACCGCGATCGCAGTGAGATAGAAGGGTTAATTGGCTTTTTTGTCAACACCTTAGTCATGCGTTCTAACTTGGCAGGCAATCCTAGTTTTAGCGAATTACTGGGTCGTGTCCGCGAAATGGCAATGGAGGCATACTCTCATCAAGACTTACCATTTGAAATGTTAGTGGAAGCATTGCAGCCAGAACGGGATCTCAGCCATACACCACTGTTTCAAGTAATGTTTGTTCTCCAGAATGCGCCCACATCTGAATTAGAACTGACTGGGTTGACTGTAAATCGATTGCCAATCAAAGGCACAACTTCCAGGTTTGATTTAACTTTATCGATGGAATACACCCCTACTGGATTAGCAGGGTGGTGGGAATATAACACTGACTTGTTTGATGCTAGTACCATCGATCGCATGACAAGTCATTTTGTGACATTGCTTGAAGGTATTATTGCTAACCCAGAACAGCGGATTTCTCAATTGCCCTTGTTAAGTGAAGTTGAGAAACAGCAGTTATTAGTGGAATGGAACGATACAGAAATAGATTATCCACTACATAAGTGCATCCATCAATTGTTTGAAGAACAGGTGGACTTGACACCAGATGCAGTGGCGGTAGAGTTTCAAAATCAACAACTTACTTACAAGCAATTAAACTACCGCGCTAACCAATTGGCACACTACTTGCGCTCTTGGGGCATAGGAGCCGATGTTCTAGTCGGGTTGTGTGTCGAGCGTTCTTTAGAAATGGTCATCGGACTGCTGGGGATTCTCAAAGCTGGTGGGGCTTATGTACCACTTGACCCAGAATATCCTAGCGATCGCTTGAGCTTTATTTTAGAAGATACTCAAGTTAAAGTTTTACTGACTCAACAGCAACTGATTGACAGGCTCCCCCCAAATCATGCAAAACTTGTTTGCTTAGATACTGATGCTGAAGATATTTCTAAGTGCAGCCCAGACAACATAATTCTTGGCGTACAACCCAATAACTTAGTCTATATAATTTACACTTCTGGTTCCACAGGTCAACCAAAGGGTATAGCCATGAGTCAGCTTGCCCTTTGCAATCATATCTTGTGGCATCGGGACAATCTCAAAATTTCTCGTGGAGCAAAAACCCTGCAATTTGCTTCGGTTAACTTTGATGTCTCCTTCCAGGAAATCTTCACTACCTGGTATTCTGGCGGCACATTGTTCTTAATCACAGAGGAATTACGTCGTGATGCTCTAGCATTGTTAGGTTTTCTGCAAGAGAAGCAAATTCAGAGAATGTTTCTCCCTGTTGTCGGCTTACAGCAACTAGCAGAAGTCGCCTTGGGGAATGGCATAGTTAATACTGGTTTGCGGGAAATTATTACTTCTGGAGAACAGTTGCAAATTACGCCTGCGATTTCTGAGTGGTTGAGCAAACTAACTGATATTACTTTCCATAATCAGTATGGGCCGTCAGAGAGCCATTTAGCCACCAGTTATACCCTGCCTGATGCGATAGACTCTTGGCCGCTACTTCCTTCCATTGGGCGACCCATTTCTAACACGCAAATTTACATCCTCGATAAATATCTACAGCCTGTACCTGTGAGTGTGCCAGGAGAAGTGTACATTGCAGGTGCGCTTTTAGCTCAAGGCTACTTTAACAGACCTCAGTTAACACAAGAGAAATTCATTCCTAATCCCTTTCAAAGAGGCAGGGGGACAATTCAGAACTCAGCACTTTTATATAAAACAGGGGACTTAGCACGTTATCTACCTGACGGTAAGCTCGAATCTTTAGGACGCATTGACAATCAAGTTAAAATTAGAGGTTTCCGCATTGAGTTAGGCGAAGTTGAAGCAGTACTAGGACAACTGAGTAATATACAAGCATCTTGTGTGGTTGTCCGTGAGGATACACCGGGTGATAAACGCTTAGTTGCTTACATTGTGCGGCAACCAGAACAGACAATCTCTACTAGCGGAGTACGTAACTTCCTTAAGGAAAAGTTACCAGAGTATATGGTGCCAAGTGCAATAGTCATCTTGGACGCTCTACCGCTTTCTCCTAACAGGAAACTAGACCGTCGTGCTTTACCTGCACCTGATTTACACAATCAATTATCAGATCGGTATGTCGCCCCACGTAACCCCATTGAGGAAATCTTGTCACTGATTTGGGCGCAAGTTCTGAAAGTTGAGCGAGTTGGTATTCACGATAATTTCTTTGAACTTGGCGGACATTCTCTACTAGCAACGCAACTGGTTTCCCGTGTGCGGACTAGTTTGAAAATAGAACTAGCATTGCGTAGCTTATTTGCTGCACCAACAATTGCTGAATTGTCCCAAAAGATTCAACAGTTGCAGCAACAGGATTTAGAACTTACTTGCTCACCCATTGTACCAAGGGCAAGGGATGCAGAATTACCACTGTCTTATGCTCAACAGCGTTTGTGGTTTTTAGACAAGTTAAACCCAAACAGCGCCTTCTACAATATACCCATAGCTTTGCGTCTAGTCGGAACACTCAATCAAGCTGCGCTACAACAAAGCTTACAAGAAATTATTCATCGTCACGAAGTGTTAGGCACCAACTTTGTCATAGTTAATGGAAAACCTTCTCAACTTATTCAAACCAAAACAAATTGGACAGTCTCAGTTGTTAACTGGCAACATTTGCTGCCAAGCGAAAAAGAAATTGCTTTGCAGCAATTAGCCCAACAACAAGTGCAACGACCCTTTGACCTAGCAACCGAAGCATTAATTAGGACAACATTAGTAGTGCTGTCGGAAACAGAACACGCCTTATTAGTGTTTATACATCACATTGTCTTTGATGGCTGGTCAGTGGGTGTGTTTGTTCAAGAATTAATAGCACTGTACAATGCTTATTCTCAAGGTCAGCCGTCACCTTTAACGCCACTACCGATTCAGTACGCAGATTTCGCTATTTGGCAAAGACAGTGGTTGCAAGGAGATGTACTGCAAAGCCAACTGAGTTACTGGCAACAGCAACTAAAAGATGCACCAGCTTTGTTGTCTCTACCTACAGACCGACCCAGACCTGCTGTGCAGACTTTCGCCGGGTCATATCAGAAGTTTGCACTTTCAGTTGAGTTAACTGATAGATTGGTAAAATTGAGCCAGGAGCAAGGTTGTACTCTCTTTATGACGCTGTTGGCAGCGTTTGATACATTGCTTTATCGCTATACAGGTGTGGCAGATATTTTGGTGGGGTCTCCTATTGCTAACCGCGATCGCAATGAAATAGAAGGGTTAATTGGCTTTTTTGTCAACACTTTAGTCATGCGTACTAACTTGGTAGGCAATCCCAGTTTTAGCGAATTACTTGGTCGTGTTCGAGAAGTAGCTTTGTTTGCGTATGCTCATCAGAATTTGCCTTTTGAAATGTTGGTGGAAGCATTGCAGCCAGAAAGGGATCTGGGACATACGCCACTGTTTCAGGTGGTGTTTAACCTTCAGAATGCACCCGTACAGGAACTAGAGCTTGCTGGGTTAACTATTAGTTCATTGCCAGTAGAAAGTACAGCTACAAAGGTTGATTTGGCTTTATCGATGGAAAACACTACCCAAGGATTGGTGGGTGTGTGGGAGTATAATACTGACTTGTTTGATACCAGCACAATTGAACGAATGACTGGTCATTTTGTAACGTTACTGGAAGCAATTGTCGCCAATCCTCAAGAGCGAATTTCCCAATTACCCCTGCTGACAGAAATTGAACAACAGCAGTTATTGGTTGATTGGAATAACACATGGGTAGACTACCCTGAAGATAAATGTATCCATCAGTTGTTTGAGCAGCAGGTTCAGCGTACCCCGGATGCATTGGCAGTGGTGTTTGAAGTGGTGTTTGACAATCAACAACTCACCTACCACCAGTTGAATTGTCGCGCTAACCAGTTGGCGCATTACTTGCGCTCATTGGGTGTAAAACCAGATGTGCTGGTCGGTATTTGTGTAGAACGTTCTTTAGATATGGTGGTAGGACTGTTAGGGATTCTCAAAGCAGGCGGAGCATACCTACCACTTGACCCTGAGTATCCCCAAGACCGCTTGAGCTTCATGCTAGAAGATGCTCAAGTTTCGCTACTGTTAACTCAGCGACTTATTGACAGACTTCCTGAGCATCAAGCAAAACAAGTCTTTTTAGATGAAGCCTGGTCAGAAATTGCCCAAAATAATCAAGATAACCCAACTAGTGAAGCCAAAGCCTTTCATCTAGCTAATGTAATTTATACTTCCGGCTCAACAGGTAGACCTAAAGGTGTCATGGTTGAGCATAAAGGACTATGCAACTTAGCCCAAGCTCAGATTCAAACTTTTGGCTTGACTTCGGATAGTCGCATTCTCCAGTTTGCCTCCTTTAGTTTTGATGCTTCTATTTGGGAAGTCGTAATGGCGCTGAGGTCAGGCGGAACGCTGTATCTGGGAACAAAAGACTCTCTATTGCCAGGGAAGCCGTTAATTGACCGATTACGTGATTATTCTATTACCCATATCACACTACCACCATCGGCGTTAGCAGTTATACCCGTGGAGGAGCTTCCGGCACTGCAAACAATAATTGTAGCGGGAGAAGCTTGTCCTGCTGAATTAATCAAGCAATGGTCTATTGGCAGAAACTTCTTCAACGCTTACGGGCCAACGGAAGCTACTGTCTGTGCCACGATTGGCAAAGCCACGCCGAAGGCGATCGCAAAATGCCATGACAATGAGAAAATATCTATTGGTAAGGCGATCGCTAACACGCAAGTTTACATCTTAGACGAAAATTTGCAACCAGTGCCTGTGGGTGTGTCAGGAGAGTTACATATCGGTGGTATTGGGTTAGCAAGAGGCTACCTCAACCGCCCCAAACTAACTCAGGAAAAATTCATTACCAACCCCTTTGGTTCTGGTCGCCTCTACAAAACTGGGGATTTAGCACGCTATTTACCGGATGGCAACATTGAATACATAGGACGCATCGACAATCAGGTAAAAATTCGGGGATTCCGCATAGAGTTGGGAGAAATTGAAACAGCACTGAGCCAACATGATGATGTGCAGATATGTTGTGTGATTGCTCGTGAAGAAACTCCAGGTAATAAGCGATTAGTCGCTTACGTAGTGCCACAAAAAGATTTGACACCCACAACGGAGGAACTGCGTCAGTTCCTTTCCAATAAACTCCCTGGGTATATGTTGCCATCTACTTTTGTGATATTGGAGTTCTTACCCCTGACACCCAACGGCAAAGTAGACCGTCGCGCTTTGCCTGCTCCAGATTTACAACAGGAACTATCAAATTATGTAATACCAAATACAGAAGTAGAAAGAATCATTGCTGGCATTTGGCAAAAAGCATTAGCAGTAGAAAAGGTAGGAATTTACAATAATTTCTTCGAGCTAGGAGGTCATTCGTTACTACTGGTACGAATTAATCAGCAATTACAAGAAATATTTGGTTTAGAACTGTCTATAGTTGATATGTTTAATTATCCAAATATACATAGTTTAAGCCAATATTTGAATACCAAATTACAAAAAGAAGATCCAATCAAACAACACACTTATCGTACTCAATCTCATAGTGAGAGTAAAACTTTAAGAAACCAACAATTGGAATCCAGACAACAATACCGCTCTCAGAGAAAAAGGTAAAAATGATAATAGAGTCAGTGCATAAAAATAATGAATTTAGCAATTCTGAAATAGCAATAATTGCTGTTGCTGGTAGATTTACAGGTGCAAAAGATATTGAATCATTTTGGCAGAATTTACGAGATGGTGTAGAATCTATCTCCTGGGTAACAGATGAAGAATTAATAAATTCTGGCGTTTCTCTAGATTTGCTGAGTAACCCTAATTATGTAAAAGCTAGTGCTGTTCTATCAGACATTGAATTGTTTGATGCAAATTTCTTTGCTTATAGTGCCAAAGAAGCTGAGTTAATAGATCCACAACAACGCCTATTCTTAGAATTGGCTTGGGAAGCAATAGAAAAAGCTGGTTATGACCCGCAAACCTACAATGGTTTAATAGGGGTTTATGGTGGTGTAGGGATGAGTAAATATTTGCTCAATAATCTCTATCCTCATCATCAATTATTAGAAACAATTGACCCTATCCAATTAGGAATTTCCAACGATAAAGATTTTTTACCTACACGAGTTGCATATAAATTAAACTTGACTGGCCCTGCAGTAAATGTGCAGACAGCGTGTTCTACTTCTTTGGTTGCTGTTCATTTAGCTTGTCAAAGTCTCTTAAATGGTGAATGTGACATAGCTTTAGCTGGTGGAGTTAGTCTCACCATTCCCCAAAAAATAGGTTATTTGCATCAAGAGGGAATGATTCTTTCTCCTGATGGACACTGCCGTGCTTTTGATGCTCAAGCACAAGGAACGATCGCGGGTAGCGGTGCTGGTATTGTGGTATTGAAAAGATTAAAGGATGCGATCGGCGATCGCGACTACATTCATGCAATTATTAAAGGCTCGGCCATCAATAACGATGGTGCAATGAAAGTGGGCTTCACTGCTCCTAGTGTGAGCGGTCAAGCAGCAGTGATTGGCGAGGCTCAAGCTATAGCGGGTGTAGATGCCGAAACAATTTCCTACATCGAAGCTCATGGCACCGCTACACCTTTAGGAGATCCGATTGAAATTGCAGCTTTAACTCAAGCTTTTAATCAAACTACCGATAAAAAAGGTTTCTGCGCTATTGGTTCGTTAAAAACCAACTTAGGACATTTGGATACAGCAGCAGGTGTGGCAGGTTTGATTAAGACTGTATTAGCACTGCAAAATAAAATGCTGCCTCCTAGTTTGCACTTCGAGACACCTAATCCCAAAATTGATTTTGCCAACAGTCCTTTTTATGTCAATACAACCCTGACTGAATGGAAAACAGATAACATTCCTCGCCGTGCTGGGGTTAGTTCCTTTGGTATGGGGGGTACTAATGCTCATGTTATTTTAGAAGAAGCACCAACTCAATTAAAAATTCAAAAGTCAAAAGTCAAAAGTGAATATTTTCTGTTGTGTCTGTCGGCTAAAACTGCGAGTGCGCTTGAGCAGGCAACAGCTAATTTAATCACGCATTTAAAAGAGCATCCAGAACTGAACTTAGGCGATGTAGCTTATACCCTCAATAGTGGTCGTCGGGGTTTTAATTATCGACGGATGTTAATTTGTCAAGACTTAGAAGATGCTGTCAGAGTTTCTAGTAGTTTAGAGCCAAAACAAGTTTTTACTAACTATACAGAGATTACAGAACGGTCTGTTGTCTTTATGTTTCCCGGTCAAGGTTCTCAGTATGTCAACATGGCGCGGGAAATTTACGAAACCGAAACAGTATTTAAAGAACAAGTTGATTATTGCTCAGAAATTCTTGAACCTCTAATAGAGCTAGATTTACGTCATATTCTTTACCCCAGTGACGAAAAAATTGATGAGGTATCAAAGCTACTTCAACAGACAGGAATTGCTCAACCTGCTATTTTTGTAATTGAATACGCCCTAGCTAAATTATGGCAGTCTTATGGAGTGGAGCCACAAGCTGCGATCGGTCACAGTATTGGCGAGTATGTAGCAGCAACTCTAGCAGAAGTTTTTTCCCTAGAAGATGCCTTATCTCTGGTAGCAGCACGCGGACAAATGATGCAGCAACTGCCCACTGGAGCAATGCTTTCGGTTCCCTTGCCCGCAGACAAGGTAAAATCGCTATTAGGGCATGAACTCTCTGTTGCAGCAATTAATCAACCTTCGCAGTGTGTAGTTTCCGGTTCTATAGCAGCAGTAGATACACTACAAAATCAGCTTGCTGCTCAAGGTATTGAATGCCAACCTTTGCATACTTCCCATGCCTTCCACTCGCAAATGATGGAACCAATCTTAGAAGCATTTACAGAGCGAGTCAAAAAAGTTACTTTAAATCCCCCAAAACTTCCTTATATCTCCAATCTGACTGGCACTTGGATTACAGTCACACAAGCCACAAATGCTGATTACTACACTCAACATCTGCGTTCCACAGTACAGTTTGCCCAAGGTTTAGAAAAATTATTGGCAACACCTGAGCAAGTTTTACTAGAGGTCGGACCAGGACACACGTTGACTACATTAGCCAAAAGGCATCCAGACAAAGCAGCTGCACAAACGGTGTTGACTTCGGTACGTCATCCTCAAGAAAAGCAATCTGATATTCGTGTTTTATTCAACACATTAGGTCAACTCTGGTTGGCTGGAGTTAAAGTAGATTGGTTTGGATTCTATAGTCAGGACGAATATTACCGTCTTCCCTTACCAACTTATCCCTTTGAACGCCAACGTTATTGGATTGACCCCCCACAAAAAGCAGCTTGGGGACAGTTACAAACTTTACCCCCAACATCACAACTGTGGACATTGCTTACACAAGCAGGTCAAAAACAAGCAAATACTAGAAATGCAGAACTTAACGAGTTAACCTATCAAGAGAATAGACAATGGTTGGATCGTTTATGTACAGCCTACATCAACTCTGCATTCAAGCAATTAGGGGCTTTTAGTAATCCCCAAGAAAACTATTCTTTAGAGAATTTTTTGGTGCAATACCATATTTCTCCCCGCTATCAGCAATTGTTGTCTAGATGGTTGCAAATATTAGTCGAGCAAGGACAACTAGAGCAACATGAGGGATTATTTACTGGGCTAGTGCCATGTTCACAAGATTATATTAATGAACATTTAGAGCAAGTCAAAGCTAGGTTTGCTGCTTCATCTTTAGTAGATTTAGATTTAGTGCAACGCTGTGGTGAAAATTTAGCTGCTGTTATTGTTGGTGAACAAGAACCATTGGAGATTTTCAATGAACTGGTTTACCAAAAAGAAAACAACGGTTCATATTCAGAATCTCCCTTAATTTCTTACTACAACTCTATCTTGCGCTCAGGCTTGGAACAGGTAGTCAAATCATTGCCATCATCGATTCACCTGAGAGTTCTAGAAATCGGTGGAGGTACTGGTGTATCTACGCAAGCATTATTACCTGTGTTGCAGCCCAAACAAACCAACTATACTTTTACTGATATTGGTAGCGGCTTCCTGACTCAAGCGCAAGAGAAGTTTAAAGACTATCCATTTATTGAATATCGATTACTAGACATAGACAAGTCGCCAACTGAGCAAGGGTTTGAGAAGTATAGCTTTGATGTAATAATAGCCTCTAATGTGTTGCACGCGACTCGCAACATAGATCAAACACTCCACCATGTACGCTCTTTATTAGCTCCTGGTGGCTTCCTCCTAGTGTGGGAAATAACTCAGCCGAAAATAGATTTTGATATTAGTTGGGGTCTGCTGTTGAAACCTTTTGACGATAAAAGACGCAATCCAGGTCAACCTTTTATCATTTTAGATCAGTGGTTTGAAGCACTACGCGCTCAAGACTTTGTTCAAGTTGCGGCTTTTCCTGAAACTGAAGCGCTTGAACATCAGATTATTATGGCTCAAGCTTCTGCATCAGCCGCATTTAGCACCAAATCTGGGCAAAAAGATACTGACACTAAATCAGAGATTGCATTACAAAGAAAGCCGGATGTTTTTCAGCAAGAAAACTTATCTGCACTCCACTCCAGACCTAATTTGCCAAATTCATATATAGCTCCGCGTAATGATATTGAGCAAAAAATTGCCGAGATTTGGCAAGAATTATTAGGAATTAAACAGGTAGGAATCTATGATAACTTTTTTGAATTAGGAGGAGATTCTTTAATAGCTGTTCAAGTTCTGTCAAGATTAAGAAATACTTTTTCTATTAAATTATCTGTAGCAAGTGTATTTGAATCTCCTACAATAGTTGAAATAGCAGCAAGAATAGAGACAAAACCAGAATCAGACACTAATTTAGGTGGAATTGAGAGAGAAGAAATCGCAATTTGAATAACAAATAATTTTAAATTACGAATTACGAATTACGAATTAGCTGAAGTGGAGTAATGTTTCTGTGAATATCGAACAATTGGTGGTTGATCTTACTAAACAGGGTGTGAAGTTGTGGGTTGAAGGTGAGCAGTTGCGTGCTAATGCTCCAAAGGGAGTATTGACGCTAGAAACTCGTGACTTATTAGCTAAAAATAAAGCAGAACTTATCTTGTTGCTGCACGAGAAAAATGCGGCTCCCGATACAGATTTACCCCTGATCAAAACCGAGCGTCCTCAGAACTTACCTCTGTCTTTTGCCCAAGAACGACTCTGGTTATTAAACCAGTTGGAACCAGATAGCCCCTTCTACAACGAACAAACAGCTCTAAAACTTCACGGTCAGTTGAACGTCGTGGCGCTAGAGCAAAGCCTCAACAAAATTATCGATCGCCACGAAGCTTTACGTACCAACTTCCGCACCATCAACGAACAGCCAGTCCAGGTAATTGCTGACAGCTTAACCTTAAATGTGCCAGTAGTAGATTTAACAGATTTACCGGAAAGTGAAAGAGAAATCGCTTGTCAACAATTAGCTACGACAGAAGCTGCTCAACTGTTTGACCTTGCTAGTTCTCCTTTAATCCGAGCTTGTGTGGTGAAACTCACAGAGGTAGAATACGCTTTTGTACTAACAGTACACCACATTTTAGTGGATGGTTGGTCAACAGGCATATTGATGCGTGAGTTAGCAACCATTTACTCAGCCCTCTGCAATAACTTATCCCCAGAGCTACCAGAGCTACCAATTCAGTATGCCGATTTTGCTATTTGGCAACGGCAATGGTTGCAAAAAGAAGTACTCCAAACGCAGCTTGATTATTGGAAGCAATTACTCAAAAACGCTCCTAATTTACTAGAATTACCCACAGACAGACCAAGACCAGCCATTCAAACTTACCGGGGCGCAGTCCAATATGTAGAATTATCAAATGAACTGAGTCAAGCGATCGCTAATTTCAGTAGGCAAGAGGGAGCCACCCTATTCATGACGCTGCTCTGTGCTTATGTTACCTTGCTTTATCGCTATACAGGCTCCGATGACATTGTAGTGGGTACGCCCATTGCTAACCGCGATCGCTTGGAACTTGAAGGGTTAATTGGCTTTTTTGTCAATACTTTAGTATTACGTACTGATTTGTCAGGTAATCCCAGTTTTCAGCAATTGCTCAGTCGAGTGCGGCAGGTGACACTCTTATCTTACGCTCATCCAGACTTGCCCTTTGAGGAGTTGGTCAAAGCATTGCAGCCACAACGAAACCTCAGCTATACGCCACTGTTTCAGGTGATGTTTGTTCTCCAGAATGCACCCATATCTGAAGTAGAGATGGCTGGCTTAACTATCAGTTCTTTGCCAACCCAAAGCGCAGTTGCCAAGTTTGATTTAACTTTATCATTGCAGAACACGGCAACTGGACTGGTGGGTGTGTGGGAATACAACGCTGACTTGTTTGATGCAGCCACTATTGAGCGGATGAGTGGACATTTCCAAACATTGCTTGAAGGAATTGTTGCTAACCCTCAAGAGCGGATTTCACAATTTCCTCTGCTGACAGAACTTGAGCAGCAGCAGTTATTGGTTGACTGGAACGATACCCAGTCCGACTATTCCCAGGATAAATGTATTCATCAGTTGTTTGAGGAACAGGTTAAACGTACTCCAGATGCTGTGGCAGTGGTGTTTGGAAATCAACAACTGACTTATCACCAGTTAAATTGCCGTGCTAATCAGTTAGCGCACTACTTAAGGTCTGTGGGTGTGAGAGCAGATGTGCTAGTAGGGTTGTGTGTTGAGCGATCGCTGGAGATGGTGGTGGGATTACTTGGCATTCTTAAGGCGGGTGGTGCTTATGTACCACTCGATCCTGAGTATCCCCAAGACCGCTTGAGCTTCATGCTCGAAGATACTCAACTTTCGGTACTCTTGACTCAACAGCATTTAATTGCAAGGCTACCTAAGCATCAAGTGCAGTTTGTATGTTTGGATACCGAGTGTCAATCTATTTCTCAATTGAGTGATTTTGATTTGCTTAATAGCACCAGCAGCGAAAATTTAGCTTATGTAATTTACACTTCTGGTTCTACAGGCAAACCCAAGGGAGTGATGATTCAACATCAGTCCCTAGTCAATCTTACGCAAGCGGCAATTGTTGAGTATGGGTTAAGCGATGCCTGGGTTGGGCAAAGCCAACGCATACTACAGTTTTGTTCTATTTGTTTCGATGTAGCGGCAGTAGAAATTTATCCTTACCTGAGTTGTGGTGCAACGGTAGTGCTGCGAACTCAAGAAATGCTGAGTTCGGTGCAGACGTTGATCGAAAAATGCCGCGATTGGGGTATAACAGTGTTAAGTTTGTCAACAGCATACTGGCATCAGCTAACTTTTGAATTAGTCAATGCCAATTTGCTGTTACCCGATTGCATCCGACTAGTAGTTTTTGGTGGCGAGCATCCATTAGAGCAACGATTCAGAATGTGGCAACAGCATATAGGCGAGTATCCACAGCTAATAAACGCCTATGGCCCTACTGAAGCGACTGTAGAAGTAACGTACAAATTGCTGGGTATCGATCGCCAAAAGCTCACAATTGGCCGACCCATTTATAATACTCAGATATACATCCTCGACCAATATTTACAACCAGTCCCCATCGGTGTACCAGGAGAATTGCACATCGGTGGTGCGGGATTGGCAAGAGGCTACCTCAACCGTCCAGAGTTGACCAATGAGAAATTTATCCCCAACCCCTTTAGCGATTTTGGATTGCCGATTTTAGATTTTGGATTAGGGAATAGGAATAAAAATTTAGAATCTTCTCAAACTATTGAATCAGAAAACAAATCCAATAATCCAAAATCCAAAATCCAAAATCCAAAATTATATAAAACTGGGGATTTGGCACGTTATTTACCGGATGGTGACATTGAATACTTAGGACGCATCGACAATCAAGTAAAAATTCGTGGCTTCCGCATTGAATTGGCAGAAATTGAAACAGCACTGAGCGAACATGGTGATGTGCAGTCCTGTTGTGTCATCGCCCGTGAAGATACCCCAGGAGAGAAGCGCCTCGTCGCCTACGTGGTACCGTATCCACAGGTGACTTGTACTGAGCGGCTTGCCCTGAGCGCAGTCGAACGGAGTCGAAGTACACCCACAATCAACCAACTACGCCACTTCTTGAAAGCAAAACTCCCAGAGTACATGGTGCCAAATGCTTTTGTGGTACTGGAGGCTTTGCCACTAACTCCTAACGGTAAAGTAGACCGCCGCGCCCTACCAGCACCGGATTTACAAAGCGAACAAAAAGAAAAATATGTCGCCCCACGCACACCCATTGAGGAAATGCTGGCACAAATTTGGACACAAGTGCTGAAACTAGAGCGAGTAGGCATACATGATAACTTCTTTGAAGTTGGGGGACACTCGTTACTAGCAACGCAACTGCTTTCACGTATCCGCAACATTTTCAAAGTAGAACTACCATTGCGTGAGTTGTTTGCAAGAGCAACAATTGCAGAATTGGCGCAATCGATTGGGCAATTGCAACAACAGGACTTAGAACTTTCTACACCACCCATCTTACCAAGGGCAGAGAATGTACAATTACCACTGTCTTATGCTCAACAGCGCTTGTGGTTTTTAGACCAGTTACAGCCTCTGGGTGGCTTATATAATATACCCCTAACTTTGCGTCTAGTAGGAACTCTCAATCAAGCAGCCTTAGAACAAAGCTTACAAGAAATTATTCATCGCCACGAGGTGTTACGCACCAACTTCATTAACGTTGATGGACAACCGACTCAAATCATTAGAGAGCAGGGGGCAGGGGGCAGGGGGCAGGGGGCAGGGGGCAGGGGGCAGGGAGCAGGGGGCAGGGAGCAGGGGGCAGGGGGCAGGGAGCAGGGGGCAGGGAGCAGGGAACAGGAAATAGTAAGAACTTCCGATCCTTTAACATCTACACCTTGGACAGTCTCAATTGTTGACTTTAAGCATTTATCCACAAGCGAAAAAGAAATTGCTACACAGCAATTAGTGCAAAAACAAGCTATTCAAGCTTTTAACTTGGCAAATGAACCATTGGTCAGAGCAACGTTAGTTTTGCTGTCCGAGACAGAACACGCCTTGTTAGTGTATATACATCACATTGTCTCTGATGGCTGGTCAATGGGTGTGTTTATCCAAGAGTTAGCAGCTCTGTACAATTCTTATTGTCAAGGTCAGCCGTCATCGTTAGCACCACTTCCGATTCAGTACGCAGATTTCGCAATTTGGCAAAGGCAATGGTTGCAAGGAGATGTACTGCAAAGCCAACTGAGTTATTGGCAACAACAACTAGCCGATGCACCAACTTTATTGTCGCTACCCACTGACCGACCTAGAGGGGCTGTGCAAACTTACCACGGCGCATATCAAGCGATCGCACTTTCAAAAGAGCTAAGTATGGCGCTCAAACAATTGAGTCAAAAAGAAAGTGTTACCTTGTTTATGACGCTGTTAACAGCATTCCAAATATTACTATGGCGCTATAGTGGGCAGGATGATATTTGCATAGGTACGCCGATCGCTAACCGCAACCGTGCAGAAATTGAAGGGCTAATTGGCTTTTTTATCAATACCCTTGTGTTGCGTACCCGCTTAGATGGTAATCCCAGTTTTAGGCAGCTACTATCACGGGTGCGAGAAGTAGCGTTGTCCGCGTATGCTCATCAAGATTTGCCTTTTGAAATGTTGGTGGAAGCATTGCAGCCAGAACGAAATCTCAGCCATAATCCAATTTTTCAGGTATGGTTTAATTTACAGAATTTGGCAGACACCCAACTAGAACTTTTTGGGTTGTCTGTAGAACCTATATTGATGTCAGAAGCAGCTTCCAAGTTTGACTTAAGCTTGTATGTTGCAGAACACGAACAAGGAATAACTCTGCAACTACATAATGCTGACCTATTTACTTCAGAAAGAATGGTGGAAATGGTGCAACAATTCCATCATTTGCTGAATCAAATTGTTGTCGATGCTGATAGTGCTATCGCCTCTTATTCTCTTGTAACACCACAAGCGCGACTTTTGCTGCCAGATCCCACAACAGCTATACCAGAACCAGAATACGAATTAGTCACAACAACGTTTACCTCTTGGGTAAATAGCACTCCAGAACTCTCAGCAGTGCGTCAAGGATCTCGCACTTGGAACTATGGGGAATTAGGCAAAAGCTCTCAAGCTTTAGCAAGGATGATGCTAAGTCACGGAATCAAACGGGGAGATGTCGTAGCCGTGTATGGGACATCAAGTTTTGGATTGATTGCCAGTGCGATCGCTGTACTCTTGAGTGGAGGAGTGCTACTTACTCTCGATCCGCAACTTCCTAGCGATACCTCCGGTGGGCTACGCCAACGCCAACAGCTGATGCTTCAGGAAGCTAAAGCTAAATGTATATTGTACATCGATAGTCAACCCCCAAAAGACCAAGAGATATGGCAGTCTTTAACTATCATCTGTGTAAATCCAGACACAGCAGAAGCTATAAATTCTTTAGAAAGCAGTCATACAATACCCCTACCGGAAATATCTGGTGATGATGCGGCCTATATTTTCTTTACTTCTGGTACGACTGGCGTTCCGAAAGGAGTGTTGGGGTGTCACAAAGGAATGGCGCATTTTCTCAACTGGCAAAGACAAACCTTTGGAATTGGGCAACAAGACCGCATTGCCCAATTAACAGGACTTTCCTTTGATGTCGTTCTTAGAGATATCTTCTTACCTTTGACCAGTGGTGCAACCTTGTGTCTACCAGCACAAGGGGATAAATTAGAACCGACCAAAATTTTGCGTTACTTGGAACGCGAACAGATTTCCGTTCTCCACACAGTTCCTTCCTTAGCGCAATCATGGTTAGCTAACGTCCCCTCGGAATCTCTGCGTAACTTACGCTGGTTATTCTTAGCCGGAGAACCTCTTAAGGAGACACTTATACTACAGTGGCGAGATGCTTTCCCCCAAGCAGGTGAAATCGTTAATCTCTATGGGCCGACAGAGACAACTTTGGCGAAATGTTATTACCAAGTACCCAGTGAACCCACACCAGGAGTACAGCCACTAGGACGGACAATTCCTGAAACTCAAGCACTAATTTTAGGTACAAATCGGCAACTGTGCGGCATTGGGGAACCGGGCGAAATTGTTTTGCGGACACCATTCCGTAGTTTGGGCTACATTAACGCTCCAGAAGAGAAGCGTTCTCGGTTTGTCAAAAACCATTTTCGCAATGACGACCAGGATTTACTGTACTATACAGGCGATCGCGGCCGCTATCTTCCAGATGCCTCTCTAGAAATTCTCGGTCGCCAAGATCATCAAGTCAAGATTCGCGGCATACGCATTGAGCTTGGGGAAATTGAGACAGTATTAACACAACACCCATCTGTGCATCAGACTGTAGTAACTGCCCGTGAAGATGTTCTTGGCGAGCAAAGCTTAGTAGCTTACATCATCCAAAATCAGGAGTCAGTAACTACCATTAGTGAAATCCGTCGCTTCCTCTCCACCAAGTTACCACAGTACATAGTGCCTTCTAGTTTTGTATTTTTAGAGAGCTTGCCACTAACACCCAACGGCAAGATAGACCGCCGCGCTTTACCTACACCTTCTAACATTAACATTAATGACTTAGATACATTTGTCCAACCCCGTAACCAATTAGAATTGCAATTGGTGCAAATTTGGTCAAAGATTCTGAAAGTTGACAAAGTGGGAGTACAAGATAACTTTTTTGACCTTGGTGGTCATTCGCTTTTAGCTCCCTACTTAATGGCTCAAATCAAGCAGCAGCTTGGTAAAGATGTGAGTTTAACAAGCCTGTTCCAAAACCCAACTATTGAACAGTTAGCGACAATTGTCCAAATAGACTCGGATTACTCAAATTCGTCTTGTCTGGTTCCCATTCAGCCCAACGGTTCAAAGTTACCTTTCTTCTGCATTCCCGGCGCTGGTGGTGAGCCTTTCTACTTATATCACTTAGGGCGTTATTTAGGAGCAGACCAACCTTTATACAGTTTTCAAGCAAACAATTTAGATGGATTAGAGCCAGCCAGTCGAATTAAGGATATGGCTAGTCATTATATTCAAGCAATGCAAGCTGTTCAGCCGCGAGGTCCATATTTTTTGGGAGGGCATTCTTTAGGAAGTATAGTAGCTTTTGAAATTGCGACTCAGTTGCTTCATCAAGGACATATCGTTGCTCTAGTCGTCATGATTGATATGTCAGCACCAACCTCTAAAGACAAACAAACACGTATTGAGCGTCTTGATTGGGATCATGCTAGGTGGTTGATTGAGTTGATCAAAGCAGTAGAAGTTTCTCTGTCAACGAACATGGATATTTCTTACGATACCCTTCAATCGTTGCCTGAAAAGGAGCAACTAAAATACGTTTTACAGCATTTAAAAATGGTGAATATGCTGCCTCCTAACGCTGAAATTACGCAGATCAAAAACATGGTGCAAGCTTTAAAAGCAAACTCTCTATCTCTAATTAATTATGTACCAGAACAGATTTATCCTGGTCGAATTACGCTTCTACGTGCCAGCGAAACTCCTCCAGAACGCTTGGCTAGCAAGTTTTCTGAGATTTCCCAAGATTCAACCTGGGGGTGGAGTGAGTATTCTTGCGAACCAGTAGATATCCATTTTGTTCCAGGCAACCATATCACGATGATGGCTGAACCCCACGTCCAGGTCTTAGCCGAACGCTTAAAAGCTTGCATTCAGCAAGCACAAGCAAACATGGCGTTGCTGAATATGAGTACGAATTGAAATTTTTGAAGAAATTTGAAACTTGAAATTTAAATGTAAGGAACTGTATTATGACTGCTGCTTCTAACCAGATTAAATCGACAGCGTGGGATAAAAAACAAGAGTATCCCTTAACCGCAGAATCTTTAAAAATGCTGCTTCAACAACGAATTCCTCTGATTCGGCTGAAAGATTTTGCCACACCCGAAGAGTGTGAAATGTTATATGCTCAAACTCAATTGATCAACTTTAACGCTTATGAAGATGTGAGTCCTAAAATTGAAAAAGTTGGCATCACAGTGTTTGAATACAACAGCATTAGTAAAGCAGATTATTTTAAAGAAGTAGAAAGAGCTACTAAATTAAGAGACTCTATTACAGCAGCCTCCTTCAATCCATTGGAGCGCATAATGGAGAAGTTCCGAGAGTGTGGCGCGAAAGTGCGAATTGCTTCGGAACCATTTTACGGTAGTTATTATGCAGGACTGATCAGAAAAATAGAGCATGGTACCCAACTTCATATTGATTTTGCCCCATTGGAGCAATCTGAATGGGAAATTTGTACAATTACCACTCAACTTTCCTGGACTTTGTACTTGAAATTGTCTCCCAACAATCATGGTAAAACGTGCATTTACGATCGCCGTTGGCAACCAAGCGATGAGCAATATAAACTCGATTCTTACGGATATAATGATACAGTAATTGCCGATGCAGATATGCTCGCTTTCCAACCTTATGTCGGAGATGTATTGCTTTTCAATACCAGCAACTTTCACTATGTTGAGCCAATGAATGGACAACGTGTAGCTTTCACTTCCATGATTGGCTTACTTCCTAACGGGGAAATTATTTTCTGGTCTTGAACCAAAACCCTGTAGAGACGTTGCATGCAACGTCTCTACATCAATGGCAATTTGGAAAATACAGTGAGGTAATGATTCATGTCCTTAGCAGCTGTAATGACTGCACCTAATCAATTAGTTGAAGTGCAACAATTACCAGACCCGATTCTGGAAAAGGGTGGAATCATTATTGAAACCTTATATAGTGAAGTTTGTGGAACTGATGTACATTTACTACGTGGGCATTTAGAGGGAGTACCATATCCAATCATTCCTGGACACTTCTCAGTCGGTGGTGTAGTAGAAACAGGTGGGCAGGTTACTGATGTCAATGGTAAATTAATTCAGCCTGGAGCGATCGCCACCTTTCTCGATGTCCACGAAACCTGTTACAACTGCTGGTATTGTCTAGTAGCCAAAGCATCCACTCGCTGTCCAAAACGTAAAGTTTATGGTGTCACCTACTCAGCGAAAGATGGGTTGTTGGGTGGTTGGTCTGAACTGATTTACCTCAAACCAGGGGTTAAAGTTTTAATCCTACCCGAAGAAGTCTCGCCAAAGCAATTCATTGCTGGGGGATGTGCTTTACCAACTGCACTACACGCTATTGATCGAGCGCAGATTCAAATTGGTGATGTTGTTGTGGTGCAGGGTTGCGGGCCTGTGGGTTTGAGTGTAGCAATTCTAGCTTTGCTATCAGGTGCGGGCAAAGTGATTGTCATTGATAAATATGAAAGCCGCTTAGTAGTTGCCAGATCCTTCGGTGTAGATGAAACTTTGGTAATTAAAGCTGATGATCCACGACAACATATTGAACGGGTTTTGGAATTGACGCACGGACACGGTGCTGATGTCACTATTGAAGCAACCGGTATTCCCATCGCTGTCAAAGAGGGCTTGAATATGACAAGAAATGCAGGTCGCTATGTTATTGTCGGGCATTACACAAACACGGGTGAGATTCTCATCAATCCACACTTAGAGATTAATCTAAAACATATTGATATTCGCGGAACTTGGGGAATCGATTTCAGCCATTTTTACAGAATGATTGAATTACTAAAACGTCATAGCGATTCCAGAAAAAATATTGCTTGGTCAAGCATAATTAGTCGTTCATACACACTACAAGAAATTAATCAAGCACTTGCGGATGTAGAGCAAGGCTTAGTATTAAAAGCAGTGATTCAGCCCAATATATCTTGATGCCAACAACATATTAAATAAGGAGAATATATGCTCGGAGATTTAAAAATTGCCTTTCTCGGTGGTGGCACGATGGGCGAAATGATAATTAGTAGATTGTTATCGACGAAAATTGTTCAAAAATCCGATCTAGTTATAGTCAGCGATCCAGTTTCTGCGCGATGCCTTCATTTAGAAAGAGAATATGGAGTACGTACTACAACCTCCAATCTAGAAGCTGTGCAAGGCGCATCTATTGTGATATTGGCAGTGAAGCCGCAGGTTTTAGCCTCTGTTATGGCTATGTTGAAGAATAAAATTTCACCTGATGTTTTAGTAATTAGTATTGTGGGTGGAGTAAATATTTCATCTCTGTGCCAAGGGTTGAATCATCCTGCTGTTGTCCGTACAATGCCGAATATTGCAGTACAAGTTGGTCATGGGACTACAGTGTGGAGCGCATCATCAAGTGTGACAGAGATACAGCGATCGCATACCCAAGTCATTTTACAAGCATTAGGTAAGGAATTTGCTACTCAAAATGAACATTACCTTGATATGGCAACGGCGTTGAGTAGCGCGGGGACTGGGTTTATATTTCTGTACATCGAAGCAATGATTGATGCTGGGGTTCAGATGGGTTTAACTCGCGCACAAGCCCAAGAACTAACATTGCATACTATTGCTGGCAGTGTAGAACTTATGTTTCAGACTGATGAACATCCAGCAGTCTTACGAAACAAGGTAACTAGCCCTGGGGGAGTGACTGCTGCTGGTCTTTACGAGTTAGAAAAAGGTGGTATGCGAACTGTCATTTCTAATGCAGTGCTTACTGCTTTGAGCCGCACTCAACAGTTAGGCAATATGATTTGAAAAATTAGTGGTGAATGGTATTCTTTATTCGGTAATTATTACTGATTATTCAAGACTAAAAACTATGAAATATAATTCTCAAAAATCTCAGTTGATTTTTCAAATATGACGACCCAAGTTGTTCAAGCTAAACCCTCAACAAATGCTTTTTCAAGTTTTATCCAATTCTGGGAAGATGTAAAAGCGATCGCTGGGCCTTACTGGTATCCAACAAAAGCAGGAGAAAGAGCATTTTCAGACGTTATTCGCGCCTGGGGAATGCTTATTCTCCTAATATTGCTAATCATCGCACTTGTAGCTGTAACTACTTTTAATAGTTTTATTTATCGCTATTTGATCGATGTGATCATTCAAGAAAAAGATTATTCTAAATTTACTTATAATATATCAATTTATGCTATTGGACTTGTTTTGATAACGCTTTTAGTAGGATTTACTAAATTTGTTAGAAAACAAATCGCTCTTGATTGGTATCAATGGCTGAATAATCACATTTTAAATAAATATTTGAACAAACGTGCTTATTATAAAATTAATTTTAAAGCTGATATTGATAACCCGGATCAACGTTTGTCTCAAGAAATTGAACCGATAACTAGTAGTGCCCTCAGCTTTTCAGCTACTTTTCTAGAAAAAATACTGGAAATGATAACTTTTTTAATAGTTGTCTGGACAATTTCCCAACAGATAGCTGTTGCTCTGCTTGTCTATACGATTATAGGCAACTTAATTGCTGCTTATTTAAATCAAGGATTGATTAAGATTAATCAGGCGGAACTTGAATCTAAAGCCGATTATGCTTATGCTCTAACTCATATTCGTAATCACGCTGAGTCCATAGCTTTTTTTCAAGGAGAAAAACAGGAACTGAATATAATTCAACGCCGATTTATTAATTTAATAAAAGATATTAAACACAAGATTGATTGGGAGAGAAGTAAGGAAATTTTTAACAGAGGATATCGGGCTGCTATCGAATTTATCACACTCATAGTACTCGCGCCTTTATATATTAGAGGTGAAATTGATTTCGGACAAGTTGGACAAGCTATTGCAGCTTGCTATATGTTTGCTGGTGCTTTAGAAGAATTAATCCGGGAATTTGGCGTTTCTGGGCGATTTTCTAGTTATGTTGAGCGTTTATCTGAGTTTTCAGATGCCTTAGAAGCAGTTATCAAACAACCAGAGAATGTCAGTACTATTAAAACAATAGAAGAAAACCATCTCGCTTTTGAGAATGTCACCTTACAAACGCCTAACTATGAGCAGGTAATCGTCGAAGACTTGTCATTGAACGTTCAGCCTGGAGAAGGTTTATTAATTGTGGGGCCGAGTGGTCGAGGTAAAAGTTCTCTGTTAAGAGCGATCGCTGGTTTGTGGAATGCGGGAACTGGTCGTTTAGTGCGTCCTCCCCTAAAAGAAGTATTATTCTTACCCCAACGGCCTTATATCATTTTAGGAACTTTGCGCGAACAGTTACTTTATCCTAATACGAATCGTCAAATGACCGACGCAGAACTCAAAGACGTTTTGCAACAAGTAAATTTGCAAAACTTGCTAAGTCGAGTTGAAGGCTTTGATACTGAAGTTCCTTGGGAAAATATATTATCCCTGGGAGAACAACAACGCCTTGCCTTTGCACGACTGTTAGTTACTCATCCTAACTTTACTATCTTAGATGAAGCAACAAGTGCCTTAGATTTAACAAATGAAGGAAGTTTATATCAACAGTTACAAGATACCAAAACAACGTTTATTAGTGTTGGACATAGAGAAAGTCTATTTAATTATCATCAATGGGTTTTAGAACTGGCACAAGATTATAGTTGGCAACTTGTACCTGTGCAGGATTATCGGTTGCAAAAAGCAAAAAAAATTGTCACTAATACTTCCGAAAATACTGAAATTACAATAGATAATTCATCTCAAGATAAATCCCAAAATGAGCCAGAAATTAGTACAAGCAAAAGGCTTTCTCATAAGGAAATGAATGCATTAACGTACTATTCCATTTCCACTATTAGAAGTAAGGCGAGCAAAGGGGAATCTATCACTACTAGGGACGGCTTAACCTATCGCTATGATAAAGATTCCAAAGTGTTGAAATGGGTGAGAGTTTAGCGGCTAGCATCCGTGAGGGGCTAAGATGAAGCAACTTTTGTCAAACATTTAAAATCCTCAAATTTTTTAATTAAATGATAATCGTGCGAGGTAAAGGGGAGAAAGCAAGTTCCCCTCCTCTTGTGGATTATCACGATCGCCAAACTTTTTGATGGCTTAAATATGAAATGAAAAAGTATTCTAACAATTTAATTTATAAGAAGTTATGAGTGAGAAATTTACCATGCTAAGAGCAACTAAGTGGCAAACCTTAAATGACTGTGAAATGAACCAGAAAAATTTCCAAGCATTGCTGAGAAATGATATTCCATCAATTCGTATTTCTCAATTTGCTTCATCTGAAGAATGTTACAAATTAACTCTGGCAATTGAAAAAGTTGGCTTTGATTTTTATAAAAATGTGGAACCCCCAATAGGAAGAATTGGAATTACCCAATTTGAACATAAAAATAGGGGTAAGTTGAGATACTTTGATGCGGTTAAAAAAGCCAAAAAAACTTATAATCAGGTGGCTTCCTTCTCTTTTGACCCGCTAAAACGTTTGGCAACAATTCTGCGTCAGAATGTATCAAGTCAAGTACAAATTGCTTACGAAAAGGAAGCCTGTGAGTATTATTTTGCCGGATTGATACGTCATATTAATGTTGCCTTACTACATATAGACTTTGCTCAATTAGATGCTCCAGATTGGGGAATAGGAAATATTACCTCACAGTTAGTATGGAATCTCTATGTAAAAGCGCCTAGTCAAGGAGGTGTCTGCAAAGTCTACAATCGACAGTGGCAGCCCGAAGATGAAAAATATAAAACTCCTGGTTCGTATGACTACGATTATTCCTTAATAGCTACCTCAGAAGTAAAACATAATATTCCACTCACAGGAGATTTGGTCATCTTTAACAGCCGTAATTTTCATGAAGTCTTACCAGGCATTGGAGAACGTATAACAATTAGCTCTTTTATTGGAAAAATGCCAGGAGGTGATTTAGTCTTTTGGTCGTAAAGGCAAATTAGAACCTATAAGTAAGTCGGTGCTAATATTTCCAGCTAATTTATATTTCTTCATATACATTGAATTTTTCTCACCGACTTACTTAAAAAATAAAAGTAGCGATTACTACCTTGATCCAAAGATAACTTCTAATAGTAATCTATGCCATTTATTTTGATTAGTTCAATCTTCTTTGATGTAGTGTAGGACTTGCTGCACTCAAAACACTCACATACTAAAATAAATGGAATCTTATTAGAGAATGTTCCTTGTTATTTAGATAATCATAGGACTTACGCAAAACCACACGCTGTAGGGGCAATTCATGAATTGCCCCTACCTGAAAATAAGGGTTTCGGCTATTGTTTGCATAAGTACAAAATAATATATAAGTATTTGAATTGACTACCTTATACATCAGTTTAACTTATGGTTGTATCAAGAAATATAGGATATTATGACTGAAAATTATCAAGAAAAACTGGTTTTCCAAGTTACTAACGAAGAAGTAATTTTACCTGAACCTGAAACAGATAAAATTATTTTTCAAGTTTCTGGTAAGCAGTATTTAAAATACATTCGTTGGAAACGAAAAATAGAAGAGCGTATAGCTATGCAGGAATTAGAAACAGGTAAAAGATTTTTTGACGGAGAAAAACTTAGTCAAAATCAATTGAGTAAACTTAGAAAGCAATTAGAAACTGGAAAAATAGAAGTGTACTATGGAGCGATAGAAGAAGGATATGTTTTTACCTTCTATCCTACTTCTATAGTCAATATCGTCAAAATCAAACATACTTTAACAGGAGACGAAATTGACATCACAGATTATGATAACTTGTAATAGCTTAATACAATTGCTAGAATATACTAGAACTTGAAATTTCGACTACTGTATGCCTTCATTCCAACTTAATGTCAGGATTTCCAAATCTCTGAATGATAAGCTTAATTAATGCTTACGTTCGTCGCACTAGTTAATCGAGAAATGAGGTAGTACTGAAAATAACTTACCTGTTGTAGTAAAAATGCTTTTAACCTAAGTATTAACTGGGTATTTAGATAGTTTATTTATTCATGATTTATTGTCTTTTTTTTAATAATCGTTATTAAAGTCAAGTAGAGAGATTTATCTATGTCCACAGTACTTACTTATCTTGAAGACACCTATAAATTCACTGATAAGGCTCATGTTGAGTATGTTACCAATGATGAACGGGGTTATTATTGTGTACTCGATAGCACTGTGTTTTATCCACAGGGTGGTGGTCAGCCCTCAGATATAGGCACTATTGAAGCAAAAGGAGTTCAGCTTCCAATCACTTTCGTAAGCTTTGTAGATGGAGATGTTCGTCATTATGGAGATTTTTCATCTGTATCCTTAGAAAAAGGCGAAGAGGTAACTTTATATGTTGATGAAGCCCGTCGTATGCAGAATACTAAGGCTCATACAGCTGGACATCTTATGTACACGATAGTCGAATCCCTTGATAAAAATCTAATCGCAGTTAAAGGGTATCATTTTCCAGATGGTTCCTATGTAGAGTTTCAAGGAAGCCCTTCGTTTGAAAATACGGAAACATTTATTGCTGAAGTTAATACAAAAATTAGTGAAGCTTTAAATGGAGTTAGCAGTGTAGAAGCTTCACTAATTACGCCTGAAGAATTAGCAGTACGTTGGTCTAATATCTCCAATAATTTACCTCCAGGAAAACCTTTGAGAGTAGTGACAATTGACAATCTTCATCCAACTCCATGTGGGGGGACTCATTTAAAATCACTTAATGAATTAAAAACTGTAGTAGTTACTAAAGCAAAACGTCAAAAAGGAAATCTCAAGGTCAGTTATAAATTTGAGTAAATTCAGGCTTTTTATTACGAGGTAACAATCGCATTTTCTTGATTTAGAATGGTTGCGTCATTATTTTAATTTATCAACCCATCTTTGCTAGCGAGACTTAGACTAGTTCCCGGTGTTAAACTGTAAAGTCATGGTTTTTACATCTATGTTTCCAGGTGCAAAATATGAGGTTCAGAATTTTTTTCATTTTTTAGTGCAAAACATAACTTACTTACTTTTTTATTAACTGTCTTAACTCTCTCAAGAATTTACTTAAATGTCTTAACTTTCCTTGATTTTTATTTTTAGGCAAGAGAAGATAAGCCTGCAAATAATATAGTGATTAGCTTTGGGACTATTTCTTCTTGGGCGATTGCTCTTTAGTTATCTTAAAAAAAACAAAAAATTTGCTTTCTTTAGAGTTTAATTTAAACGCAATTAAGAGGAAGTAATTGCAATGATTGAGAAAGCTCGGATATAGCATAAAAATTAGGAATCAGCTATTTTCTGAGAGTGATGAAACAGGGCGATCGCCATCAGACAATGGAAGGAAAGATAAGATACTTAAAACTTAAACAACAGTAAAAATGATGGAAATAATAGTTTAAATCACATCAAAATACTGTTGCGTTTAAATATAGTATCGCTTATCAAAGTACAAGTATCCCTATTTATGGGAATTGATTTGACTATGAGATATCAGGTTGGTGGTAGCCTGAAGTATGATGACTCTACATATATTGTCCGTCAAGCAGACGAACAACTTTATACTGGATTAAAAACAGGAGATTTTTGTTATGTCTTCAACTCCCACCAAACAGGTAAATCATCTCTACTACACCGGACTATTCATCGCTTAGAAAAAGAAAATTATATATGTGTTTATCTGAATTCAGTCCTATTAGGTAGAAATCAAATTACACCTATACAATGGTATAAGGGCATTATTGTCAGCTTGTTTCACAAATTAAATCTGACAGAGCGGGTCAACTTTGGGAGTTGGTGGGAGCAACAATCAGAGCTTGACCCTGTAGAAAAACTGTATCAATTTGTTGAACAGGTGTTGCTAAGAGAAGTTCAAAATAATCGCATTTTCATCTTTATCGATAATATTAATAGCCTGCTAAGTTTGAATTTTCCGGTCAACGATTTTTTTATCTGGATTCGTTACTGTTATGAACCACAAGCACACAACCCAAGTTTTCAACGCTTAGGTTTTGCTTTGTTTGGTGTAGCTAGTCCATCTAACCTAATTGTTGATCGACATCAAACTCCCTTTAACATTGGTCGAGCAATTAAATTATGTGACTTTCAATTACATGAAGCTATGCCCTTAGCTGAAGGTTTAGAAGAAGTAGTCAGCCAGCCACAGGCAATATTGCTGCATATTATTCATTGGACAAGAGGACAGCCGTTTCTCACGCAAAAGCTTTGTCAGTTAGTTGTGCAAATTGCCTTAGAAAGTTATAAAGGAACGATTACTATACCGAACGGTACTGAAGGATATTGGGTAGAACAATTGGTGCGATCGCGCATTATTCAACATTGGGAATTCCAAGATGAACCTGAACATCTCCGTACCATAAGAGATCGCTTACTTTTTGACGAACACAAAGCAGGAAAGTTATTAAACATTTATCAACAGGTGTTACAAGTAGACGAACTAAGGAATAGGAACCCGATAGATAACTTGATACCAGCCGATAATAGTGAAGAACAGACAGAACTGTTGCTATCTGGTTTGGTGGAAAATTATAACGGCTATCTGAGAGTTAAAAATCCGATTTACCGGAGTGTTTTTACTCCTCAATGGGTATCAAGACAGTTAGAAAATCTTCCCTTTTCTTGGTAGGAGCTAGTAATCAAAATACATCTGTTAGATAAGTTCTGCATTGCTTGTCTGATAAATAAGTATAAATTGTAACTAAATCGTACATCATCTACTCGTCTATCTTTGGGCTTTGCTTGTGCATAATTTCTGCCAAGTTTTTAACCAAGTCTTGATAAAAAGTAGTTCCACAAATATTAATACTCAGTATTTAAAGTTCTACTAAAGCGATGATATTTTTGTAACACTTGAACAAAAAGTCATAAATTATACAAATTAAAATATTACATTATTAGGAATTACGCATTGACAAAGTGGTAAAATAGTGTGTCAATAAAAAGTGTCATGTACTGAGCAGGTATCGGACAATCAGCAATCAGAAAAATGGTGTTTAATATCAAGCTAGTATAATGTAACTTAGTTTATTAGAGTTCCAATGGATTTTAGGAAAAGATCAAATAGCAGTGTATCAAAAATTGCTACATCAAATCATAGTTTCAGTATGTAAATAAAAATAAATGTTGCTTGTGACACTCATTTATAAAAAATACCTGGAGTACTAATGTATAAAACTAAACGTACACGAGGAGTTGTACTAACTTCCACAGGAATTAAACGGTTACAATCAGCAATTCTTTCTGTAGAGATAGTAGAAAATAAAGGCGAACACTTGAGTTTAGAAGAAATAAGCTCGCGCATTCATGTTTCTACTAGAACTTTGAGTAAATTATGGTCTTTAAGTGAAAGTGTTGATCAAAAAACTATAAAACTCTGCTTTAGCGCTTTTAATCTAGAATTACACAGCGAAGACTACACCATAGTCAACAAAGCAAATGAGACTGAAACATCTGAGTTATTGTCTATTGCAAATATAGCAGAAGATTTATCTCAACGTTCCGAATTAACCTCATTTGTCGAAGAACATGACACACAAACTGAACAGATAGAAAATCTTTGGTCATACCCGGATGGCCCCGTACCTTTAGATTCTCACTTTTATATTGAACGTCCTCCACTAGAGAGAAAGGTTTATCGAGAAGTAACTACTAGTGGCTGCGTGATTCGCCTTAGGTCTCCCAAACAGATGGGTAAAAGTTCTCTTGTGTTGCGGCTTTGTGCGTTTGCACAGAAACTTGGGTATCAGACTGTGAATCTGAATTGCTACCAATTCGATAGTGAGTGTCTAACTGATTTAAATAAACTGTTGCGTCGTCTTTGCTGGAAAATTGCAACTCAATTAGGTATTGACCCCAACCTCAAAGAAAAATGGAATGAAGAAATTGGCTACAACTTGAGTAGCGGCTTCTATTTAGAAAACTATTTGCTCGATCAATGTCAAAGCCCAGTGGTTTTAGTGTTGAATGAAGTTGACCGTTTTTTTGAATATCCTCACATTTGTCACGAGTTTTTTGCTTTGTTGCGGTCATGGTGTGAGGAAGCACGACACAATCCCAAGTGGCAAAAGCTGAGGTTAGTAATGGTTTACTCAACGGAAGAGTACATCTCTATGGATATTAACCTCTCTCCTTTTAATATTGGTCTACCTATTCGTCTGAACGATTTTACTCAACCACAAGTAGAAGATTTAGCTAGGCGGTATAGTTTAGACTCGTTTAAAGCTAAAGATTTTGCCAAATTAATGTCATTAGTAGGAGGACATCCAGCACTAATTCAGATTAGTTTGTACTATCTTAGGTCTCAAGAAATGACCCTGCAAGAAATAATAGATGAAGCGATGGCCAATGGTGGCATCTACCGCGATCATTTATGGCGACAGTTGATCAAACTGCAAGAAAATCCTAGACTTGCAAAGACTTATGTTGAAATTCTGGCAGCAAAGCAAGGTATTTCTGTTAATCCTATTGAGACTTACAAACTTGAAAGTTTGGGATTAATTCGCTTTGAGGGCGATCGCATCTTACCGCGTTGCGAACTCTACCGTGCCTATTTTGCAAAACAGCTATCGACAATTGTTTGATAGAGCAACAGTAAGGCACTCAATACCAAGTACCGCGTAGGCGCAGCCCGCCGTAGGCATCGCAGTTTTATTTCTTGCGCGGTATGTTTGTTGAAGGAGTTTTATTACCAAATATTGACACTGAACGTATTTTCATCTTTATTGATGAGATTGATAGCCTGCTGAGTTTAAGTTTCCCAATTAACGACTTTTTTGCCTGGATTCGTCAGTGCTATAATCTACGACCACAGAACTCAAACTTTGATCGCTTGGGATTTGCACTATTTGGTGTAGCTAGTCCCTCCGACTTGATTGCTGATAACCATTGTAGACACTAAAATCGTCGCTGCTGAGTATCCCTGTATATTTAGTCCCTAAAATTGTTTCTAATTCGGAACTTTTTCTTCTAGTTCTAAAATTCTGGAGTTCAGTTTCTCTATGGCGATCGCCTGCTCAACAATTATGTCCACCAGTTCTTCGGGAGCTAACAGGAGTTGGGTTTCACGCTCTAATTTCAGAAGCAGGTCTTTTCCCATAATTGTGATATTCCGCCTCAGATGTCACATTTGTCAATACCTCTTGACCTGAATCCTTACGAAACATAAAAACAACTGAAGATGGTTCGGTTGGAGGTACGCAAGACAAGCGCCAATTCATTGAGGAGCCGGATGACGCTAAAGTGTCACCTCCGGTTTTGAAGACGAGCGGTTCTCGTGAGGGAATCGCTTAGTTTAACGTTATCGCCCTGGTTTTGGGTGCTATTGTTGTCAATCGCTGGTTTTTGTCAAAGCGGGGTCTAGTTCTGGGCATCTTAACCGCCAGTACAGCCACGGGGCAACTAGTGTTTCTGCCCATGCTGGCCTCAGTAACCGATCGCTTTGGGTGGCGAACTGCGGCTCTGGCTCTTAGTGGTGCAGCACTTCTAATTATTCGGGCGATCGCAATCTTTATGCGCGATCGCCCGGCGGATGTCGGTCTGCGACCCTTTGGCGACAACAGCGAAACCGTGGAAGTATCACAGCCGAAAGTGAATTCCATCGCCTCGACTCTTAACGCCCTCTGGCTGGGAATGCATAACCGCGACTTCTGGCTGTTATTTGGTAGCTTTTTTATCTGTGGTGCCAGCACAAATGGGTTAATTGGAACTCATTTGATTCCTGCTTGTATTGACCACGGTATCCCTGAAGTCAAAGCTGCTGGTCTTTTGGCAATCATGGGACTATTCGATTTTTTTGGAACTACTATGTCTGGTTGGCTAAGCTGTTGCGTATTTAATTTGTATATTGGACGCGGGCTTTTCGGCCCGCACTACAATATTTTTGGGTTTTCGTGTTATACAATTTAGCTGCACATCAACTTATCTGACCGTTGGAACAATCGCTACTTATTATTTTTGTACTACGGACTGCGGGGTTTATCTTTGATTTTCTTGCCCTTCAGTTTCGACTTTTCCTTCTATGGACTTTCCATTTTCGCCGTCTTCTATGGACTTGATTGGATTGCCACCGTACCACCTACAGTACGTCTTGTTGCTAACATCTTCGGTAAAGAAAATGTCGGCGTGATGTTCGGTTGGATTGTCGCAGGACACCAGATTGGTGCAGCCACAGCAGCATTCGGAGCCGGAGTGTTGAGAACTTGGACGGGTAGTTATTTACAAGCGTTTATTTTATCAGGTATTCTCTGTCTGATTGCCGCAGTTTGTGTACTGCAAATTGGTCAAAGTCCCAATAATGGGAATTCACAGCTATCTTCAGTTACGCTCAATTCTTAATGTATTTACAGACCTAACAAGAACAGCCCGTTAAGAGCTAGCGTTGGGGAGTAAGATTCAAAGCCTCTCTCCTCTTAGGAGAGAGGTTTGGAGAGAGGTCAAAGTAAATGCCTTAACTGTTTATCCTAAGAAGGAGAATTAAATTTATGTCAACAACAGCTTTAATTGTCGGTGCAGGTAGTGGACTGAGCGCTTCTTTAGCTCGCCTATTTGCCAAAGAAGGATTCACCGTAGCTTTAGCGGCTCGCCAAATTGAAAAACTCACTCAATTGAGCAGTGAAATTGGCGCGGTTAGTTTCGCTGCTGATGTCTCAAAGCCAGATGAAGTAGAACAGTTATTTATTGATGTTGAAAATAAACTCGCTTCCCCGAATATTGTCGTTTACAATCCCAGTTTTCGGGTGCGGGGGCCACTTGTCGATCTAGACCCTGGTGAAGTGGCAAAAACCTTAGATATAACTGCTTATGGTGGCTTTCTCGTAGCCCAAGCTGCTACTAAAAGGTTTTTGCAACTTGGCGGCGGTGCTATATTTTTTACTGGAGCCTCGGCGAGTGTTAAGGGTTATCCTCTGTCTGCTCCCTTTGCAATGGGTAAATTTGCACTGCGCGGTTTGGCTCAGAGTATTGCAAGGGAATTAGCACCAAAGAATATCCATGTGGCACATTTCGTGATTGATGGTGCAATCCGTTCAGCAGTTCGCCAAGATCCAGCAGATAATCCTGATAGTACCCTTGACCCGGATGCGATCGCTCAAACTTATCTCAACATTCTCAGCCAACCCCGCAGTGCTTGGACATGGGAAGTAGAACTACGTCCGTGGGTAGAGAACTTCTAGCCTTGACAATTGTTACAAGAATACTTTTGCAGGTATGAAAATTGATTTTGGTGCAACTGCTAGTGATTATGCAAAACACCGCGCTGGCTTTCCCAGTTCATTATTTAACAAACTGTCTGAATATGGCATAGGTTTACCAGGGCAAAATATTGTTGACCTTGGAACAGGAACAGGAACACTAGCGCGGGGCTTTGCGGATAGAGGTGCTTATGTAATTGGCATCGACCCATCAGCATCACTTTTAGAACAAGCGAGACAGTTAAGTGAATTAGCCCAACTCAAAGTAGATTATCGAGTCGCAACTGCTGAGAATACTGAGTTACCAGATGCAAGTGCGGATGTTGTAACGGCTGGACAGTGTTGGCATTGGTTTGACCGTCCGCGTGTCGTCCAGGAAATTACTCGGATATTGAGAAGAAATGGCTTGCTTGCGATCGCTCATTTTGATTGGATACCCTTAAAAGGTAATGTAGTAGAAGCAACAGAACAACTAATCAAGGCTCATAATCCAGTGTGGAATCTAGACGGCGGGAATGGATTGCATCCCCTGTGGTTACAAGACATTGGCGAAGGCGGATTCCGAGAAATTCGCACATTTTCTTACGATGTATTTGTATCTTATACACATGAAGATTGGCGGGGGCGAATTCGTGCTAGTGCTGGCGTGGGAGCCAGTTTGACACCAGAAAAAGTAGAAGTATTTGACCAGGAATTAGCGACATTACTCGAAGCAAAATATCCCACACCAATTCTTCAGGTTCACCACAGAGTTTGGGCAGCGATCGCCAAATCACCGCAATCTAATTCGTAATTCGTAATAGAGCCTCCGGCACGCTACGCGAACGTAATTCGTAATTAAGTGGGAAAAATAACCATGATTGAACTTTACTATTGGGCAACTCCAAACGGTCATAAAATTACGATTTTCTTGGAAGAAGTCGGCTTACCATATACCATAATTCCGGTGAATATTGGGGCTGGGGATCAATTTAAGCCCGAATTTCTGAAGATTTCTCCTAACAATCGGATGCCTGCGATCGTTGACCACGATCCAGCAGGTGGAGGTACGCCGATTTCGGTCTTTGAGTCTGGTGCAATCTTGCTATATTTAGCAGAAAAAACCGGGAAATTAATCCCCCAAGATTTACGTAATCGCACTCAAGTTTTAGAATGGTTGTTCTGGCAAGTGGCAGGACTGGGGCCAATGGCGGGACAAAATCATCACTTTAGCACCTATGCTCCCGAAAAGATTGAATATGCCATTAACCGCTACGTGAATGAGACGGGACGCTTATATGCAGTGCTAAATAAGCAACTAGCAGATAAAGAATTTGTGGCTGGCGATTATTCCATCGCCGATATTGCAGCTTATCCCTGGATTGTACCCCATGAACTCCAAAGTCAGAATCTAGAAAATTTTCCTCACCTCAAGCGCTGGTTTGAGACAATTAAGGCTCGTCCGGCAACAATTCGCGCCTACGAGAAAGCAGAAGCATTCAAAACTCAAGCGCTTGATCAAGATAAGTTACGAGATTTGTTATTTAACCAGTCGGCGAAGACTATTCAGCCTTGAGCATCCTGGGCGGATGTTTTAAAAGTCAATCAGGTTCGGTTAACTTATATCTTGCACCAGGCGACTAGAAGTCGCACGCCAGTTGCTTCAAGTCGGCGGAGCCGCCCAACGCACTGGCTCGGCTACACGAGACTTTACCCACCTTTCCTGCGGAACGCCAAGGGCGAACGTGGGTTAAAAACCTTTGATTTTTTCTTAGCGGGACTTAAACATTTTTTCGGGATAAACAAGCCTGAAACCCGTGCAGGGTAAGGGAAATACACCAAATGCTCAAAAACGGCTCAAACCCAGATATATCAATCAACCAAGTAAAACGATGTCAAAGTCTCTCTGTATATAGATTTGAGACTTTTTTATGGGTGTTTTTTGTCTAAGTCCCATTAGTCCACGGAGGTGGACTTCGTTTGTATAGCCGCGATTTCTAATCGCCAGGACTAGGTGCAAGATGTGAGATAAAAAAATAGGAGAATTGCGTGGGCAGGTTAGCAACGAATATAGCAGGTAAGACACCTGTCTCATTAGGATTGTTGGGTGCTGCTGCCTTTATGGTAGTTGCCGATGCACGGGTGATTGACCCCCTACTGCACATCATTGCCGATGAGTTCAAAGTCGGCGTTGGTAGTGCTGCGGTGATTATCTCCGCATACACGATTCCCTATGGGCTATTTCAGTTAGTCTATGGGCCACTCGGCGATCGCATCGGCAAACTTAAAGTAATTACAATAGCGCTGGTAGCATTTGCTGTCGGTACTGCTGTTTGTGCCTTTGTGTCAAATATCGTCTTACTTACCTTGCTGCGGTTTCTCACAGGGATGGCTGCTGCTGGGGTCATCCCCATTACCCTAGCTTACATTGGTGACAATTTTCCTTATGAAGAACGCCAAGCTGCCATCGGCAAGTATTTAAGTGCGCTAGTGTTGGGTCAAATTCTCGGCGGTAGTTTGGGCGGAATCTTTGGAGAATATCTCAGCTGGCGTAATATCTTTCTGGTATTTGGCATCGTCTCCCTTACCATTGCTGGACTTTTATGGCGGGGGACGCGCCACCTTAGCGATAGTCAACGTCCCCAAAGTCGCGGAGGTGGCATCACATTTCGACCTTATTACCAACTATTGACCCAACCGATCGCCCGGACTGTGATTATGGCAGTGTTTGTGGAAGGCTTTTGCGTGTTTGGGGCATTTGCTTACGTCGGCGCATTTCTGCGCGATCGCTATACTCTAAGTTATGTAGCGATCGGGTTTATGCTCAGTGCTTTTGGATTGGGTGGACTGATTTACAGTCGTTCAGTTAAATGGTTAGTCAGGCGACTGGGTGAAATTGGTTTAATGGGCGTGGGAGGAGGCTTGATGTCTATCAGCTTCTTAGCGATCGCATTGTTCCAAAACTGGATACTTTTTATCCCCTTGAGTATTTTAATGGGATTGGGCTTTTATATGATGCACAGCACCCTTCAGACCCAAGCCACTGAGCTTTCCCCAGAAGCACGAGGTACTGCTGTTTCGCTGTTCGCCTTCAACCTGTTTGTGGGGCAGGGAATCGGCGCAGCAGTATTCGGTAGAATTGTGGATAACTTCGGCTACATTTATTGTTTTATTCTGGCTGGTGTAGCGATCGCTCTGCTTTCTGTTTGGCTAGTTAAGCAGAAGCAAAACAGCAATCAAAGCTAAGGAACGAGAAAAATAAATAAAATGCAAAAGTTTATCCTATATCTAGCTTCCCTCTCCTTTATAAGGAGAGGGATTGAGGGTGAGGTAAGCCAGGAACATTAATTGTATGTTATTTAATTTTTATTCCTAAGTACAGCATTTCCTTAATTTGTAGCAAATTAAATTTGGCAATACCCTGCAATGCTAATGCGTCGGCTTGTATTGTCAATGCGTTGGCTTGCAATGCCAATGCGTCGGCTTGCATTGTCAATGGGTCGGCTTGTATTGTCAATGGGTCGGCTTGTATTGTCAATGGGTCGGCTTGCATTGTTAATGCATCGGCTTGCAATGCCAATGCATCCCTTGGAATCTTAATCTGTTACCATGCATTAAAAACGCTACGTTTTTACGCAAAAATGTACTAAGAAGGATTGTTTGACCTTTGCCAATCCTGTTAAAATGCATCGATGTCAAAAAAGCAACATCTCATAAACAAAAAACCCGGTTGGTCTTTGGATGAGCGAGATCCAAAGTTCATAGAATCTCTGATGCCTCTGTTGGACTTTCTCTATCACTATTATTTTCGAGTTCAAACTAATGGCTGGGAAAATATTCCACCCCAAGAAAAAGTCCTCTTTGTCGGTTCGCATAATGGGGGACTCGCGGTTCCCGATATGACAATGATGATGTACGACTGGTTCCGACGATTTGGTGTAGAGCAACCCGTTTATGGTTTGATGCATCCCAAGGCTTGGCAGGTTAGCCCACCACTAGCGCAACTGGTCGTCAAGGCTGGAGCAATCATCGCTCATCCAAAAATGGCTTACACTGCCTTGCAATCTGGAGCTAGTGTGCTAGTTTATCCAGGGGGAGCCGAAGATGCCTTCCGACCGCATTATTTACGTAACAAAATTTACTTTGCGGGGCGGCAAGGATTTATCAAATTAGCGTTGCGGGAAAATGTGCCGATTGTGCCTGTGATTTCCTGGGGCGCTCACGATACGCTGATTGTGATCGCTGACTGCTACAAAATTGTGCAGCAACTCCACGAGTGGGGAATGCCTTGGCTGTTTGGGATTGATCCAAAAGTTTTTCCGATCTATCTTGGACTACCTTGGGGATTAGCAATAGGCCCGTTGCCCAACATTCCATTACCTGTGCCCATGTACACACGGGTTTGTCCGCCAATTGTATTTCAACGCTACGGCCCTGAAGCAGCCAGCGATCGCCACTATGTCAATGAATGTTATGAATTAGTTGTTAGTCAGATGCAGCAAGAGTTAGATCACCTAGTAAAGCTAACTCCTAAGTCCTAAAGCTATAAATCTTTAATTGTACAGACGCGATTAATCGCGTCTCCTGTACAGACGCGATTAATCGCGTCTCTCCAAACTCCTAACCGCCACTGACTGGTGGAATCAGCACGACTTCATCCCCATCTTGTAGTAAAGTATCTGGTTCGACAAATATTAAATTAATGCCAAAACGGGTAATGTCACGCCATTGGGAGAGTTCGGGGTGTTCAGCTATGAGGCGATCGCATACTGCTTTGACTGGCATACTATTGGGAAATTCCAGCACCAGTTCCGAAACCCTAAAGGCTTCTTGATAAGCAGCGAACAGTTTAACGGTAACGGTGATTGCAGATTTAGACATACAAGATGCTTTAGCAGTACTAGCAAGTAGTTTAATACTTGCCAAGCACCCCGAACTATTGGGCTTAACTATGTACATCATTTGACAAGTTCATAGCTAAACTAATCGCAACCAAAATGGTATGGTGTCGCCAAAGCCAATTCTAGAGGGTGCGATCGCATCGGAATTTTAATCATAAACTCTGTTCCCAGCCCAGGTGCTGAAAGGCACATTATTTGACCACCATGTTTGGAGACAACAATTTCCTGGCTAATCGACAAGCCTAAACCCGTGCCTTTACCTACGGGTTTTGTTGTAAAGAAGGGGTCGAATAAGCGATCGCGTATTTCCTCTCTTATACCGGGGCCACTATCCCTAATCTTAATAGTCACAAACTCATTGTCAGTTACTTCAGTACAAATCCAAATCGTGCTGCGGCAAAAGTAAATTTCTTGGGGCGATCGCTCCTTATCATACTCCTCTAAAGCATCAATTGCATTCGCCAATATATTCATAAACACTTGGTTGAGTTGCCCCGCATAGCACTCCACAAGCGGTAGGTCGCCATACTCTTTAACGAGTTGAATACCTAGTTGGTTAGAGCTAACTTTAAACCGATTGTGCAAAATCAGCAGCGTGCTATCTAGCCCAGCGTGAATATCCACTGGCTTCATTTGGGTTTCATCCACGCGGGAAAAAATCCGTAAAGAGTGAATAATTTCGCGGATGCGGTCAGCCCCAACCTTCATCGAACTCAGCAATTTCGGCAAGTCTTCACTCAGAAATTCTAAATCTATCGCCTCAGTCAAGTTCTGAATTTCAGGTAGCGATGAGGGAGTGTATTTGGCATAGAGGTTCAAAAGATTGAGCAAGTCTTGGGTATATTGATAAGCGTAAGTCAGATTCCCATAAATGAAGTTGACGGGATTGTTAATTTCATGGGCGACACCCGCCACCAATTGCCCCAGACTGGACATTTTTTCACTATGAACCAGTTGGCTTTGAGTTTCTTGAAGTTGGCGAAAGGCAACTTCAAGCTGATTGGCTTGTTCTCGATAGCGTGCTTCTGATTCCTGCAATGCTTGCTCTGTAAAAATGCGCTCTTGGATTTCCTGTTGCAGCAGCTGATTAGATTGAAAAAGTGCAGCCGTCCTTTCTTCCACGCGTTCTTCTAACTCAGATGTCAGTTTTAAAAGTGCGTTCTCTGCCTTAGTTCGCTCTTGAATCTCCTGCTCCAGATGCACATTTTGCTCTTGCAGTCTCTTACTCAGGTTTCGGATGCTTAAATGGATTTTGACACGGGCTAAAACCTCTTCATGCTGAAGCGGCTTAGTGATGTAATCTACCGCCCCAAGATTCAACCCTCTGACTTTATCCACCGTCTCAGAAAGCGCCGTCATAAAAATCACAGGGATATCTTTAGTTGATTCTTTAGCTTTCAAATGCTGGCAAGTTTCAAACCCGTCCATACCGGGCATGAGTACATCTAACAAAATTAGATCGGGAAGAGCATATTCGACCTGCTCAATTGCATCCTCGCCATCTTGCGCCACCAACACTTGGAAGCCTGAATCAACTAAGAAATCGAATAACACTCCTAAATTTGTCGGGTTGTCATCAACGATTAAGATAATGCCATTTTCCATGTTTGAAATATTCATTAATTTGCTCCTACTTTTTTTAGAATTTCACGAATCTTTTTAACTTGAAACCCTTTAGCTAATTGACGTAACTCTAAAGAAAAAGGTGCATATTTAACATCCAATTCTTCCAAGTGAGTAACTCGCTCCATAATAGCTTTGAGATCGCCTTTCATTGCTAAATTCAACAGAGATGCAATTTCCTCTGCCGCAGGAGCTACCAATGATTGCTGAGAATTTTCTTGTTTATTACCTGTAGATACTTGAGTTTCACCCTCTTCATAAATCCATTCTAGTTCTAAGTGAATCCGTAACCTTTCTAAAAGCTCTGTTATTCGGATTGGCTTAGGTAGAAAATCATTACAACCTGCCTCTTTACTTTTGTTGAGATCGAAATCAAAAACGCTGGCAGAAGTACCAATTATGATCACATTCTTTAGTTCCGGCGATCGCCTGATGCGACGGGTAGTTTCAAAGCCATTCATTTGAGGCATCAACAAGTCCATTAAGATACAATCTGGATTCGATTCAGATGCTTTATTCAAACAATCCTGACCATCTATTGCTTCGATAATTTCAAATCCTAAAGGTGACAGCATCTTGACCAAAATTGAACGATTTTCTGGTCTGTCATCTGCCACGATAATTTTGCGTTTATAGCCTTTAAAACCTTGGATATTTCGTTGTTCTTCTTTGACAACATCAGCGTATTGAGAAACTTCCGGCAAATCTAAATCAAAGAAGAAAACGCTGCCTTTCCCAAAAGTACTCTTCACCCGGATTTCGCCACCCATCATTTCAACTAATTGGCGGGTAATTGCCAATCCCAATCCTGTTCCTTCCGCTTTGCGATCGTGATCTCCTACCTGCTGGAACGGCAAAAATATCTCTTCTAATTGCTCTGGTGCCATGCCAATTCCTGTATCTTCCACCTGAAATCGAATTTTACCTTCGTGATTGCCGACTTTGAAAGCTACGCCTCCAGTTTCAGTAAACTTAACAGCATTACCCAGTAAGTTAATCAAAGCTTGTCGTAACCGTTTCTCATCAGCCTTGATACCTGTAGGAAGTTGAGTAATCTGTTCAAAAATTAAGCAAATACCTTTTTGTTCGGCGCGGATACGGCAGATTTCTGCAATGCCTTCTAGAAATTCTGGGAAATGAAAATCCGTTGGGTGGAGTTCCATTTTTCTCGCTTCAATTTTAGAGAGGTCTAAAATGTCATTGATCAGGTTCAAGAGATGGTCGCCACACTGATAAATAATATTCACACCATCTTTTTGTGAGTTGGTTAAACTTTTGTCTCGTTTGAGGATTTGAGCGTAACCCAAAATACCATTAAGTGGTGTTCTCAGTTCATGGCTCATGTTTGCGAGGAAATCACTCTTAGCGCGGTTGGCAGATTGTGCAGTTTCTTCTGCTTTTTGCAGATGCACATTTTTTTCCTGTAACTCTAGAGTTCGCTCTTGCACTTTGGCTTCTAAGCCAGTATTGGCTAATTTTAAGTCTTTATAAAGACGAGCATTATCAATGGAAATTGCCGCTTGAGAGGATAACAGTTGTAATACTTCTAACCGATCTGATGTAAATGCGCCAATGGTGAGATTATTTTCTAAATAAAGGATGCCACTAAGTTTTCCTTGATGGATGAGCGGTGTACATAAAACCGATTTGGGTTGATGAGTGAGTAAGTATGTATCTGTGGTAAATGTTCCTTCACAAGTCGCATCGCTGAGGACAACATTTTTTTTGGTTCGGGCTACATAGTTAATCAAGGAAATTGGTAGCTGCTGACTAGTTGATACTGAGATTCCTTGTAGGACAGTTACATCGTTTTTATCTACTGCTCCTGATGCTTCTATCAGCAACTCTCCTGATTTTTCTAAAATTAGGTAGCCTGTTTGAGCGCCAGCATTCTCTAGCACAATTGTCATTAATTTAGCTAGCAACTTACCCAAAACTATTTCTCCAGAAAGGGCTTGAGATGCTTTCATAACTGTGGCTAAATCCAGCAAGTCTGAAGCACTTTCAGCCGTGGAGCTAATTATCCGAGTCACGTCCGTACTGACAGTTTCTCGCTTTGATATCCGAAATAGTTGAGGATATGTTTTTTCCAAGTCTTTGACTTTTGCCTTCGCTCCCCAGCAACCATATCCATAGTAGGCATCGTTGAGATAGGTATTAGCAACTTTCTCTCTACCACACGCAAAATAGAATTCTGCTGCTAGTTCCGAGGCTAGGGCTTCTTCCTGAATATATCCATGTTCTCTAGCTCCATTTATTGCTCGGTCATAAAAGGCGATCGCTTTGACATCTTGCTTTAATACTCGCGCCTTCTCTGCTTCCACTAAATCGTATTTATGCTGATAGTTAGCAGGAGAATGCAACGCCCATAGCTTCATTTTTTTCTGATGCGCTACCACTTGGCTGAAATATTGTTGGCGTAGCTTGCCGCCGTAGGCATCGCTTTTTGATGCGGTGGGATACAAAGCCAGGAGAGTCAGAGAGTAATAGAACTTGTGTTCGGCTTTGTACATCAACCCTAGTCCGCCTTGTTCGTATTTTTCTGCCAGCAAAGCATTTTCAGCAGCGCGATCGTAATTTTTAAATAAATAACCTAGAATCAGTTTAGAAACATAGATAGGATAAATAGCCATATAATTATTGCTATTTATCAAAATTGGCAACATTTCATTTTCATTAAAACTTTCGCCGATTAATCGATAAGGCTCGGCTGTTTTCTTAATTAAATTCAAACCTGTTTGTCGAATTATATTAGCATAAATTATTTGAAATTCCTGTTTAGTTCTTTGCATTAAAGCAATATAGTGTGCCTGTTTCTGGATAACTATTTCTAGATTTACACCAACAAAAAATAAGTGTGTACAATAAAAACAAGCCGAATAAGAAGCATATTCTAAATCTCCTGTTTCCAGCCCTCTTTGGACACCCTCAAGTAACGGTTCTATAGTATTAATAGCTGGTTCTTTCCAATGCCTGATAAAATAATTAAATGTTTCATAGATTTTCGCCGTCATTTCCTTAGCATTGAATTGATTTAACAGCTTTAAGCCTAGCTGACCGAATTGATAGCCAGAATCCATGTCTTCAAAAGCGCCACATAGGAACATTCCATAAAGTGCATACGTATAAGCTGACAAAGGAGAGTTCCCATATTTGAGACAGAGATTGGTCATTTTAAAAACAACCTGTGGATAAAGTTCGGGAGCTGCAATATAAACCGGAGGAATCAGATTGATCAAGACTCGCAGTGCGGCTAGTTTATAAGCATCAGTCATTTCTGGCAATTCTGTTAAATCCTCAATCCGTTTACCTCCTAAATTCAATCTAGTTAGTCTCGTTGGGGGTTTGTCTGATAAAGGTAAACCTAGCATTTTCAGCACTTGCAGTCCGGTATTTAACGCGGCTTGCATTTGGTTTTTAGCAATATAAAACTGCATTTTTGTCTCGTACACCTGGACTCGATCAAGCAGGGTTTTTGCCTGGGACAAAACTACATCAGAAAGCATTTCTGCTCGCTCGAAGTTGGTGTTGAGAAATTCTACTGCTGCTGTTTCTACATAGAGGTTGAGTGTCAAGTCGTAGTGACACTCCCAACTATCTGTTATCAGGAGTCCCAAACCTACATTTAAATACTTAACTGCTGATTCATAGGCTGTTGCTGCTTTCGCTTTCTGTCCAGCGATGAGATTGAGTTGAGCCAGTCTATCTTTTTGAGGCTGCTGAGTGATGAATTCAGCACCAATATTCAGTTGGTTGACAATCTCAAAGATGTTGTCTTCAATGTCCGTTTCTGAGGTATGGTTTAATAGCAATTCACCGATTTTTAGGTGAGTCTGTTTTTTCTGGTCATCTGGAATGAGAGAATAAGATGCTTGTTGCACCCGGTCGTGTAAAAACTTATAGGTGATGGGTGATGCGTGCTGCGATCGCCTATTCTCTGTCTCCATTTGTTCTGAGTCAAAAACGAGCGGTGTTTTGTATGAATTGTTGAGAGGCAAAACCAAACCTGATTGCAGAGCTTCCCACAAATCTGCTGCTGTTTCTGACTGAGATGTTTTATTAATAATCGCCAACATATCTAAACTAAATTTGTCTCCAATGCAGGCGGCAAACTTTAAGACATTCTGCGCTTTTGCAGATAGCTTTTGAATTTGACTAACCATCAATTCAACAACATTATCAGTTATATTAACTCCTTCAATCACCTCAATATCCCATTGCCACAAACCGCGCTCAAAGTCAAACAATAACAAGTTATCCTGATCAAGAGATTTGAGTAACTGAGTTAAGAAAAAAGGGTTGCCTTGGGTTTTTGTAAAAACTAACTCAGCCAGTGGCTTTGCTTTTAGAATTTCAGTGCGAAGAGTATCGGCTACTAACTGGTTGACATGAGCGATATCCAAAAGCTGAAGAATAATATTATTTACGATCGCACCAGTCTTTTGAATCTCTTCCAAGGTCTGAATTAAGGGATGAGTCGCACTTACTTCATTATCTCGATACGCGCCAATTAGCAATAGATATTGGCTATCTGGGTCGGTGATAATTAACTGGATAAGCTTGAGGGAAGCTGAATCCGCCCACTGTAAATCATCCAGAAACAAAACTAGCGGGTGTTCGGGTTGACTAAATACATGAATGAATTGTTGAAACACCCGATAAAACCGGTTTTGTGATTCAGATGACCCTAATTGAGGAACTGCTGGCTGCGGATCAATAATCCGTTCTAATTCGGGAATAACGTCTATAATCACTTGACCATTAGAGCCAAGGGCATCTATTAGTTTTGATTTCCAAATAGCTATTTGATCGTCGGTTTCTGTTAGCATCTGGCGCATCAAATCTTGGAATGCTTGAATTAAGGAAGCAAAAGGAATATTCCGCTTGAACTGGTCAAATTTACCGGAGATAAAATAACCTCGCTGACGGACAATCGGTTTGTGAACTTCGTGAACTAAGCACGATTTACCGATGCCTGAGTAACCAGAAACTAGCATCATTTCCGTAGTACCAGAACTGACGCGATCAAATGCTGCTAATAAAGTAGCAACTTCTATTTCCCGTCCGTAAAGTTTTTGCGGGATGGAAAATTGGCTATATGAATCTAGCTGACCGACAAGAAAGTGGGAAATCTTGCCATCCGTCTGCAACTGAGTCAGACAGGTTTCTAAATCGGCTTTTAGTCCGAGAGAGCTTTGATATCTATCTTCAGCAGTTTTAGCTAACAATTTCATTACAATGTCAGAAACGGCTGGGGGAATTTTTGAATTTATATCTTGAGGCGGTATTGGTGTTTTTGCAATATGGCAATGAACAAATTCCAGAGGGTCAGAGGCATTAAAGGGTAGCGAACCTGTTAGCATTTGATAAAAGGTAACGCCTAAAGAATAGAAGTCGGTACGGTAGTCAATTGACCGATTCATTCGTCCAGTTTGCTCCGGTGACATATAGGCGAGAGTGCCTTCTAATAAATTGGGATTGCTGATACTTTGATTTTCTTTTTCTAAACGCGATGCAATGCTGAAGTCGATGATTTTAACTTGCTTGGTTTCTGGGTTAATAACGATATTGTCAGGTTTAATATCTTTATGAATAATCTTGGCTTGATGCAGTTGAGTCAGAGTGGATGCTAGCTGAATGGCTATTGTGAGAAATTCGGTTAATGATAATTGGCGATCGCTAATATACTTTTTTAGAGATTCTGCCCCAAAGTCTGCCAAAATTAGGGCTAGACCGTTATGATGATTTTCTAAAGCTAGGGACTTGACAATTCCTTCTATATCTACTAATGTTTGTGATATTTTATATTCATGTCTGAGTCGGGTTAGTTCTTCGAGGCTGGGATAGTCGGCTTTAAGGGCTTTAACGATCGCAAAGCTTTGATCTAACTGCTTGGAAGCGCGATAAATAACGGTATTGACACCTTCATGCAGTGCTTCAATAAAGTTGTAACCGGGAAGGACAGGTATCATTTTTCTAGGACTGAGTTGTAGAGTGAACTGGGCATAAAGCTAATGAGCGGTATCCAGCACTGTCAAATAAAAGGACAATGAGCTGCTATCTTTAGCATTCCCAGCCAGTCAGAAAAATCTCTAATACTAAATAAACCTCAACATTTGGAAATATTCACAAAGAAATGGTATTAACACAAGTCGCAAGTCGCAAGTCGCAAATAAGTTTTGTAACGGGGATTTAGATTTAGGCTTCAATTCGCACTGGCAATTGATGCAGGGGACTTAAACCCCCAAACTTTTGTTAACGTCGGATAAGTTTTGGCAAAGCCATTACTCACTATTATGGGGTGGTAAAAATCGATGTATGGAGATGTCACATGGGCAGAATAATAATAAACTTTGTCCCCTCACCAGGTATTGAAAAGCAGTTGAGTTGTCCATTGTGTTTATCCACAATAATTTGGTAGCTTATAGCTAATCCCAGCCCGGTTCCTTTACCCACGGCCTTGGTTGTGAAAGATGGCTCAAAAATTCGGGCTTGCACCTCAGCAGGCATACCGAGTCCGTTATCTTGGATGCAAATTGTGACGGTTTTTTGCTGAGGTTCAACCGATGTAGTAATGGTGATGATATTCGGGTAAACAGCAATCTTTTGATCGGAGTGGTTTTGATTAAGTTCATCAAATGCATCAATGGCATTGGCGATGATATTCATGAATACCTGGTTCAGTTGTCCGGGATAGCAACTGATTGCAGGTAAATCACCGTATTGTGTTACAACCTCGATTTTAGGGCGATCGCCATTGTCTTTGAGTCGATGTCTCAACAGCATTATAGTGCTATCGATGCCTTCGTGAATCTGAAACTCCACCTGAGATGCAATATCTGTGCGAGCAAAAGTTCTCAGAGAGAGGCTGATCTCTTTAAGACGGGTAATTCCCTGGTGCATTGATGCCATTAGTTTCGGCAGATCCTCTACCAAATACTCCAAGTCGATTTCTTCAAGAAGCTCTTGAATTTCTGCGTTTGGCTGCGGTAGTTTCTGCTGTTGGAGGCTGACTAGGCGAAGCAAATCATTTATATATTCTTCAATATAGGATAAATTCCCGCCCACAAAACCAACCGGATTATTAATCTCATGACCAATACCTGCAACCATCTGCCCAATAGTGGACATTTTCTCACTCTGGATCAGTTGTAATTGGGTTTGTTGTAACTGCTGTAAAGATTGAGTTAATTCTGCGGTGCGCTCTTGCACACGTTCTTCTAATGTGCGGGTGAGAAGGGAAATTTTCAGGTGTAACTTTAAACGGGCAATGACTTCTTCCTGTTGGAAGGGTTTGGTAATGTAGTCAACTGCACCTATTTCCAGTCCCGCCACCTTGTCTGTAGAATCGGAGAGGGCAGTCATGAAAATTACCGGAATATTCTCAGTCATGGGATTAGCTTTCAGCCGGCGACAAGTTTCAAATCCATCAATACCTGCCATCATCACATCCAAGAGAATCAGATCGGGATGGGCATATTCTGTTTGTTCGATCGCTGACTCTCCATCTGTTGCCATGAGCGCTTTCCAGCCACACCCCTGAATCGCTTCATATAGCACCTTGAGATTATTAGGATTGTCATCCACCAACAAAATATATATGGGTTTCGAGAGAGGAACAGTGATCATGGACTTAACTCCGTTGTGACAAATGATTTGAGGAACTTACGGATTTTTCCGGTTTGGAAACTGGCAGTGAGTTTGCTCAATTCTGCCCCGAAGGGAGCTAGCTGACTGTTTTGCTCAATTAGCTCTCCTAACATTCCCTCGATCGCCGAGATATCCCCCATCATTGCCAGATGATAGAGTTGTTGCAAAACATCCTGGGATGGTAGAATCCATTCACTACTAGTTACCTGCTCACCTTTGGGAGACGAAGATTCGGCATAGATCCACTCCACTCTCAAGAGCGATCGCATTTTATTGAGTAGTTCCTCCATCTGGAGAGGTTTGGGCAGGAATGCTGTTGCCCCTGCCTCTAAACTTCGCTGTCGATTTGACTCAGAGACGTTAGCACTAGAGACGATAATGGGAATAGAAAGGGTTTGCGGATTCCCTTGCAAGTGACCTATTAGCTCAAAACCATCCATATTCGGCATGGCTAAATCGAGGACAATCACATCGGGATTGTGTTCAGTTGCCACCTCTAGCCCATGTTTGCCATCGATCGCTTCCAGGGTTCGACAGCCAATTTCTTCCAGCAGACTGGTCAACATGGAACGGTGGTTGCGATCGTCATCGACAATGAGAATCTGAGGCGTACTACCCCGAATCCCGGTAATTTTCTGGGGAGTTGGGGCGATTGCTCCTCCCTGCCAATCATGAACAAGTGGGACTGCTACTGTCAAATCTAGCCAAAACAGACTTCCTTCGCCCAGGTGACTCTGCACCTGAATTTGGCTCTCCATCAATGCCGCAATTCTGTGGCTAATCGCCAATCCCAAGCCAGTACCTTCAGATCGCTGTCTTGCCTCACCCACTTGCTCAAAGGGCAAAAATATTTTCTCAAGTTGGTCTGGTGACATCCCAATACCTGTATCTTCAATCTGAAAACGAATCTTCTGATGTGTCATTTGTCCATTGTCCATTGTCATTTGTTTAGACTCTTGACCAATGACCAATGACGAATGACTAATGACTTCTACTTTGAACGTTACGCTACCGCTATCTGTAAATTTGATCGCGTTGCCCAGCAAGTTAATCAAGACTTGCCGCAGCCGTTTTTCATCGACTTCAATCACAAGTGGTAGGCGATCGCTAATTAAGATATTAAATGCAACCCCTTTCTGTTCAGCCCGAATACCACAAATCTCAGTCACACCATGTAAGAAATTGGGCAGATGCACATTGCTGACAACCAAATCCAATTTCCTCGCTTCGATCTTCGAGAGATCGAGAATGTCATTGATCAGCATCAACAGGTGTGATCCGCATTGGTAGATAATGCCGACTCCTTCCAGGTTTTTAGCTGTCATGTTTGGCGATCGTTCTAGTACCTGGGCAAAACCAAGGATGCCATTCAGAGGTGTGCGTAATTCGTGGCTCATATTGGCGAGAAATTCACTCTTGGCTTGATTGGCAGCATCGGCAGCAAGCTTTGCCTTAACCAATTCATGAGTTCGTTCTTCGACTTTTGTCTCTAGGGTTTTGGAATAATCTAATAGTTGATTGTTGGCAACTTCCAGTTGGCGATTTGTTTCTTCTAACTTTTGCTGTTTATAGGCATTGGTTGTTGCAATCACACTACCGATAAACGCTGCTAAAGCAGGTGTTATCGGAATTAAAACACCATGTAAAAACATCCCATAGCCACCCCCGATGCAGGCTCCACTGATGCCTACAGTTGCCCAAAGAATTTTGCCACCGGGAATCCGCAGCTTGTTACTGGATAATAACCAACTGCCCGTAGAACCGATGACAGACCAAAAAACAATCCAGAGTGATAGAGAAATGCCAGAAACACCGTGCAGGCTGGCTTTTCCGGTTTTTGCCCCTCGTACTAGTTGATGAGCAATATTGGCGTGAACAACGACACCTGGAGTCGGTTTTTGAGCAGATACCCAAGAAGAGAAGGGTGTGCTGAAGAAATCATTGGTACTGGAGGCGACTGAGCCAATAAATACCATGCGATCGCGCATCAAATCTGCCGGAATTCTGCCTGCTAAGACATCGCGCATAGCAACTGTCCGAAATGCAGCATCCGTTCCATACCAGTTGAGCAAAATTTGATAGCCTCCTAAATCGGCATCGGTATAACCTGCTTCTTGATTTTGCAGGGGCAGGTAAATTTCCTTACCCAACCGGAACTTTTGCTTTTGGGGGTCAATGCTTTCTAAGCTAATTCCTTCAGTTTCGAGGTACTTAAGAGCTACAAGGGTTGCTAGTCCAGCTTTAATAGTGTTTTTCTCTTTGGCATCTTCAGCTGTCAACAGCGCACGACGTACAAAGCGATCGCCATCCAACACTAAATCTGCTAATCCTACCTGATCCTTTTTTTTCAATTCCGGTGGGGGATTGACGCGTTCACCGGTAATTTTCTCAACTCCGATTAAATTAGGAGTGTTGCGGAAGACTTGAACAAGTTGCTCATGTCCGCTTCCTTCAGGTAAATCTCGATAAAGATCCAATCCGATGGCTCGAGGCTGCTGCGCCCGGATTTTTTCTAGTAATTGTGCCAACGCCGAGTCTGGAATTGGCCATTTACGCACCGATTGGATATCGCGCTCATCAATTGTGACAATCACAATCTCATCAGCGATCGCCCCTGATGATCGCTGACGAACCCATTCGTCACGAATTTTCCATTCCGGTAAATTGAAAAGTCCCAACGATTGCCCAACCATAACCGTCAAGGCAACGCTGGGAGTAATAATCAAAACGCTACGAGTGCGTTGGATAAAAGTCTGGAATCTCCGCCACCCACATATTTGTGGCATACAGTTATCTCGGTCAAGGTTGACTAGGATTGACCTGACATTAGTTAGTAGATGCTAATAAGTTCGCTGTTACAATCTCCTTCAAACTCACTGAAGACAGAAGTTCTTCCCATTGTTTGCGGAGGGTGGGATTGTTAGGTTGGGCGGTATATACTGTTGCAAGTGTTGCCACACAGTCATACCAAACACCGTTTTTACCCAAAGCAGTAGCCCGCTTCAGCGCATCTTGCTCTTGCATTGCTGTTGCTAACTCAGGTCCCGGCTGGATACGCTTAACCCAACCATCGACGTAAGGCGTACTTGGGCTGAGTTCTCCATCTACTTTGAGTGCTAGGAACCATTGATAGTTTTTGCCAACTGCCAAAGCGGGTGCATTGGCTGGTAAATTGATCGCGATTACCCCAGCTTTCCCCGCAACTGGGATTTTCATCTGATGTTGCATATTGCCAGCTTCATCCTTGAGGCTGAACACGGCTTCTTGGGCATTGGAAGCCGGGAGATACACCAGAATTGTGGGACGTTCAGACACGGTTGTGCCGTAGAAGTTTTGGGGCAAGAGGGCGATTAGTGCTGCTGGTTCTGTTGTACTTACAGTCGATGGATTCAAGTAGTAAGTACCCACGCGAGAAGCTCCCCCACTTGCTTGTTGAGGCGTACCCTTCCCGCCAGCAGGTGTAAAGAGGTCGCCGCGAGAAGCTCCCCCACTTGCTTGTTGAGGCGTACCCTTCCCAGCAGCAGGTGTAAAGAGGTCGCCGCGAGAAGCTCCCCCACTTGCTTGTCTGGGCGTACCCTTCCCGGCAGTAGGCGTAAACATACTACCGCGAGAAGCTCCTCCTGTTGCTTGTCTGGGCGTACCTTTCCCAGCAGTAGGCGTAAACATACTACCGCGAGAAGCTCCTCCCGTTGCTCGTCTGGGCGCACCTTTTCCGGCAGCAGGCGTAAAGATACTACCGCGAGAAGCTCCTCCCGTTGCTTGACTAGGAGAGCCACCGTTGCTGGGTGGAGTAAATGTAACAGCATCGGCACTCCAGGCACTACTAGCGATCAGAGCGATGACGCCAAATGTAGTAGCTAAATATCGACGTTTCATGATGTCTGACCTAATCTAATTGAAATCTGATACAAAAGAAGTTTCCTTTGACTCTGGCCAGAAGCTCAGAGAATAAGTCCAAGAAACAGTCAAATTAACGTGAGTTCGACAAGTCTTATTTGACCTCTCAAGAGCAGCCCCTCTCCGACGCACAGAGGGGAGCAAAAAGCTTAATTTTTCGTTGCTCCTCCCTTTCCGTTTCGGAGAGGGAGGCTGTCCGGGAGAGGTTCATCGAACTCACGTTCAAATTAAGGAACTTATATTAGTATTATAGGCGGTATTTAGCGACACAATTGTAAAAAAACAGCATAATTTATTTGCAAACAATACTGTGTTTTTACGTATCTAAGTCCAGTTGCCGATCAAAACAAAGCCAGACCAAAAGAACGGATCGTGAAAATCATTTTGGCGAATTAGGCTAATTTGTGCTTGTCTTAGTGCTTCAGCTTTAGTGATTTTGGGTTTTCGCAGTTGGTCATAGAAGCGAGTCATGAGGATCGCGGCTGCCTGATCTTTGACAGGCCATAGGGTAGCGATAGTTGAGCGAGCGCCGGATTTGACAGCCAAGCCCGCCAGTCCAAGGACGGCGCGATCGTCTCCTGCGGCTGTATCGCAGGCACTTAGTACCAGCAACTCGATGGCTTTCGATGGATCGCTACCCCGATTTTTCAGGAGTTCAGATAACTCCTTAACGTTCATTTGTCCATCCCAAGTGAGCAAGAAGGTATCTTCGAGCCGAGAACTAAACTGTCCGTGGGTTGCGAGGTGGACAATACTAGCGCTACTGGATTTCACCCGTTCAGCAAGGGCTTGACTAGTGAATTCCTGGTTCAGCAACACAGAGGAAGACACCGCCTTGGAGATTTGTTTGATTTCTGATTCCACTGCGGGCAAAGCACTAAAGCCAGCACGAGCTTGGCTAATGCCACCGACGATCGCACTGAGATGATTTTGATTAAGCGATCGCGTCGCCATCAGTTGCAATCCTGGTGAGAGCGCCACAGCATATTTCTCGATCAGATATTGCTTACCGTCATACAAAGCTGCCATCGGAATATTCCGCAATCGACCATCCAAAACAAACACCAATGTCTTGCTATCAATAAATGCTTGCTCTGCTTCGGCTGGACGAATCAACCAATCATAAATCTGTTGGGAGAAGCGATCGCGGTCTTTGGAATCGGAGACAGGGTTAAGAGCAACCAAAAAGTTGTCTAAAGTCTGCTCAATTTCAGCTTGAGATTTGTGAGTAACATAAGAACGGAGTGGTTGCCCTGCTTTCGAGAGGATTATTGTTAAACGATCTGGTAAGATGATCGGGTAAATGACGGTTGCAGTGGGATCAACTTGATCAATCTGTTGAGTTCTATCTAAACAGGCTTCCCGAAAAAAGTTATCGAGTTCGGCAATTTGCAGCGCCTCAATCAATTCACGAGCTTGCATCAGTTCTGCTTGACTCGGTTGATTTTCTAGAAGTAAATCAACCAGTTCCCGGTAGACAGGCTCCACACTGCTGCGAAAAGAGAACTGGATATCAGGGTTGATAGCCACCAAATCCCCCCGCAGTGCTTTTAAGGCATTGACTGCTTCTGTATACGTAGTAATTGCTTTGGAGCGATCGCCTTGTTGCTTATACAACTGTCCCACCTGCCAAGCAGATTGAGCAATGATATCGTTAGCTTGGAGTTTACGGGCAATATCGAGAGATTTCTGAGCTAATTCCTGTGCTTCAGATATTTGCTGTGTACGTCGATAGAGTTTTGCCCACTGATATAGTGCATAAGCTTCTGATTGAGCATCTTCAATCTGCTGTGCAGACTTGACTGTGACTGCCATCAGTTGCGCCAAATCTTTGAGCGGTACGATTTGGACAGGATTTGACTGGCGATTCAGGGTGAGGATACCAACAAAATTGATCGCTGCGTAGAGAGAGATGTGACTGGGGGGCAGTTCCCGAAGTTGTTGGAGTAGTTGGGGTGCAAGTGGGGTAGCCAACTCAGGTTTGTCGTAATCGAGGAAAAGTTTAAACTGAGCTAAACGCGCTTGCAACTGATCGCCTGGGTTGGTGGCTAAGAGTTGAGCCTGTTCAAAGTAATCAAATGCCGCATTTGGATCTTGCAAGTCAACGGCAGTTTGGCCCAAGCTGATCAGGATAGAACTTAATTGGGGTTTGGCTGCAATTTTGTTAGCGATCGCTAAACTTTGCTCTAAAAGCCGTTGACTGTTGCCAGAGTCGCCAATCATTTCCAAGGCTAAAGCAAGCGATCGCAGTCCACTAACTTTGATTTCATTATCCGGCATCCCTTGGAGTTTTTGAGTCAGCACCTCCAACTGTTGTTTAGAACGGCGGTAAAATCCTAAAGTTTGTAAAGCTTGTGCCTGGTTGATTTGACTACCCAAGCTACCCATTTTGTCGCCGGCTTGTTCATAAAACTTTTCAGCTTGCTGCCAACTTTCGATGGCGGTTTCAGCTTTGCCAGTGTGCAGTTGTAAATTTGCTTGGGTATTGAGTGCTTGTGCCCAAAGAATTGCATCAGCAGAGGGTTTAACTGTTTGCAACAGTTTGAGACTTTGCTCAATAGACTGTTGGCCTGCTTGCCATTGATTAAGTTCCTGTTGTGCCAGTGAAAGGTAACTTAAGCTGAGAGCTTCGTTAAGGCGATCGCCTTGGGTATGATACTGTTGTACTGCCGTTTGCCAAATCGTCACTGCTTCTGCAAAGCGCCCTGATTGGTAGAGGTTCCGTCCCTGTTCTAGCCCCTTGGTTGGTTGGGAAGAAGAGATAACTGGGGTTATTACTGGTGGAGATGCTTCTACAGGTGTAATGATAAATGCTAAACACAAACTTAAAATACTGAGGCTGACATATAGCCAATGAGTTTGTTTAATTCGGAAAGCCATAAATAATAACCAAGATTTTATTTTGAACACTCACAGTAAAAGTATTTGAGATATCAACAGAGTTATATTGCCCAATTCATAATGGGATCTATCACGTCGCGGGCGATCGCGTAAAATTAAAATGCAAAGCAACAATTGCAGGATATGCAAGCGCTGCTCTAGCAGTATTGCGATCGCTTTGGAGAGCGCGATCGTTAGCCCAAAAAATTAACTTCTGTTAACCCCAGCACAGGTTAATGGTTGTTACACCTCAGTAGGAGATTTATTAGACATCTGGTAGAAATTAAATATGCGTTACCCAGAATCCTTGTAGAGACGTAGCACTGCTACGTCTCTACATTCTTTTTCACTCCTATGTCTATTGAAAGCGGCGGGAAACTCAATTCCCTTGAGTGGGTGGAGTTTTTTATCTGCAACTAACTCAATTTTTCCTTGGGTGTTACGATGCCAGGAAGTAGCTTGGACAAGAACCTCTGGAGATTCAGGTATTTGGGCTTGTACCTTCTGTGTTTTGCGATATGCAGAGATGTCGCGGATCGTAGTGAAGCTGTGGGTGTCGGACAATTTAAGAATTCGGAATCTATTATATCCCCTACTTTTCCAGATTTGAAACTGACTGCTAATCAGATTTTTAATGGTGCTTTGTAGAGCCTTTTTCTATTTAAACTCCCGATAACTTCTAATAGCTGCTAATTACAGCAGAATTCAAGTTGGTGAGGTACACAACGATTCGTCCCAAAGCCAGGTATAAACCCTGTTTTACTTCTGAATTCTGGATTCTGAATTCTGAATTCTGCTGTATTTTGATTCCAGCCAACGGGTGTTACCAACACGACTATTTCGGGAATCCTAAGATTATCAGTTAAAAGGGAGTATTTATGCCATGAGAGCGATGTCTAACGACAAGCCCAACTCTACCAGAGGCTGCGCCAACGGGTTCGGGGGGTCACAAGACGCTCGTTGCGCTAAAGCGTCTCCCCTTGGGAGAAGACTCGCTAACGCTGCGCTAACGACGCGAAGCGTCTACGCTTTTCTATCTACATTCACAATCGGGTTTTTGAGTTACGGGATGGTGTTACCAGCGATACTCCTTTGGAGTCGCTACGCGATCGCACAGGTGACATCTGATGGTACTACAAATACCATTGTCAACCCAAATGGTAATAATTTCACAATTCTTAACGGTATTCAAAAAGGTAATAATTTATTTCATAGCTTCAATAATTTCTCTGTACCCACTGGTGCTTGGGCCACCTTCAATTTAATTAACACGCCAAATATTACAACCATATTTAGTCGGGTTACAGGTGGAAACGTTTCCAATATTGATGGGTTAATTAGCACGCTTAATAGTAGTAACCCGGTAAGTTTGTTTTTGATGAATCCTGCGGGGATTGTGTTTGGGGCAAATGCCCGCTTGAATATTGGCGGGTCATTTTTGGCAACGACGGCGAATAGTATTAACTTTGCCGATGGGACGGAATTTAGCGCGATTAATCCTGGTGCTACACCGTTGTTGACGATAACTGCGCCGATCGGCTTACAATTTGGGCAAAACTCAGGGGGGATTACATTACAAGGGAGTGGACATCGACTGATCGCCGGACTTTTTACCCCCGTAGATCGCAGCAATAATCCCATCGGGTTACAAGTTGGGGTAGGTAATACACTGGCGCTTCTAGGCGGTGCGGTTAACTTGTCCGGTGGCATTGCAGCCGTTAATGGTGGCGGGCATTTGGAAATAGGCAGTGTCAGCGATGGGCAAGTCAGACTCAATGCCACTCTTACGGGGTGGGTCGGGGACTACTCAGAGGTGCGGCAATTCAACGATATCCAGATCGCGCGGCAATCTCTGCTAGATGCCAGTGGCAGCAGAGACTCCATCCAATTACAAGGACGGAATATCAACTTCACCGAGGGTTCTGTTGCCTTGATCCAAAACTTTGGTGCCGAACCGTCTGGGGGGATTACAGTCAATGCCACCCAGTCGCTTAACCTCATGGGGAATACACCCGATGGTAGGCTGGGGAGCCTCATCGAAATCGAGAACTTAGGAACGAGTCAGACGGGTGATATTACCATCTCTGCCGCGCAGCTATCCCTCCAAAATGGAGGAGGAATCCGTACTCGGACGTTTACTCAAACACTTGGTGGCAATATAACAGTCAATGTTGCAGGGTTGATCGATATCGATGGCTTTGCCCCCGCCAACCCAGCCAATGCGTCCTCGATTGCAACATTCACATCTAACTCCGCCAACGCAGGCAACCTTACGGTCTCAACCGGCAACCTGAGAATTCTGAATGGTGGCGGTTTGTTCTCTATAACCGGAGGCTCTGGACAGGCTGGAACGTTACGAATTAATGCACAAGACTTAATCGAAATCGCTGGACTAAACCCCATTACATTGTCACCAAGTCAGTTGCTTTCAGCGACTGTCAGATCTGGAAATGCCAATAACGTGTTTGTCAATACGTCCAGATTAGTGATTCGAGACGGTGGATTCCTAGGGTCTGACACCGTTGGCACGGGTTCAGCAGCTAGCGTGACGATTAATGCTTCAAAGTCCGTAGATATCCAGGGTAGAAGTGCCGGATCGATCGTACCTAGCCGCATCATTTCAACCGCCGAAATTGTCGATCCAGCCACTCAAGCTGCCTTTAGACTGCCTGCCATTCCCAGCGGTAACGCTGGTTTCCTAACCATTAACACACCGTCGTTACGCATCACAGATGGGGCATATATCAGCGTCAAAAATGATGGTCCAGGCAACGCCGGAGATTTGCAAGTTAACGCCAACTCTATTTTCCTTGACAACCAAGGCGCTATCACCGCATCAACCGCCTCTGGAAACGGAGGTAATGTCAGATTAAACTTACTTTCTTCTCTGCTGATGCGTCACAATAGCCTGATTTCCGCCACTGCTGCGGGCAACGGCAATGGTGGTAACTTGTCAATTAACGCACCGGTGATTGTCGGTTTAGAAAACAGCGATATCATTGCCAATGCAGTCCTTGGTCAGGGCGGTAACATCAACATTACCACTCAAAGCATCTTTGGGCTGAAATACCGCGATCGCCTCACAAGAGAAAGCGACATCACCGCCAGTTCCGAATTTGGCATTAACGGTACAGTTGATATTAATAATATTGGTATCGATCCAAATTCCGGCTTAGTCGAACTACCAGCAAATGTCACCGACCCATCGCAGCAAATTGCTACAGGCTGCGCGGGTAGTCAAGGCAGCAGTTTTGTAGCGACGGGGCGGGGTGGAATACCGCAAAATCCCCTTCAACAAGTGACGAGCGAGCGCACTTGGGCTGATATCCGCGACATCTCTGCATACCGAAAAATCGGCGAAGTCACAGCCCAAATACCTGAATCTCCAGAGGTTCTTGTCCAAGCTACTTCCTGGCATCGCAATGCCCAAGGCAAAATCGAGTTAGTTGCAGATAAACCTTCTACTCAGGTGCAACAACCATTAACCTGTGCTGCTGTTCCCAAAATTTAACTTTCATTCGGCGCTTTTTTGTCCCCGGCTACAAGAGAAGCCGCAAGTTTTGTGGCAATGAGTCTTTATCCCCTATACATTACTGTACTTCCGTTAGCGTAGCGGTAGCGAGTCCGTGAGCGTCCTTCCGACTTCAGACGAACGACTTCTTTAATGATGTTATTAATCATCCCCTAAAAGGGAACTCTAACTTGAAATCAGCTAAAGGAAGTTTTTCGTGATGAGAGCGATGTCTACGACGGGCTACGCCTACGTTTTTCTATCTATACTCACAACCGGGTTCTTAAGTTCCGCTCTGGTACTACCAGCGATCGCTCAGGTGACATCCGATGGTACAAATAACACCATTGTCAACCAAACTGGTAATAATTTCACAATTCTTAACGGAATTGAAAAAGGTAATAATTTATTTCATAGCTTCAGTAATTTATCTGTACCTACGGGCGGTTATGCTCGCTTTGATTTAATTAACACGCCAAATATTACAACTATATTTAGCCGGGTGACAGGTGGAAATGTTTCTAATATTGATGGGTTAATTAGCACGCTTAATAGCAGTAATCCGGTGAGTTTGTTTTTGATGAATCCTGCGGGGATTGTGTTTGGTAAAAATGCCCGTTTGGATATTGGCGGCTCCTTTGTGGGAACAACGGCGAGTAGTATTAAATTTGCCGATGGAGTCGAATTTAGTGCCGTCAATCCGACTGCGACACCCTTATTGACAATAAGTGTGCCGATCGGACTGCAAATGGGACAAACACCAGGAATGATTACTGTCCAAAATACCGGACACCGATTGATTGAGGCAAATGCCCCGCTTCAGATGGGAACAACTCCCAACGGATTGGGCGTTGCTCCTGGCAAAAACCTAGCACTCGTGGGGGGAGATATTGTTTTAGATGGTGGTATTCTGACCGCCCCATCGGGTCATCTAGAACTCGGTAGCGCCAGAGCCGGAACCGTTAATCTCAGCACGGCATCCCCTGACTGGAATTTTGACTACGGCACTCTCCAGCAGTACGGCGATATTCGGTTTTCGCGTCAAGCCCTTGCTGACGCTAGTGGTGCTACTGGGGGTTCGATTCACCTCCAAGGCAGAAATATTAACGTGAATGATGGTTCTGTGGTGTTGTTAACTAACCAGGGGAATCAAATTTCTGGGGATATTAAGGTCAATGCTAGTGAGTCCTTCTCCATGCAAGGGGTGGGCACCTATGGATTTGCCCAAAGCCTTGTGGTAACTAATGCGATCGCAGGTGCGGGTGGCAATTTGGTAATTACTGCACCACAAGTGCTACTCGAAGATGGCGGAAAAATTACTACCCGTACTTATGGATCTGGAATGGGAGGAAATATCTCAGTCGCGGCAGATGCCATTCAATTGACTGGGTTTTCATCGCTGCAACCTACCGCAACTCGTAGCGAGATCGTTTCAGAAGCTAGGAATACTGGACAAGGCGGTAATATTCAAGTGACGACACGACAATTAAGAACGAAAACGGGCGGTTCGGTTGCCGCTGGCAGTCAGGGAACTGGTGCAACGGGTAATGTGATTGTCAATGCCACTGAATTCATTGAAATGACTGGAGAAAATCCCTTCAATTTCCAGGCTGGCTTGCTCGGAACCGTCAGTTTAAACCGGGGAGATGCTGGGCAAGTCACCGTAAATACGCCTAGGCTAACTGTACTGGATGCCGCAGTCGTTGGAGCCACCACCCTGGGCAAGGGCAATGCTGGGATTTTGCGAGTCAATGTTTCCGAGCAAATTATCGTCAGTGGCATGAGTGCCGCTTCGGGTAAGTATAGCGAGATTAGTGCCAGTGCGCCGGTGCTACCTTTAGCTTTTCAGCAAGCGGTCGGGCTATCGGCTATGCCTACTGGCAATTCAGGCGATCTGATCATTAATACCCCACGCTTACAGATTACGGATGGAGGGCTGGTGCGGGTCAATAACCAAGGTTTTGGTAATGCCGGAAACCTCTACATCAATGCGGACAGGATCGACCTCGATCGCTCTGGAAAAATTTCGGCAACCACGAACTCTGGAAGAGGGGGCGGAATTAATCTGCAATCAAATGTCTTAATCTTGCGCCACGGTAGTAATATTATTGCCACTGCTGGAGGTACAGGCAATGGAGGCAACATCACCATCAATTCGCCCATCATTGTTGGATTAGAAAACAGCGATATCGTAGCCAATGCTTTCCAAGGTAAAGGCGGTAACATCAACATTACCACCCAAGGCTTATTTGGACTCAAATACCGCGATCGCCTCACAAGAGAAAACGACATCACCGCTAGTTCCGAATTTGGTATTAACGGTACAGTTGATATTAACAATTTTGGAGTTGACCCCAATTCCGGTTTAGTAGAATTACCAGCAAATGTAACAGACCCATCGCAGCAAATTACTACAGGCTGTGCGGGCAGTGAAGGCAGCCGCTTTGTGGCAACGGGACGGGGTGGTATTCCTGAGAACCCAACGCAGCAGGTGACGAGCAATCGCACTTGGGCTGATATCCGCGATATCTCTGCATACCGAAAAATCGCCGAAGTCACAGCCCAAATGCCTGAATTCCCAGAGGTTCTTGTCCAAGCTACTTCTTGGCATCGCAACGCCCAAGGCAAAATCGAGTTAGTTGCAGATAAACCTTCTACTCAGGTGCAGCAACCATTAACCTGTGCTGCTGTTCCCAAAATTTAACAAAGTATGTTCAGTTTAATTCCCCTGCCTAACGACGGCAGAAAGTATGTAAGTCTTGTTCTGTCTTACAAAGTTGCTCAAGAGGGGAGACCCCAAGACCGCAATGCAGCGCTGTCTTGAGAAATCGCTCCACTTGGGGCTTTGCCCAAGACCGCGTTTCTCGCTAAATCCCCGTTGCAAAACTGTACTTCCGACTTCCGACTTCCGACTTCCGACTTCCGACTTCTTTAATCATGTTATTAATCATGCAATTTCGGGAACTCTAACTTGAAATCAGTTAAAGGAAGTTTTTGGTATGAGAGCGATGTCTACGACGGGCTACGCCTACGCTTTTCTATCTACACTCACAATCGGGTTCTTGAGTTCCGCTTTGGTACTACCAGCCATCGCACAGGTGACATCTGATGGTACAACCAACACCACTGTTACCCCAAATGGTAATAATTTCACAATTCTTAACGGAATTGAAAAAGGTAATAATTTATTTCATAGTTTCAATAATTTCTCTGTGCCTACGGGTGGTTCAGCCACCTTCAATTTAATTAATACCCCAAATATCGCTACCATCTTTAGTCGGGTGACAGGTGGAAATGTTTCCAATATTGATGGGTTAATTAGCAAGCTTAATAGTAGTAATCCGGTGAGTTTGTTTTTAATGAATCCTGCGGGGATTGTGTTTGGGGCAAATGCCCGCTTGAATATTGGCGGTTCCTTCGTGGGAACGACGGCGAATAGTATTAAGTTTGCTGATGGAGTCGAATTTAGTGCAGTAAATTCAGCAACACCACCATTATTAACCATCAGCGTACCCGTGGGGTTGCAATTTGGTCAAGCAACGGGAAATATTCAGGTGCAAGGCACGGGTAATGATGGCATTGTTCCCACCAACAAATTGGGGATAGTAGCAAGTCCGGGACAGACACTTGCCCTTGTCGGTGGTGATGTCAATTTTGACGGTGGCGTGATTACTGCTCCTATTGGACGGATTGAAATCGGTGCAGTGAATAGTGGTACAGTCAGCCTGACCCCCATTACCACGGGTTGGCAACTAGAATACACCCAAGTCGCAGAACTAGGAGACATTAACTTTAAAAACCGTTCCTCCCTGTGGAATCCCAACCCCATCGGCAATGCTACCGGAGGGATTCAAGTTGTGGGACGCGATATTACCCTGAATCAATCTCAAATTGCTGGTGCAACTACGGGTAGTGGACAGGGGGGAAATATTACTGTGAATGCAGCGCGATCGCTCTTTTTAGGTGGAGTAAATGCCAATGCTCAAGCTCCCAGCGCTTGGATTGTCAATCAGGTGGCGCAGAAAGCGACGGGGAACGGCGGAGCAGTGAATATTCAAGCAGGGCAGTTGACTTTGGAGGATGGCGCAGCGATTGAAACCCTGAGCCTGGGTGCAGGGGCAGCAGGTAAGGTGGAAGTACGAGCAGATACTATTACCGCCAGTGGTACTATTCCTCTGAAATCTCCCTTAGCACCGACTGGGAGTAGCAGTAGCCGTATTAGCAGTGAAACTTATGCATCAGGAGCCGGGGGAGATATCACTGTAGGGGCGCGGCAAGTGACTCTTAAGGAAAGTGGTGGAATTTTAACAACTGTCTTTCCTGGGGCTACTGGGCGTGGGGGCAATATCTCCGTCAATGTCGCAGAAGATATTACCGCGATCGCAGCACATCCCCTCAGTTTCAGTGCTAGTGGAATTGGTGCTTACACATCATGGATTGGCAATGGCGGCAATATTGATGTCTCCACAGGGACATTGCACCTTTTAGATGGAGGGGAAATTTTCGCCGCTTCTGTTCGGATCGCCGGAACACCTGGGACGGGTGTCGGCAATGCGGGTGATATAACGGTAGTGGCACGGCAAGCTATAGACATGGTGGGTGCATACCCAATCTCACCAACCCTAATTAGCGGTATCGGTAGCTTTACTACAGGCTCCGGGAATGGGGGTAATATATCTGTGACTACACCAAAGTTGACATTACAAGCTGGAGCCATCTTGTCAACAAGTACTTTGCCAGTGTTTGGCATATTTGGTGACGTTAAACAGTCCAATAATTTAGGAAATGCTGGCAACGTCACCGTGAATGTGGCAGATCGCCTCAGCATCACTGGCATAAATCAGTTCACAAAAGCTCCGACTGTTCTGGGAAGCAACACATTAGGCAATGGTAGATCTGGGGATGTGACAATTCAAACTAATCACTTGGTCGTCCAAGATGGTGCATCAATCAGTACAATCACCCAAGCCACAGGCAATGCAGGCGCATTAACTATCCAGGCAAATGACATTTTAGTAGAAGGGAAGAATATCTTGAATTCTGCGATCGCAGCTAGCGCACCCATTACAGATAAGACTACGAGGCAATTTTATGGTTTACCGGATGCTCCTACGGGTAATGCGGGTAGGTTGAGCATCACAACAAACCGCCTCACACTGCGCGATAATGGACGCGTGAACCTGAAAAACTCTGGGACAGGTAATGCTGGACAGTTAAGTATCCAAGCAGATCAAGTTTCTTTGGATAATGGTCAGATTCTGGCAACCACCGCCTCTGGTCAAGGTGGTGATATCAATTTGGATGTCGCAAACGTCCTCTTGCTGCGTCATAGTAGTACGATCACCGCAGAAGCAGGTGGCAGTGGCGACGGTGGCAACATCACCATTAAGGCTCCCCTGATCGTCGGGTTAGAAAATAGCGATATTATTGCCAATGCTTTTGAGGGCAAGGGTGGCAACATTCAAATTACCACTCAGGGTATCTTTGGTCTAAAATATCGGACTCAACTTACTTCTGAAAACGATATTACTGCCAGTTCGCAATTTGGCGTTAACGGTAATGTCCAAATTACTAACCCTGATGTCAATCCCAATTCTGGTTTAGTCGAACTACCAGCAAATGTCACCGACCCATCGCAGCAAATAGCTACAGGCTGCGCGGGCAGTGAAGGCAGCCGTTTTGTGGCAACGGGACGGGGTGGAATACCGCAAAATCCCCTTCAACAAGTGACGAGCGATGTCTACGACGGGCTACGCCTACGCACTTGGTCTGATATCCGCGACATCTCTGCATACCGTAAAACACAGAAGGTACAAGCCCAAATACCTGAATCCCCAGAGGTTCTTGTCCAAGCTACTTCCTGGCATCGCAACGCCCAAGGCAAAATTGAGTTAGTTGCAGATAAACCTTCTACTCAGGTGCAGCAACCATTAACCTGTGCTGCTCTTGGCAAAATTTAATAGTGAAGTACACAACGATTCGTCCCAAAGCCAGATATAAACCCTGTTTTACTTCTGAATTCTGGATTCTGAATTCTGAATTCTGCTATAGATATTCAGCGAGTTTCTAATTTAGAAACTCGCTGCTCTAATTTATTGACTTGTTGCTTCAATTCAATCACCAAAGTTGCCAACCGATCAAACATCGGATCTTGCTGTGATAAGTTTCCTCTGGAACCAGTTGACTGTCGTGGGGTAAGTCTTGTTCTTCGGGATGGAGACTGGCGACTTTGACCCAGTTGAGACTCTATCTGGTTTAACCGCGACTCGACACGATTAAAGTCCGCTTCTAGGTTGTTGATGCGGGACTCCACTTGCTGCGATGAAGCAGTGTTTGCAAATAACCCGCCCCAGATAATTATTGCTAAAATCCCAGCAAGTATTAGCACTTGGATTTTTTTCATAAGAGTCTCTTTAGACAAGATATATTAGTATGGCTAGAGAGTATAAGTCGGGAGCATCTCAATGAGTGTAAAAAGCCTTGTAAAACCTCACCCCAACCCTCTCCTTGGTAAGGAGAGGGTTGGGGTGAGGTTTATCGTCTGGTATTTTTGCTTTCACTGAGATGCTCCCGTATAAGTCTGTAGACACTTCACTTATTTATCCTGTTCTAAGTTAGAAAATAGCTTCTGCCAATCGATAGAGTCAACAGTATTATCTCCCTGTTTTACTTCAAAGGTGACATTACTAGCGATCGCTACTTTTAGGGCTTGCACGCAAAGTTCTGCCACATCTTCACGGCTGATTTTGCCCTTAATATTGTCCCCTTGCTCGAATATTAATTCCTTACTTCCTGCTTCCTCCGTTAAAGCACAAGGTCTAATAATCGTATAAGGAATTCCGCTTTCTCTTAAACTATCTTCTCCCTTTAATTTCCAAGTTAAAATTCCTCCCAATTGGTCATTTAATTTCACTGCTGGCGGTTCTTCATCTAAATTAATGCCGGGACGTCCGGGACGAGTCACACCTGCTGAACTGACGAGGATAAATTGTGGTAAAGTTGTCCCGCCGTAAGCTTTAATTGATTCCAACTCCAAAGTAAAACCACCGGCAGAAAATTTGGGATTTAAAGCACCATCATATTCAAATTTGCTCAACATCAGTTGGAATGAACAAATTCTATTCTGCTCAATTGGCGGCGCATCTTTGACAATTTTTGCCCGAAAGACGGGAATCAAATCTGCAAAAGGAATGTGAACATCTATCCAGGTATTAGCTACGGTATCGAAAGAATAGCTGTAGCCAATGCCATCCCATTTTGGATCTGTCCGTAGGAAGATTTTATAACGCTGGCCGTCACCTTTGACGCGCAATTTCACACCTTCATAATCAGATAAGTTAAATGGTGGATCAAAATTCTTGGTTCTGATCGAAGCAAATCCGCCAGAGTTAGCGGTGGAGACATTACCAGCAAACAAAGCTGTATTTTCCCCTAATTGGATGTTACTGGCACTCACGCCACCCATGACGACATCATCCAGCGCTCCCCAGTTATCTTTTAATTCTGCTGATGGTTTCGTGAAATCAAATATTAGTTTTTCGTTTGCTTGGGGTAAATATTTTGCGGCCGCTTGGACTAAGTTTTTGACACCTTGATACTCTACATTTTCTGGGGTGTCGCCAACAATTTCTGGCTGGTAAAATTTAACACCTTGATAATATTTGGCTCTATCTGCTGTGTCTCCCTCAACTGGTTGCACACGCACTGCTGTGCAACAAACTACAGCTTGGATATCAGCCATAACTAAAGGAGTTAAAGTTTCTGGTTGAGTGATATCCGCAACCACCAAGTCTATATCATTACCAAGAATTGACCGCGCTTTCTCAATGTCTCGAACTAGTGCGCGAACTTTATAACCCCGTTCGAGCGATCGCCTGACCACTCGTTTACCTACACCACCGGTTGCACCTGCTATTAATATTACACCCACATTTCTTCCTCCATTGGGTCTATCTTGATTATCATTAGGACGACCTTGGATTAACTGCTGTACCCAGTTAAGGAAAGGAATTACCTCAAAGTAAGTCAGGGTTTCGATAAACCTGCCTAAATCCCATTGAGAACGATTTTTGTCACTCACATTTGCGTCCTCATAACTTTCTTAAGTCTAGCTCAATGTCTGTTTCTCGAAATCCTCCGGTACTCATAACTTGGATAATGCTCAATTACGTTAGGATACTTACAGCAGAATTCAGAATTCCGAATCCAGAATTCAGAATTCTGAAGTAAAACAGGGTTTATACCTCACTTTGGGACGAATCGTTGTGTACTTCACTTTCCTTGAAATCTGCTGTAATTAGGTGTTTCTAATCAAATGGTAATTTACTTATGAGTCAACTTGAAAACATTCAAGCTGAGTACGAAAAGTTTCCTGAAGCATTTGAGAGTGTAATCATTAGCACCGTGAGCGCACAAGCAATACCCAATGCTAGTTATGCTCCCTTTGTAATGGATGATTCCAAGAATATCTACATTTACGTCAGTGGTCTTTCGACTCATACCAAAAATCTCTATGCGAATCCTCATGTTAGTGTCTTGTTTATCGAGGATGAAGCTAAGAGTAATCTAATTTTTGCCCGTCGTCGTTTGAGTTTTGATTGTACGACAACTTTGATCGAGCGTGAAACTGACAAGTGGAATCAAATTGTTGAGCAATTTCAAGGGCGCTTTGGTCAAATTATCGAGGTTTTACGCGGCTTGTCTGACTTTCGGATTTTCCAGTTAACTCCGAGTGAAGGTCGTTTTGTAGTTGGTTTTGGGGCAGCCTATCACATCAGTGGTGATAACCTCTATCAACTTGTTCAGATCACAGGAGATGCCGACAAAAAGCAAGGTTAAATAAGTCGGAAGTCGGAAGTCGGAAGTCGGAAGTCGGAAGCGATGCCCTGAGCTACGCCGAAAGGTACAGTTTTATAACGTGGATTTAGACCCACCAAATTTGTTAACAATTCAAAATTAAAGAGAGTTTCAGACTCTTATTTAAACTTAAACTAAACTTTTTAATTTTATGCTTCAGTTTCAACCTCCTGGCTTTGGACATAAAATCATCCATACATCCTTGGGGGCAATGGTTTACTATACCCAAACGAATGCACCTTGGGCGATGCCTGCGGTGGGCAAAGCGATCGCTAATACTGAAGATTTACCCCCATTACTGTTTCTCCATAACTTTGGTGGTGGAGCGTCTGCATACGAATGGTCTAAAGTTTACCCGGCTTTTGCCTCTAATTACCATATTTTAGCGCCCGATTTAATCGGCTGGGGAGAATCGGCTCATCCAGTCCGGGATTATAAAATTAGGGATTATCTCAGCACGATCGCCGAGTTTATCATCCAAACTTGTCGCCAGCCTGTGACGGTGGTAGCTTCGTCTCTAACAGCCGCTTTTGCTATCCGCCTAGCTATTGTTCAACCCAATTTATTCAAAGCCCTGTTTTTGGTGTCCCCCTCTGGATTTGATGATTTTGGAGAGGGTGCTGGACGCAGACTTCCGCTTTCGGTGATCAATACGCCTCTGTTAGACAATTTTATTTACATCCTTGGTGCTGAAAATGAAATTGCAGTCCGAAATTTTTTACAAAGTTTTCTGTTTGCTAAGTCACAACGAGTATCCCAAGAGATGGTGGAGGCTTATTTAACCTCTGCACAACAGCCTAATGGCAAATTTGCCGCCTTGTCATTTTTGCGGGGCGATCTTTATTTTGACGTGAGTTTATATATTCAACAACTGACAATTCCCACCGTCATTTTTTGGGGAGAAAAGGCACAATTTACCAACATTAAATTAGGACGACGATTGGCAAATTTAAATCCAAGTGCAATTCAAGATTTTTATGCGATCGCAGATGCCGGAATATTACCTCATTTGGAAATACCAGAAGTTTTTATTGGGCTATTGCAACGGTATCTTCGGTGAGTGGGGAGTGGGGAGTGGGGAGTGGGGAGTGGGGAGTGGGGAGTGGGGAGTGGGGAGTGGGGAGTGGGGAAAGATGAGGGAGATGAGGGAGATGAGGGAGATGGGGGAGAATAATTAATGCCCAATGCCCAATGCCCAATGCCCAATGCCCATCTCTATAGTGATGCGATCGCCAGAAGCTTCTAAGGAACGTGGATTAAACAAAATGCAAAAGTTCATCCTGTATCTAGCTTCCCTCTCCTTTATAAGGAGAGGGATTGAGGGTGAGGTAATTCTTATTCCTAAGTGGGCTACGGTGTAAATATCAAGGTTTTCACCCTCCGGGTTCGCAGTCGTTTCAAGCGGGGTTTTCACTATCAAACTGCGATGCCTACGGTGGTAACAGAGCTTGCCTGCCCTGAGCCTGCGCCGTACCCTTCGGGATCTTGCTACGCGCAGCGTCTCTAAGAGTTGGGTCGAAGTGTGGGCTGTTCGGTGACGCTACTCATCTCAAGGTAGTCCCAACAGCCTGAAACAACCAAATTTCGTTAATACACAGAATAGTTATTTTGTACAGCGTAAGTCCTAAATTCAACCGAAAATTTATTCTTCCAGGATTTTAGAGATTTTTTCACTTGCACTTATATACAAAGGTTCTCAAGTAAGCTATTATTCTCATGATGATTTGATAGTAATTATAACTAATAAGGTTATCCATGCTTTTTCCCTTCTTGATCATGTTCCGAGAGGGCGTTGAAGCTGCACTCGTCGTGGGGATAATTGCCAGTTATCTCAAGCAAACTGGACGTACCCATTTGATGAAGTCAGTTTGGATTGGCATCGCACTAGCGACTTTAATTTGTCTAGCTGCTGGCATTATTTTGCAAATAACCAGTCAGGAGTTTCCCCAGAAACAACAAGAACTATTTGAAGCGGTAATTTCCATCGTCGCAGTTGGGGTTCTCACCTGGATGGTTTTCTGGATGCGCCGTGCGGCTCGTTCTCTTAAAGGCGAGTTACAGTCTCAAATTGAAACTGCGATTCAGTCGGGCGATAAATGGGGTACAGCACTCGTGTGGATGTCATTCTTTGCAGTCCTGCGGGAAGGTCTGGAAACAGTAGTGTTTCTGCTGGCCACGTTTCAGCAAAATTTGGGAATTCAAGCTCCCGTGGGGGCATTGTTTGGATATGCAGCCGCACTAGCCGTCGGTGTAGGCATTTATCAGGGTGGTATCCGCATCAACTTAAAGCGATTTTTTAAATGGACAGGAGCCTTCATTATCCTGGTTGCTGCTGGACTTTTAGCAAGTGGGGTGAGAGCTTTCCATGAAGCCGGAGTGTGGAATTTACTGCAAACAGTGGTATTCGATGCTAGCGGGGTACTTCCCAATAACGGGTTTCTCGGTTCACTTTTGGCAGGATTTTTTGGATATAACGATGCCCCGACTGTCAGCGAAGCGATCGCCTATTTTGGCTATCTAATTCCTACCATGTCGCTGTTTTTCTTAGGTGATAACACGGCACAGAAGACTACAGCAAGGCATTATTAGCTACTTCAATAATTTTTAGGAAAAGACAACAATGAAAAATGTTTTAAAGTATTCAACAATTATCTGTCTAATTGCCTTGACAGTAGCTGCCTGTGAATCGAACAAATCAAGCGATACTGCCGCGAATAATACTCCAGAAGCTAAAGTAGCCAGCGATACATCTGCTAACAATCCTACAGAAACAGCTTTGGCTGTGACAGATCAAGGTTGCGAACCCAATCAGCTGACAGTAACATCTGGGCAAAACACCTTTGTGCTGACCAACAAAAGCAGCAAACCTATGGAGTGGGAGATTTTGTCTGGGGTGAAAGTCGTTGAAGAAAAGGAAAATATTGCTCCTGGCTTCGTTCAAAAACTCAAAACCAATCTAGAACCGGGTGACTATGACATGGCTTGCGGTTTACGCAGCAATCCTAAAGGTAAAATCACAGTGAAAGCTGGAGGAGATTCTCAAGCCAAAGGGACTGTAAATCAGGGTCAATTAGTCGGTGCGATCGCAGAATATAAAGTCTACGTCACTAAAGAAATTGACCAACTGGTTACTAAAACCAAGATATTGACAGATGCCGTAATTGCTGGCGACCTTCCCAAGGCTCAAAAAACCTATGCATCTGCCCATCTTCACTATGAACGCACAGAACCGGTAGCTGAATTGTTCTCCGACCTCGACAAAAGCATGGATTCCCGTGCTGATGACTTTGCCAAAAAAGAGGCTGACCCACAATTCACCGGATACCATCGCCTAGAGAAAGCTTTATTCCAGGACAAAACTACAAAAGGCATGAAACCCTATGCCGAAAAGCTACAGAAAGATGCACTAGATTTACAAAAGCGCATTGCCACCTTGACCATTGAACCGAAAAACATGGTTGGTGGTGCTGCTGACTTGATTGAAGAAGTGGGTAAAACCAAGATTTCTGGAGAAGAAGACCGTTACAGCCGTACTGACCTCTGGGACTTCAGCGCTAATGTCGATGGTTCCCAAAAGATTGTCGAGTTATTGCGTCCCGTCATCCAAAAAGCCAACCCAGAACTACTGGCGCGTGTGGATGCAAATTTCACCAAAGTTGACCAACAACTTGCTAAGTACAAAACCCCTGATGGTGGTTTTGTTAACTACAATAAGGTGAGTGAAACAGACAAGAAAGAGATGAAAACAGCGATCGCATCTCTTGCTGAAGATTTGTCTCAGCTGCGCGGCACTTTGGGAGTTGAGTAATTTATCAATCATTCCTAGAGGAGGAAACTATGTCTATTACAAAGCAACCAAATTTACGCATTACTCCCCGCATCAGCCGTCGTGACTTGCTCATCGGTATGGCCGCAGCAGGTGGAGTAGCAGCTTTGACCAGTTTGGGTTATCGTACTCTTCTAGGAACACCTCTTGACCCATCTGAAGAGATGGTGCCGTTCTTTGGACTTCACCAAGCAGGTATTCTTACCCCTACTCCTGCATCGGGACTGATGGTCGCATTTGATACAACTGCTGCCAATAAAGCAGATTTAGTGCGGTTGTTCAAAACTTTAACAGAGCGCATCCAGTTTCTCATGGCAGGGGGAACACCCAAGTCGCGCGACCCCAAATTTCCACCCAATGATTCGGGGATTCTTGGGCCTGTAGTGGTTCCCAATAACTTGACAATCACCTTAGCTGTGGGTAACTCACTATTCGATAACCGCTTTGGACTTGGCAACTTGAAACCCAAGCGGTTAGATACTATGCCAGGTTTTCCCAATGACCAGCTTGACCCAGATTTATGTCATGGGGATATACTGTTGCAATTCTGTGCAAATACTGAGGAATCGAATCTCCACGCTTTACGCGACATCATTAAGAACTTGCCTGACTTGATAACTTTGCGTTGGCAAATAGCGGGGTTTCTGCCGCCGAATACCCACAAAAAGCAAGGCAAAACTACGGTGCGTAACCTGCTTGGTTTTAAAGATGGGACAGCAAATCTAGATGCTAGCGATGAAAAGTTGATGAACCGGATTGTCTGGGTACAGCCAAACAGCAGCGAACCAGCTTGGACAGTCGGGGGAAGCTATCAAGTGGTGCGGGTGATCCGCAACTTAGTCGAACACTGGGATCGGACACCACTACAGGAGCAAGAGACAATTATTGGGCGTAATAAGGACTCTGGCGCACCCTTGGGGATGAATCACGAGAAAGATATTCCCAATTATGCTCAAGACCCAAAGGGTCAACAAATTCGCCTAGATGCTCATATCCGCCTTGCTAATCCACGCAAATCAGAGTCGAGTTTGATTCTGCGGCGTGGTTTCAATTATTCACGCGGGTTTGACAAATCTGGACATTTAGATATGGGTTTGTTGTTTGTCTGTTTTCAGGCTGATTTAGAAAAGGGCTTTGTGACGGTGCAAAATCGCTTGATTGGGGAACCTTTGGAGGAGTACATTCGCCCCATTGGTGGTGGATATTTCTTTGCTTTACCTGGTGTTAAAGCTGAAGGAGGTTATCTCGGTCAGTCATTACTAGAAGCATGAGCATCATCGTATCCCAAAGCCCGTAGCGGTTCAGTTAAAAATTTCTTTCTTCTCTGTGCGTCGCGCCAGTTGCTACAACTCTTAGGCAGCGCGGTTTTGGGGTTTCCTCCATGAGCGACTGCCGTGGGAACCCCCCTTCGGGTTTACCAGTCGCCTACGGCGGGAAACCCGCCTACAGCGCTGGATTCACCGCAACGCACTGGCTTCTCTGCGCCTTGGCAGTACCCTGCGGGAAGCCGCTTTGCGTCTACGTTAAAAAATGTTCAACTGTGTTAGTGGGATGGGTAGTAATTCATAACTCTTTCAGCTCTTAAATTAATAATGGAACCGGGGTCAGTTTGAATCGAAACCTGCCTTGTTACCGTTATCGAAGATAACACCGCTATAATTACAAGTTGACGATTATCAGGATAACCAGCATCGACCGTCGCCGCTGTATCAGTCAACCAAGATTTGAGTTGTTCCACAAAGCCAACTGTATGTTCGCAAAACCCAAATCTGTGCAATAGTGATCAACTAATGGTAAATATTCTGACCAAAGAAGCAATTGCTTATGACCACTAAAGACATGTCGCACAATCGCATGACGCGACGCGTGTTTCTCGGTGGTGGCACCGCCGTCGCCCTGATTGCAGCCGCCAAGACTGGTCTTGCCCAGCAACCGACGCCAGCGTCCCAAACGCCGCGCCTCAAAGGGCCACTGGTCTGGTTGGACTTGGATCAAGCCGAACTCGATGCCGCCTATGACCAGAGCGTCTGGGCCGCAAATTTACAACAGCTCCTCAAGCGCTACGCTACCAACAGCAATGACGTGCGTACCCGATTGGGCGCGCCGCAGCGCTATGCCTATGGTGCTACTCCCATCGAGAGACTCGATGTCTACAGGGCCGAGCGCCATAACGCGCCGATCAATATCCACATTCATGGTGGCGCATGGCGCTCAGGTTTAGCCAAGGACTATGCCTTCCCAGCGGAACTCTTCGTGCAGGCTGGCGTACATTTCGTCGTGCTAGACTTCGCCTGGGTGCAGGACGTGGGCGGAAGCTTGCTGCCGCTAGCCCAGCAGGTGCGCCGCGCTGTCGCATGGGTGTATCACAACGCCCAGCACTTTGGCGGAGATGCTAACCGCATCTATGTCTCTGGTCACTCTTCGGGAGGCCATCTGGCTGGCGTCATCCTGACTACCAACTGGCGTCGGGACTTCAACCTGCCGGCTGACATCGTTAAAGGCGGGTTATGCTGTAGCGGTATGTTCGACCTGAAAGCGGTGCGTCTGTCGAGCCGCAGCGAATACATCAACTTCACCGACGAGGTGGAGCAAGCGTTGAGTCCGCAGCGCCATCTGCACCAGATCAACGCTCCGGTGATCGTCGCCTATGGCACACTTGAGAGCCCGGAGTTCATGCGTCAGTCGCGTGAATTTGCAGCAGCCGTGCAGGCGCACGGCAAGCCGATACAGGTATTGGTCGGCGAGGAGTACAACCACTTCGAGATCATCGAAACGCTCGGCAACCCCTATGGTCTCTTGGGGCGTGCAGTGCTGGAGCAGATGCAGCTCGCAGAGAGATACCCAAATTATCCAAGAAGTCACCATTATCCAAGAAGTCACCAAAATTGAGCGTGGTTGCTTACACACCTGAAAACTCTTTGTCCCCCTGCTAGAAGGCTCCCTGCTCCCCTGTGGTCTTAATGATAAGCTCCCCGCGACGGTGGTTAGCAGCTTGTAATAACAGGGATTCAGCAAAAGCGATCGCATCACTTGCAGATTTCCCACCAGCTAATTGCGCTAATTCTTCCCGGCGTGTGGTTAAATTATCCAAGGTAGTAACTCTGACAACGGTACGCTGTTCGCCGTTGTCATTGTTGGCTTTTTTACCTTTACCTGAATTGATAGTTTGTTTATCCACGCGAAAATGGCGATCGGCCATCGCCGCAACTAAAGGCTGGTGGGTAACACATAATACTTGGTTGCGTTGACTTAGCTGGTGTAATTTTTCCGCGATCGCTTGGGCGACTCTTCCCGAAACCCCGACATCAATTTCATCAAAAACCATTGTTCCAGCCACATCAACCTGAGAAAAACAAGCTTTCAAAGCCAGTAAAAAGCGGCTCATTTCCCCACCAGAGGCAATTTCTGTTAAAGGTTGTAGTGGTTCTCCAGGGTTGGAACTAAACATAAAGGTAATTTTATCTGCTCCCATCGCAGTTGGGAAAGTAGGCACGATTTCAACCAGAAACTTTACCTTTTCCATCGCTAGGGGCTTGAGTTGAGATATCAAACGTGATTCTAAATTAGCAGCCGCCTGACCCCGCAGTTGAGTTAACTGATTAGTAGCTTGGGTGAGTTTTTCAAAACACGCCTTTTCTTGCTGTTCCAGACTTTCAATAGATTGTTCACTGTCGTTAAGTTGGGCTAATTCCCCTTGGATACGTTCGTAATAAGCGATCGCTTCTTTTAGTGTCGGCCCATACTTACGACAAATTTGCTTTAATTCCTGAATCCGTTCTTCCACCTCTGACAACCTTTGCGGATCGGCTTCCAAACCATCCCCATAAGCATTAATCTGCCTTCCCACTTCCATTACCGCCGCTTGCGCGTCCCGCACCAATTCCAATAGGGGTTGCAGTTGCGTATCATATTCCACCATGTGATTTAATGTCACTTCACTGTCTCCCAATAAATCTGCGGCGGCGGGAGTTTCATTATCGTTTTGATACAAAGCTTGATAAACTTTGTAACTCATCTGTTGCAAATCGACGACATGATTCAGGCGTTCCCGTTCTTGTCCCAACTGTTCCAATTCATTAGCTTCGCCCAGATTGGTTGCTCCCAATTCTTGCACTTGATAGGTGAGCAAGTCGAATTGTTGCAACCGTTCCCGTTCTGATGTCCGGCGTTTTTCTAGTGCTAGATGTGCCTGTTGGTAAGTACTGAAGCTCTTAGCGACCTGATGACGCTGCTGCATTAGAGAGTCGCCGCCATATAAATCTAACCAGTCGCGGACTTGGGCAGATTGTCCCACTTGTACCGTTTGACCTTGGGCTGTAATTTCCACCAAGCGATCGCGCATTCCTCCCATAATTTGCCGATTTACCAACACGCCATTCACCCGCGATCGGCTGCGGATATTACTAGTAGTGGCTGTGATTTCTCGGCTAATGACTACGGAATTTTCATCAAGCAAATCTATTTCTTGTTCAGTCAACCAAGCAGCTAGGGGAGCGTTTGAAGTGAAAGTCGCTTCTACCATCGCCCGACTTGTCCCCGTGCGAATGACTCGACTAGAGACTTTACCACCCAAAGCAGCATCAATGGCATCCAAGATAATCGATTTTCCAGCGCCGGTTTCACCTGTTAACACATTTAGTCCCGCGCCAAATTCCAATTCCAGTTGGTCAATTAGGGCAAAGTTTTCAATTCGCAGGCAAAGCAACATCAAGCCAAATTCTCCGTGAGGGCAGATGCGGAAACTTCCAATTTACAGGACAATTAAGTATGCTCTTTCAGCAACTAGCAATAGCTACTACTATTGAACTAGTATGCCCATTTAAGTGTAGCAGACCTATTGGTAGTGGGATGAGGGAGATGAGGGAGATGAGGGCGATGAGGGGGATGAGGGTGATGAGGGTGATGAGGGTGATGAGGGTGATGAGGAGAATAACCAATGCCCAATGCCCAATGCCCACTCCCCACTCCCCACTCCCCACTCCCCACTCCCCACTCCCCACTCCCCAATGCCTCAACATATTGTTACAATACTTAACGTGATCGTTCTGACTGGTGGCCTTCTTCATGATTGTTAAGACACTTCCCCCTAGTTCCCGACCGATTCAGGAAGACCGTCCCAACGGCACAAATCGCCGAGGTGAACTGGACGTTATTGATATAGTGCCAGAAAAAAATGGTACACAAGACTTGGTTGTGCAATCACCAAGACTCTTAGCCGCCCAAAAGGTGAGGACAACTGCCCAACCTGAGACGCTTTACGATCCCGTGAGCATAGCGGCGCATTACCAAAACAGACCTCTGCAAGTTGTAGGGCGGATTTTCGCTGTGTTGAGGCCGACTCTATCTTTTGCTTTTGGGTTGTGGTCGGATGGTAAGCGGGGAGTTGTTGTCAAAAATGATCGCCGCCGAGCCACTCAGCTACGAATATTGCTGACCCAACTGGGGCCTGCTTACATCAAAATTGGACAAGCTTTGTCCACCAGACCGGATCTGGTTCCTCCCGTATATTTAGAAGAATTAACTAAGCTACAAGACCAATTACCGCCTTTTCCCAACGAAATTGCTTACCAGTTTATTAAAGAAGAACTAGGCGCACCTCCAGAAGAGGTTTACGCTGAACTCTCCGCCCAGCCAATTGCTGCGGCTTCATTGGGGCAAGTCTATAAAGGTAAGCTAAAAACTGGTGAAGAAGTCGCCGTTAAAGTCCAACGCCCCGACTTAAGAGAGCGGATTGCCATTGACTTGTATATTTTGCGTAAGCTGGCTGCTTGGGTGCAGAAAAAGGTCAAACGGGTAAGAAGTGACTTAGTTGGGATTCTCGATGAATTAGGCGATCGCATTTTTGAAGAAATGGACTACATCCATGAGGGTGAAAATGCTGAACGATTCTTTGAATTATACGGTCATATCCAAGACATCTATGTACCGAAAATTTACTGGGAATACACCAATCGTCGCGTCTTGACGATGGAGTGGATTAACGGCATCAAATTAACCCAGACAGAAGAAATTAAAGCCGAAGGCATAAATGCTCGTTACTTAATTGAAGTGGGTGTACAGTGTTCCCTGCGCCAATTGCTAGAACACGGATTTTTCCACGCCGATCCGCACCCTGGTAATTTGTTAGCAACACCAGATGGTAAATTGGCTTATCTCGACTTTGGGATGATGAGTGAGATTCAGCCAGCACAGCGTTATGGTTTAATTGAAGCGATCGTCCACGTCGTTAACCGCGACTTTGAAGGATTAGCAAAAGATTACGTTAAGTTAGATTTCTTATCACCAGAAACCGATTTAACACCAATTATCCCAGCTTTTGCAAGAGTCTTTGCTGATGCCGAAGGAGCCAGTGTTGCCGATCTTAATATTAAAAGCATCACCGATGAACTATCGGCTTTGATGTATGAATATCCTTTCCGCGTACCACCCTATTACGCCTTAATTATTCGCTCCCTGGTGACGCTCGAAGGTATTGCAATCTTTATAGATCCCAACTTTAAAGTTCTCAGTGAAGCTTATCCTTACGTTTCTAAACGCCTGTTAACTGATCCAGCACCGCAATTAAGAGCATCATTGCAAGATTTGCTATTTAAAGATGGCAGATTTCGCTGGAACCGGTTAGAAAACTTATTACGAAATGCGCGTAATAGTCAAGATTACGACTTAAACTTAGTGCTGAATCAGGGGATAGAATTTCTGTCATCTGAACGCGGTGCTTTCATTCGTGATAAGTTAGTAGATGAATCTGTTAACGGACTCGATGCTTTAGGTAAAAATGTTTTGCATAACTTCACTTCCCTGTTGCGGGAACGGGTAGGATTGACAGCAGTTAATAAAACTCCGGCGGCGACAGTTGAGCAACAACAAACCTTGGAGCATATCAAACATATATTAGGTATTCTCCGAGAAACAAAAGGCTTTGACCCAGTGGAACTTGTACCCCAAATTGCCCAGTTGTTGGTAAATTCAGATGTACAACGTTTGGGTCAACAAGTTGCTAACCGCTTCACGCAAAAGGCTGTAGCTAGGCTAATTCGACAGCTGTTAGTATCGTAGTAAAAGTTATAGCGGTTCTCAGCCCTTGTGAGATAGAACCCCACCCCCAACCCCCTCCCCGCAAGCGAGGAGGGGGCTAAGATAAAGTGAATTACGAATTACGACTTCCGACTTCCGACTTCCGACTTCATTAATTTAACTTTCCTCTTGGGGATAAACATTTTTCTCACGTTTGAGGCTTTCTTCTAAGGCTTGAATTTGTTCACGACGAGCTTCCAATTCTAAGGAACGTCGCGCTAAGTCTTGGTTTTGCAACGTCAGGGATTGTCGCCAATGTTCGGCTCGTTCGGCTTCCTGCTGCAAAAATTCTGGGGTAATGCCGATGGTGAGGTAGCTTTGTACCAGATGGAGTACCCAGTTGGTGGCATCTTCTATTCTTTCAATGTCGCCTGTAGAGGAAAGTTCTACTAAAATAAGCAAGTTCTCACTCATAATCTTTCCCTTTCCCAACAGAATAAAAGCCTCTTCGGGAATTATTGCCCACAAGTTATCAGCTTCTTGACGCGCCAACAAGCGTAACTGGTGCTGGTCTAAAAAATCATTTTTACGCACCTGGGCTAGATATCGCATGAGGGTCGCTTCGCTCCAATTCAAAATTCAAAATTCAAAATTCAAAATTAATAAAAAAATTAATAAAAAAATAAGTGTCAGAATTGATATTTGGATCTTTGTTAATTCGTAATGGGTAATTGGGAGTTATTAAGACTCCCATTACCCATTACAGTTATCCTAAACCACGCAGGCGATCGCGCAAAATTTCCGCTTGTTTCTGTGCTTCAGCTAAAGCGTCCCGCGCTCCCTGTACCACGTCGGCTCTAGCTCTATCGACAAAACTAGGATTGTTTAATCTGGTACTCAGGGATTGAACTTCTGCATCAGCTTTACTCAGGCTTTTCTCTAGTTTGGCACGCACAACTTCAATATCCACTACGCCGCTCAGAGGAATTAGCACTTGTATTGTACCAATCACACCTGCGATCGCATTTTCTGGTTCTTGTGGTTGTTCTAATTCTCTCTGCGGGAAAAACTGGCTCCATAGCTTTTCTCTAGCTTCAGCAGTTAGTAAATTTTGGCTGACAAACCAAGCTGTGTAACCAAAACCAACTAGTTCAAAGAAAGTTCCGACAATGGGAGTCTCATCAATGGCATTTCCCACAGCTAAACCCAATTTACCAAAGATAATCGCCACAATAATTAAACCAATTGTCTTCAAAGCCCTTTGAGGTTTTTTCGCAGCAACAGTTTGGTTTTCTGGCTTGTCAGTAATAGTTAAAGTCTCAACTTTCGCCAAATCTTTAATATAATCCTGTCCAGCAATCAGGATTTCTCGCTCTTTCTCACTCTCAGTTTGCAAATTCGCTGTTACTTTTACCCCTGGTTTAATATCCGCCTCTGCACGCAAATTCCGAATTGTGCGGATAGTAGCAATCAACAATTCAAACTGTTCTTCTAATGCTGAATCAATTAGGTTTGCATCCACCTGGGGATAGATTTGTAATGGTAAAGTTTGCGGTACCGTTGGTTGTTGGGTGAGAGTCTGCCAAATTTCCTCGGTAATATGCGGCATGAAGGGATGAAGTAATTTCAAAATCCCTTCCAGCACGTAGGCGAGGGTTTGCTGTGCTACCCGCCGTGATGTGGGATCTGCATCTGGCTGAAGGCGAGATTTCACCAGTTCAATATACTGATCGCAGAAATCACCCCAAATAAACTCGTAGAGACCTTTTGCAGCTTCTCCCAAACCGTAATTATCGATGTAATTGGTGGTTTGTTTAACAACTTGATGATAGCGCGAGAGAATCCAGCGATCGCTCAATTCTATAGCTACTGGGTTTCCCAATTGTTGCGGCGTTTGTCCATCCAAATTCATCATCACAAACCGGGCAGCATTCCACAACTTATTAGTAAAGTTGCGAGACGCCTCCACCGATGCCGATTCATCCTTTTTGCGATCGTATTCCAATCTGATATCTTGACCCGCACCAGCCACTTCCCTAATTAGGGTATACCGTAGAGCATCAGTACCGTATTTGTCAATTAATAACAATGGGTCAATGCCATTACCTTTGGTCTTGGACATCTTCTGACCTTTTTCATCCAGCACCAAGCCGTGGATGTAAACCGTTTGGAAAGGCATTTGTCCCGTCAAATGCCCAGCCATCATTGTCATTCTGGCTACCCAGAAAAAGATGATATCAAAGCCTGTCACCAAAGTAGTAGTCGGGTAATAAGTTGCTAAATCCTGAGTTTGTTCCGGCCAGCCCAAAGTCGAAAACGGCCAGAGTCCAGAAGAAAACCAAGTATCTAACACATCTGGGTCTTGTTCTAACTTGACATTTTCACCAAATTGCGCTTTAGCTTTCTCCCAAGCTTCAGTTTCCGATTTCGCCACCACAAACGGCGTGTTATCGGTAATTTGCCCATCGGTTTCACTGACAGCGTACCAAGCCGGAATTTGATGTCCCCACCATAATTGGCGAGAGATACACCAATCTTTGAGTTTTACTAGCCAATCACGATAGACCTTTGTCCAGCGTTGGGGGACAAACTCTGGGGAAGTTTGCTGGTCAAGGAATTCGAGACTTTTGTCAGCTAGGGGGCGAATTTTGACAAACCACTGAGTTGAGAGGAGGGGTTCAATAGGTACTTTACCGCGATCGCTGTAGGGAACGGTATGCTTATAATCTTCAATCTTCACCAAAAAGCCATCTGTTTCCAGGCGAGAAACCACATTCTTTCTAGCAACAAAGCGGTCTTGTCCTTGAAACTCCCCAGCGTTGGCGTTGAGAGTGCCGTCTTTATTCATAATGTTAATCAACGGCAGATTGTGACGCTTACCCATGTCAAAATCATTCGGGTCATGGGCGGGAGTTACTTTCACGCAACCCGTACCGAAAGTGGGATCAACAAATTCATCGCCAACGATCGGAATTTCTCGTTGTAGAATGGGCAGAGTTAAAGTTTTGCCAATGAGATGTTTGTAGCGATCGTCATTGGGATTAACTGCTACTGCCGTATCACCCAGCATAGTTTCTGGTCTAGTTGTCGCCACTTCCACAAAACCGGAACCATCGGTGAGGGGATAGCGGAAGTACCAGAGATTTCCATTAACCTCTTGATTTTCCACTTCCACATCAGACACAGCCGATTGAGAAGCTGGACACCAGTTAACTAAATATTCACCACGATAAATTAACCCTTCCTCGTAAAGACGAGTAAACGCCTCGACAACAGCTTTAGATAAACCCTCATCTAGGGTGAACCTTTCCCGTGACCAGTCCACCGAGACACCTAAGCGTCGTAGCTGATTCAGAATCGTTCCCTCAGACTCCGCCTTCCATTGCCAAGCACGTTCTAAGAATTTTTCGCGCCCCAACTCGTAGCGAGTCTTACCCTCTGTCTTGAGTTGCTTTTCCAGCATACTATGCACAGCAATGCTGGCGTGGTCAGTTCCGGGTAGCCACAGGGTATTGCGTCCCTGCATCCGGTGGTAGCGCACGAGGGTATCAATCAACGCACTTTCAAAAGCGTGACCCATGTGTAAGCTGCCCGTGACATTCGGCGGGGGAATGACGATGCAGTAGGGTTCGCCGCCTTTGTTGGGGTCAGCTTTGTAAACTTGGTTGTCTTCCCAGAATTTTTGCCACTTGGCTTCAGTGGAAAAGGGGTCGTAGAGACTGGGGAGATTGGGAATGGTTGCGGTCATGCTGGGCAAACTAAGGAAGGACTTTAATAAATTTTGCCACAGGGTTGGAGAGGGTTTATATGGAAACGAACCGCAGAGGCGCAGAGAACGCGGAGGGAAGAGAGTTGGGAGAGGAGATGAATCGGCTTACGGGAGAGGTGATTGGGGCGGCAATTGAGGTACATAGAGTGTTGGGGGCAGGGTTTTTGGAAGAGGTGTATAAGGAAGCGCTGATTATAGAATTTTTAAGGCGTGGGATACCTCATGTGTTTGAGAAGTCGGTAACAGTGAATTACAAAGGACATGAAGTAGGTAAAGGTCGATTAGATTTTCTAGTTGCCAATCGTCTAATTTTGGAATTGAAAGCTGTTCAAAATTTAGCCCCAATCCACGAAGCTCAAGTCCTCTCATATCTTAAAATGACTCATTACCCCCTAGCTCTGCTCATCAACTTTAACGTCCCCCTCCTCAAAGACGGCATCAAACGCATCATCCTCTCTTCTTAACTCCTCTCTGTGTCCTCTGCGCCTCTGCGGTTCGTTCTCCAAATGCAGGTGTACGCACAAAATTCCTTGAATTACCTCTTGTACAGCTTCTTTACTTAAGCTGCCATCTACCCGAACAATTCGTGAGGGATAGGATGTTGCTAAATGTGCATATCCTTCTTGAACGCGCCGATGAAAAGCGATTGTCTCCTGTTCAATCCGGTCTAGTCCGACTTTGCCGTCTAGTTTGCGAGAAAGTCCCACTTCCACATCGATATCTAGCCAAATAGTTAGATCACTTTCTAAGCCACCAGTCGCAATATAGTTAAGCTGATTGATTAAACTCATGTTAAGACCGCGACCATATCCTTGGTAAGCAATGGTAGAGTCGGTATAGCGATCGCATAAAATATATTTCCCGGCTGCGAGATTTGGTTTGAGTTCTTGTTCAACGTGTTGCGATCGGTCAGCAGCATACAACAAAAGTTCTGTCACTTCTGCAACTGGTTTATCCTCTGCCTTTTCTAGTAGCAAGCGGCGAAGATGTAAGCCTAACTCTGTTCCTCCTGGTTCACGAGTTACAACTACAGAAACACCCAGACTTTCCAACCACTCAGCACAAAGCTGCATTTGGCTGGTTTTACCACAGCCTTCTACCCCTTCAAATACAATTAATTTGCCAATCATGCTTTTTTATCAGAAGAATTCAGGAGTCAGGAGTCAGGAGTCAGAATTCAGAATTCAGAATTCAGAATTCAGGAGTCAGAATGAATTCTGTACGAGATTCTTGAGTTTTAATGTTTGATTCCCTTAAACCGTTCTTGCGCCACTTGAAATGCTTCTTGCATTACCAATTGAATTTTCTGGGGATCGGGTTTCTTACCTCCCATTAAATCACCAAAGTAAACGCAGGCTGCTTCCCCTAGTGCCCAAGTATAGGCGGCTGCCCAAGAAGCTGCGATCGCACTGCCAAAACCTGGTATAAATTTAATTAACTCCCGTGCAATGGCCTGTGCTAAAAAACCACCTGCGATCGCACTCACAACCCCTCCCGCCTGAGATGGCGTAATTGTCTGCCCATATAATTTACCCAACAGACCTACCATTGATACTTGCAAGGCAGTGAGTACCGGCATTGTGGCAAACGGCAGAGGTACAGCCGCGAGGGTGGCAGACATAATCGCAAATGGCAAAATATAACGGCGTGCAGCATCTCGGTAAAGGTTGCCAATTTGCTTCCCAGCTTCTTCTTGATCCAATAACTGATAAATCGCCTGCGCTTCTGCTTGTGGGAGTAGTTCTGCTAAGGAATCTCGCAGTGCTTCTAAGCCATAAAATACCGGAGTGTAGCCATCTTCTTCTAAAGTAAAGTCAATGAGTACAGAGTGGTTAGTTATGCCGACGAAAGCTTGTTGTATTGCGGCAAATGCGCGGTTGACTTCCTGATCGTCTGGCGGATAGGTGGGATGATCGACGATATCGGCAGGATAAACCTCATGCAAGCAGGTAACTACCAAGAGACAGGGAATGTCTGGATATTGCTGGCGCAACTGTTGAGCAATTTGTCGTAGCGTCTCAGTTGCAAAATCATTGATTTTAACCGTCAGAAGCAGAATTCTGGCGGAATGAGTTTCCTGTTGTAAATCGCCAGCTAATTCCTGAATAATTTTTTGAGTATCTTGTTTAACATCACCCAGCCCAACTGTATCAGTAAAAATCAGCAACGGCAGGTCATTGGAAGGATAGGCATAGCGCTGGGTATGTTGCGTGTGGGGACGAAATCCCTGACCGACAATTTCGGCAGAAACTCCCGTCAATCCCCTGACAATTGAGCTTTTTCCGGCTTGAGGTTTACCAATGAGCAGCGCTTCTGTGGTTGGTAGTTCGGCTCGGATTTTCTCTAAAATCTCTGCAACCTGAGCCTCACTCACACTAAACCATTCAACAACTGTCTGTGCCACTTGTTCTACGGGTAAGAGTTGCGTTAGACGTGTTGTTGCGTTATTCCAGACACCACCAATGCGGTTTGTCCAGGAATTATCGACCGACTTGGTAGTTGCTCCATCGGTCGGTTCATTCAATTGCTGAGAATCATTTTGCTCAGTCATTTCCATCCAAACGGTAGATAGCTGTCTTTAATTTAGGACACTTCATGGTGTTTAAGATTGAAATTGTTGACATAGAAAACCCTTTTACTCATCTTATAGCGATTCTCAAAGGGATAACTAGTACCGTTAGTAGTGTTATAAACTTGGGCGATCGCGTTTTTTAATTACCTTTACCGTCTTGCTTCTTTAAGGAGACACTGGCTCCTCACTATGTCTCCATGTTTTAAATCACACGCTGAGTCCGCGTAAAAGCTCTGAGGTTTATCTGTCCGCGTTTGTGCTTTCCTTTGTTGGAATGATCGTCTTTGTTCCAAAGCCTGAGCCAGCAGTGGTAATCGCACCAGCAATAAAATCAAAGGCGAAAGTTGCGATCCCACCTGCCCAGGAGGTAATACCATCACCCACGCCAGAAGCAACACCTACACCGACTGAACCAGTCGAAATCAAACCGCCAAAGGAAGAGTCCAATACAACGACTCATTCCGATGGCTCGCATACCAAAGAAATAGTTGAAACTCGCACATTCCAAAATCCTGATAGCTCAATCTACTTGCTCATTGGACAAAACTAAAATTATTGACAGCCGACGGACATTTAGGGACTTCCAAATAAAAAAATATCCCAAAACTGACGCAAAAACCCTCTCTATATTCTCCTCTCTCTGTGTCGCGCCAGGTGCAACAAGAGTGGCTCGCCGCCCAACGCACTGGCTTCTCTGTGTCTGGAGCGGTTCGTTTATCGAAACAGAATAAAGGCGCCAATCGTCAGAATTCAGAATGAATTCTGACCGAAAAAGCGGATGAATAATCGGTGTTTTTGCACACCCACCAAATTTTATTGTTTTGTGGTCTTCAATCAGTCGCGGGTCCCAATCCCCGACTGATTGATTCTGACACCTCGGCGGAGCAATCCCAAGCTCCGCTTCTGAATTCTGAATTCTTCTTCAACGGATAGGTAATTCAATCACAAACTCTGTGCCGTAACTTTGTGTTGAATGGAAAGTTAACTTGCCGCGATGATTGTTAACTACAATTTGGTAAGCAATAGATAAACCTAGCCCTGTTCCTTTCCCGATGGTTTTTGTGGTGTAGAAAGCATCGAATATTTTTGTCCGGTCTGCTTCGCTGATTCCTGAACCATTGTCGGCAATTCGGAGAATAACTCGTTCTCCAATTGACTCAGTTTGAATCCGAATCACACCAGGATATTTGGAAATTTCCTCAAAATCTTGATTTTTTTGGATTTCTTCAATTGCATCGAGGGCATTGCAAATCAAATTCATAAAGACCTGATTTATTTCACCTGGATAGCACTCAATAGGTGGCAATTCTCCATATTCTTTGATTAGTTGGATTGTCGGACGATGAGCATTTGCTTGGAGTCGATGACCGAGAATTAGTAGGGTGCTTTCTAGACCTTCATGCAGGTTAGTTAGTTTATTACCTGCTTCTCTGGAGCGAGAGAAGTTATTCAACGATGACACAATTTCTATAACACGATCTGTACCAACTTGCATGGATTGAATAATTTTAGATAAATCATTTAACAAAAAGCTGATATCTTTTGTTTTAATAGCATTTTGAATTTCCACAGGTGGGTCGGGCAGATACTTTTGATATAGCTTGAGTAAATCAACAACCTCCTGAACATACTCTTCTAAAAAATTTAAGTTGCCAGCTATAAAATTGATCGGATTATTCACCTCATGGGCAATTCCTGCGGTCAGATGACCCAAGGTTGCTATCTTTTCTGCTTGGATCAGTTGGGTTTGAGCCTGTTGTAATTCCGCGTTTTTGGCAATCAAAGTTTTCGTCAAATTTCTCAGCTTCAGTTGGTTCTCTATTCGCACGAAGACCTCTTCATACTGAAAAGGTTTGGTAATGTAGTCTACGGCTCCCAATTGCAATCCTTTAACTTTATCAGCAGTATCTGAAAGAGCAGTCATAAAAATAATTGGAATATCTTGGATACGAGGATCGCTTTTTAGGTGTTTACAAGTTTCAAACCCATCCATACCCGGCATCATCACATCAAGCAAAATTAAATCAGGTAAATGATCGTTGTCTAATTTTTGAATGGCTTTTTCACCACTACGAGTCGCCCAAACTTCAAAGTTAGACTGATCCAAAAAGCTCGATAAAACTTCTAAGTTGGCAAGGTTATCGTCAACGACTAAAATAATTCCTCTGGCAGGATCGCAATTCAGAGAATTTTTTTGGTTGCGTATGATCGCGGTCATGCTGTTTTTACCTCATATTGAGTCAAGAACTTGAGGATTAAATCTTCGTCAAACTGCCTCGCTAGTTGCCGCAATTGGTTAGCAAAGGGAGCGAGGTTTGTGTCTGTTTCCTCTAGTTTATCGGCCAATTTGAGGATGGCATTGAAGTTACCTTTACTGGCTAAGGTCAGCAGTTCTTGTAATACATCGGGGGCAGGAGGAGTCAATTTATCTGATGAGCGATCGCTTGTTATAGCCAAAGAGTTGATTTCAGACTGAGACTGCTGATAAATCCACGCCAAACCTAAGTTAAACTCTAATTGATGCAGTAATTCATCTACTTGTACAGGTTTATTTAAAAAGGTGTCACCTCCTGCTTGCAAACTGCGATTTTGGTCAGTTTCAAAGACACTAGCAGAAGAGACGATAATCTTGACATCTGCAATATCTGGGCTATGACGCAGGTGTTGAATCAATTCAAACCCATCCATTTCTGGCATGAACAAATCTGTAATCATCAGGTCTGGTTTCAGAGCGATCGCTTTTTCTAATCCTTCTTTACCGTTGATAGCTTCAACGACATTAAAACCCAGTGGTTGCAGTAAGTTTGTAATTACTGTGCGATTCTCCCAGCGATCGTCTACCATCAGAATGGTGCGCGGGCTACCTTCAAAGCCAATGATTTGTCTCTTCGATGCAGCCATCGCAGACTGCACCCATTGACTGGCTTCAGCGATCGCCATCTCAAACCAGAAAGTACTACCCTGACCGATCTGACTCTTAAGATGGATATCGCTACCCATCATCTGCACCAACTGCTGAGTAATAGCTAAACCCAGCCCCGTCCCTTCGGTCTGACGCTTTTTCTCTCCTACTTGTTCAAAGGGCAAAAAAATCTTGCCCAACTCGCTGGGAATTATCCCAATTCCCGTATCTTCTACACTCAAGCGAATGCAATATTTTACAGTCTGCCCATCACCAGGAAGTCGATCGATTACCTCAACCTTGAAAGTAACTTTACCCTCATCTGTAAATTTGATCGCGTTCCCCAGCAGATTCAAGAGAACTTGACGTAATCTTTTGACATCGACATGAACCCCAGTCGGCAAGTTGCTCGCGGGTTCATAGACAAACAAAATGCCTTTTTGTTCTGCCCGAATCTGGCAAATTTCCGCGATTCCCTGTAAAAAAGACGGGAAATGCACATCATGAGGATACAGTTCCAGTTTTCGCGCTTCAATTTTAGAAAGATCCAAAATGTCATTGATTAAAGTCAGCAGATGAGAGCCACACTGTTCAATAATGTTTACATGATATTGCTGTGGCTCTGGCAAATCTTGGGAACGCAGCAAAATTTGAGCGCAACCTAAAATACCATTCAAGGGCGTTCGCAGTTCATGGCTCATGTTAGCTAAAAATTCGCTTTTAGCATGGTTTGCAGTATCAGCCGCCGCTTTGGACTTTTTCAGTTGAGCCTGTTCAAACGCTTGCACCCTCCACAAGACAGCGATCATCATCACTGTTAATCCGGCCAGAATTAGGGCGATAAAATCGAGGAATTGCAGTCGAGATTCAATATTTTGGCGCGGAATTACCAGAGCTACAGACCAATTAGCTTCTCGCAACGGTAGATATGCAACATACTTTTTGGTGCCATCAATTTCCATCAACTGAATTCCCTGTTGTTTATTTACCATCTGCTGCGCGATCGCATTTAAATTGCGATCGGCAATTTTCAGCAGGCTGGGTGCAGGTTTTTCTAAGGTTGACATGAAAGTTGAGTTGGGATGGACGATCGCTTCTCCTTGAGAATTCAGAGCAAATGCATAGCTATTTTCGCCGTAGCGCAACGAGTTGACAACTTCAACAATGTGATCGACCTTAACGTTACCGTTGAAGACACCAATTGGTGAACGACTCTGAGAAGAATTTGACCAAATGGGGGTGGCGATCGCAATTAAAGGAATGCCTGTGGAACGGCTGATGAAGGGATCAGAAATGTTGCTTTTTCCGGCTAGTGCTTTTTGAAAGTAGTCTCGATCCTTAATATTCTTATTTGATCGACCAACCATAGTATTAAAATACGAACCATCCGGGGTAGCTATTTGGAAAACGAAAAATTCATTGATCCGGTCAACTTCTGACTTTAAATAGGGTTCTGCTACAGACCAGTCTAAGGAGCTTACAGTTGAAGTATGAGCAAGGGTTTGCACCTCCACTTTCCGAACATGCAACCACTCCTCAATTTCATCAACCCCTCTTTGTACTTCTAAAAAAGCTCTTCCTCTCAGCTCTTCTAGGGTTATTTGCCGAGCAGCTTGATAACTAAAATAAGCAGAAATACTCACAATAAGAGTAGTGCCGCCGAGAAGAAATCGGATCAGCAAACTGTGCGAGGAATGAATTTTGGCATCAGATGGGCTGGAGTTGGCTTTGATCAAATATTCCTTCCTTAAACAATTGGTTCGCTAACTAGAAAAAAGGACTATATTTAGATTGCCCAAAAAATCATTGATAATCGCAGCCTTGATTGTTACCCATCGCAAAATAAACTTAATTATCCTTTGATCGTAAATAGACGATGCTGTAGGGGAAAAGCCATGCTAAACCCCTACGAGAGATGTGGTTTTTCACCTGATACATATTTGCTATTTCTTGTCAATGCGTAACTCCTAATTGGTTAAAACCGTACTTCGTTTCAAAACCTCACCCGCAACCCCTCTCCGAACTCACGGAGAGCAGGGTGGTTTCATAGGAAAAAAGAAAAATACATTAATAGGACTTACGCATTGACAGACATAACCAAATGTGAATTACCTCTCGTTACAAGGCTCTGCCTTGTAATGCTCTTGTGGGAGGGCTGCTGCCTCCCAGTTTGACAGGAGGCAGCAGCCCTCCGAGTGATCACATTCCCAGGCAGAGCCTGGGAACGAGGCAGGGCAAGACTTTTAGGACAAAACTAAAGTTATGGAGAGCCGACGGACGTTTATCTATAGCGGTTCTCAATTGCATGGAATACAGACCACTCGTAGGGGCACAGCATTGCTCATTGGTGTCAACTTAAGCAAAAAGTCAGCATAAGATGTAATCTAAGAACATTGCAATTGATGTTCTTAGTGAT
>NZ_JBALBY010000081.1:0-57828 GCF_036919575.1 Nostoc sp. | reverse complement strand
GGTTATGGATTTAGAAATTTTGAAAATTTTAGAGTTAGATGTTTATTAAATTGGCATTTTATTTATTAGTTTGGCATAATAAGTACTGAAGAGCCTAAAAATCCAATCCCAAAAATTATTAATAGAGAAATTAACCCGAAAAATTTTGATATTATGCTTCAAAATTTAGTAAAACTAAATATCATGGAGTTTCAAATGGACGCAGAACATGGAATCATGACTAACTATAATGATTTTTATTATGTAGCTCTAGAAAATGGCTCTTCTCATTCTTTTACTTTATTGTGTGGTTATCATCGTGATCCTAGATTGAAGGAGATAATTGATGTTCTTCAAAAGAATATGTGAAATAATTTTATTAAATTCAGAAAATTATAAATAGTTGAGCAAGTAAATATACTAACAAATACAAGATGATGCTTTATTAATTAATAGCCGTGATGAAAGCGAAACATTGTAGAGAGGTTTATCGCCAACAATAGTTACTGTTCGTTACACGATTGATGCGATCGCACTAGTAAAATATGACATAATTCGTAATCTATACATCGCAAAGGATTGCTAGGCACTCGTAGCAGCCCAACAAACAGCAAAAGCGTTTACGAGTCTGCATCTCAGAGATTTATAAAAGGTGTTAATTTTTATTGACGTTTAATACTTATATCTTTAGGTAGAAGTCAAACACTATTGTAATTTCTAACCTAGTTATTAACTTTTCTGAGGTATGAAATTATGCTCAACATTATTGCTTGGATAGTTCTGGGTTTAATTGCTGGAGCTATAGCGAAAGCTATTTATCCCGGTCGTCAGGGTGGTGGAATTGTTTCAACTATGGTTTTAGGTATCGTCGGTGCTGTAATCGGGGGAATTGTAGTTACTCTTTTAGAGACAGGAAGATTTCAATTAACTGCTGCAACCCTCAGTATCCCTGGTGTAATTGTTGCCGTCATTGGCGCAATAATTGCCATCTTTCTATGGAACTTATTAGCAGGGCGTAGCAGTTATTAGTTGAATTTAATTGCTATAAAAATCATGGTTAGAAGCAAGTTTTTAGTAATTAATCCTTTCAGATTTTACGCCAATACCAAAACTCCACTTCCTCAAAGTTAGTGGAGTATTTAATGTTACACTATCAGTAATGAATCATGGCTAAAATTGCTATTTGTACTGCAAAAGCTAAATTAGTCTAAAGCTTTCTTGAGTTCGTCTTTAATATTTTCTACAGTGTGACTAACTTGAGCTTCAGCTTGCTTTGCTTGTCCTTCAGCTTTATCTTGTGGATTACCGGTTATTTCACCCACAACCTCTTGGATTTTTCCTTCAATATTTTTTGCAGTAGCTTCTATTCTTTTTTCGGCAGTCATGGTTTTTATTTCCAGCTTGTAGTTGATTCAGCTATTACATAAACTAACAATAGTATATTATTTTTTACTTCCATCAACCGATAGAATAATTTTGTAAATTATATTAACCTAAGATAGATGTGGGATACCACAGAATCATCCAATTTGAAGAAGAATTCAGAATTCAGAATTCAGAATCCAGAATTCAGAATCCAGAATTCAGCAATCTTTCAGTCGGGGATTCAGACCCGCACTTCGACCCTTCGGCGCAGGCTCAGGGCAGGCAAGCTCTGTTACCACCACTGAATTGTTGCACCACCAAATCGTAGATTTGGTGGGGGTCTTAAACCCAGTTATTCATCCGCCAGCGATGCACTGAGCCGGTCGTTGTGTCATACAGAATACCTTTCCTGTATTCTGACGACTGGCGCCAATATTGCTGTTCGATAAAATTTAGATATATTAAGAAAATAACTTTTTCCCAAATAAATGAACTACTAAGTTAAAGCAAATTTTTAATGAAACGAAAATAAAGGAGTGCCAACAAAACGTCAAAAAAATGTCTGGAAAAGTGAGATTAATGACATTATTCGGGGTGCTTGTGGAGGTTTTTTATTTGGCATACCTTTGCTATACACAATGGAGGTTTGGTGGATTGGATCGCTGGCAAAACCACAATTGATGATCATGGCGATCGCATTGATGTTTATTGTGGTTTACTTTCTCAATCAGATAGAAGGCTTTCGGGAACGCAGATATACTTGGCTAGCTGATCAAGCCGCAATGGATACCGTAGAAGCGATCGCGATCGGACTAGCTTGCTCTACCTTTGTGCTGCTACTATTGCGAGAATTGACAACAGAAACTATTTATATTCAGCCAGAATCCGCGCCAAGGTGAGTTAAATCTGCGTGTTGGTAGCTATAAATTGCCATAGCCCAAAGAAACCTCACCCTGGTTATGCTACGCAAAACCTGTCCCTCTCCTTACTAAGGAGAGGGATGTCCGATAGCACTCTTTGAGGTTTTGGAGGACTTTTGGTTAATCGGATAACTTGTGTGTACACCGTAGGGCTATATGGTTGCTGACGCGCAGTAGTTTAAGCTTTAACTTTAGCTTTTGACCAAACACCGTTTTCATCTTCATCATATTGCTGATGAACAGACTCCCAGGCGGCTTGTTCAGCTGTGAACTCGTCATTTTTCTCATTGAAGACAGTGTTATAACGCTCAATGAATGTACTCTGAGCTTCATTAGAAAGATGAGCGCGAACTTCAGGAGACAAGTCCTCTGGACTATTGCACTGTCCAGGACAAGGACGAGCAAAGGTTTTCTCAATCGTGTTAATTTCTTCAGCACCAGCACTTTCGAGCAGCAATTGAAATTCGCCGCCGCGATCGCTCGGAACTTCTGTCATCAATAAGAACTCGCCAGCTTGTAAGCGGGTTTGGTAGATCGTCGCTTTATCTTCTGGCATCCCCAAAGTGGTTAGAACCGATACTAGACCGGCACCTGCACTACCTGCGATCGCTCCACTCGCAGCCCCCAACAGCACTGCACCTATAGGCCCTGCTGCTACAATTGAGCCGACAAAAGGAATAAACAATACGCCTACACCCGTGAGCAAGCTGAGAAAGGAACCAAACAAGGAACCAAAAACTGCCCCAGTTCTCAAACCTCCCAGAATCACATCTTTTTTACTAATAAAGCCAGCAATTCTAGTTTCCGACTGAAAGTTTCTGCCCATGACCGAAATATGATCTCTAGGCACACCCCTATCTAATAAACGTCGAATCACATCATCAATTTGCTTCTGTTCTTTGAATACAGCAGAGATAGTACGTTCTGCTTTATATACTTCTGGCACTTAAATACTCCTTATATGATGTTGTTTTTGCAATAAATATGGTGAATAGGTAGATGCACCCAGATTAATTCTTTGACACCAGTTGAGGGAGAAATGAATCCTCCCTCAACTGGTTTCACAGTCAGCCATCATCAACTCAGACGTTATCGAACAGAATTCAGAAGTCAGGAGTCAGAATTCATGTTAGGTATTCTGAACGAAAAAGCGGATGAATAATCGGCGTTTTTGCACCCCCACAAAACTAGAATTTTTGGTGGTCTTGATTCTGAATTCTGGATTCTGGATTCTTCTTGAACAGCTACACACCTACAGGTGTCTTAGCGTCTGCTGCTGGCTTTCTACCATCTGGGTCTAATGCTTCCCCTTCAATAAATGAACGCAGCATCCAAGCTATCTGCTCATGCTGTTCCAGGAGTCCAGTTAAAAAGTCAGCAGTTCCCTGATCGTGGAAATTTTCACCAGACTGATCAACATGGTCTCTCAAGTTACGAATAACCTGCTCGTGATCGTGGACTAAATTAGCTACCATCCCTGTTGCTGTGGGAACATTACCAGCATGTTCCTTGAGGCTAGCAAGCTTGAGAAATCCTTCCAATGTGCCAACTGGGAAACCGCCCAAAGTACGAACCCGCTCTGCCAAGGCATCAATATTCAGAGTCAGCTGTTGGTAGTGTTCTTCCCAAAGTTGATGCAAAGAGCGGAACTGAGGGCCAACGACATCCCAGTGGTACTTTTTGGTTTTCACCAATAGTAGATAAGCATCTGCCAAATCTTGATTTAACAGATTAATCACACCTTGACGCTGTTCATCTGTCAAACCAATGTTTATCGCACGCATTGTTTTCTATCCCTAAGCAAACTTATTTATTAATATCTCAAATTTCCCACATAATGCACATCAACCAAAGGAAATATTATCAGTTTAAATTAATTATCCCATTACATAATTGTACCTATGCCTTAATAGGTAGTATTCGTTTAATAATTGAATTTGCCAGCTTAACATTACTAATCAGCAATGGGTCACTGCTTTTATGCAATCACCCATTACTACCGAAAAATTACCAAGGTATTAACTCTGTTAGTTACCTGTAACTTTGTCCAAAAATTTCTTTACATTTTCTTCAGCAGATGTTGCACTCTGTGAATTTTCAGGACGATTTTGCTTGTCAATATCAGCATCTCCCTGAACCTCATTTAGTCCTTTGTTGGACTCCTTTTGAACCTTTTTCAGTCCAGCTGGTGGTTCTTTAGCGGCTTCGTCAGTTTTGCGTTGAATGTCAAGCAGTTGTGTAGTACCTTCAGTCGGCTCACTTTGGTAGCTATCGATTGCAAAAGCAGGAAAAGCATTAGATAACAATATTAAGGCACAAGTAAAAGCCACAACTAGAAAACGTACTGGACGGAAGATAGATAAAACAGAAGCAATAACCTTCATTTGAAATCCTCAATAACAGCTTTAACAACACAAAACTTTCACTGAAAGAGCAGAAGCTCATAGCTTTATTTGGCAAAGTTGAGCAATAATAAAACTAGCAAGCTATGCTTCAATCTGGAAGTTCTTGAGAAACGAACCTGACAAAGAAATTGTCTTTGGATTTCTGCATCGAATTAGTCAGGGATAAGTAAGTAAATACCACCTTAATTCTTTAGCAAAATAATTACAATTCATGTTGACATTCTTCGTTTCCGGTTCCATATTTCTACTTTTACTTTGAAAACGCTGAGGTCTGCATCAATCCCTAGAATGAACTTTGCCGAATCTTTAGTTGCAATAAAATCAGTCTCTAGGTATATCGACTTAATATAGTTTTGGCAGGTTAATGCCTCTATTATTTATGTTCAGTTAGCTCGACTTTATCCAATCAGTAGAAGCGAGCATCCCAATTTTGCAAAAAGATGTTTGTCATTGCGATCGCACATTCTACTACGTTGCGATCGCAATGACAATTAAAATAATTCGTAATTCGTAATAGAGCCTCCGGCACGCTACGCGAACGTAATTCGTAATTAAGTTTTGTGACGAACGCGAACAGCGTCTCTAAGAGTTGAGTGCTGTTGTGGGGACGGTTTCCGACTCGCATTACTTCGGGGGATTTCAATTAGGCGTTCAATTTGTGCTGCCTGTCAAGAGGGGGGAATTAAACAAAACACATACTTTATTAATAACCTGGGTTTAATACAACTTACACATTTGGGATGCTCCCCAGGAGAAAAACTTTTGTAGTATCTTGCGTTTACTACTTATTCATGTGAAAATTGTAAGATACGGTAACTCGCTCAATTTACCGTATATTTATCATAAAACCTATAAAAAATACTTATATTACACAAGATTACACAGCGAATCTAGGGATTTAGATATGAATATCAATACGCAGTGGATCAAAACAGATGTACTTGTGATTGGCGGTGGTACAGCAGGAACAATGGCAGGTATCAAGGCAAAACAAGCGAATTCTGATGCAGATGTACTGATTTTAGAAAAGGCTAACATACGTCGCAGTGGTGCGATCGCAATGGGTATGGACGGAGTGAATACCGCAGTCATTCCCGGCCATTCCACACCAGAACAATACGTGCGTGAAATCACCCTTGCTAATGATGGCATTGTCAACCAAAAAGCCGTTTATCAAACAGGCAAATTAGGTTACGAAGTCATCCAAGAATTAGAAAGCTGGGGTGTGAAATTTCAAAAAGATGCCCAAGGCAACTATGACTTAAAACAAGTGCATCGTGTGGGTAAATATGTCTTACCCATGCCAGAAGGTAAAGACCTCAAAACAATTCTTACCCGACAAGTTAAACGCCACAAAGTCAAAGTCACAAATCGCGTCATGGCAACCCGTGTGTTAGTCAAAGAAGGACGTGCTATTGGTGCGGTGGGATTTGATGTTAGAAGTGGAGATTATATTATCATTCAAGCTAAAGCAGTCATCCTGTGTACAGGTGCTTGTGGCAGATTAGGATTACCTGCTTCTGGCTATCTCTACGGCACTTATGAAAATCCTACCAATGCTGGAGATGGCTATTCAATGGCTTACCATGCCGGAGCAGAACTCAGTAATATTGAATGCTTTCAAGTTAATCCTTTAATCAAAGATTATAATGGTCCGGCCTGTGCTTATGTCGCCGGGCCTTTTGGCGCTCATACTGCTAACGCCGAAGGAAATCGCTTCATTAGTTGTGACTATTGGAGTGGTCAAATGATGTTGGAAATCTGGAAAGAATTAAATTCTGGGAAAGGGCCAGTCCAACTTAAAATGACCCATCTTGATGAAGATACAATCGCTGAAATTGAATCGATATTGTGGGCGAATGAACGCCCAAGTAGAGAACGTTTTCATCAAGGCAGAAATGAAGATTATCGCACCCACGGCGTAGAGATGCACATTTCAGAAATTGGCTTATGTAGTGGTCATAGTGCCTCTGGTGTGTGGGTGAATGAAAATGCTCAAACAACCGTCACAGGTTTATATGCAGCCGGAGACATGGCCAGCGTTCCCCATAATTATATGATTGGGGCATTTGTTTTCGGTCGCATAGCCGGAACTCATGCCATTGAATATATCCAAGATTTAGATTTTATCGAACCAGATACGGATTTTTTAGAAGCTGAAAAAGCCAGAATTTATGCTCCGTTAACACGTCCCAATGGTGTACCTCATACTCAAGTAGAATACAAATTAAGACGCTTAGTTAATGATTATCTGCAACCACCCAAATCAGGTAATAAAATCGAGATTGGTTTAAAACATTTTGTCCAATATCAAGAAACATTAGATATAATGGGCGCTCGTGACCCTCATGAATTGATGCGTAGTCTAGAAGTTCATTTTATTCGTGACTGTGCAGAAATGGCAGCCAGAGCATCATTGTATCGTCAAGAAACTCGCTGGGGACTTTATCATTACCGCTTAGATTATCCAGAAAAGAATGATGATGAATGGTTTTGCCATGTCAATTTAAAGAAAGATGAATTAGAGCAAATGGTACTGTTTAAGCGTCCTGTAGATCCTTACATTGTGGAAGTAGATACAGTCAAAGAATTTTATAATGTTGCAGTCTAAAAATGTCTTATGAAGCGATAATTTTCGATCTCGATAATACACTGTTGAATTTTGAGCTATGTGAACGCCAAGCTATTCTGGGAGCGCTTGAAGATTGTGGAGTATCTTTAGATTTAAATGGAGTAAGTGAGACTATTTTTCTTCAAGTGTTTGAAACTTATAATTCCCAGTATTGGAGACAGCGAGAAACTTTTTCTGCTGGTGAGTTGATAGAGATGTCTTACCGAAGTACACTTGCTCAATTAGATATAGAAACAGATAAAATCAGCAATCTTAGTCAAAATTTTTGGCATATTTTTAATCATTCTGCTGTAATAGAACCTGATGTAAATGAAGTACTAGCTGCTCTCGCAGGTAGTTATCGTTTGGCTGTCATCACTAACGGTTTGGTATCAGCACAAATACCGAGAATGCAAGCTGCGGGAATCGAGCATTTTTTTGAGGAAGTTGTAGTTTCTGAAGCAATTGGTTTTGCTAAACCATCTCCTGAAATATTTAATCATGCATTATCTAGATTAGATTTAACGCCAGCACAAGTACTTTACGTAGGAGATTCTCTCACTCATGACTATGCGGGAGCAATGCAAGTCAATATTGATTTTTGCTATTACAACCGAAAAAACCAAGTTTTACCACAAGAAGTGCAACCAAAATTTCTAATAAGCGAACTCTTAAAATTGCTAGAATTGGTTAGTTAACAGATTTTTGATTTGATTTATTGATTTAAAATTTAAATATTTTTTTAATCTTATTTTTAGGGATTTTATAATAAATATGTCTATTTATAATTCAATTGGTCAACAATATTCAAAAACTCGCATTCCTGATATTCGCATTGTCAAGAAACTAATTGATTTCCTCAATTTACCCAAAGGTAGCATTATCGCTGATATTGGTGCTGGTACTGGTGGTTACAGCCTAGCACTAGCTAACCAAGGATTTTTTGTTAATGCTATTGAACCTTCTGTAGTGATGCAAAAACAAGCAGTAGACCATCTGCAAATTAAGTGGTTCACTGGCTATGCAGAAAATTTACCTCTACCAGATAAGTCTGTTGATGGCGTTGTAAGTATCCTGACAATTCATCACTTTACTCATCTCGAAAAAGCGTTTCAAGAAATGCAACGAATTATTAGAGATGGGACAATAGTTGTGCTAACTTTTGATATTAGGTTTGCTCAGAAAATATGGCTTTATGATTATTTTCCGTTTTTGTGGGAAGATGCTTTACGATTTTTACCACTTAACGAACAGATAAATTTAATTAAGAGTAATACTCAAGGGCGTGTTGAAGTCATACCTCTTTTGTTGCCACATGATTTATCTGATTTATTCGCAGCAGCAGCCTGGAGACGACCAGAGTTATATCTTCAACCAGAAGTACGTGCTGGAATATCATCTTTTGCTTTAGCAAATCAAGATTTAATAAATAAAGGATTACAGTTATTGGCAGCAGATTTAAATAGTGGTAAATGGGTAAATAAGTATGGTGATATTCGCAATTTGATAGAGATTGATTTAGGCTATCGTTTTATCCGCGTAACGCTGGTTAACTAAATAACTGTGATGTAAACTTATGACAAATAAAGTGCGATCGCTCTTTCCTGTAGGTTGGGTGGAACGTAGTGTAACCCAACACATGATATCGGGAAAGCAGAAAATATTTATATTATAATAATCTCTCAATTTCTTGGATAAAATTAATACTAAACCTATTTTATATATTTAATTATTCGCTAAGATTAATATCGCTTGATGTTGGGTTACGGCGCAATATAAATTATTCATTGTGTTGCCAAAATACTAACTTGCGCCTCCACCCAACCTACAATAACTACGAATAGTTGCGATAATGCGATCGCTATCTCCCGTAGGTTGGGTGGAACCTAGTGGAACCCAACACATGATATCGGGAAAAGAGAAAATATTCACACTATAATAATCTCTCAATTTATTGTAAAGATTAATGCTAAACCTATTTTATGTATTTAGCCCGTAGGTTGGGTGGAACGAAGTGGAACCCAACAAATACCATGAAGAAAAATGCAAAAACTTTCAACTATAAAAATATCTCTATTCTCCAGGTGAAATTCACGCTGCAATTATTTTTATCTGTGGAAATCTTCTTTAAAATTTTCGTAATTTGCTGTACCATCCCCTTTGATTGCGATCGCACCGTTGCTGGGGTTGGTTTGGATGGTCAGGGTTGAGGGATTGATGCTGCCGTCAGCATCGCTGTCGTTAGCTAGGATGTTGATTAATACTGGTTTTGCTTGGTCGGTGGTGGCTGTGTCATCAGTTGCTGTTGGGGTAATTAGGTCTTTGTCTAGTAGCATGACGTTATCAACGATCACTTTGCCATCTTTTGCACCGAAGCCTAGTAGGTCGAAGTATAAGGTGGCAAGGGTTCCAGGAGCTATGTTGCTGATGTCGATTTTGACGGTGCGCGGTGTGTTCAGGGCTATTTTGTCGCCGGAGGTGTTTGCACCTGCTATCTTGACTTGATCACTAAAGTATGCGTTGCCGGTTTGCTGGAGGTTGAGGAGGGAGTCGGTTTGGGTGAGTCCTATGGATGTGCCGACTAGGGGGGTGAGGGTGCGGGCATCTAATAGGGCGACTTCAAAGGCGTCGTTGGGGGCAAATTCGTTGGTTCCTAGTTGGCTGTCAAGGATGGTGAATTGCAGGTATTTGGCGTGTGAGGGGATGATGAAGGTTTGGGTGAAGTTGCTGTTAAAGGGGGAGTCTTCGGTGAGGATGGCTTGGGAGTTGAGGATGTTGGCTGCACCACGAGTTGACCAGTCGGCTTGGGTGTCGAAGTCGCCGTTGAGGATGCCAATTAGGGGGTCGGAGTTGAGAGGCGCTTGCAAGGCATTCCCCCCCTCTCCCACTCCCCCACTCCCCCACTCCAAGGAGCGGACTGCGTTCAGGATTTGCAGGTCGATAAGGGAGGGGAGTTTACGAACACCTGGGGAGAGGGAGGTGTTCATTAGGTCGAAGGGATACAGTTTGGAATCGAGGTGGCTACCGTCTTTTGTGAGGGTGGTGGTGAAGTTGTCGCCTTGGAAGAATTTGGAACCGTTGATGGTTTGGATGTGGCGGTCAAATTCGGTGTAGCCGGAGATGATGCCTGCTAGGTGTCCCATTTCGTGCAGGATGCTGGTGAGCAGGTCGTATTTGCCGTATGCGTCGCCTGTAGTGGCGCGGTAGGCTGTGTCGGTGAGGGAGGTGGTGAATTCGCTGTTGTCTGCTGGTGTGGGGTCGATGAACCAGCCGATTCCGTTGGCATCAGCGTCGATGAGGATTGTACCACCGTTGGGGCGACCAAAGGAGTCGTAGTTGGTGATTTGGGCTTCGGCTAGTTGCCCTGTGGGGAGATCGGTTATTTGGAGGGTTAGGTCGAATGGGTTGGTAGGGTCGAAGAGGGTAGACCAGAGGGTTTTAGCGGTAGAGTTGATGGTATTGGTTGATGTAGAGGATGAGGTATGGAAAGAAAAGTCATAGAGGTTGAAGAGTTGCTGCGCCGATATGCTGCTGGGGAACGAGATTTCGCCTGGGTTAAGTTGCGTGTTCCTGATAGAGGGCAGGACTACTATTGGGCTATAGGGGCTGGCAGCATTTTGAATAGAGCCAATTTGAATGGGATTAATTTGAGTAATGCTGACCTCAGATACGCTGGCGAGATGAATGGTATCAATTTGAGTGATGCCAATTTGAGTGGAGCTTGGTTTGATTGGCCCATGAGAGATGCTAACTTGAGTGGGGCTAATCTCAGTAATGCCCACATGACCAAGGTTTCCTTGGATAGAGCCAACCTGAGCGGTGCTAATCTGAGTGGTGCTAATTTGTCCTTCTCCCAACTTGGTGGTGCCAACCTGAGTGGTGTTAACTTGAGAGCTGCCGATTTGGGTAGATGTGGTTTGAGTGGGGATTTGAGAGGTGTTGATTTGAGTGGTGCCGATTTGCACGCTACCGATTTGATGAGTATTGACTTGACTGGAGCTAACTTGAGCAACGCTATTTTGGAGCGTACCTACATCAAAGATGCTAACTTGACTGGGGTTAATCTGGAAGGTGCCAAGCTGGAGGGAGTTACTTTTATTAATACCATCATGCCAGATGGTACTATTCGGAATGAAACCCCAAGAAGATAGCGTAGTTTCTGTGTCAGCAAGCAAAGGAGCTTTGCTGTTTTTGCCTTTCAAAGCTTTCTTAACATCATCTGGTAGATTAGAAAGAAAATCATACCCAGGAAGATGTTGATTCTCAAGCTATCTCCCGTAGGTTGGGTGAAACGTAGTGGAACCCAACACATGATATCGGTAAAACAGAAAATATTTACACTATTTCTCTCAATTTATTAGATAAAATCAATGCTAAACCTATTTTTTATATTTAATTATTCGCTAAGATTAATACCGCTTGATGTTGGGTTACGGCGCAATATAAATTGTTCATTTGTTGCCAAAATACTAACTTGCGCCTCCACCCAACCTACAATAACTACGAATAGATTATTCATTTCCTACATCTTCGGGAAATTCTATCTCTATTCCTGAACCCCAATCTATATCGTAAATTCCTTTGTTTACATACAAAATGAAACTTGAATAATTCCAATCTTTAGGTGCTTTAACATATCCATGCTTGACAGGATTATAATGAATATAATCAACATGATGAATGAAATCAATTTCGTCTTGAATTTGATGTTCCCAAAATCGGCGTTGCCAAATAGCTTTTTCACCTTTCTTTCGACGTGATAGAGAAATTTTTCCTTGATATTGAATATCACAATGATGGGTAAAATAATTTTTGATTAATCGCCAGCGATCCGAAAAATCACTGTCCCGTGGTGGTAACGTCCAAATACAGTGTATGTGGTTTGGTAATATGACAATGGCATCTACAATAAATGGAGATTTGCTCATTACTTCTCTGAATGCTTGTCTTAACAGCAGAATATTCTCTGCATTACAAAGAAATTCCCGGCGGTTATGAGTAACAACGGTAAAGAAAAATGTACCTCCTTCTATCTTGGCTCTGCGATATTGCATAATGCCTATAAACAACCTACAATCGTGAGATAATTCATGCAAGCTTACCTTATTTATTTTACCGTTTAGCAGTTTCAGTACAAAATCATGGAGTTATTTTATGGCTTTAATCAATCAAAGAGTAGATGTTCCTGTTATCGTTGATGAATCGAAATGTTTAGAAAAATGCACAGCTTGTATTGAAGTTTGTCCTTTGGATGTGTTGGCAAAAAATCCAGAGACGGGGAAAGCGTATATGAAATATGATGAGTGTTGGTTTTGTCTACCTTGTGAAAAAGAATGTCCAACCAATGCAATTACAGTACAAATTCCGTTTTTATTACGTTAAATCTTCTCTTATTTTTTTGTGTGGTAAAAATTAATGAACGATGACCTCAAGCATTGGCTAGAAATGCTGCGATCGCATGATATAAATGACCGTATAGTAGCTGTCAAAACCTTGCAGCATCTAGGCGATGAAGAAACAATAGATGCTTTAATCATCGCTTTGAAAGATGAAAATACTACGGTTCAAAAAATAGCGATCGCTGCCATTTGGGAAATTGCCAATCCTGCTGCAATCCCGGCTTTAATTGAATGTCTGAGTTCAACAGATGCAGATATTCGCACTGAAGCCGCATCAGCGTTAAACGAGTTAATTACACAAGAGGAATTATTACTTTTACTAGATAAACTACAAAGTAATGATGTCAATCTTCAATTAAATATTTTAGTGCTTTTGCGGAAGATACATGACATTCAATCTTTATCCTACATTTTACCATTTTTAGAATCAAAAAATCCTGAGTTAAGAGAAGCAGCCGTTACGACACTCCGATATATCAATCAACTCGAAAAATGTCCACAAGCTTTAAATTTAATCTTTGATCAAGAAGCAAATGTACGTCGTGCTGCTGCTTTAACTTTAGAACATTTACAAGATACAGAGGTGATTACAATACTTTGTCAAGCACTCACAAATGATAGTGACTGGCAAGTTCGCCGGAATGCAGCAAAATCTCTGGTTATTCATGAAAATTATCAAGCAATTTCAGCATTAGAAATAGCTTTAAATGATGAACATTGGCAAGTAAGGAAATCAGCAGCACAAGCTTTGCAAAAAATTCCAGATATTCAAGTTATGCCGAGATTAATTCAAGCATTAACAGATGAATATGCAGATGTACGAAAAGAAGCCGCGATCGCACTTGGTCATTTAGCTGAACCTGATGCTATTAACCCATTACAACAAGCCTTAGATGATCCTGACAAAGAAGTGTCCATCCAAGCACAACGGGCAATTCAGAAGATTCAAACAGATAAAATAGTCTCAAGGGAGCAGTAAATATAGAGTTTCCTAATCATACAAGGTACATCTTAGCCCCCTCCTCGCTTGCGGAGAGGGGGTTGGGGGTGGGGTTCTTGTACCCTCAATCAAGGGAGCAGTAAATAACTAAGGAAAAGTGCAATGGGAAATCCATTTCCTGGAATGAACCTGTATTTGGAACAGTCGGAACTTTGGCATCAAGTCCATAATCGTTTGATTGTAGCGATCGCTGATGATCTAACTCCTCAAATTGCGCCTAAATACCGAGTTTCCATAGAGGAGCGAGTTTATACTAGTGTAGATGATATCTTACTTGTGGGAATTGCTGATGTAGCAGTTGCCAACCGTAACATTACAGATACCAGCACAACTTTAACTGCTGCAAAACTTACCGAACCCAGTAAAGTGAAAGTTCCCATACCGGAACAAGTAACTGAACGATTTTTAGAGGTGCGAGCAACTCAAAGTAAAGAAGTAGTTGCTGTGATCGAAATACTTTCCCCTAAAAATAAACGCTCAAAAGAAGGTAGAGCCGCTTACGAAAGCAAACGACAAAAAATTTTGGCTTCTGCAACCAACTTGGTAGAAATTGACCTCTTAAGACAAGGAGAGTCAATGCCTATTCTAGGAGCGATCGCCACAGATTATAGTATCCTGGTCAGTCGCAGCTACAATAGACCTGATGCAGATTTATATACTTTCGATTTAAAAAACCCAATTCCTGTTTTTCCAGTGCCTTTGCGTGAAGGAGAACCTGAGCCAATAGTTGACTTACAAAGGATACTAAATGAAGTATACGAACGTGCTAGATTTGACTTAGCAATTGATTATTCGCAACCTTTAAAAATAGTGCGTTCGCCACAGGAAAAAGCTTGGCTGAGAGAAATTTTGGAGAGGATTTAAATGAGAGCGATCATTCTTGGTAACTGAGTAATGCCAACACGATCAAAGCTTTGCTAATTTCGCAATGCAAATTCTTTACTCCAAATTATTGACCTCTGCTCACCAGCAATATTTATTAGGTGGAGCTTATCGACAACACAACGATAATTTAAATCTAAATGCTGTGTTTCTTCTAACACTTGCAAACATTGATCTCTATTTTTTGTAAATACTCCTAGCGTTAAATGCGGAACAAATGGTAAATTATCTCTATATTCAGCTAAGATACCTGTATATAATTCATTATGTAATTTGATCATATCTAGCTTTCCTTCTTCAACCATTAAAAACAGATGTTCATCCCATGACTTTTGCAATCCTTTTAGAGAAATAGGAAATGTTTTCCACTTACTCAAGATTTTATCAGTATGAAGAATGAGATTATTTTCATTGATAGATTTGATTAGGGGAAATACAAGTGTAATATGTGGTTCAATTAAATCAACTTGTGGGTCATATTTCTGCCTTATTTGATTGATATGTTCTGTGTTAATGTTGGGGTAATGTACAAGTGCGTAAGACATAGTGATCCAGGGCTATTTCATTCTAGACATAAACCGCCCGGAACTGAAGTTCCGGGCTAATACCTAAAGTCCGTTAAAACGGACTATAACCTTTTCTCAGTCGTCTTTAGACGACTTTCGCTATTAGACTCAGAATTCATTCTGAGGCGGGCTAGATGAGAATGAAATAGCCCTGCATACTAAAGGCTATAGATACTGTATTTTGAACTAAATTGAATGTTACATTACAGTCAAAAAAATTACATCATGAAAATTATGACACACGCATCAGTCGAACAAGCATGAGATTTAACAGGAATTTTTATGGAGTTATCAATGTCTAGCCATCAATTCCCTTTCTAACATCCAGAAGATATGACTACAGCCTATCATCAAGAAGTCGTCCAACTCCTCAAACAGGTTATCGAACCTACCTTAAAAAATGATGTCGTTAGTTTAGGAATGGTGCGAAATCTCCGCATAGTTGATGACTATGTTTACTTGCGTTTATATATCGGTTCTCATCAGCAGCAATTACAGACAGAGATTCAATCTAAATTATCATTTCTAACTTGGTGCAAAAAAACTTACATTCAACTTTGCACAATTCCTGGTGTCAAAATAACCCTAGCAGTTTCTAGTGGTAAAGGTGGCGTGGGTAAATCAACAACAGCCGTAAATATAGCCGCAGCTTTAAGATTACAAGGTGCAAAGGTTGGGTTATTAGATGCTGATATTTATGGGCCTAATGTGCCGCAAATGTTGGGTTTAGGGCAAGCTGATATTCAAGTAATTCATACTCCTACAGGTGATAAGTTTTTACCTCTAGAAGTTCAGGGAATTAAACTGATGTCAGTTGGTTTACTTGTAGAAGAAAATCGTCCTTTGGCATGGCGTGGCCCTGTGCTGCATAAAATTATCACTCAATTTTTGCAAGATGTGGAATGGGGCGAATTGGATTATTTATTAATAGATTTACCTCCCGGTACAGGTGATGCTCAAATCACAATTATCCAAGAAAGCCCAGTTTGCGGAGTTATTCTAGTGACAACTCCTCAGCAAATAGCGATCGCAGATGTACGACGCAACATATATATGTTTCGCCAAGTGGGTGTTCCCGTCCTTGGCATCGTTGAAAATATGAGCTATTTAATTTGTGGTGATTGTGGCGCACGCACGCCAATTTTTGGCAGTGGCGGCGGCGAACAACTCGCAGCAGAATTACAAGCGCCACTGCTGGGGCAAATTCCCATTGATCCCGATATTTGTAGCGGTGGTGATACTGGAAATCCGATTGCAATCAGCGTAGGCGAAGCCAGCCGAAGGCATCGCACTTCGCCAGCAAGTGAGGTTTTTGTACAAATTGCCACTGCACTTAACGCAACTTTTACTAATTGCAGAGAACCTGATTAAATAATTCGTAATTCGTAATTCGTAATTCGTAATTAATTTACGATAAAATTTGCGATCTCATAACTTTTAAAACATCCTCTAAACTTGATCTGACTTTTCACGTTATCTGGAAAAGCCACGAAAAACCTAACCCCCTAACCCCCTTCCCTACGAGGTAAGGGGGAAAATTCAAAGTCTCTCTCCTTTTAGGAGAGAGAAATAGAAGTGAGGTTTTCCAGATACCATGAAAAGTCAGTAAACTTGATAAGTCTGCCTTATTACCTCTTCTATTGAACTTATGCTATGAAACATTTCTATTAGTTCATGTGATCTTGTTTTTCGCTTCGCCAGCAGCACTTTTAACGGCGTTAAATAATGAACATCGGGGTCATCTTCCAAGGCAAGTTCTGCTGCTTGCAAGACATTTGTCGCATTGCTAAAAATATCCTCATTGTCAAACCCTTCTTTTGCAGAAAGTTGATGTAACGCTGCATCGGGTACAGTTGCTCTACCCAGTAAGGTTTCATCTAACACTAAACCTTTCAATAATGTCAGCAAAGCCGCATAGATGAAAAAGTTATCACAACTATCACAAGCCTTAAATTCAATGCGTCCCACTTCAGCCGGAATGCGGGCGATTTTGGTCAAGGAAGGTATGCTATTAATCAGTTGTTCCTGTTCCTGAATAAAAACCAAGGCTGCTGGCCTTTTTCCGGTTCTGATAAACGTTCGTACTGATAAGCCATCCCATAAACCTCCATTATAAAAAGGGGAACTATAACTAAAAGGGACGATATAGGGACTGTAATAGGTTAACTTTCTGCCAACATCAATCACATCTTCAGTAGACAAATCTGCCAATGAAATATTCAAATCTGGCCCGTATGTCACCATGTGAATATTAGCAGTTTGTTCGTCAGGATAAGCCTCTAGCTGTTTGATTTCATAATGGTTTAATGGGGGCTGAGGCTCAAAAACCGGATTGTAGGGATTAAAACTGACCAAAACTGGTGATAAACCAAAGTTAGCAGCAACCTCACGTAGCAAGTGAAAACTTTCTGATAATTCAGTAATAGCGCCTTGAATATCAGAATGTATAGTTGTTCTAATTTCAATACCTTTAACATGACAGTCTATCACCTTATCGGAATTCGCAAATCTTTCAAATCCCTCAATGTACCATCTCTTCATCTTAATACCCGCATCACCGACACGTAGTTGAGGATAATCACTGGGGTATGTAGGTAGCCTTTCAATAATTTGATTAAAATCAGCAAATTTTGTATGGTAAAAATCAGCAAACTTTCCTTCTTTGTTAAGGAAAGCAACTTCATGCTCAATGCCAAAGAAAAACATTATGTATACCTTTATTGCTGAGAGTTAACCTAATCTAACTAATGCCAAGTGATACGAATCTCACAGAGGAGGAAATAACATCAGTAAACGATTCATTAGAGAGAAACGTCCGCGATATTTAGCTGGGAGGTTCAAGCAGAAGCCGCGATTAAGTGGCGGCGTTCGGTTTCTTCAAAAAACTGTCGCCGCAGAACCATAACATCTGGTAAATGTAAACAACAGCCTATCTGAGAAACTTATGCAGTAGTGAATTTATCAAATTCATAATCAATTGCTGCAAGAATCTCAGATGATTTAGGATCTACTATAATTAGAACTGCTGCCTTAAGCTCACAAGCTATAGCCCAGAGGGGAATTAGTAGCGTTTCTTGAATAATGCCGAGGTTAACTTTAGTTTTATTCATAAATATCTCCACAACCCAAATTAAATCTTCCTTTTCCATTTAAGTAGAAAAGATTCTCAAAATTACTCTCAAATGGATTTTACCCCAAGACCGACTGTTGCGATTTGAAAACTTCTCTGGTTTATGTCTCTATGGGGCGATGCCTACGCACTTTCTTGATTTTTCTCTACTGTCCCACTCTTCATAGTCACTGGGTAGGATAGCTTAGTAGTGACTGAGGAAAGCTTGAGACGTGAGTTTTATGACAAGTACCGTTCAATCCCCCTACAGCAGCGAACAGATTGCCGCTTGGTTGCGTGGACTGCTCACCATTGCTTGGGCAGATGGTAATTTTGATGCTCAAGAACAGGAATTAATTGCCAGCATTACCAAAGATGAATTAGCTCTTGGGATTAAATGGGACTCACTAGAGGTAATTACCCCAGAGGAATTAGCCGCAGTGTTGGGTAAAGGTACGCCAGCAGCAGAAAATTTTTTAAGGACAGCAGTGATGGTAGCGATCGCAGATGGTACTTATTCTCCCAGCGAAGATCAGGTTTTGCAACAGTTCTGCCAAGTCTTGGAACAGCCGGAGAATTTACTCCAAGCCCTGCGCCACACCCTAGAACGCCCACAGCAAATTACCCCGACTATCCCCAGCCCTGGACTTACAAAGCGTCAAATTAATGCACTACATCCCCTGCGTGACTGGCTGGATGGGCTAGATATTCAAGACCCAAGAGTAGCCCGCTTTTTGTGTAAAATGATTCCCTCCCAGTGTCCCTTTGAGCGGGATGTCACCCTATTTGGACGTAAGATTGTCCACATCCCGCCGATGTGTAAAATTAACCCGTTATATGAGCAACTGGTAGGTTTACGTTTCCGCGCCCTCTGCTATCTGGCAGATAACTGCGGTGAAGATGTTTCAGCATATATTTAGTTAAAGTGATATAGTGAGAAGTTATAATTTTTAACTCCTAATTCCTAACTCCTCACTTCTCACTATTATTAAGTATGCAATTTATCGACCAAGCAGAAATTGAAGTTGAAGCCGGTAAGGGCGGCGATGGCATTGTCGCCTTCCGGCGAGAGAAGTACGTGCCGACTGGTGGTCCCTCTGGTGGTAATGGAGGACGAGGCGGTTCAGTAATTTTCGTTGCCGATGAAAATCTGCAAACCTTGTTGGACTTCAGATACAACCATCGCTTTCAGGCAGAAAAAGGTACTCGTGGCGGGCCAAGTAACTGCACTGGAGCCGGAGGAAAGGATTTGATCATCGAAGTTCCCTGCGGTACGACCATTTATGATGCTGGAACTGGCGAATTGTTGGGGGATTTAATTGAGCCTAAGCAGACTTTGCGGATTGCTCAAGGTGGTAAAGGCGGACTGGGAAATCAGCATTTCTTGAGTAACCGTAACCGCGCCCCAGAATACGCCCTCCCAGGATTACCAGGAGAAATAAAGCAGCTGCGCCTAGAGTTAAAACTTTTGGCAGAAGTGGGGATTATTGGCTTACCAAATGCGGGTAAATCCACTCTAATTTCATCTTTATCAGCTGCACGTCCAAAAATTGCAGACTACCCCTTCACTACCCTCATCCCAAATTTGGGTGTAGTGCGGAAACCTACTGGCGATGGTACTGTTTTCGCCGACATTCCCGGACTAATTGAGGGAGCAGCCCACGGAGCAGGGCTGGGACATGATTTCTTGCGCCATATCGAGCGCACGCGAGTGCTACTTCACTTGATTGATGCCACCAGTGATGATGTGGTTAGAGATTATAACATAATTAAGCAAGAATTACAAGCTTATGGACAGGGTTTAGCAGAACGTCCGCAAATTTTGGCGTTGAATAAAATTGATGCAGTTGATCGAGAAACTGTCGATTTGGAGGCGTTAGCTACCCAACTTAATCATCTCTCCTACGCCCCGGTTTTTGTGATTTCAGCAGTTACCCGCACCGGGTTAGAGCCAATGTTACAGGAAATTTGGGGAATTCTCGACCAAATGAAGGTTCCTGAAGAAGTGGAGGTATTTAGCTGACGAATTATGTTGACGTATTCTGAATTAGGGGAATGTTAATCACAAACTCAGCGCCTTGTCCCGGTTGCGAAATACATTCTAAAGAACCGCCATGTCTTTCTGTAATGATTTGGTAGCTGATGGCAAGTCCCATCCCCGTACCTTTGCCGATGGGTTTGGTGGTAAAGAAGGGGTCAAATAGTTGTTTTATAACATCTTCTGGTATTCCCAATCCATTGTCGGCAATCCTAATTGTTACCTGATTTGGCTCTTGTAGTTGGGTGCAAATGCGAATTGTCGAAATTGGGCATTGAGAATTTGTACTGAGCGTTGCCGAAGAATTGGGCATGGGGCATTGGGCATTGGGCATTGGGCATTGGTTATTCCCCTCATCTCCCTCATCTCCCTCATCTCCCTCATCTCCCTCATCTCCCTCATCTCCCTCATCTCCCTCATCTCCCTCATCCCCCCAGTCTTTTTCTTCAATTTTGAATTTTGAATTTTGAATTTTGAATTGATTTCTCCCCACTCCCTCTTCTAAAGCATCGATCGCATTTGACAAAATATTCATGAATACTTGGTTTAGCTGCCCAGCGTAACATTCAACCAGTGGTAGTTTGCCGTATTCTTTGATTATTTCAATTGTCGGGCGCTGGTCATTAGCTTTGAAGCGGCTTTGCAAAATCATCAGAGTGCTGTCAATTCCCTGATGGATATCAACAGCTTTCATTTCGGCTTCATCCAAGCGCGAAAAAGTTCGCAAGGAAAGCACAATCTCCCGAATGCGGTCTGCCCCAACTTTCATTGAGTTGATTGTTTGTGGCAAGTCAGACTTCAAAAAGTCCAGTTCAATTAGTTCTGCAAAATCCTCAATTTCTGGAACAGCTTGGGGATAATGATTTTGGTAGAGTTGCAAAAGTGAAAGTAAATCTTGGGTGTATTCCTTAGCAGGGCTGAGGTTGCCATAGATAAAATTCACCGGGTTGTTGATTTCGTGTGCCACTCCTGCGACTAGTTGACCCAAGCTGGACATCTTTTCACTTTGAATTAAGTGAGTCTGGGTGTGTTGAAGTTCGCGGAGTGTTTCTTTAAGTTCTTGAGCTTGTTGTCGTAGTTGCGCTTCTGACTTTAGTAGGGCTTCCTTGGCTTGTTTACGTTCTGTAATGTCCCTAGCAACAGCTACCCGACAAAAAGGCTCTCCTGTTTCAGGGTGTTTAACCAAAAACAGGCTGCAATCAGTGGGAATTTCTATGCCCGTTTGAAAATGTCTATGGCGAAACTCACCTTGCCAGAAACCATGTTGAGACATCAAAGGAGTAATTTCATCCATCAACTCTGCAAAAGCTTCGGGTGAATGAAAATCAACCAACAATTTGGTTTTGGCTGCTTCCAGGCTAGTAAGTCCCACCATCTTGAGTCCGGCAGGATTCACATGGAGAATTTGCCCTTCCATTGAAGCAATGCCAATAAAGTCGCTGCTGTTTTCAATCAAGGCTACAAATTTTTGCTGTTCCTCTTCAGCTCGTTTGCGTTCTGTGATGTCTAACACCATTGAGGCAACGCCAATCACTTGGCCATCAGGAGCCACTAACGGGTTGTTATACCACTCACAGACCATTGTCCTACCATCTTTAGTGACGTTCTCGTTGACACTAAAACTTCCTCCACTTTGGGTTAACAGGGCGGTGATAATCTCATTTACCTGCTTTCTAACGTTTTCAGGTACTATAATCTCAAAAAGATTCCCCAGCATTTCCTCTGTGGTGTATCCAAAGATTCTTTCTGCTGCCCGATTCCATGTCTGAATCTCAAACTTGGTATTCCATTCAATAATGGCTAAAGGTGTTTGTTCAATCAGCAACGTCAATCTTTGCTGTGAAGCCCTGAGTTCTGCCTCTGCTTGCTTATATTCGGTAATGTCACGATAATACCAAATTCTACCGTAATACTCTCCTAAAGGTGATGTCTCACCAGAAGCTCCTTGCTGTTTACGCACGGGTGCAGAATAGCGGTCAAAAATCTTTCCAGATTTTAGGAAAATTTCATCACGGCTGCTTTCCTCTGGATGCTGATAAAGATACTCCACCTTAGCTAGAAATTCGTCTGGATTGATTAGTTGGTCTAGTACCCATCCCAGGGGTTGGCGACCGTCGCGTGTTTCGAGCAGTGCCGCAGGAATTTGCCATAACTGGGAGAATTTCTGATTAAATGATATAATTGTGCGATTTTCATCAATAATCAGAATTCCGTCGATCGCAGCTTCTTGTTGAGCTTGCAGTAAAGCATTAGTACGCTGTAGGTCTGACTCTGCTTGCTGGCGTAAGCGAAGCTCGTCGTAGACATCGCGCAGTGCAGCTTGCCGATGGCTGATGTCGCATTCAGCCATTTCAGGAGCGATCGCTAATTCTTCGTTTTGTTGGCGCAGAACTTTCGCTGCTTCATTCTGTAAAATGATGTCTCGAATACTACCTACCAGAAATTTATTACCAGTCTCATCCTCAAAGCAAGACTTTTTTGTAGAAATGAGATGGCTTATACCCTGAGCATCGGTAAAAAGATCCTGGTTCTCAGTAGTAATATTTGCGGTGAAAACTAGTTCATCTTTTTGCCGGAATACATCAGCTTCTGCTTGAGGAAAAAAATCATCGTCTGACTTGCCAATTAATTCTTCTCGGCTATGACCGACGAAATCACAATAGGTATCGTTAAGTAATACCCAGCGATGTTGACGGTCTTTGACAAAAATTGGGTCAGATATGCCATTAATCATCTGATGCAGAAACGCCAAGGAGAAGTTTTGCTGCTGCGTGTTTTGTTTTGGCGCGGGATTATCTAAGAATCTAGGATGGTTCATACCCGAATTTATCTCTAAAATTGAGCAATAAAGAAACCTCTCCCTGGTTTTACTACGCAAAACCGTCCCTCTCCGACTCGGAGAGGGACAGACTTGAACGAAAGTTCAAGACAGGGAGAGGTTTGTCGAACTCACGTTTATTTAGCGCCGTGTGTATCAGCATGAGTAGTATTTATTATTCCCAAACTGAATACGGATGCAACAACCAAACCAATCTCTAACTTTTGGTGTTTCCAGGGGATTGAGGATTGGAGACTAGAAAGACTTTGTTCTCTGCGGGAACAAAGACGCACTAGCGATGCCTGCGGCGGGCTGTTCGGTGTCGCATTCATCAACTGTGGCGCGGCTTTTTTGAGTAGCCTAATTGATACAAAACCTTAAAATGCCTGCGGTATCGTTAAATCCGTAGATTAGACTAGAACCACAGGGTAACAATCAGAGGAATATTATGATGAGCGATCGCGACTATACATTAATCATTGACAAAAGCGGTAGTATGTCCACACCCGACCAAGTGGGTGGTAAAAGTAGATGGGAGATAGCCCAAGAGTCTACTCTCGCTTTGGCAAGAAAGGCCGAACAGTTTGACCCCGATGGCATTACAGTTTACGTGTTTGCCGGTAGATTTAAACGCTACGATGATGTCACCTCAGCCAAAGTCGCACAGATATTTCTCGAAAATGACCCTGCTGGGACAACAAATTTAGCAGGTGTACTTCAGGATGCACTTAATAACTACTTTCAACGCAAAGCAGCCGGTAAAGCGAAGCCAAACGGTGAGACAATTTTAGTGATCACCGATGGTGAACCAGACGATCGCAAAGCTGTGTTTGAAGTCATCATTCATGCGACTCGCCAGATGGAACGTGATGAAGAATTAGGAATTTCGATCATTCAAGTAGGTTCAGATGCCCAAGCAACTAAGTTCCTCAAAGCTTTGGATGACCAGTTGCAAAGTGTCGGCGCTAAATTTGATATTTGCGATACCGTCACTTTAGACGATTTAGAAGAAATGAGCCTTGTAGATGTATTGAGCAACGCCATAACTGACTAATGTGTTGATCACCCATAGTCCAGTAACTCTTTACTATTAATAACTGGAGAATTGAATAATGCTAGAAAATCGTGATTATACCTTGATTATCGACAAAAGCGGCAGCATGGCCACCCAAGATCAAAAGGGTGGTAGAAGTAGATGGGTTGCAGCCCAAGAATCTACTTTAGCTTTAGCTAGTAAGTGTGAGCAATTTGACCCCGATGGCATCACTATTTATGTATTCTCTGGTAAATTTAAGCGATATGAAAATGTGACATCCAGTATAGTAGGGCAAATTTTCCGAGAAAATGATCCCTCTGGTACAACTGACTTAGCAGGTGTGTTAAAACACGCAACTGATGATTATTTACAACGCAAAGCAGCCGGACAAACAAAGCCAAATGGTGAAACGATTTTAGTGGTTACTGATGGGGAACCGGACGATCGCAAAGCAGTAATGAAGGTGATTATTGAAGCTTCTCGCCGTATAGATCGAGATGAAGAACTAGCTATTTCCTTCATTCAAGTTGGTACAGATCCGCAAGCTACCCGCTTTCTAAAAGTCTTAGACGATGAACTCCAAAGTGCTGGTGCTAAGTTTGATATCTGTGACACAATTACTATGGAAGATATGGAAGATTTGAGTTTATCGGAAGTGCTACTCAATGCCATTAATGACTAGCTATACCATTTATTAGGAATTGCAAAAATGGATTCCATTGATAAGCTGTTAGCTCAACTCCAAACTGAATACAAAGAAGTACAACCAGAACAGCAGCAGTCAAAATCAGCCACAGCCAAATCTTTTATCCCACCATCGCCCAAGTCGGCATCTTTTATGGATAACCTTTTGGCAGAAGTTCAGGCTGATTTTGCAGAACAGGATGCTGCTATTGAGTTAAAAAGACAGCAAGAATTAGAACAGGAAAGGATTCGACAAGAACAACTCAAAGCCAAACAACTAGAGGTTTTGAAAGTGCAGGCAAAAAAATGGTTAGCCAAAGTAGATCCACTTTCGTCTGAAGGACTTTGGTTTGAAAGGTTTGCTGAAAGTTACTCCTCAAAATTAGAGGCAGCAATTGAATATTTAAGAAACAATGATTAAAATAATTCGTAATTCGTAATATCATGTCCGGGTAATTAAGCATAATACCCGGAACCCCAAAGAGCCAAAGCTGCGCTTTAGCTCCCCTCCCGAAGAGCGGGGAGGGGTTGGGGGTGGGGTTCTTTTATTATGGGTATGCTACCGGACATGATATAATTCGTAATTCAGAAAAATCTGCTAGCTAAAATTTGAAGTTAGCAATTATTATTTATTGCTTCTAGCAATCCTAAATGAGTTACGAATAAAAAGATCCCCGACTTCTTAAAGAAGTCGGGGATCTGAGCCTATCGGTGGAGAACAAATCAAATATGATTGCTATATGGTCAATATTGATGGTGATTTGTTCGAGCGAAATTTTGCACAGCCCATTCATGCATAGCATAGAGAATTGGTTGCAAAGTCTCTCCTAAAGGCGTTAGTGAATATTCCACCTTGGGCGGAATTTGGGGATAAACTTCTCGATGAATAATGCCGTCTTCCTCCATTTCTCTGAGTTGCTGAGTCAGCATCTTTTGCGTAACTCCAGGTAAAGCCCGTTGCAACTCACCAAACCGTTTGACGCCAGTCATTAATTCTCTAATAATCAAAACTTTCCAGCGTCCGCCAATCACCTTTAGGGTAGTTTCTACTTCACAAGTCAGCCTGCGATGGTTTTCTGCTTCAGCTTTCATAGTTTTTTTGTAGGAAGACCCTGACTCAAGTTTGCTGGGTAGTACCGTTAGTTATCTAATTATTGCTTGTTTTCGGAATCCTGAAAAACCTCAATTACTTAAAAATGGTTTACTTTTAACAAAAATATCTTTGTATTTTGCTAGTATCATCCCACAGAGGTAATGCAGGTAAGTTTGGATGGAGAAATTAACTAAACCAGTGCGATTTTGGCTTTGTGCAACTATCATAATTTTGGGTTTGATAAGCTGCGATCGCTTTGTCGGTACTTCTGGAGACGCGGTTGAGCGAGTGAGTGATGGTGATACTTTAGTAGTCAAAGATACCAACGGCAAAAATTTTAGCGTGCGTTTTGCTTGTGTAGATGCGCCAGAAATAGCTCATACTAACAAAGAAAAGCAGAGTAAACGCATTAGCGATCGCAATCAATTTACTTGGGGTGTGAAAGCACGAGAACGGGTACAAGAACTAGTCCAACAAGGAGGCGATCGCGTGACTTTGAATATCACAGATAGCGATCGCTATGGACGCAAAATTGCCGAAGTCCGTTTAAAAAATGGCACTTTTGTGCAACAGGTATTGTTACAAGAAGGTTTAGCAAAAGTGTATCGTCCCTATTTAAATAAGTGTCCTAGTAAAGACTTAGTTCAACAAGCCGAAGCTGAGGCGAAGGAACAACGGCTTGGTGTTTGGAGTGATGCTAAATTTGTGAATCCTTGGGAATATCGCAGCTTATATAAGAAGTAGAAAAGACCTCTTGCATAAATCACAAATAAGAACCCCAAAGAGCCAAAGCTATGCTTTGTTTCCCCTCCCGAAGAGCCTACGGTCTACACACAAGTCGAATGTAGAGGGTAACTTTCGTCATTTATCTCGTATCTCGTTCCCAGTCTCCGACTGGGAATGCCTGATTAGAGGCTCTGCCTCCAGTTAAATATTGAGTCAGAGACTCAATGAATGCATTCCCATACTGAGTATGGGAACGAGGAAAAAGACTTAGTTCAACAAGCCGAAGCTGAGGCAAAGGAACAACGGCTTGGTGTTTGGAGTGATGCTAAATTTGTGAATCCTTGGGAATATCGCAGCTTATATAAGAAGTAGAAACTTAAAAACCTCTACTCCTCTCCCCAAGTTTGCAGTTGCAAATACACTAGTACCAGCGTCACAGCTAGTAACACCGTCGCGGCGGCGGCTGCATAACCAAAATCAAACTGAGCAAAAGCCTCTTGGTAAATATAATAAACTAGCAAATTAGTCGAATTCAGAGGGCCACCGCCCGTTATCACATAAACTTGCTCAAAACTCCGCAATGTAAAAATCGCGGTAGTGATGATTGCAAAGATCACAGTCGGGCGCAATCCAGGCAGAGTAATATACCAAAATTGTTGCCAAGCATTTGCTCCATCCAAATCTGCTGCTTCATAACGACTGGGAGGAATTGCTTGCAACCCTGCTAAAAAAACCACCATATTGAAACCCAGTTGTTTCCAAATGCTCATTAAAATAATTACTGGCATTGCCCAAAATGTGTCTCCTAGCCAAGGTATGGCTGGAATGCCAAAAAAATCTAAAAGTCCGTTAACTGGCCCTGATGTTTGAAACAGCCAGCGAAATCCCAAACCGGCTGCCACAAGTGAGATAATTGAAGGGAGAAAATAGGCACTTCGCAGAATGCCCCGCAAGGGAATGGAGCGGTTTAATAGCACTGCCAATCCCAAGGAGATAACTAAACTGGGAATGATCGTAGCAACTGTAAAATAAAAGGTGTTACCCAGAACTTGCCAGAAGTCGGGGTTGAGTAGCAAGCGCCAATAGTTTTTTAAGCCTATCCAATAAGTACCTTTTAATGTGAAACTACCAGCAGTGAAGCTGAGGTAAAACAAATAGGCGATCGGCCAAATGATAAAAACGCCCAGTAAAATTAGTGCTGGTGTGAGAAAAATCCCAGCAGCTACTGTATCATTATCCAACCACGACTTAGTATATATTTTTGGCATCTATAAATTTTCCTTCTTAGCTGTTATTACCCTCCGCCTTGATTCTACCCTTAGCTTAGTTTCTCCCAGCATTAGCGATCGCTTAAGTAAGCTGTATACCAATGCTGCAAAGCATTGAGCGTGTCATCAATAATTTTCTACCAGCAAGGGCGGTTTACCGCTTACTGTCTGTGGAGACTCATTCTGTTGACTGAATAAACTTGTTGAGTTCCTGTACTAATAAATGCACTGTTGTTGATGGATTGTCTTTGGCTGGAATGTGAGGATCATATTGTTTAAGAAGATTTTCAGCATTTCTAATAGCAATAGATATCCGCGAGAGTTTACCTTTCTTTTAGGCATGAGAGTCGATTAAATAATTCAAATTTCCGATATATGGAATTGCGCCATATCTACCTTGAATATAATCACTCTCAAATGAGGCATCGTTACTTACATTGTATTCTGCTAGAGAGTACAAATCTGTTGTACCATATCTATTCTTTTCAGTAAACCAAATCTGATCCCTACGAAAAAGCTTATTGTTAAGCAAATTGGTATCGTGAGTCATGAATATTAACTGAGCATTATTGGGATTCGTTTCGTTGGAATTAAATAATTCCACAATTGCACGACTGATTAAAGGATGAATTCTAGCATCAAATTCATCAATAATTAGGACTTTACCGTTTTTCAGTGTATCAACAAGAGGTACTGCCAAAGCAAAGACTTTTTGAGTTCCTTCAGACTCTTGCTCATTTAAATCAAATATCTCTGTAGATACAGGATTTCCTTCGCCATTAAATTTCCGGTGCATGGTTTTAATTGATATTATTTTATTTTCACGATCCAGATTTGTTATAATAAAATTCTTGATTTCATCTGGCATTTTAGCAAGTAAAGAATCAAAAGTAACTTCACTTTCTTCTACCTTGACATCACCAAATCCCAAATCTAATTTTTTGAGTAACTGAAGAATTTCATCTTTATTTTTATTATTTATTAAACAATTAACTGTGTATCCTCGATAGCCTCTATCATCTAAACCAGAGACAAGTTTGACTCTATTTGTCAGCCAATCCAAGATTTTCTCTGCAATTTGGACATTAAATTGAGCAGATACAGATAAGAAGAGGGCATTATGTCTTGTTTTCTGCTGAATACCATCAGCTTTATATGTTTTAGATACACTAATCTTGTCCAGTTTGCGCTCAAAAAGTTTAGTTTCTTTTAATTTAGGGACATAAAATAACCATTCAGAGATAACTTTGTCACGAGTTGCCTCGAATCCATATCTATATCTCTTACCATTCATCAAAAATACTATTTCAAAAAAAGATGGTTTTTCTTCAGTTTCAGTGCTGAGTTTAAATCGCTCAACATCTATTTTTTCGGTACTTTGAGTCTCTTTAGAAGAATTAATCATGAACCATCTCATGAATTTTAAAGCTGTAGACAGGTTAGTTTTACCACTAGCATTTGCACCGTATATTGCGGCGCTTTTAAGTAGTTTTAAATAATTATCTATTTCAAAAACGTTGCTTTCGTCGAGCTTTTTGTCTTTTGCGACAAGGTTAGCTGCCACCATACTAAAGGTGACTTGCTCTTTAAACGATCTGTAGTTGCCGACACTAAATTCAATAAGCATAGATCAAGTTTAGGCTGAAGACAGAAATCTGTGAATAAATCATAATTTACTGTTTTAAGAGTAGCAATAATTGGTTGAAGATGCTAAAGTATAAGACTATTTTTATACATACATATGTACTGTTATTAAGGTATGCGGCATAATAAACACCTGCACCGGACGATTGGCGGTTTTGTTGCAAAAACTGACACTAGATATCTAAAAGTGAAGCAAAGGTTTATCTACAAGAAAATTACTTTAGATATATCAGTAAATTTAATCCTGGAATTGTGCGGGAAAGTGTCCACAAAACTAACGTGATGTAAATTACACCCAAACTCCATTGATACCAAGCTAGTGCAGAGATGATACCTGGTAAATGTTCATCTCGGAGGCGGATGTCATTAAATCCTAATTTAACTAGATTGTTGAGGCTAAAATCATAGTAGTTGAGCCAGTTCCAACGGCGATCGCCCAACAAGGGCATATATCGTTCCCGAAATGTCTGATTCCTTGGTATGACTGGTAAACGTCCAATCAATAATCGTAACTGGCGAAAGGTGCCGTCTTCTGTGAAGTAAGAAACGTCCATTAAATCGTGATAACGTCCTTGTTGGTAAAGTCGGATCAATAAAGCCATTGGGATGGGGACAATAATTATGAAAATACACCCCAATGTCAGCCAAGGTTGTTGAGCATTGCGAAAGATCGCTAGTAAGCTGAAGAATTCTAAAACGCTAAAACTGACTAATATCGAAATGGTTTCGTAGGATGTGGGAATAATTGGTATCGGATGCAGCCGACGATAGGGATCCACTAGCCAAAATAGTAAGCCGAAATAAGCGATCGCTAACCCTCCCACGCCAAACACTAACCAGAAATTCGTACCATAGCCACTCAACAACAGCAATACACTTAATGCCAACCAACTCCAAGCTTGCAGTAACCATTCACCGATAGAAAGTGGTTTACCTACAATTAAGCGATCGCTGAATTGGGTATATTTTTCTAAATCGATGTCTGCTAAGGTGAGTAACTCACTGGTGTTGCGAAATGGTTTTATTAGACGACGCTGGGCGATCGCTTTGGCTTGAGGTGCAGAAAAACCGAGGTTAATCAAACTTGCAACAGTTGCACTATTAATATTTGTAGCCGTCAGACGATGCCCAAACTCTATTAATCGTAGTCGTTGTTTTGTGTATTCCAGTTCATTAGCATCGGCAACTTGCTGTTGCTGACGAAAATTTTGCCCCAAATTCCGCAAGATGTTTTGATTACCTTGCAATGTTGGGATGCAGAACATCTTACCAATCTCACCGGGATTACCTAAAATTTTTGCTTGGTTGGAATTAAAAGTTAAATCAGGTACGCTTAAACAAGCCTCTGGAGCAAATATCGCATCGCTAAAATCTGCTTGGTTAAGAATGTTCGCACCTTGCAGATTTACGAATTGGTTAAACTCCGCTTCCCGGAAGCTCACAGCTTGCTCAAAAGTCACTTCTCTAAAAAGGAGGAACTGATTAAAATTCGCTTTAGTAAACTGTACTTGATTGGCAAAGCGCACATCAGAAAAATCAGCATTTTCTTGCCACTGCACACTATTGAATTTAGCCAACTGCTTAAAAGTTGCTTGGTTGAAGTTGGCAGTTTTTTCAAAGATGCTACCTTTAAAATCAGCAAATTCCTGAAATTTAGTTTGTTTAAAATTAGCTTTTTCAAAAAAAATACTACCTTGAAAATTGCTTTGTTGGCGGAAGTTAGCACTGGTGAAACTAACAGAACGACCGAATCTGGTTTCAGTCCAGTTAGTGGGTTGGAGAAAAGTTGCACCTTGGGCATCCACAGACTGAAGAAAGAACGTATTGGGGAACTTCACTTCGCCATTGAAGCGAGTTTGCACCAGTATCAATGCACCACGAAAGACGGCGATTTCACTGGATGGGGTTGACTGTGTTCCCAATAGCGATCGACAATCTTTGGAGTTGGGTAAAGCGTAGGCGTAGCTCATCGTAGACATCGTGAGTGACTGCAAGCAAATGAAGCGCAAACGTTCTAGTTCTTCTTGTTCAGTGGTGGTGAAAATGGGAGGAATGGCTTGAGCGTACAAGGGTGTTCTTAAACTTAAATCGCTGCCCACAAAATCCCCCAGAATCAAAGCATAGCTGAGGTCTAAACCCAGAGGTTTTGTACCTAGTTCTTTTCGCAGCAGTTGGTAAAAAGTATCACGAAAGCTGGCGTTTTCTGGGCGCAAATCAATCACCATCTTCTGCAAATCTACAGTTAAATTGCCTTCGCGGAGCATCGGTGTGTGTAGTCGTTCTTGTAATAATTCTAGAGTTAAGGGTGTGCGTTCTGGTTGTGCCTGTGCTGCCCAAGCAGGTAGGGGGAGGAGAAGAATTAAAAAAACGCAAAGGAACGCAAAGGGAAGCGCAGAGGAGCGCAGAGAAACCCCTCTGTGTAACTTCTGCGTGCCTATGGGTTTAAAAAATAATTTATGCAAATTGTTCGATCATTCGTCGCTAATCAGCAGAACAATTTTACCCGTCACAGTCCCGCTTTCAATTAATTGGTGGGCTTTAGCCGCTTCTTTCAAGGGAAACTTGTGACTAACGTGGATTTTTAACTTGCCTTCATCGATCCAGGTGGCACATTGTTCGAGAATTTCTGCATGATGCTGGAGGCTCTCTTCTAATCCTAGCAACGCTGGTGTCAGCATTAATTCAAAACCAATGCGGAGATTACGTACTCTAGCAGTTTTCCAAACAGTATTGGCTTCTGGTTCGAGAATCGTCACAATATCGCCATATACTCGCACTGCGGGGAAGCTTTTGTGAAAGGTTTCGCCGCCTATGGTGTCAAAAGCCAAGTCTACGCCTTCGCCGCCAGTCCAATCTAATACCGCTTGCACAAAGTCTGTTTGTTTGTAAAAAATTACATGGTCTGCACCGAGTTGTTTGACGAAATTAGCTTTTTCCTCAGAACTGACTGTGGTGGAAACAGTAGCACCTTTGAGTTTCGCCAATTGAATTGCTACATGACCGACACCACCAGCACCCGCATGAATCAAAACCCGTTCTCCAGGTTCCAATCGTCCCCGTTCATATAAAGCTTCCCAGGCGGTGATTAACACCAAAGGTGCTGCTGCTGCTTCGGCAAAGGAGATAGACGCGGGTTTACGTGCCACAAACCGCTCATCTACAACGGTATATTCAGCATAATTTCCTTGGTGTGCGCCCAAGCCACCATAGCAAAAATATACTTCATCGCCTGAGCGAAAACGCTGAACGCCAGCACCCACCGCTTCGACAATACCGGCGCCATCACATCCTAAAATTGTCGGCAAGCGATCGCGGTAGAAAGTGCCTCCGCTACGAAGTTTAGTGTCAATGGGATTAATGCCAGCCGCCACTAAACGCACTAAAAGTTCAGTATTACCTACAGGAACAGCAGGGTTTGGCACTTCCTGTTCTTGCAAAACTTCGGGACTGCCAGCTGCTGTCATTAAGACTGCTTTCACAACTCTTTCCTCCTGGCTTTAGATGCACGTTTATTAGCAACTTTAGCGCAAGAGGGTGGATATAAAGCTATGTTTTAGGGAAAACTGCGTAGGCGTAGCCCGCACTTCGACAAAGCTCAGTGGCGATCGTAGACATCGCGCCAACGCTATAATAAACGTACATTTAAATGTACACTTATCTAGATGCCAAAATATCTAAGCATAACGGAAGCTCGACGACAATTGTTAGATTTGCCGGATGAGTTGAAAGATGAGCCAGTGATCATCACCAGGCATGGTAAGCCCGTGATGGCAGCACTTAGTTTTGAGCAATTTGAATCTCTATTGGAAACCCTAGCAATCTTATCTGATCGGGAGTTTGCCCATCAGTTACGCGAGAGTATAGACCAGGGAGAACGAGGAGAAACCATTAAGTGGAAGGAAGTAAAAGCCCAACTTGGACTCTGAGACACCGCAACCCCCAAATATAGAGTATGAAATTGAACTGACACCGCTAGCTTTAGAAATGTTGACTAGTGTTAAAGATCAGCGTCATCAGACATCTTTGAGCGATCGCATCGATAAACTCAAAATAGATCCAGAAAAGCAGGGAAAACCTCTAGTTGAGAAGCTTAAAGGATATCGCAGTCTCAGGGCTGTGGGTCAACGCTACAGAATTATTTATAAAGTAGAGCTAGATAAAGTTGTGGTTTTAGTGGTTGGGGTGGGACTACACAAACAGCAGACTTAAATAACTAAATACTTTGCTAAACTTACTCCAAGATTAATAATTTAAGGAATTCTGCGTACCTACTCGTCGGTGAACTGACGCCATGCAACAAATAGTATTTGTTTTTGGGTACTATATGTTACTTTGGTGAACGTGTCTAGCACGTTCACCAAAGGAGTCTAAATAAAATTGTTTAAAAGTCAGAGGAATTTATGACTAAACTCTCCATAGAGCAAATGCTTTACTTGCTTTACACAGTTGCCTACTCAGATGAGGGTACGGTAACTCAAGGTACTGTCAAAGAGCATTTGTCTAAAGAACTTAAAAAAAATACTGGTGATATTTGCAACACTCTATACCAGCAAAATTTACTAGAATCTCCCAAGAGAAGGCGGATTTCAGTCACAGAAGAGGGCAGGAAAGCGCTTGTTGCCAATCTACAAACTACAGACTACGAATTTGACTCTTCAAAAGGGCAAAAAGTTCTAAACACTCTTCTGCATTGCCTTAAGCTGACATCGTTGAAAGACTATGTTTCTTCTGTGCTTATAGAAGATATGGACTTTGACACATTCGTAGAAAAGTTTAAAGAACTATATTTTGCAGAAAGAAAGCAACAAGAATTGCGTGGCGTTGTTGCTATTTACAGTCGAGATATTAGTCTAAAATTTAGGAAGAATCACCCTATTTTTGTCAGGACTACGCATCATCAGTACTGGAAATACATGAAAGATATTTTAGCGAAGCACCTGAGCAAGTCTTTGAAGGGAATGCCCGCGAGTTAGTGGAAGCGCAGTGTCGAACAAAGTGGGCAAGTTATTTGAGTAAATCTGCATATACTTTATCGGTAGTTTCAACTACAACTGTGCTATCAGGTCATGCATTTGACTGCTACGTGGAATTGTTGCATAACGGTACAACTGTAGCTAGAGCTTTTGGTGAAGCAAAGAACTATGAGCTTTTGAGTGGACACTTGCAGACGTTTGAGAAATGGTTAAGTGATGTTAATTTCAAGCTAGGCGCAAACCCTCCTGATCTAGCTTTTATGATTGCTCCTTCATGCCCATCTCTGTTACACCGAAAGTTAGAGCTTAAAAATATTCAATTTATTGAATCTAAAAAAGTAGCTTCACCACCGCCACCACCGCCACCGCCACCTCCTGTTATCAATATTAATAAGGCTGACAAAGATAGACTTATTGTTGCTTTTAAAGGTACAGGTGTAAGACTAACAACTATCGATAAGCTGATAAACCTTAGACAACGTAAAAGCTATATTCGCTTAGAAAGTCTGGCATCTGATCTAAAATTTACCGATGCAGTGAGAAAAAAACTTCAGGAAAAATTGAATAAAGCGGAGATTTGCTTTTGAAAGGAGTGATAATTCTTTTAGAAGGGGTGGAAAGATGCGAACCTCTCACTGTCTACGCCCCCTAGTCCAGTTTTGAAAAAGGAAAAAACCGCGAAACATAATGTTTCACGGCTTTCAGTGTGGTGTGAGGAGCTTAACTAAATATCATCATAAAGTAACTGCCCAACAACAACGCACTCGTAACAATTTTGGTAACAGACTTTTTTTAGCGATCGCACTTTCACATATAAATCCGGTCAGTCAAAAATTCCCAATCGGTTGACCAGCTTTGAATGTGCAGGTTTGGTGGAAACAAGCCAGTCTGAAGGATGAGTTCAAAATCTGACCGCTTCTAACTTCACTCCTTTAGCTAACTTTCAAGCAAAGCACCACCACAACTAGAACCACACCCAGCAGTACAACCATAGCAATAAGCAGCAGTTTGTATCTCACTAATCAGGTCTAAACTGCCAGCTTCTAACAGTTTGCTAACTGTCAAAGTTTCGCCATTGCGATTTTTTGCAGGCAAATTCATCATTTGGTTAAAGTCACAATCATATACATTGCCCAGATAGTCAATTGAAAGTTGATCGCGACACATTAAATGTTCAACTGTGCTGGGATTAAAATGCGATTCTAAAAACTCTAAATAGCTGGTATGCAGTTTTCTCCGTTCTAAATGCATTTTGGTTCTACCAACTGGTAGGTTGGTAATGGTGAAGAGGTTGTTAAACACAATATCAAAATGTTCTTGCAAGAACATTTTGTAATCTCGTTCTAGGTTGGTCTGTTCGGGGGCTAAGGAAAATTTTTCACCCGTGGGTAACTGGGGATTAAATACCAAGTCCAAAGTTAAATTTGGCTCTTTACCATAGCCAAGTTCGTTAAGCCACTGCAAAGCTTTGACTGAACTATCAAAAACACCAGCACCGCGCATTTTATCAACATTATCTGCTAGGTAGCAGGGTAGGGAAGCGACAATTCTTACTTGGTGTTTAGCAAAGTATTCTGGTAAATCAGCAAATCCATCTTCAAAATAAATGGTCAAATTAGACCGGACAATCACTTGTTTATTGGTTGCTCTTGCTGCTTCTACCAGTGGCTTAAATCCATAATTCATTTCTGGTGCGCCACCAGTCAAATCTACAATTTGAATTTCGGGGAATCTATGAATTAGCGAAATCAATTGTTCACAAATTTCAGGAGAAAGTTCTTCTGTACGTTTTGGACTAGCTTCGACATGACAGTGTGTACAAGCAAGGTTACAACGCTTACCTAGATTAATTTGTAAAACAGTAATTCCCTTTTTTGTCAAAGGTGAATTGAGTTTATTTTTAAAGGCTGTGACTGCTGTATCTAGTATATTTTTTGGTTGAGTTTGCATTAGTTACTATTCCTTAAATATGGTATAAATATATAGCAATACTATTTGATTTGTAAACACTGACAGGCTCAGATCCCCGACTTCTTGAAGAAGTCGGGGATCTTTTCGTTCATAACTGATTTAGGATTGCTATATAGCGCTTCTCGGTTGAGTAGGTACTGAACCCCACCCCCAACCCCCTCCCCGCTCTTCCAGAGGGGGCTATGATGTACCTCATCTGATTAGGAAACGCTATATTCAAATTTTGTTACCTTGTAATAATCTATAGGTTATTCCACTAATAATTGCAGCAGTTGGTAAAGTTAAAATCCACGATAGTAGTATCTGAGAAAAAACACGCATATTGACTTTTTTACCAATTAATCCTGCTCCAAAAATAGAACCAACTGAAACATAAGTGGTGGAAACTGGAAGCCCAAACCCACTAGCTGCAATTACCAGAATTCCAGTGACTATATTTGCTGATAAGCCTTGAGTATGATTCATTGAGGTAATTTTTGTACTCATGGTGACAGCAACTTTTTGTGAGTTGAGTAAACCGCCAAGTGCCATTGCGATCGCTATCGTAATCATTCCCCCCTGAATCGAGAAATACTCAATAATTAGAATGAGTGAAACAATCTTAGGAGTGTCATTTAATCCTCTAGCAAAACTGACAATTCCTGCGCTGAGAAAATGGCAAGTATCAATCATTTTCTGATTGACTGGTAGATACCATTTTGAATTGATATAGTTAGATAAGCTGTAAATTCCTGCTCCCCAGAAAATAGCAATGATTGGACTGAGTAATAGAGGCAAAATAAAGGAAGTTCCCAAAGCTGCAAAATTAACTTTGAGTCCGATCGCAACTAATCCAGCGCCAACAATGGCACCTGTTAAACTGTGAGTTGTGGAAATGGGAAACCCCATGAGGCTGGCTATAAGCACAGTTAAACCAGCTGCGATCGCTACTGCTATATGAAACTGTGGGGTGTTAGCGATCGCATCAGGCACTAATCCTTTTCCAGAGAAGTTTTTAAGTAGTGTACTTGCCAAAAAAGTCGCAGTTACTGCACCAGCAAAAGTTGTAAAAGTTGCCCACAAAATTACTGTTTGATAGCTGCTTGTTCGGCTACCAAACAGCGTTGCTACACCTTTAAAGTTGTCATTTGCACCATTGGAGTATGCTAAAAAAAGCGTCGCAATAAATAGACTAATTAACAACATTTTGGGGTTTTTGAAGAAGTATTCAGAATTCAGAATCCAGAATTCAGAATCCAGAATTAATAAAACAGGAGTCAGAATTCAGAATACTCTACCCATAAAGGAATAGAGTTTTAAGGCGAGAATATTTTAATTTTTTCGCCCAGAGTTCGGCTTGGTTTTAAACCAATATTCATTACCCAGTCGTACAGAATTCAATTCTGAATTCTGACCGGAGGCGGAGCGTCTCCGGCTCCGCTCCTGAGTTCTGAATTCTTCTTAGAAATTAACAGCAACCACCACCGCTATAGTGCCAGGTTGAATTGGTAACAATTATTTCTGCTGGCTTGATAGCCGCAAGTTTAGCAGCAGTCTTATCACACACTGCTGCGGGAATACCTCGCTGAAGTAGATGACCTGCTGAATCGTCAAAGAAGGGTTCTAAACCAGCATAAATTGCTGTTTTACCCGTGAAAATGCAAGCACCATCTTCGGCAATAGCAACTTTAAAAGAGACAGAATCCAGACTTTCTAAAAGTAGGTGTTCTTCTAAATTATAAGTCTGGGAATCTAGGAGACGATAAGGACGACGGGCGCGAATTTCAACTTGACCAAAGCCAGCATTTGTAATCCGTTCAGTATACTCTTGATATGTGAGTGCGCCTGATAAACACATGGCTCTGAGTCGTTCATCTTGTTGAAGATGTGCTGGAATTTGACGAGTAGCAATTGGATCGCTCATCTGCAAGCGTCCGCCGGGTTTTAATACCCGATAGGCTTCTTTTAAAGCACGGGTTAAATCTTCTGGTTCAAAGATGTTGAAAAGACAATTTTGCGCCACGATATCGACGCTAGCATCAGCAACGCGCAAGTTAAAAGCATCGCCTTCGCGGATTTCTACAAAACTGGTGTCAAACCAGGAATTTTCTTGAGCAGCAATTTCCAGATTACGTGCGGCTGCTTCCCGCATGGCTGCAACTGGTTCAACGGCAATTACAGCACTTGCACGGCGAGAAAAATAAGCGAATTGCAACGCTTCTAAGCCGCCACCAACACCGACATACAGCACAGTCGGTTGCTTTCCTAGTTCGGTGGGGTGAACAGTGGTGCCACAACCATAGTTCATTTCCTGCATTGGCAAAGGAATTTTTAATCCTGGTAATTGCAGGGGTGTACTTTGCACACAACAAAGTCCAACTTGCGGGGTTTGGGCAACTTCACGGTAGAATTGCGCTGCTGTTTCTAGATAGGTCATGCCATTTTAGATGATCATAGTTTTGTGCATCCTAGTATCATTAAAACTCTGAGTTGGATAAGTTTTTGCTGAGATTGCCAAAAACGCCAAATCTTCATAAAACAGGAGTCAGGAGTCAGGAGTCAGGAGTCAGGAGTCAGAATTCAGAATTCAGAATTCAGGAGTCAGGAGTCAGAATTCACCAATTGTGAATACTCTACCCATAAAGGGATAGAGTTTTAAGGTGAGAATATTTTAATTTTTTTCGCCCACCCTTCGGCCACGCTCAGGGCATGGCCAGGGGCGAGGTTTTAACCAATATTCATTACCCACTCCTACAGAATTCATACTGAATTCATACTGAATTCTGACTCCTGAGTTCTGAATTCTTCTTATAAAACAGAAAAATTTGACGATTTCAACTCAGGTCTTCAAATTCTAAAACATCTGCGCCATCTGCTTGCTGGCTTCTTCGCAGGTGAGCGCCGACTCTGGCTAATAATTCATCAACGCTGAAAGGTTTAACGAGGTAATCATCAGCACCAGCGTCTAAACCTGCAATGCGATCGCTTACTTCATCTTTGACGGTTAATAAGATTATCGGCACTTTATCACCAATACTTCGCAGGCGGCGGCAAATTTCCAACCCCGACAAACCTGGCAACATCCAGTCTAAAATTACTAAATCTAGATGTAACTCACGCGCTGCGGTGAGTGCAGTTAATCCATCGTAGGCAATACTGACTTGATAGCCTTGATAATTCAATTCCAATTCGACAAATCGGGCCAGTTTGACTTCATCTTCAACCAGTAAGATGTGCGTCATGATGATGTTAATGATTTCAGCAGGGTACGGTAAGTAATAATACGGTCTGGAAACACTGTCTTCGAGGTGCCAGCTACTGAATAGCCAAACATCTAATTAGGTGTACGCTAGCTTAGTATAAACCTGAGTAAGTAACAACCGTAAGTCTGCAATTAGCGATCGCTGCTTGATCAAAGAACCATCCAACTGGCGCTTTAGCAATAGGCTGTGACATCTTCACCGCATTCATCGGCAAGATAACAGAGCGCTTTAAAACGCAAACCAACCACTTCTTCGTATAGGGGATTTAATTTACACATCGGAGGAATGTGAAATAGCTTCCGACCAAACAGCGTGATATCTCGCTCAAAGGGACACTGAGCAGGAATAGCTTTGCACAGGAAATGAGCAAATTTGGAGTTATGAATTTCCATCGTTTCCAACCACTCGCGGACTCGGTGCAGTAGATCATTGTGTAAGCGGACTTGAGTAAAGCTTGTCATAATTGTTCACCTTAATAATTTCTAACTAGATTCAGTTTGTTCTATTTGAACTTCTATAAATACATACGCTTCGGTTCTATAGTTTTATGCAGTAATTGCTAATTATTTGGTTCTCTACAGAGATAGAAGAGTTTTTAGGCACACTGTTAACTACACATTCAAGTGCTACAGTTCCCGATGATTTGTCAAGGCGAACATATCTTTTGTGCCAAACTGCATTTCCGTAGGGGTTCCAGTCTGCTACTGGGATAGATGTCGGACTAGAAAAGTTTTTAACTACTGCTGATGGGCAAACTATTGCAGTGCCGCAGTATTACCGTAAGACACAATCCACATTAGGGACTGACAACAAATAAATTATCCAATCTTGTGGGGTGGGTAATATGAGCGCCCGTAGCAAAAGGCTCTCGTGTCGCCCACCCCACAAGAAGTAGTTGAGTATTTTTTTATTTGTCAGTCTCTTAACCCCTTAGCAACGCCAGCTTGCACGAAAAACGAACTTGAAGTCTCCCCAAGTGTCGCAACTGCCGTTTTGAACATTTTGTACTTGTTCAACTGTGCAAAGGGGCATCTCTTGCAGTATAAGCAAAGCGAGAGTTTTTGTCCGACGGGATACTCACATCTTGCACCTAGCCCTAGCGATTAGAAATCGCGGCTATACAAACGAAGTCCGCCTGCGCGGACTAACACAAAATCAATGTTTTCAACCCGCGCAGGCTGGTTTTGCCTCGTGTAGCCGTGACTTCCAGTCGCCGGGTGCAAGATATAAGGATACCGGGAGTCACTGACAAGCCTACACGCTCTCTGCTTGCAGTCAGTGTAGGAGTATGTCACTCTAGGATATATCACTGTTTCGCTGTATTGGAAGAAGCAAAAATGACTATAATATTCCAATTTGCTCTGATCGGTCTAGTTCTATTATCTTTTGTCCTGGTTGTTGGGGTTCCCGTTGCTTACGCGACTCCCCAAAATTGGGTTGAATCTAAAAAACTACTCTGGGTTGGTTCCGGCGTCTGGATTGGTTTGGTATTTTTAGTTGGTTTGTTAAACTTTTTTGTCGTATAGGCGACGGCTTCGCTCTGGCGCAGGCACATAATATAAGAACTAGAGGGGCAGAAAAGCCAAGGTCGAAGACCAAAGGAAAAAAGGAGAAATTTTTTCTGATTTCCTTTTTATGACAGTGCTTTCCTGCTCTTCTACATTTAAATAAGAAATGTATATTGGTCAGAACTATATTTGATTAAGAGGCAGTCATGGCAGTTTTCGAGGGAACTTTTACCCAAACGGAGCCTTTGCGGTTTGCAGTGGTGATTGGTCGATTTAATGACCTTGTTACCGGAAAGCTGCTAGAGGGATGTCAAGATTGCTTGAAACGGCACGGTGTAGACCCTAACCCCCACGGTAATCAGGTGGACTATGTTTGGGTTCCAGGAAGTTTTGAGGTACCTCTAGTAGCTCGTCAACTAGCTCTTTCCCATCGTTATGATGCGGTAATTTGTCTAGGTGCAGTCATTCGAGGGCAAACACCCCATTTTGATTATGTATCCTCAGAAGTTTCTAAAGGCATTGCCGCCGCTAGCTTTCAAACTGGGGTGCCAGTAATCTTTGGCATTTTGACAGTAGATACTATGCAGCAAGCCTTAGAACGGGCAGGTATCAAAGGTAATCATGGCTGGGATTACGCCATGAATGCCCTAGAAATGGCAAGCCTGATGCGGCAACTGCGTTCTAACCTGGCAGAGCCATATTCTCGTAATAGCCAGTCTTTGCCTGCCTCATTTCAAAGTGCCAGCGTCGGCAATTTAACTGCGGAGTCGGAAGAACTGAGCTAGGTTCGTCATTAGTCATTTGTCCATTGTCCTTTGTTATTCATTAATGACCAATGACCAATGACCAATGACCAATCACCAATGACCAATGACCAATCACCAATGACCAATCACCAATGACCAATGACCAATCACCAATGACCAATGACCAATGACCAATGACCAATGACCAATGACCAATCACCAATGACCAATGACCAATGACCAATGACTAATGACCAATGACCAATCACCAATGACCAATGACCAATGACCAATGACTAATGACTAATGACTAATGACCAAATTAAGGGGTTGACAATTACAAATAAATCTGAGATATTAAGATATGGTTATCAATTGCGGGTATAGCTCAGTGGTAGAGCGTCACCTTGCCAAGGTGAATGTCGCGCGTTCGAATCGCGTTACCCGCTTCCAACTAAAACCTCTTGGACTTGAAAATTCCAAGGGGTTTAGTATTTTTAAGGTGCGTTGAAGTCTTCGTGGATTTGCGCTACACTCCTGTGAGCCGCTCCCAATGTGGACAGATCGAGCAAAATAAAGAGAGAAGCCTTATCAGGCATTTACCAAAGGATTATATTCTCGCAGTTCATGTAAAACACGCTCAAGTTATTAGAACGCTTGTGCAATCTCAAAAACCCGAAAAAATCGATTTCAATGCTGAATACCCCTGTCCCTGTCGTCGCCGGGGTCAGTTAATTCCGATTACGCTGACAGAAGCATTTGGTTGCGATCGCTGTCAGCAAATCTTTGTCGTAGAAGATAATGGTCATGTCCTAGAACAGCTTTCTACCACCTATCCCTACAAACGGGCTTGGCGTTGGATGGGAAATAGTTGGCATGTTGTCCATCCCCGCTTGGGAGAAAGCTATCTGCCTATAGCGCTGGGCATTATTTTCGTGCTAGTGATTATATGGCTACCATTAGCACTGCGATTAGCAAATGGTTCCAGCATTATTGCTTGGGCAATGGTGGCGGTGCTGTTGGCTATCCTACCAGCACTAATGGTCTGGCTTACCTACAGACGTTAACTCAATGACTGTTGAAGTTTTGGATGACCACCCCGAACCAATTACTAGTGCCCAACGAGCCTATCAAGCTTCCCTAAAGTTGGGTAGCACAAAAGGAGCAGACCGGAGTCGTGCAGTATTGGCGATGGCACAAGCCCTTGAGCGCTCATTTGACGACATTCTAGAAGCCAACACCTTGGATTTAGAAGCCAGTCGGGAAATGGCAGTGCCAGAGTTAATATTGGACTGGCTGAAGCTGACTCCCACAAGGTTAGAGATGACAGTAGACATCTTACAACGGTTGGGGGAATTATCAGATCCGCTGCGGCGCGTCAGAACCGCTGATTATCAACTGGAAGATTCCCAAAGTTACACTCAATTAATGCCCTTGGGAGTGATTGGATTTATTTATGAAGCGTTTCCCGATTTAGGAGCGATCGCAGCGGGTTTTTGTATCAAAACTGGCAATTGTATAATTCTCAAAGGCAGTACTGTAGCTAGCCATTCCAACGCGGCGATCGCTGAGGTACTGCAAAATGCGATCGCCGAAGTTGGACTAGCTCCGGGGTGTGTAGAACTGATCACAGCAGAACATGGGGCTTCAATTCGGGATTTAGTCACCCAAGACGAGTACGTAAATTTAGTGATCCCCTACGGACGTTCCAGCTTAGTGCAGCAGGTAGTACGACAGTCAACTTGCCCAGTTTTAAAGTCAGCGATGGGTAACTGTTATCTCTACTGGTCGCCCAATAGCAGCTTAGAAATGGTGCGCTGGATGATTCTTGATAGCCATCAGAGCGAACCAGATCAAGTTAATGCCATTGAAAAGGTACTGATTCATCGCCAAGCCTTGCCATCATCAATAGCCGTTCTGTGGAACAGCTTGATGGAAAAAGGCTTTGAAATTAAAGGGGATGCAGAACTAGTAAAAGCCTTTCCCCAGTTGCAGCTGGTGAAGGAAGGCGAATGGGGAAACCCTTATTTAACTAGGACAGTAGCTTTTAAACTGGTGGATAGCTTAGAGGCTGCGATCGCCTGGATTAATGAATACAGCAGTGGTCATGCCGACTCTATCGTGACTGAATCTTACCAGGAAAGTCGGCAGTTTGCTTTGGGAGTTAACAGTGCCTCTACTTACATCAACACTTCCCCGCGTTTTTCTCGCAACCCCTCGCGGGGAGATTCAGTGTTTCTCGGCATGTCTAACCAAAAAGGTCATCGTCGGGGATTTATTAGCCTGGAAACCTTGACTACCGTCAAGCACATTGTTCAGGGAAATGGCAGGTTTTAAATAATTCGTAATTCGTAATTCGTAATTAAGTTTTGTAACGGGGATTTAGCGCATAGAAGAAACTTAAAAAAAGTCGCAGAATATGGGAAATTCAGGAGTAGTGTAGACTATTCAAGCTGGAAGCGTAGACATAGCCCGTCGTAGACATCGCCTGTTAGAGGTTGTTTGAAAAGTGTTTCGCTGTGACTTTAGGCACTTTTAGATCCCCCCTAACCCCCCTTAAAAAGGGGGGAACCGGAATCAAAGTCCCCCTTTTTAAGGGGGATTTAGGGGGATCTAAAACTATTTGATACCGACAATAGGACTTTTCAAACATCCTCTTAAAGGTTACAGTGAAATTTTCCTAAAACGGCAAGGGAAAAACTATGAATAAAAGTTGGGTTTTGGCAGTTGATCATTTAACGCCCAGTTTCCTATGTCTTGGATTTTGTAATCTACTGGATCGTGGAGAGTGAACGTGCGGAGATTACGCCAATAACGGTCAAAGCCATATTTTGCATTAGTAGCGCGTGCGCCCATAACTTCAAAGATCCGGTTGGTAATGTCTAAACCAACTCTAGTGGCCACGACTTTAGCAGTAGCGACACTGAGCGCACATTCTCCCCGTTGTTCTGCGGTAAGTGACCATTCCCGGTTCCAAGCTGCTTGTAGTAATTCTCCTGCTTGCTGAGTTAGATACACGGCTGCTTGGAGATCAACCCATATTTTGCCATAGTGCTGGAGGATGTAAGGATCTTTAGTTGCACTCTCTACACCTGATGTCAGCCAAGGTTTTGTATTAGTGCAAGTATATGTTTTAGCAGCTTCAAATGCTCCCTGTGCAATTCCCAGGTAGATATTAGCAAGATTCAATTGAGTTAAGCAGGCGCGAATAGTGGCGAAAGGTTGACTTTCTTTATCTCTACTACTAAGAATTTCGTCAGGATACACCAACACATTTTCAAAAGTAACACTACCACTGTCTGTTTGACGTTGCCCTATATTATCCCAATCATCATGAACAGTAACGCCTTGCCGTTGGGTGGGAATTACTACAATACTCAATTCACCACTTTCTTGATGAGTTGCAGTAATCGGCAATATATCCGAGTCTTGAGAGCCAGAGCAAAAGCTTTTAATCCCGTTGAGCCGGAAATAATCATTTTCCGATGTCAGAGTAGTTCTTTTATCTAAAGGGTTGAGGGCATTGCACCAAAACCAATTATTGTGAATAGTTTCTGAGTAATATCGCTGTTTTTGCTCTATGGAACCAAAGATATGAGGAATTACTACACCTAGATGGTGATAAGAAAAGACGTGAGCAATGGAGCTATCAACTTTGGCAAACTCGCGGGTAATTTGCAGGACGGTAATCCAGTTTTGTCCTAAACCACCGTATTCTCTGGGTACGATCAGTTTAAGTAAATTGCTTTGGCGCAAGCGATCGCGTTCATGCTTTGGTGTTCCCCCTTTTGCATCCCGTGCCACAGCAGTCTGGGCAAATTCTTTTGCTAAAGACTTAGCTAGATCAAGATAATTTTGAGACTCTTTAGTTTCGATTAATTGCATCCCTTGCAACTTCTCCTGTTAACCTTATCGTGAGGAGCAACTATAATTTTGACTGGCAAAACTTTAAATCTACAGTATTTCGATAAAATTACCGTACGCTAAATATATCATTGCACAATCTGACTAATAAGGCAAGTTCAAATTAAAATAATTTTGCTAAAGCTATGGGTTATTAGTACAGGGCTATTTCGTTCTAGACAGAAATCGCCCAGAACTGAAGTTCTTTGGCTTTTAGCTAAAGTCCGTTTTAACGGACTATAACCTTTTCTTAGTCGTCTTGAGACGACTTTCGCTATTAGACTCAGAATAAATTCTGAGGCGGACTAGATGAGAATGAAATAGCCCTGGTTATTAGTACAATCTCAAAAAATAATTATTTTAGAGTCAAGTAAAAAAACTTTTGAGAATAAATTTTCTCACCTACTTGTTTTTCAGGACTATATATGCAATATTATTAACTTAAATGCAATAATCTACTTTAACTTGATAGTTATGTAGTAGTTTGCTATTAATTGGCGATAAATTCAGATTATTCTGTAAAATTGCAATGTATTTTTTACAGATAGATAGAGATTCTCTTCGCAAATAGACCAACTTGTGCGGGGATTATATTTGTGTGAAAACAAGTCTTTTCTACACTTAAATATGCAGATGAAAACGCTAGATATTCACTGATACATCTGGTTGTATCTGGAAGTGTAGTGATATTAGTGAAAACTTTTGAGTGTTAAAGTAATTCAACATTTTTCCGGGCTAGTCATGAATTTTTAGCTTGACAAGTCACTGAAATGTCTGATGGCTTTCACTAAATTTTTTAAACCAAAAATGTGAGGGGAGTGATAGAAATGTTCAACCGTTCATTTCATAATTTATTCATGGAATCGATGATTTTGGGTGCTACTTTGCTAGCCAGCACATCAGCTTATGCTGAAGACAATAATTTAGTGGCTGTGAATGGGACTCAAACAAATATACCAACTGCCGCAGGCATCGCCAAGCGCCCCCTAAGCCGCAACCAAACTCCACGTTTCGCGGACAATTCTTCGGAAACAACCATCGCACAAACGCCTAAAATTCCTGCAATCAATAGTGATACAAGTGCCCAACAGACAAACAGCATGTCTCAGGTAACATCTGTATCTCAGTTTTCAGATGTGCAGCCAAGTGATTGGGCATTTGGCGCACTCCAGTCTTTAGTTGAGCGTTATGGATGCATTGCGGGCTATCCAAATGGCACTTATCGGGGAAACCGCGCCATCACTCGCTATGAATTTGCAGCAGGCTTAAATGCTTGTTTATCTCGGATCAACGAGCTAATTGCAACAGCTACATCAGACTTAGTTACCAAAGAAGACTTAACTAGCCTACAAAGACTACAAGCAGAATTCGCCACTGAACTAGCAACTCTACGGGGTCGCGTTGATAATTTAGAAGGTCGGACTGCGGAACTAGAAGCCAATCAGTTTTCTACAACCACAAAGCTAGTAGGAGAAGCCGTCTTTGCCGTCACAAATGCCTTCAGTGGCTCAGTTCATGGTAGCAACACAGTTTTTCAAGATAGAGTTCGCCTCAAATTCATAAGTAGTTTTACAGGTAAAGATGCTCTCTATGTCCGTTTGACTGGCGGTAATGCTACTACTTTGAAGCTGCCAAATGGTACAACAGAAGGACTTCAAACCTTTAATCTCTCTCCAGCTAACAACAATGATTTTCTCGATTGGCTCGCTTATTACTTCCCGATTGGAGACAAAATAGAAGCCTATGTAGGAGCAGTAAACGGAGTATTTTTTGATTTCATTCCCACTCTCAGTCCCTATTTGGATAGTGCGACAGGAGCCGGTCGCGCTCTGACAGAATTTGCATCGTCCAGCCCTATCTATAGAATTGGTGGTGGTGCTGGTGCAGGAATCAATTACAAATTCAGTGACAAAGTAGTATTGAGTTTGGGTTATTTAGCAGGAGATCATGCCAGTCCTGAAGTAGGCAGTGGCCTATTTAATGGTCAATATGGGGCGATCGCCCAACTAGCATGGAACCCCAACAAGAACTCTGGCATTGGTTTAACCTATGTAAATGCCTACCAAAATCGGGGAGCGATATTTGATATTGGTAGTGGTGGAGCGATCGTTGGAACTGCACAGGCTAACACTCCTTTTGATGAAGTAATTACAAACTCTTATGGAGCAGAAGCTTTTTACAAATTCAGTCCGAAAGTTGCAGTCAATGGCTTCTTTGGCTACACTAACGCCAAAAATCTCACAGGTAGTGGTAATGCAGATATTTGGTACTATGCTCTGGGATTGGCATTGCCAGATTTAGGTAAACAAGGCAATCTTGGTGGTATTCTCGTGGGCGCAGAACCTTATCGGGGTGGTAATCCTGCACCTGCAAACGATTTATCCTTACATATTGAAGGCTTTTACAAGTATCAGTTCACAGATAACATTGCCATCACCCCTGGCGTAATTTGGATCACGGCTCCTGGTCAAAACGATGACAATCAGGATGCGGTAATTGGCACTGTGAGAACAACCTTCACCTTTTAGATATTTAGCAAAGATACAAAGAACAATTCAGACATGAGTTCAGCAGCGTCAAAATTTTGATGCTGCTGAATTGATCTAGAATTTAGAGACAAGCCACAAAGCTTATACGCACTTCCCAACGCATATATCAACTTTAAGACGATGGCGATCGCTATAAATTTAATTCCCAACCGCTTCTAACCAAGTCGGCAAATCAGCTAAACTAGTAAAATCTAATAGTGCTTCGCTCAAATCTTCGAGAACAGGTAAAGGTAAATCAAAAAGTGGCGATCGCATTTCCCCAGACAATTCTCCAAACCGCTTAGTCAACAATCGGATAATAAGGTTAGCAGCCTCTTCCCGTCGTCCTTCCTCTCGTCCTTCCTCTCGTCCTTCCTCTCGTCCTTCCTCTCGTCCTTCTTCCTTGATTTCTCGGTAAACTCTCGTTTCTTTGAGCGTTATTCCTAACATAGACTCCACCTCAACTCGACTTAATTTTTCAAACTTGTACACCATAATTGTCGTGATCATCTCTATTATGGCGCGACTTGCCCTTTCAGGCACTTCTTGAGTGGTTCTTTCTAACAAATACCTTGCTTCCTCTGGTGCTTGTTCTGACTCAACTGTAGTCAACACCATCAGTGCTACCCATAAAGGTAATTGACGAATATCTCCCAACTCATCCAAATACACTCGATGCACTTGTGCGCTGTTAAGAAATCCCCGATGGGGATGAATATCGTTTTGCTCAATACTGCGTGACGGATAAATTATCACGGCTTGCCAATCGCTAAATCTAGCACGGTTGCGGTAAAAATATAATGAGGATTCTGCAAAGACCCTTTCATAAAGTTGTTCATCTTTTTGGAACTGCACCTCACAGAAATATACTATTCCTGCACCTGCGCTTTCTGGTGGTAAGAATACCCCGTCAATTTCAAACTTGGGTTCTTTGACAGCTACCGAATCAAAACGGTAATTGTCAGCATTTATTGGAGGATTTGTCAATAGTTCAAATAGCAAAGTGGGGGATTGTTGAAAAAGCTTGTAGAATATTGAATCTCGACGCATGAAGGATTCTATTTAATTTATTTGTTCAACCTGCGGTACATTAAATCACACATCCCTCTACATCGCTATTATATTGTTGTGTGTAGACGTTGAAGTAGAGACAGCAACATCACAACTATTAACGCCCTTCACGATTGAGCCTCAGAGGTTGCTGTTCTTCAACTAGTGGCGGTACATCCTGCCAAAGGCTAATTCCGTCGTATAATCCTGGAGCCATTAAGAATACTTGAACCCAAAGGATATTAAACCACCAGTAAAGCCCTTGGATCATATTTTCCTGACCTACCAGAGATACTGTCACCAGGTAAAACAAGACCGAAATTATTAAACTAGCAACAGATGCAACTATGCCTTTTGTGGGCTGTGATAGCTCTGTGAAAGGCCACATATTAAATTGCCACAGCAAGCCTAAACCAACTGTTGTCCAAATTGCAGCAAAGGTTGGGCCTGTCGTTGTTGTAAACAAATCCATTCCTAGCTGCTTGAGGAACAATTCTGTAATTAGAGTGAGTAATAAAATAATACCTGTATGCAGTAACCCCAAACGTGGCATTCCTAGTTCCAATTTGTTCAAAGGCCAACGTTCAAAGAAACTGCCGAATACTGTTGAACAAGGATACCAATACCAAGGAATGTAAAACAGTTGAAGTCCCCACATTTGTGGCAAAAAGGTAAGTGCAGGGGCAATAAAGAAGACGGCAAAAAAGATATTGAGAAAGCCGCTAATTGGATGCCAGTTGCGTACTTCTTCAGTGGTGACAATCGTGTTGTCAAAGAAGAACAAACTGGCGGCGGCTGCAATGATTGCTGTTTGTCCCCACAAGCCAACAGGTGTATCAGTGAGAGTTGCTTTTGCAGAGATGAATTTCCAAGCTTCTCCAGTTATGTAAACTAGCGCCAACAGCACTACTAAATTCACTGTTCCTCGTCCAAATCGGGTAGAGGAAAAGCGAGAGCCTGGATAGCCGTTGAGAGAAAAACCTAGATGCCACCACCAGACGAAGCATATAGTGATATAAGTCAACTTTGTTCCTACATTCAGCTGAATAATTTGACCAAAGATGAGTTCAAAAATATAGCTAATGACAGCAATTACAGCAATAAAAAGCAGTCCCTTAAATGGCTGGCTTTTCCAAATACTCCGCCTCTGGGTTGGGTTTGCAACGCTCATAGTATCAAGTAAATAATGTTGGATTTATCAGGGGCAAAGCATTCTGGTAAATATAGCGGTTCTCGCTTGAGTGACGTACAAGAACCCCACCCCCAACCCCCTCCCCGCATGCGAGGAGGGGGCTATGATGTATCTTATGTGATTAGGAAACGCTATATTTTCCCCGAAAGCTTCACCGAATTTTAGACTTCGGCGTGAGCGCTACTTCTCTACGAGAGGCTGCGCCAACGACAACGCTCAGTACAAGTCAGTCGAACGCTTTTAAATTTTGGATTTAAGATTCAAAATTTAAAATCTAAAAATGTCTAAGAGCAAGCAAATTTATTTGTGGAATAAATCCAAAATCTACAATTCCTTATTCAGAGCAACTGCATTAATGCATGGGGTCAATCTAAAATCCAAAATCCAAAATCCAAAATTGATTGACCCCAATAGAGAATGCGGCAATTACAGCCAAGGATGGCGTGGGGGATAAACACCATTGAGGAAGTAGTTACCAACAGCGTAGTATTTCCAGCGCACGGGATCGTGGAGTGTGTGAGCGCGGGCATTTCGCCAGTGGCGATTGTAGTTGAATTGCTCCAATGTGGACTTTGTACCTGCTAGTTCAAACAACTTGTTGGTAGCTAGTAATGCTGCTTCGGTGGCTAAGGCTTTGGCTTCCGCAACTGCGATCGATGCTTCAACTACCTTGGGTTCTTCTAAACCTGACTCGTTGGCAACATCAAGAAATTCGCCTGCACGACGCAGCAATGCTTCAGAAGCGTGAACCTGAATTTGGACGTTGCCTAAGTTATATAGTGTCAGGGGATCTTCGTATCCTTTTTCTAAATTGCTGTCAACCCAAGGGCGGGTATAGTTGCGGACAAAGTAGATGGTGTCACGAACTGCGGCTTTGGCAATCCCCACGTCTACAGCAGCTTGGATGATTTGCGCGATCGCACCCATTGGTGTTGCCCTCTCAAAGGCTAAGTAGTGCGGAATGACGTGTTCTGCCTTCACTTTCACATTTTCAATAATGGTAGTGCCGCTAGCTGTAGTACGCTGTCCGAAGCTCGTCCAGTCATCAAGTAGTGTCAATCCGGCGGCATCTCTTTCGACAAATGCCACCACTGTCCTACCATCTTGACTAGCAATCACGGGAACCCAATCAGCTAGTAATGCCCCGGCGGAGTAATATTTACGTCCGTTGAGTACGTAGTCAGAACCATCTGGTTCTAACTTTGTCTGGACATCGGTGACAGACTTAGTACCAATTTCCGAGAAGGCGTTACCAAAGCGCTTACCTTGTAAAGCCAAATCAAAGAAGAACTTCTTCTGCTCATTTGTGCCATCCAAGCGAACTGCTTCCACCATGTAGAGGTGGTTTTGGGGAATTTGACCGAGGCTAGAATCAGCTTCGGAGATGATTTTAATGACTTCTGCTAAGGTGACATTAGATACAAAAGCCCCACCATACTCTTTGGGGACTGTGATCCCCCACAATCCACTCTGGGAGAACTTTTGCACTTCCTCAGCAGGCAAACGCCGATTTTGATCGCGCTCTGAGTCACCTTTGGCAAACTCAGCTGCCAATTCATGAGCGATCGCGATCGCTTCTTTGTCATCCCGAATTATATGCGCCTTCTGTTCAGTATCAATTACTGATGTCATAATATAACTCCTTGATTGTGATAAGTATTTAACCAGACAATGATATAAATACATTGGCTAGTGGTAATTTGTAGGGCTGATTGCAATATGCCAATACACAGATTGAATCTGGTAAGATTCTTTGAATGATCAACTTTTTGTAGGAATGGGTTTAACCATTAAACGACTTCCCAAATAAATTACACAACTACTTGCAGAAGTCGTTAACTGTCAAGAATCTACTACACCACAACTAACTCATCAGCCTTACGACGATTAGCTTCTAGTTCGCGCACAATCGGAATTACTGTCCGACCAAATGCAGGCAAATCATCCGAGTAGTGTAAGAAGCCACCGAGAATTAGATCAACTCCGACTTCATAAAACTGGCGAATCTTGTCAGCTACTTGATCAGCCGTACCAATCAAGCCGGAACGGAAGCCATCGTTATACTGCACCAAGTCTTCAAAATTGGAATTCGCCCACATTCCCTGATGCTCACGAGTAGAAGCTCCCGCCTGTTTCACTGCTTCGCCAAATCCTTTTACCGCTTCCACATCTGCTTGAGCAATAATATCGCGCAATACTTCATGGGCTTCTGCTTCCGTATCTCGCACGATGATAAACGAATTCAGACCAAACTTAATTTTACGTCCTTCAAGACTCGCTAATGCAGACACTTCTTCAATCTGCGATCGCACACCTTCTATAGTGTTGCCATTCATAAAATACCAATCAGAGACGCGGCCAGCCATGCGCCGGGCTGCTTTCGAGTTACCACCTTGGAATATCTCCGGGTGTGGATTCTGATTAATCGGTTTGGGCTTCACCCAACCGCCGTTGATGCGATAAAAGTCGCCCTTAAAGTGAAACTCCTCCTCTGTCCACAAACCTTTGAGAACACGGATAAATTCCTCTGAACGACGATAGCGTTCGTCATGGTCTAACCAATGTTCACCATATATAGTGAATTCATCTTTGAACCAGCCGCTAACCACATTTAGTGCAAACCGACCGTTTGACAGAAAATCAATGCTGGCACCGATTTTAGCAACTACTCCCGGATGCCACAATCCTGGGTGAACTGCTGCAATTAGCTTCAATTTCTTGGTGACAGGAGCTAGGGCTGACACGATTGTAAGTGCCTCTAGCTGGTACTCAGCGCCATAGCTGGCGATAAATCTGGCTTGTGCTAGAGCATATTCAAACCCGACTTCTTCAGCCGTCTGAGCTAGTTGAGCATTATATTCGTAAGTCCAATCTGTCCGTTGGGGGATTTTACTAACAACTAACCCCCCGCTAACGTTGGGAATCCAGTATGCGAACTTAATATCTACCATAATTGTGCGTTTGTAATTGAAACTGCTTGGCTATTTGTCTAAGTTTGCTTGTAATCCAACAAAGCCTAATTTTTGATCACTAACAAATCAGCTAAAACTTGATCGGACAAAATCTTAGTCAAAATCGAAAGCTTGAGAGCGGCTGGAAATTACTCTGAGTTTATAAGTAGACAATCTCAAGATGTGATAGTGGCAATATACCATAACTCGACCGTGCTACCGTAGTTATTAATGTATCAGACTTTATCACGATAATTTTTCCGATGTCGTGACTCGATATACTTAAATTCCATTTCCATATTCCATTTTGGAATACAGCCCAATTTTGCTGAGTGAGTATTTAATTATTTTTAGGACTAGCCCTTTCAAGGTCACTGATAAAATCTCGGTAGTCTTGTAGTAGCCCCTCGTGGCTAGAATGTTGCAAAAAAATTGTAGGTTGGGTGGAGGCTTTGCGTAACCCAACATCCTGATAATCAGTTGGGTTGCGCCGGAGCGCAACCCAACCTACGTCTAATGCACTATTAAAGCCATGAGGGTCCACTACGTGCATTTCAAAAATCAAATACTAGTCCTATATTCCATATCGTGATAAAGAAATGCTTTTCATGTGTTATCTGCAACTATACACAGCAGAAATAAATGTGGTAGTGTTAACTACTAAACCACGGTAAAGAGATGTAAATACCGTAGTTTAGTTAAAATCTTGTAAAAAAAGGCACTAGAAAAAGATTTATGCCACTTCAGTTTGGAATTTGGTCGCCGGTGTGTGGTGGATGGTTGCGGGTTGTGAACCATGAGGCTAATTTATCTACTCAAGATTTGGTAAAGCTGGCAGTTCAAGCAGACGAGTTAGGTTATCATTTCTATTACATTCCTGAACATTACTTGAATGCAGTTCATGGGCCTAACTATAATGTTGCTGATGCTTGGATTACAGCAGCTTTAGCAAGTTTAAACACCAAAAATATCAAGATTGTTGCGGCTGTACAACCTGGTTTTAAACTGCCTGCGGTCGTTGCCAAACTGAGTGCAAACATTCAAAATCAACTCAGTAATGGTAGATTTGCTCTGAGTGGGATTGCAGGTTGGTGGAAATTAGAAGTAGAAAGCTATGGAGATATCTGGCTACCCCATAGCGATCGCTACGCGCGATTAGAAGAGTACATTGATGTAATCAAGGGGCTATGGACAGTCGAAGGCTTTAATTATGTTGGCAAATATTACACTATTAAGGGTGGTATTCTCGCAGATAAGCCTACACCAATACCACCCATTTTCATTGCTGGTGAATCAGACCGGGCGATTGACTTAGCGGCTCGTCAGGGAGATTATTTATTTATCAATGCTGATGAACCAGAAAAAACAGCAGCATTAGTGCAGAAAGTGAAAAAATTGGCTAGCGATCGCTACGGGCGTCAGATTAAAGTAGCAATGAGTGCGTTTGCGATCGTTCGTGAACATACCGCCGAAGCCCAAGCCAGATTAGAAGCGATTTATCGTTCTGCCGATCAACAGCAGATTAAGTACTTTCAAGAGCAAATTGATCCTAACGTAGTTGCCCACAACAAACTAGATATCACTCAAACCATTGAAGCTAATCTAGGTTTATCTGCTCAACTCGTTGGCGATCGCTATACTATTATTCAACGCCTGAAAGAATACGAAGCTGTTGGCGTTGACTTAATAGTACTCAAATTTGAATCGATGACAGAAGACACTATTCGCTTCCATAAACTAGTGATTTCCGAATATACACAGCAAAATAGCTTAATTGCGTTGTAATTAAAAATCTTGTCTTAGCTAGGATGAATAAGATTAAACTTGAAGATATTACCCTAAATCACATCAAAATTTTAAAAGCAGTAGATGACTGTGGTAGCTTCTCTAAAGCAGCACAAAAACTAGGGTATAGTCAGGCATTAATTAGTAAAAAAGTCAAGCAAATAGAGGATTATTTCGGAGTAATTCTCCTAAATCGCTCTCCTGGTTCTATATGCTTGACCAATAAAGGCAAAAAATTAATTTCTCAGACACTTAATGTAGTAGAAACTGTAGAAAATCTGCGAGAAGAATTTCAAGCAACATTTAGCGCTGAAGGTGAAGATTTGATATTGGGGGCTACTAATTTAATCTTAGAAGTCTGGCTCAAACAATATTTACAGAGATTTCAGCTTTGTTTACCAGGTAGAAATATCAAAGAGATCGGAGTTAAAAATAGCATATTTTTCTCAAATTCTCAACTTATCGAGATGGATCTATTGCTCAACAGTTGCTCTGGATATAAGGAAGAACACCATTGTACTAGATTAACAACTCATAAAATGCTGCTTGTCTCCTTTGGGGCAAGTAAATATCTGAATGAGCATAGCTTAATTAAAATCAATGATATTGATCTGGCTGATATTGTGCTTTTAGATGAGGTTCATTATCAACTATCGAAAAATGAATTTTTGATCAATAAATTAAGTGGTGTAAAGGTAGTACATAATTATCAAGATTTACTCACCTATAGTTCCGAAAATCAAAAAATAACGATTTTACCTGACTTTTGTCAAGCTGATATAATATCTCAATATCAAGTACTAACTCTTCCGATTCAAGATGTTAATGAATATGGCATTTATATTCATGTTCCTCGCTTTAGTGAGTTGTTAATATCCGCAGAGAGTTTGGTGAGAAGTTTTAGACTCGATCAAAATAACTTAGAAAGTTTGCCTAACGTAAATCTAATTTTAGGTAGGTATTCTTCCAAAGAAGAAAATGTTCTTCGGATAGGTATTCAGAGTGATTCCATCGGGCAGCTTATTGCTGGATATGGGACTAAGCATATTTCTGATTTACAGAGAGCATCCTCATCACTGGAAGAGTCTATTTTCAAAAATATTGAAATTAACCGAGATTTCGAGTTACAAATTCTACCGTTCACTTCTGGGGAACAAATGAACCGAGAGATGAAACGGGGAGAACTAGATATTTGTATTTTAGATGATATTTCTCTGTTGAATAATGGTAGCCAATTCTTCGATGATTTAAGTTTTGGCTCTAAATTGATTGGGATTGCTTCCTATAATCTTTTAGGTCAAGATATAAATATTGTACTGCATAAAGATTCTTCTATAAACACTGTTCAGGATCTGAAAGGGAAACGAATTTCCACCTTATTTGGTTCAAATGCTCATAGGTTCATCATTACTCTTTTTGATCTCTATGATATGGATGTCAGTCAGGATTGCAGATTAGTGAATGAAAATCCTCGAAAAGCAAGTAAGAGTTTGGCAAATAAAACTATAGATGCTTACGTATGTTGTCACACTTTTGCCTCAATTTTAGAAGGATATGCTTTTCTCAGAAAGCTGCCTCTCTCTCAGACGCTTAGTTTAAGAATTCCATCAATCAGAGGAATTGTTTGTCGTTCGCAGTTCATTAAAGAAAACCCGAAGATTGTCGTTGCTTATTTACATGATTTAGTAGTTGCTAACTATTGGTTTAATTCATCTCCACTGAAGGCGGCAGATTTATTAACTAAAGTGATTGATGTGAGAACCACTCAAGTAAATCAGTTTTTTAATCCTGTATTTGGTAATCGCATAGATCCGACCCTTAAACCTCAATGGTCTTGGTTACTCAAAACTTTAAATCGTAGATTGGAAGGAAAATATGGCATTTCACTATTTGATGTAGATTTCTGGATAGATGATTATTTTTTAAGACTTGTCTACAATTTGCTGAATTTAGATTATCACTTTCATCAGGTTTCTTTTGCAAGTGAATTTTCCAGCAGCTATTTTGTAGAGGAACAGTTTAGCCGACACATGAAAGTTCTCTATAATAAATATGATCTACCGCTATATAGCGGTATGCAATTGGGTGAGATATAGCAGTCTGCTTTTATTTTTGTTCGCGCAGCGTGGCGTAGCCATAATTATTTGCGTAGACAGGGAGTGGGGAGTGGGGAGTAGGGAGTGGGGAGTGGGGAACAAGCCTTTTTGGGGTGTACTGATTTTTTTCAAAAATCAAATACGAGTCCTATCTGAACATCTGTACTGTAATGTAGATGTATTGAAGTCAAAAGGTACTTATACCATTTCTTTGTGAGGCTGTGCGCCAAACCCTTTTAAATTCTTTCTTTCTTTCTTTCTTTCTTTCTTTCTTTCTTTCTTTCTTTCTTTCTTTCTTTCTTTCTTTCTTTCTTTCTTTCTTTCTTTCTTTCTTTCTTTC
>NZ_JBALBY010000080.1:0-75403 GCF_036919575.1 Nostoc sp. | reverse complement strand
TGACTCCTGACTCCTGAATTCTGACTCCTGAATTCTGACTCCTGAATTCTGACTCCTGAATTCTGACTCCTGAATTCTGACTCCTGAATTCTGACTCCTGAATTCTGATTCATTATTGTGCCCTGACTGCAATCTGATTCCAGGCTTTGACTGCTGCTTGTAAATTCTTTGGCAGGTTATTTTGAGAAATATCGTTGTATTGAACCGTACCCTCTTGGCTGGTGAGAGTGAAGGTGATATAATCAGCAGAGCCACTGGGGGCTGGATAACTCAGATTCTGGAATTTACTAAATTTAGAACGTTCTAAAAATCTTTGAAATTGTTGCACCTGTTGCACAGAAACACGGCGAACAGTACGCTCAGAATCATTGGCATCACCAATCCGCACGCGAATCAATCGCCCATCTTTGAGTAAAACAGTCTCGTAGGTTCTGCCAGTAATACCACCACTGGAGATTTGCCGAAATACTACATCTCTATTTAACGGTGGTGGTAACTCGCTGACTGGAATTTGCACAGGGGCTAGTGTACTTTCATTAGCTTTTTCATTCAGCCTGACTGCGGAACCTGTTTGATTGGTATGATAAGTCCAGTTTTGTTTGCCATTAGATACCACAACCAGCCAACCCGGAACTAACGCTTGGGTGCAGAGTTCATCAGCTTGAGGCAGTTCCAAGCAACCATTGCGCCAAGTCTGTTGATTATAATCAATAATTTTCAGTTCTTTGGTTAAAATTCCCTGTCTGCGGGCTAAATCTCGCAGTACCGCCTTAGCTACTGGACGTGGCAAGCTATTTGGTTTAACATTGTCTTTAAGAACTTGATTGCTAGTTTCTAGCGAGAAGTTCGCAGAAGCAGCTGTCGCCCCTTTGATAAGTATTGAACCACTAGCAACAGACAAAATTCCAGTCAAAATCAAAGCAGTGAAAATTCGCGCTTGATTGCTGTTAAAGTAGTTTTTATGCCTGATTTTCATAGTAATATAGAAGTAAGAACTAGTATCCAACTATAAATGCCCAATATAACGCACATAATTCCAGAAATTTGCCAGTTGGAATCAGTTTAATATCTTTCTTCTGAAACAGATATAAAAACAGACGCTGATGTACTAATTGTTTGTTCCTTATAGAAATTCTAGATAAAAATGCACTAAATCAAATTGCCCTCTAGTGCTACGGCAATCAATTAAGAATTCAGAAGCTCAGACTTCACTGAGTCCGTGGGCTGTAAATATAAAACTGCTACACATCTACCATCAGCTAATTTGGAAAATAGCTTGCGAGGAAAGCTGGTAACGCCTTTTGCCTCACCTTAGTCAGCGAGGATTCAATAAAAGTAATTTTAGAAAAGAATGAGACAGAACCGGAGCTTAGATTTTGTAATCTCAGCCAATATTAGGCGCTGATGGCTTGTTGTTCAGATTCAACGAACTGATTTTGAGGTACATCAAATCTAATGGTGCTAGCTGCCCAGTCTTTGAAATCGGGTGCTAGCCAGACTAGCTTGCACAGAATTTCATCATTAACCCACAACACCAAGGGAAACCGAAACTGTTTCCGAAACTCATCTCGCATGATGTTGGTACTGATGATTAGTTGGTTAATTGCCACTACAGATTCTAAACCCCGTACCATCAAAGCTTCGGGTTGAGTAGTACCAATTGCAGTTGTAATCGCTGTATACAATGTGTCAGCCGCAGGCGAGAGCAGGACTTGGTGAATATCTGCTGATGAAAATTCTCTTAACAAATTTAGCACTTGCTGCTGCTTTGGAACAGAGTTACAACAGGCTAATAACAGTGAAAACTCTCCACAAGAAACCATCATTGCCCTTGCTAGCCTCTTAGTGGCTGCTGTGCCGTTTTCCGAATTACTTAAGCTGATCATTAAAAAATCCTGCTTCTAATTTTCAAAAGGTGTGAGTGATATTCAGTGATTCTACCCGATTAATTTTTACTCAAAAGTGTTAATGGGGTAATTTGGATGAGATTTTCTCTGTAATACTAAGTATTATATAACGAATAAGGATATGGTGTATTATCTCATATTCACAATTCAGGGATAATGTAAAGGTAGTATCAACACAATGTCAGTAAAAGGGGGCAGGCAAAGAATTAGGAGTTGAATTATCACTGTATTGTCATAGATTTTCGCATTTTCCAGCAATTAAGTAATTATATCTCAAGATAAAGTTAAAAAAATGCTCAGTAAAAGTTTAACAACAAACACTGGGAAATGGGAGAAAACTTAACTGGCTAGTAGTTTACTCTCTCCTACGCTCATCGCTGGCTACAAATTATTTTCCTTTGCCAAACTACTTCGGGGCGGGTGTAGAGTGTGGATATAGTGAAATAAGATCAGATCAAGATGCGAAAATCTCCCTCCATTAAAATTAATTAAAATTAACTAAAATTAACGTTTCTTTACCACGTACTATGCTAACTGGCTGGATTATTATCCAGAAGAGATTTGTTTAGGAAAATGACTTTGGGAAGCAACAACCTAATAATTAGCAATAATAGGTACTGAGAACCCAAACTAACTCATCCATTTGATAGAATTGTAGCTCGAAGATGTCGCCTTGTTAGGAATTATGTTTTGTTGACATCCTCCCACCGCTAACCCTTGCGGGTATAGCGGGGGATTCCAAAAATCACTTATCGAACAGAATTCAGGAGTCAGGAGTCAGAATACAGAATTCAGAATTGGTGAATACTCTACCCATAAAGGGATAGAGTTTTAAGGCGAGAATATTTTAATTTTTTCGCCCACCATTCCACTCGCTTTTAACCAATATTCATCATCGACTCGTACAGAATTCAATTCTGAATTCTGACGCCAAGCCGCAGAGCGTCTCCGGCTCCGCTCCTGAGTTCTGAATTCTTCTTATAAAACACTCGGCATCGCAGAACGAATTGCACTAATAAAATTTTGGGCATAATTCTGGGTTGAGAAATCGAGGGCGCGTTGTCGTGCAGCCATTCCCGCACTCTGGGCAAATTCTTGCTCGTCAAGAAAGCGGAGAATTGCGATCGCTAATTTATCTGCATCGCCGTAAGGTGTTAATAGTCCATTCATGCCATCGGTAATAATCTCTGTCGGCCCGCCTGCACTGCCAGCAATTACAGCTTTACCCAGCGCCATTGCCTCAATAATCACAATTCCAAACGGTTCTTTATTTGAGGCATGAACAAATACATCCATCGCCTGCACCCACTCAGGGATATTACGCTGTAGCCCAGCCATAATTACTTGGTCTTTCAAACCTAATGCGGCGATTTCTGCTTTTAAGAAGCCCTCATAATCCGGTTCCAAATCGTGCTTACCGCCAACCACTACACAATGAGCATCAGGGTACTTCTGTAAAATTTTGGGCATCGCCTGTACCAATACGTGCATTCCCTTCCATCGTTGCAATCGTCCAACAATTCCAATCAACGGCCCGTGCAAAGGTAAGCCCAACTTCCGCCGTGCTTCTTCTGGAGTTGGCAAAGCATTAGGCTCAAATCGGTCTAGTGCTACGCCAGGATAAACCAAAGGTGTTGGTCTGTGAGGCCAAATTTCTGCCTGTGCTAGCTTGCCATCTTGAGAAAGGGTGATAATTGCCCGCGCTGGGATTAAAGTTGCGATTCGCACCAACCAAGTTTTGTCACTAGGTACTTCTAGTTGATACCACAGAGCAGGCAAGCCCGCCAACATCGCCGCCAAACCTCCAGATATATGCGTGATCCACATCCAATTGACAATTATATCTGCACGTTCGCGGCGAGCGATCGCAGCTATCCGAAAAACAGCGCCAATAAAACGGTGGATTTGGCGTAAACGTCCACTTTCCACAACTCGCGCATCAATACCGAGGGACTTTACTTGTTCTACCATCGGGCCGTTTTCTAAAAATATCACCAGCCACTCAACATCGGCATTACGTCCCTGCTGTACCAAATCCCAAAGCATCATTTCACCGCCGCCTCGTTGCTCGGCTAGTGGCATTACAATAATTACTTTCATAATCTATAAGAGTCCTATTTAAGTTGTAATTCAGATCCCCGACTTCTCTAAGAAGTCGGGGATCTTGTAGGTAATTTGAGGATTGGTATAGTATTTATGTCCTGCCATAGCCATAGCTAAAAATCCCCAAAGAATCATCCCTGCCACGCTTAACATCCCGCTACCAATAACTAACTGTGCAGAAGAACTGATGCCAATGGCGCGGGCAGCACTGATAAAACTATCGAAACGACCTTCACCATAATTGCTAACACTAATAATCAACAAGATTAATCCACCCATATAAAAGATGGCTCCAAACCAACCAAGGGTGAAAAACATATCTAAAATGCCACTATCAATTACCACGACTTCAATTTGACCCGTTTTTTCGTTGACTTTCCAGATATTTCCTAAGCCGTTACCTAGACCATTAGAAAGGGCTAAACCAAGGTTTTTGTCGTAACTTCCCGATCTATCTTTAAAACTGTTATCTTCTTCAAGATTAGAAAAAGTTTGCAACCGGGCTGCTACAACCCCAGCAATTGGCTGGATAGTTGTCAATGGTATAACACAAATTGCCATGACCACGATTATGGTAATTAAACGCATTTGAATCCGCGCTTTGACTGAACCCATAATCATAATTATTCCAAATAACCAGCCGCCCCAATTAGTACGTGCTTGTGTCAACAGGAAGGATAAGTAACCAACAGCTGAAGCCGGAAAAATTAAATTTCCTGAACTGGTAAATAATAACAGCAATCCAGCTTGCATGACGGAACCAAAGGGGCCAACTGAGTGCAATGTACTCCAGACACGCATCCCAAAAGGTACAGGGTTTCCAGAACTCATGAATAGTTTTGATTGTATAAGCCAGTATCTATCCCACTCAGGAGCTACCACAAATTGATATACGCCATAAGTTCCTAAAATCAACACACACCAGAGGAATGTTCGGTGAAAGTTCTGGCGATAGCTGGGATAATCTCGCCAGTTTATAAATAAGTGAAAAGCGAAAATGATCGGACTGAGCCAATCCATTAATCCGCGTGCGACAGGGATCGGTGGATTGTAAATCAGACCGATTAGAAAGCCATAGAACACTCCGATAAAAGCCAAAACAAACGGTAAGCCCCCTTGACGAGAAGCGCGGGGAAAGTGTCTTAAGAATGTGGCTATGGTGACAAACACCACTAAATAGGGTGCTATGAGCATTTGACGGGTAGGGTCCCAGCCCACCCGATAGTCAACTAAGCGAGTAGCTAAGGGCGTGAGAAACCAGATCCACCAAGTAAAGCTGATGTAGAGAATGGGATGCCGCAAGTATAAAAATACGCCTACTGCTAAAGCTGTCACCGGATAAATGAGGCGCAATGCGGCAGTAGCACCAGCAAAATAGCAAACTACAGTCAGTAGTATAAAGCCTGCGATCGCCATCCAACCCTGTAGCGATCGCTCTTCGGGAGAATAGCTTTCTTGTAAAAAACTATTGAAAAGTATCTGCTTAGAAGTCATTCAATTTTAGATTTTGGATTTTAGATTTTGGATTTACACATAAGTAAATTTGAAGGATGGAAAGGAATTCACAATGAAATAATCAGTCTGACTTTTCACGGTATCTGGAAAACCTCACTTCTATTTCTCTCTCCTAAAAGGAGAGAGACTTTGAGTTTTCCCCCTTAGACCGTTGGGAAGGGAGTTAGGTTTTCTGTGGGCTTTTCCACATGACATGAAAAGTTAGAATAATCGGTCTGTAATTACGAATTACGAATTACGAATTACGAATTGTTTATATCCCTGCCAACGTCCACGCCAGGATGCTAACAATTTTTTCCCTGCCAACTGCCCTTGGCTAGGCAAAAACCTCAGCCATTGTATTAAGCCCAAACTATCGCACGTACCCACGAATATTGCCCAGAACAAAAATACAATCCGGCGGATAAATGGCAAATGCTCTAATAAAACTAAAGTTTCATTATGGACTAAATTAATAAAGGCAATTTCATTAAAGTTATTTCGCTGATCTTCATCAAAACGTTGTGCCGGATAGTGATCTACAGCAACGTTAGGATCATAAATTATCTTCCAACCAGCCCGCTTTAATGTCAGAGTAAATGCCATTTCAAAATGTACCTGCGCTCCTGTACCACGCATCCGCTCATCAAAGCGCAATTGCCCGATTGCTTGGGTACGAAAACTCATGTTTACGCCTTTGAGAATATCGACTTCGCGGGGTTCTCCCACTCCCAGGTGATGGTTGCCAATCACTCGCCCAAACCACTGCAACTGTCCAACTACTAGGCGGGATTCGTCTTCTAATTTGCTGCCGTGGTGTATCCAATCACGCCCACCAAGACCACCAATGCAACGATCGCAGATAAAGTGAGCGGTAATGCGCTCTAACCAATCTGGGTGGGGTGCGGCATCATCATCAGTAATAGAAACAATATCGCCCTCTACTGCTGCTAATCCGGCGTTGAGGGCTGCTATTACCCCCGGTTGTGTCACTTCCACCGTATGCAGTGGCAAATTGTGTGCGTTGAATTGGGCGAGAAATTGCCATGTTTCTGCATCCGTATCGCGGACAACCACTATCACCTGATCAACGGGTTTAATTTGCTCCTGTAGCGCCAAAAGGCAGCGTGACAGGTCTTGTGGACGGCGATAAGTCGGTATGAGAACGGTGTTTCGCATTCTTGCTTAACTCCTCGAATAGATCCACATAAGTTTGTGCCATAGTAGTCCAGCTATATTGTTCTGCCACAGAGCGAGCTGCTTGACCCATCTGTTGCATCAGGGTGCGATCGCTCACCAAAGACATCAACGCCACAGCTAAAGCATCGATATCATCTGAGTCGGGTAAGACGATGCCACATTCTGGTGTCACCAACTCTGCACCCCCGGTAGCTGTGGCAGTAATTACTGGCAGTCCTGAAGAAAGTGCTTCTAACAATACGAGGGTGCAAGCTTCGTATCGGGAAGGAAAAACAAATAAATCTACTGACCGCATAATTTCGGGGATATCACGTCGATATCCGACAAAATGCACGCGTTCACTTAACCCCAACGAAGCCGCTAGTTGAGGAAAGGGGCTACCTTCGATATGACCCACCACCGCCAGATGTAAATCGGGAACTTTCGCCAAGGCGTGCAATACTGTATCTAAATTCTTTCTGGGTGTGCGGATGTCTCCAGCGAATAATGCTAGGGTGACATTTTCTGGTAAACCTAATTTTTGGCGAGCGCTTTCACCAGGGGCAAACTCTTCTAAATCAACGCCATTGACAATTACGCGAATGCGAGAACGGGGTACACCAATGTTGACTAATTCCTGAGCTACCTTTTCGGATACAGCTACAACAACCTGCGCTTTTTGGAAAGCCTGTTTTTCCCAACGGGCATTAAAAGCCGTAAACAACCACTGATAAAAACCATATAAATCGCGGCGATTGCGGGAAATATGAACAGGCGATCGCAACCATGAACTGTGGACAAAATGTACAGCATTCACATCAGCCGCAGCCAGATTAATTGCTCCATTGACTTTAACTAAATCAATGTCAGAGCGATTTTTCCGCAACCAATCTGCACTTTTTTGGGCAAATATAAAATTACGAACAAATTCTGTAGGATAGCCTTTGACTGGAATTCTAATCCAATTAACTTGACTATTATCTTCTAGTTCTGGTGCGACTTCACTAGCTAATAATGTCAAGTCATGACCACGACGAATTGCTTCATTCGCAACCTCATAGTTTACCCGTCCTTGACCATCACCTTTTTTGATTTTATGAGTAACAATACAAAGTTTCATACACTACCTTCCTTAACAATAGACGTATTGCATAAATTCTATTTAGCTCATGCGGAGGAGAATCTTCTTTTCTTCCCTTTGCGTCCTTTGCGCCCTTTGCGGTTCGTTAAAAAAATCCCTTCCACAACTCAGACAATACTCTTATATTATTTCGATATTTTAATTAACTTACTTGCGAAAAATCTGGGAGTAAAACTAAGACTTAGTGCCGCTATAGTTCGCACATTAAACTTTTGTTTTTTCAATACCTCCCAAAAATAAGGACGCGCTGCTGCTATCTGTTCACTTCGTAGCAAACCAATTCCCAAAGTTGTATTAGCTTCTAACCATTTCTGTTGAAAGTACGTCCTAAATTCCTGTAGACGAGTGTCTTCCATAAAGACTTGATAACAAAACATTTCGCTTTTAGCTTTGCGGATTTTTGCTTGCACATCTCGACTACCACTGAGCATAGTATCAGTTTGCTCATGGGCGCGATATCGCGTCAATCTTTCTGGATAGTAGTAAGCACCACTACCAGATATACAGCAGAGGTAAGTTAAATATAAATCCCACATTCCGCCAACTTCTGGGGGAATAATATCCCAATCCACAAAATTATTGCGAATCACACAAGCTGCCGCAGTCGGTATACTTTTATCTATTAACCCAATTTTATAGAAAGGTTGATGAATTCCTGGTGTTAGTTTATCTCGCTTGTAACCGCGTGTATTTTCTTCAGTTCCAACATGATTAATTATGCCATTAGCATCTATGATATATTGGTCGCAGAAAGCGAGAATTAACTCAGAATTTGCTTCCAGAAGTGGTACAAGCTTTGCTAAAAAGTCTTCATTCCAGATATCATCATCATGGAGACTAGCAACATATTTACCTCGCGCCATCTTGAAACCATGTTGCTGATTAGCTAACATACCCATATTTTGCTGATGTCGCCAAAATTTGATGCGTGAATCACCAAAAGATGCGACAAGCTCTTGGGGATTTTCTGAACTACAATTATCAGAAATAATAATTTCAATATTTTGATAAGTTTGTTTAATAGCACTAGCGATCGCTTGCTTGAGATACTCTGGTCGATTATATGTGGGAATGATAACACTAACTAAAGGTTGTTGGTATTCTTGATGCAATGACATATTTTTCTCTCTTGATTTTTTCTAGATAAAAGATGCACCATTTGAGGTTTTGACCAAACTATAGTCTTTCCTAATTTAGTAAGGTGCAGCCGTCTTTTCTCTCCCCTCTCCGGGAGCATCTCAATGAGTGTAAAAGCCTTGTAAAACCTCACCCCAACCCTCTCCTTGGTAAGGAGAGGGAGCAAGAATCTTGTTTCTGATCTGGTATATTTGCTTTCACTGAGATGTTCTCCCCTCTCCTTACTAAGGAGAGGGGTTGGGGGTGAGGTTTTGATATGGGAACCCCTATAAGCTTATTTAGCTTGAGGGATACTATATAATTTTTTAGCTCTAGAAGGAAATTCAGCGATTGTTTTTGCATAAATTGTCCGCAGATTATTTACATGAGCATCCATTGTAAATTCCTTCATCAATAAAGCATGACCTTGTTCGCCCATGTATCGGCTTTTTTGATGATCTATATACAACTCATTAATGGCATCAGCTAGCTTTTTGATATCATTGCCTGGAACAAGAATACCCGTTTCTCCATCTCGTAAATGTTCTGGAATTCCTCCGACTGCACTACCAATTACAGGTCGATAACGAGAGTATGCTTCTAGAGTTACAAGTCCGGCAGGTTCAGGCCAAACACTAGGAAAGATGACTGCAAAACACTGTTGATAAAGTTTATTTATTTTATCGCGATCGCACCAACCATGCCAAGTGATGCGGTTACTCAATCCGAGGGTGTTTGCTAACTTTTCTAAGCTGGCTCGTTCCCATCCTTCACCTGCAATATCAAGTTGAATTTGTGGGTTTGTATGTATTAAGGTTTTGAGTAACCATTCTAGACCTTTATCAGAAACAATCCGTCCCGCAAACAAAATTCGATGATTTTGGTGGACTTCTAAACTTAGGGGTGCAGTTGCTATTTGCGGTATAGAGATTCCACAGTGTAGCGTTACAGTTTGCTCAGGGGGTACACCGTTTTTAATCAACTCTTGCCGTACATATTCGCTATTAGCAATGAAAGTAATTTTTATCTTTTTTAATACATCTAAAAACTGATGAGTGGTTTGAAGTTCTCTAAAACTTCTTAAAGGTTTACGGGTACCACATTTATCTACCAACTTCCCCCAGGTACATCCTAAGTAAGAGAAGTTGCGATCGCAGATTGTCCGTTGCCCTGCTAAATACTTTGTGCCACTAGGACAGTAGAATGAGTGATTATGAACGCTGAAGATCGTAGGACATTCGCCTGTCAGCTGCAATAGCAACTCTGGGCTGTGGATATGTAGCAGTTTAAACTGGCTTTGATCGACATTTTTAAGCGATTTTATCACGCGATTGCTAACATCAGGTGGTCGATGTTCAAACAAAGAACCTAAATAAGTTTCAACACCTCCACTCCCACCTACATCAAAATTTGAGCATTGATAAATCAGGTTTTTTTCAAAAGTTTGCCTGTGCAATTCTTTCTTGTTTTCCTTCGCATCATTGATTAAGTTAGGCATTATTCACCAGTTATTTTCACGTCCTTATTAATTTAATTGGATTGCTCATATAAACCACATCTATTTTGAGAACCATAGTTTCTAAAAGTAGTGGGAGCATCTTGCTCCCTGCTCGTAGTAGCGGGCAAGATGCCCGCACTACTCCAGGTTTCAAAATGGACGAGGTTTAAATAGAGTCTAATCATCATCGAGCTATATGCCAGCATTAAACCAAAATTTGTGTCTGACATCACTAACATAATGCCTCAGAGCATTTTTTGTACTAGCAAATTTATCTGGATAGATGAACTGATCTTCTACATTTAGAACATATTTTTTTGAGCATAAAGGTTTACCATGATTATGGTGCATTGTCAAATGCACAATTGTTTGTTCAGTAAAATAAGTGGGGTTTTCTTGAAGATTTGCTAAACGTTCGATAGCAAAACTCCAGTCAAATTCATGCCTAAATAATATAAATCCACCATTTACTGGATTTGACCTCTCAGAATCATCATAAATAATTCGTTCGTCTAATGAGATAGAACAATCAGGTAGATAAAGAGAATATTTTTCATCGGACTTACTCAAATTAATTAAGTCAATACCGCCGGGAAAAAATAAAATATCTGAATCAGTGTAAATCGTAGTACCATTAATAGGAATTGACATTAATGCCGCCAATTTTTTGCCCATTGGATGCAGTTGAGCATAATCAAGAACACATTGAGGTAAATCCGTTCTCAGGAAGTTTTGTAAAAGTATTACCTGAACGCAGGGATGGATGCGGCGGAGTAAATTACAACTAGAGTCAGTGTAACTCCCATCAGAAACTACAGTGAATGTATCTGGAATGCCGACATGACGAATGAAGGAGCGAATACTTGCCACTTGTTCTGGTAGATCGCGTTCACATGATAAGGCATAAACACTGATCGGAACTTGCCGAGTTTGTTTGATCGAGATGCTGACAATCTGAGAAACGCCTGCTTTATATAGGGAGCGATTAAATTTACCCTGAATTTTAGCAGTGTGGTAGCCTAGATTTACCATTTATTTTTCCTTGTCAAAACTATAAATAATTGAGCAGGGGAATGAATTCGTAATTTACGAATTACGAATTACGAATTACGAATTACGGTATTGCATATTGTGATATTCCCAAAGCTTGCCTTTCAGTTCCAGGAGTTCTTGATACTTACCTTGCTCTACTATCCGTCCCTGTTCTAAAACTACAACTTTATCTGCTTTAGAAATGGTAGAAAGACGGTGAGCGATCGCAATTACTGTTCTACCAACAGATAGCTTTTCTAATGAATCTTGAATTAAGCGTTCGGATACCGAATCTAAGGCGCTAGTTGCTTCATCCAAAATCAAAATTTCTGGGTTCCGTAGTAAAGCACGCGCAATCGCAATTCGCTGTCTTTGTCCTCCAGATAATCTAACACCCCTATCTCCCAATTGGGTATCAAAACCTTCGGGCATTTCTAAAATAAATTCTAGTGCATTCGCTAGTTTAGCAGCTTCTTTAATTTCATCATTAGTGGCTTCTGAAGTACCGTAAGTAATATTCTGCCAAACATTAGCATTGAAGATAAAAGTATCCTGACTAACGACAGCTATTTTGCGACGCAGGGAGTTAATTTCAAACTCCCGTATATCAACTTCATCAATGTAAAGATATCCATCTGTAGTATTATAAAATCGAGGAATTAAATCAGCAAGAGTTGTTTTACCAGCCCCAGATGCTCCGACTAATGCTGTCATTTTTCCCTTTTCAATGGTTAGGGTAATATTATGCAGCACTAGATTTTGATCGTCGTACCCAAAATCTACAGATACTAAATTTATTGACCTCTTTAAAGAATTAAACTTGATTTTACCATTCTGAAAATAATTTTTATCATCACTTTTTAAGAGGTTTTTAACGTTGTCTGCTGAACCTTGTAAAGTACTGAGAAATGCTCTTGTGCCATTAATATCTTGAACGAATGGGATAAAACGAAATAGCACAAAGAAAAACGTTAATAAAGAAGCAACTTGTAGCGTTCCATTCGTAACCAGGCTAGTGAATGCCAAAATAATCATTCCGACCAACACTGTAGTAGCGACCCCTTCAGCAATTGGCTTGACAAGTGTCCAAGTGAAGACAACTTTAGTTGTAGTACTGATTATCTTGTCGCTAGCTTTGTAGTAACGCTGGCGCTCAAATTCTTGAGTACCACAGGAGTGAACAGTGCGAATGCCATTAATAAATTCTACGGCTGTTGATGTGAAATTAGCATTAGCAGTTGTCACGCCAAAACTTGATTCTCTCACCCTGGCATTTAGATTAGATAATCCAACACCTAAAAGGGTAAATAATAATGCTGAAATGAGCGTTAGCTGCCATGATATCAAAAACATTGATATTAAGTAGACAAAGGTTGTTAATCCTCTCGTCACTAAAAAGGCTCCGCTACTAAAACCCTGTCTGATCCTTTCGATTTCTGTGGTAATTGTGTTAATTAGTTCACCAGAACGAGTTTTGGCAAAGTAACTTAGCGATAATGATTGTAACTGTTCAAAAATTTGCTTACGCAAGCGATCGGCAAGATGTAGTTGAGATAATTCAGTATAGACTTGAGAAAAATAATTGAAGGTGGCACGTAACCAAGTACTCAATAAAATCAGCAAAGATACACGGTACAAACGATTAATTGCTGATGTCTTAGCTCCCAAAATCCAAATATCAAACCAGTCTATTCCTGTTTGGACAGGTTGAGCATTAGGACTAGTTAAGCTTTGCAAAAAGGAAAGTAAGAAACCAATGCTCACACCTTCAAAAGTTGCTGCCAGAATCGAGAATATTAGAGCTAAAGTTGCAATTTTGCGAAAGTGTTTAAATTCTTGCAATATCAAATAGTTGTCCTGCCAGAAGCTGGTAGCTTTGAGCAGATTGCTGAGTGGTTGAGGAAGTTTGAAAAGCATTGATTTTTATAACAATAATTTGGCAAGGTAGATAGACCGCTATAGATCAATACGGTTTAGTTAAGGCTTTACTCTTTGTCAAAGTGAATTTTTTAACGTAGACGCGGAGCGGCTTCCCGCAGGGTACCGCAGAGGCGCAGAGGACGCAGAGGACGCAAAGGAAGAGAAGGAAGAAATACTTAACTGAACTGTATTGCGCTATAGATTCTACGTGAGCAATTTTTGTTTTAGCCCAAGTGCGGTAGATGAAATCATCAATTACCGGACAGATAAATTACAGTGTTTGGCTATCCAGATGTAATCGGTGAGACTGTGCTTCTACTTCCCATGAAGTCGTAATTTCTGGTAGTTGATTTAGCTGTACTGCATCTTCTAAAGTCCAACAAGAAGATCCGGTTAAACTCATGTCACCTCGCAGCACGTTAAATAACTGTGGTAAATTGTCAAGACTGTATTTACACATCCAACGCCCTAACGGTGTGATGTTTTGCTTTGTAGTTGTGGAAAACTTAATCGCCCGAAAGAGTTTACCCCGTTCTCCAACACGCCACTCACGACAAAAAAGTGACCCTGGCGAGTAAACCTGCATTAATACAATCAATCCCAACATGACTGGACTTACTAATAGCAACAACACTAAAGCAGCAATCCAATCAATTAGTCGCTGCAAGGGTTGGTTAGGCAGTTTATTGCTAGCGGGTATGCTTAGGAATATTGGTTTTTGAGCTTCTTCAGATGCTTCTGCCCAAAACTTGAGCAAAGCCTCACCCAATTTTGGATCTATGCTTACCAAACTTACAGGAGAATGTTGTAAGCATTCTACTAGCGATCGCTTACTATCTAATGAAGCTAGATATGGTTGTTGAACCCGTCCAAGCGGCTTCACCAACAGCTTACCCCGTCGCCAATAGAGTGTGCAGTACCCAGAGCGATTATCTTGCTGTGGCTGGGTTACATCATATAAATTCTCTAGAGTTGGAATTATTGAAGTTGTCATATGTCTTTGGGATTATACAGGAGTGAATTGCTGAGGAGTTATCAAAGGCTATCAATGCCAAAGACCCAAATCCGCATCTTGTTGTAAGTCCAAAAAGTTGGAGTAATTCGTAATTATTCACTGATTAAAAAAACTCTCCGCGTCAGCCTAAACAATGAGTCTTGAAGCGAACATGACATTAGATGTAGTCTAAACCCCAGTCTGAAACAAAGTTAACTGTAGAGTTGGGAGTCTTGAACCCTATGCTTAATTACGAGTAACGCTACTATTAATATTCATGGGTAAATTATGATTTTCCGGGAACTACTGACAGTAGAGAAATGTAGAGGGAAATTACCCATGAATCTATATCTACGTTTAATCTCTAGGTTATAAGACTATCTAGAAATAGCGATCCCACAAATAAATTCTTTATTTACTCTTTAAATAGTCCGTGATTTATCTGAAAACCGATAAAGATAGTATAAATATACTGAATTTTTCCTGATAGCAATAAAATTAAATTTTGGTTATTACCTCGTTCCCAGTCTCCGACTGGGAATGCCCCTCATTGAGGCTCCGCCTCCCTGATTCGCGGTAGAGCCGCTTTTGATCTGCATTTCCAACCAGAGGCTAGAAACGAGAAAGATCCCCGACTTCTCTAAGAAGTCGGGGATCTATAATCTTGCTGTACTAATTACTTTTCTACAGCTTGGCGTAGAGCTAATTGCTGTTGTTTGATATAAGGTACGTAATTACTGCTAGAGTTTGATACGCCATTAGCTACAACCCCAATCAGATTTAACTTACTTAACATGGCTGTCGCTTGATTAAGCTGACTTCGCGTTACAACGCCAATGCTTGCCACCATGACCACGCTACGACAAGATGATGCGGTAAGCATGGCATCGACCAAGCCGAGAACTGGGGGAGCATCTATGAGTACCAAATCGTAGTTTTCCTCAAATGCTGCCATCAATTGCATCATCCGAGGGGAACTCAACAGATTAGCTGGATCAGCAGGTTTTGGGCCAGCAGTTAAAATATCGATGTAGGCGGAACCTGAGTATTGAAAACTAATTTGGTTGGGTAGAGTTGCATCACTCGCTAATAGAGTTGAAAGCCCCTGCTCATTAGGAAGATTCAGTTGTTCATGCAGACTAGGATCGCGTAAATTGGCATCAATTAGCAACACCCTTTTGTGTAAACGAGCAGCACTCATTGCCAAACCCAAGGCCAAAGCTGACTTACCCTCATCAGGTAAAGCTGAGGTAATCATCAAAGATTTTAAATTAGTAACAGTATTTAAAAGTTCAATGTTTTTGTAAATCAGATCCAGCGATTCCCAACGCGGTGGAGATTGCAATACCTGAATTGTCCAAGGGGAAAGAACTTCTGGCTTACCAAAAGGCAACTTAATCATTGATTCTTTGGGTTTGGCTGGCGGTAACTTGGGAGTTGTTCCCAACAACGGCATAGCCATTTGCTTCTCTAATTCAGCAGTGGTATGAACTGCATCATCAGCCGATTCCCGAATAAACGCAGCAATGCCTCCTAACATGAACCCAACCACAGCACCTAACAGCAAGTTCTGCTGAAGATTGGGGCCTAATTGTGCGCCCTTTTGAGGTTCTTCTACAACTTCCCAATTAAATCCACCCTTGGAAAGTTCTTGCCGCAATTGCTGTTCTGCTCTTAAAAGCTGCTCTAATCTTTCACGACTAAATTGCAACTGCGGTAACATCCGATTGTAATAAGCCAACAGAGGTGGGAAGCGTTTAATTTCAAGACGCAGTTCGTTTTCTTTCTGAGCCAAAGTTTGATCGCGAGCAGTTAAAGCAACTATAGTGGTCTGGGTTTCCACTAGCTGACCAGCAAGGCTAAGATCAATTTGCCCAAGCTGTCCTCGTTCAAGAAGAGAATCTCCAGAAGTAACTCCACCAGAAGACTTTTCACCTAAAGTTCTTCCTACCTCTTGTTGCAATAATTCTTTCTGGCTCTGAAGCTGTTCTTTGAGCTTTTGCACACTCGGAGTTTCATCTGTAAAGCGTAAGCGTTCTTGTGCTAGTGCTAGTTCGGTTTTTTGGATTTCGTTCAGTAAGCCTTGATAGCGAGTAGACTGACTCAGACGAGAAGCAACTAGAGCATTCTGGGGAGAACGGTTAAGTTGTTCTTCTAAAGATTTTTGGCGTGCCAAAGCTTCCCCATATTGAGCGCGAGTTGTCTGTCTTTCTTGAGCAATATTGTTCAAAGCTGTCTCAATGGCTTTGGCCTGTGACTCTGGATCAATTAAGTTCTGATTTCTCCGAAACCTTTGTAAATTTGTCTCAGATGCGTTTACTTCTTCACTGGCTTTACTTAACTGTTCCCGAATAATTTGCAGACCTTTTTGCAAACGCGAATTCTGTTGTTCTTTGTTATATTCCACATAAACTTGTCGAATTGCACCCAGAACTTTTTGTGTCTTTTCTGGATCTCCAGCAGTGTATTCAACTTGAAATATTTTCGTAGCGACATTATCTTCTTTGCTCCTTAATTGAGTTAAGACCAAAGAAGCTTTAATTTCAGTTGAACTTATATCTGGATAATCAGACTGAAGTTTATTAACTGCTTTTTGAATAAGTCCCGAACTCTGCATCAAGTTAAGCTGGGTGGCAGTATCTATGACCACATTTGAGTCAGTAAACTGGTTGTCTAACCCAGCACCTTCTGTCTTACCTTGATAGTTAGGTTCTACTAGCAGTTGCATGGAACTTTTATAAGTAGGTTTTGTCTTTAAAGTTACCATGCCTGCAAGAGCAATAGAACTAATTAATACTGCTAAGAACCAAGGAAATCTCCTCACAAATACGGCAAACAATTGACCGTAACCTACTTCACTTTCAGAAGCTGGAGTTATCTGAGGATTTAGACTAGTTTGAACCACTTTTATTATCCTTGTCTTCGAGATTTACGCTAAGAGATTCTCCGAAGAATACCTATTTTTTTTAACAAACCGCCAAGAGGAGAGAAAATAAATAGGTAATCTTATAGTGGAAAGAGATTCAGAAATCAAATGAATAATTGATGCACGCCACAAGCTTGATTAATAATTTGTTCAACTTTCCCAAAGAATGCCTTCTCTGAAAAGTTTGCTACTGCATGATTACGGATGCGATCGTAATCCCAAGAAATGCCATTAGCTTCTAGTAATGCAACTTGTAAAGATTCGGGTGTTTGCCTTTTGAAAAAGACTCCTGTTTCACCTGGAATTTGAGTATCTAATACTCCACCTGCTCCATAGGCGATGACTGGTGTGCCGCTAGCATTAGCCTCTACTGGAACTAATCCGTAGTCTTCTAGGGCTGCGACAATAATAGACTTGGCTTTGGAAAACAAGTCTTTGCGGGTTCTATCACTTACGTGTCCCAAGAACTCAATATTTTGTAATGCTTTAGATTTTAACCGTGCTTGTTCTGGCCCGTCACCTGATATTAATAACCGCCACCCTAGCCAATTAAAAGCTTCCACTATTATATCAAGACGCTTATAACTGATCATCCGGGCTGAGGCCAGATAATATTCATCTTTTATATCTGAGAAAAGAAATTTACTAGTATCAATTGGATAGTTTACCATCATTGCCTTTTTGCCATAAATATTTTCAATACGGCGGGCAACAACACTAGAATTAGCAATGTAAAGGTCAGGTTCCTGTGCATATTTCAGGTCTACCTTTCTCATTACTTGGAATACTTCTTCGATTAAAGGAGCAAAATATCTATAGTCTCCGTACTCTCTTAAATAAGTTGTTGTATCCCATAAGAAACGGGTGACATTATGGCAAAAACAAATGTGGTGGGCATTGGGATTTTTTCGCACTGCTTTGGCGAAGCTGGTGCTACTGCTAATAATTAAATCGTAGTCTTGCAGATCCAAGGCACGAAAGGCAGGAAAATATAGAGGAGCCATCGACCTGAAATATTTTGCTGCATAGGGAATCTTTTGCAAGAAAGTTGTATTAACTATGCGATCGCCTAGATCAATAGTTTTTTGTGGATCGTACAAAGATGTGAAAATATCTGCTTCGGGATAGCGTTTACAAAGCAGTTCAAACACACGCTCTGCCCCACCTCGCTGGGTTAAATAATCATGGACTAGAGCAATTTTCATGAATTTGACCTAAAGTTTCGATCGGGTTTGTTTAAACGCTCCCCAGCAAGTTACTATCAACAACTTTAGTGTTCAGCAGTATAGCTTCCTATCCTCTTTATGAAATTATTGCGACAAATATGTAGACGCCTCGGAGATCCCCCCAACCCCCCTTAAAAAGGGGGGCTTTTTGTAATTTTTACCCCCTTTTTAAGGGGGTCGCCGCAGGCGGGGGGATCTTATCCGAAACGTATTAGGGACGTACAGCTGTACGCCCCTACAGCCAATTCATTTTTTGCAAATATTTTTGAAACCGATATTACCCAACTGCTACCAAGATTTTTTCGGGAGCGAAATAAGTGTTTTGCTCAGTTCGTAGTTGGTCGCAAAGTCTGCCTTCAGGTAATTCTACATCCTCATAAGTGAGGACTTGATCCTTAGAAATATCTCGTTTTAGGCGACACCCTTCAGCTAAACCAATTGGTAGGAGATTTTGCTGTTGGACAATATCGGAATTTTCACATTGTCCGTATGTCATGTAGTAGCCGATGCCATCTAAGGTTTCTCCTGCTTTCAGGTCGATTTTGGCGGTGGTGATCACATCTACTAGCGGGCCTGCGAGTGGAGACATAACGGCATCACCGAATAGGACAGCACGCGCTACGGACAAGGGAACTTCAAAATGACAGAGGTGATAAGGAGTATAGAAGCTGTAAAGAGGGCCTTCGCCTAATTTGTATAAGTTGAGATAGTGGCGTTGCTTGGGGTCGTCGTGAGTGGCAAATACATATACGCCTGGGCCAGGTTTTGCTCCAACTACATAATCGACAATGCCGCCCAGTTCCTTGAGTTGTTCAACATCATATAACTGGGTCATTTCATCGACATAACCGTTGAAGTCATATCCTAACATTCCCCGTTTGGCGACTTTCATCCCTGTGGCATTGGCAACGATCGCTTGTTCAAAGGAAATTTTGGTTCCGTCGGCAAAGCTAGCCACCATGTGAGGCTTTTGACCCCAACGTTTAGCAAATCCTTCCTGGGTGGTGGGATTGCGATAGGGGTCTTGGAGTCCTTTAATGTTACCGCACAATAAGGGAGTTAAACCAATGCTTTTTACAAAGCGGTAAAGGTTCATTTGTACCCCTGGCTGATCGCCATCACAGGCGCTGAGAATGACGCCTGCTTTGTCAGCATACACTTTCAGGATGGGGCCAATGGTGCCATCGAGTTCGGCATTCATCATGATCACATGTTTGCAATGGGCGATCGCTTCCATGACAATATGAGCGCCAAATTCCACTGCACCTGTGACTTCGATTAGTGCGTCAATACCCTCAGCCCGACACAGTAACTTAGCGTCTTCTGTGACTGCATATTTACCGTTAGCGATCGCATCTTCTAATTCGCTGACAGTTGCAACAACTTGAATCTCCTCAATTCCGGCTTCCGAATAAGCTTGCTTGGCTGCCTCAATCTGACGATTGGAGATAGCAACTAACTCCATTCCTGGCACTGAATTGACAATTTGGTTGGCAATTCCTCGACCCATAAAACCAGCCCCAATCATTCCCACTTTGATGGGATTGCCTGCTGCTGCACGGGCTTGTAAGGCGCGATCGATAATAATCATGAACTAAACTCCTTTTTGGAACTGTTTATTGTGATACAAATCTCGATAATTTTGCACTTAATAATTTGTTACAGCTAAATATTAAGTACATTTTCATCGTAAATTGCTGGCTCGTCTACATGAGACTTTACCTTTCTTTGCGGAATGCTACGCGATCGTGGGTTAAGGGACTTCCAAGAAATAAATTATTCAAGGAAACGAACCACAGAGACGCAGAGAACACAGAGAGAAGAGAAATAGAGAGGATTTTTGCGTCAGTTTTGGGATATTTTTTTATTTGGAAGTCCCTAAGAACCCTTGATTTTGTATTAGTCCACGGAGGTGGACTTTGTTTGTGTAGCCGCGATTTCTAATCGCCAGGGCTAAGAACTAGCTGTTTGCCAGATGCGATCGAACCAGTCTGTTTTTTCTGGCTATGATTTTCGATAATTTGCTCCACAGCATTTCTGTAGGCTTGGGCAAACTTTTCTTTGGTATGATTTGCTCTTGCATATTCCCATGCCTTCCGAGACATCAGCTTTAGGTCTTCAACAGGCAAATTGGAAATACTTCTAACTTTCGCCTTAATTTCTTCAAGGGAAAGATTATCGAAAATCACACCAAAATCATGAACATCCACACCAGATTCGTAGCTTAAAATCGGAATTAATCCGGCTTGTAAGCTAGTTATTACTGCACCTGCCTGTCCCTCAGAAACGGAAGGATAAACAAGACCCAAACAATTATTTGTAATCTTTAAAAAGTCAGGGCTGCTAACATCAATCCAACCATAGGTGTGAATGTTAGGTGTTTCATACAGTTCTTTATAGAAAGCTTGCTCAAACTCTTTGTCATTACTTACCGGGCCACAAACTGTTAAATGGTATTCCGGCATTTGGGCAAAGGCATCTAAAACCAAGTCTAATCCTTTGAGAACTAAAGCACTACCACCAAACCATATAAAATTCTTTCTTACCGCTTCAAAGTCTTTCTCGTCGGGAGAGGGATAAACGAGTGATGAAGAAATGGGAATACGATACATTGGTTTGTTGGCATATTTGAATGTATCAACTGTGAAATTGTTGCCCAATACGGTAGCGTAATCGGCATATTCAATTCCCAAGTTGGGCGTTTCAAATCGCTGTGGACGTAGAGTAATTCCTCGACGCTGTTGGAGTTCTAGAAGTCTGTTGCATTCAGCTGCATTGCGGAACACCATATTAGCAATGTCAATATGGAAGATTTTGATGCAATCTTTATTCAGTTTTGGTGCAAGCGCTTCTAGACGATGACGGATATCAATGAAAAATGCGTAGTCTTTTTGAGGAACAAATTTATCATTGTGGAATTGGATAACATCAACGTTATAGCCCATGTCTAAAAAAGTTTGGGCAATTAGTAGACATTCCCAGTTCCAACTCTGGTCATTGGGGATAGGCTGACCTGCTTTTATGATAAATGGTTCAATCCGATAAGAAAGAAGTACATTTCCTTTGGAAGGCTGTTTAGGCTTCAGGGAAACAACCTGTAAGGTCTTAGCATAATTAATGCGAGCTTGGACTTTTTTAGAGACAAAAGAGATAGTATTAGCGACACGAGATAGAATACTGGTGGGCATTTATTTCTACCTGAATTAATTATTTTACTCTCACATAGAGGCATAGAGAAATATCTGATAGTTCAATACAGTTCAGTTAAGTATTTCTTCCTTATTTTCCTTCTCTTTCTTCTCTTCTTTGCGACGGCAGTCACTCATGGGGGAAACCCCCAAGACCGCGCTGCCTCTTCTTTGCGTCCTTTGCGGTTCGTTAAAAAAATTGACTTTGACAAAGAGTTAAGCCTTAATTGAACCGTATTGACCTATAGTTATCTGGAAGCTGTACCGCCAACAGTCATCATTCTCAACAAAGGCCAATTTAAATCTTTCTCAGATATTTCAGTCACATCTAGAGGCCAATCAATATTAAAGAATGAGTCGTCATAGCGTAAACCTCTTTCATACCCTGGCGTGTAAAATTCACCCACTTGATATACAACTTCAGTCTCATCTGTGAGTGTTTGATAGCCGTGAGCAAACATTTCTGGAACATACAAGGCGCGACGATTTTCTGGAGTTAATTCTACACCGATGTGTGATAAAAAGCTGGGAGATTCAGGACGCATATCAATAATTACGTCATAGATAGCGCCTTTAGTACAGCGAATTAATTTCGTTTCTCCTGCTGGCAGAATTTGATAGTGCATTCCCCGGATAGTGCCTTTTTTGTAGTTAAAAGACAGGTTACATTGAGCAACTGTTGGCTTTAAGCCATGTGCTTCAAATTCTTGAGCGCAGAAAGACCGAGCAAAAAAACCACGGTGGTCGGGCTTTTCTTCTAAGTCAATAATAAATGCGTCTTTGAGTGCGGTTTCGGTGAAAATCATATATTCCTTTGAGATGAATGTTGAGTACAGAAATTGAAGAAGAATGCAGAATCCAGAATTCAGAATTCAGAATCAATCAGTCGGAGATATGAGAGTTTGAGAGATATTTTGTATCAATCCTAAACTTATAAATTTCATAGAGTGCAACCCTTTTCTTTTCTTCTCTTCCTCTGTGTTCTCTGCGCCTCTGCGGTTAATTAAATTAGATATTCTTCTCGCCAGAAGAATATCTAATTTACGTTTTTAAGTCGAAACTTGAACTGCATCTGATGCAGAACGTAACTCTGCTCTGGGATAAGTATCATCCCAATATTGGGTGCATAGGTCTGGTCGTTCGGGAGGGTTGGCGGTATAACAAAAGAATAGCGCTGAACGTTCTTCTGTGCGGACTGTGCCGTGGTGCAAAGCATTCTTCGTATCTACAAGAATGACTGTACCTGCTGGGCCTGGGCAGGATTTCCAAGCTGATTTGGAGATGACTGGTTTAACTTCTTCATCATCAATACCCATATAGCCTGACTTCCAAAGTTTGTAGTAAAGTCGAAAATAATTCCAACTAAATAAGGAAGTTAAAGAGCGGGGAATGTATTCAAAAGGCCCAGTTTTTTCTTCTACATCATTCAAGTAAATAAAGATTTTGATAATACGGCGGTCTTCTGCATCACTATGCCATAGTAGCGTGCCAAACTGATGTCTACTAGGAAAATCTTTGCGTAAATGTACACCATGAAAAGCAATGGGAAGACCAATATAATTTTCGATGATGTTGACCAGTCTTTTCTCTATCCCCCAGGCATAAAATTCTGGTAAACCTGTAACTGTGGAAATTTGGGGTAACTTTTCATCTAGATGGCCATTGTTAGGATTTTCCATCTGAGACAATTGATGATAAGCAGCTTTTAGGAGTTCGGAGCTAGAGTTGAACCCTAAATCTGCAAGTGTTGTGACGTAAACACCATCTTTTTTGAGAGCATTAAGGATGTTGCGATCGCATCCTTCCAATGCTGGCAAATTTCTGCTATGCTTCCAACGGGCTACGTAGTATTCAAAGTCAGAAGACAGTGTAGATATTTTGCGTTTAATGGCGGTAAACATGGCGTAAATACCTTCTAATTTTGATGTATATTTGTCAGTAATTTAGTAGCTTATGACTTATAGCTCTGCACTTCTTGAGTAGGTATTTCACTTGATTCTGCTAACCCTAACTCTTTAGAAACCATCACATCAAAAGCACACAAGCTCACTAAAGCCAAAAATGGGACTACTGTTTTGATGGCGGACATAGGCCATCTTCTTAAAGCACCCAAGAAAACTTTCAAGTTAACTTCTTTGCCATTCTGCAAAAGCATCCGCCTGCAAAACTGCTTAGAATATCCATTCTCTTCCAGTTTCAAAATCACTTCGGGTATGTGTTTGTATTGCATTAACAGTGCAGATTTTGGCTCTTTCTGCCAATAACTCACACCAACAACACATTCCAAATAAGTTTCTTTAGTGACAATTACACTGCCATTGGCAGCACAATATCCGGCTAAATATGCTAAAGATATCCAGTTATTTTCAGCATCTTGCCAACTTTGGAGAGCGCGTTTCACTAGGTCAGTGCGGTAGACTGTAGCAGTCAGAAAAATAACTGCGCCGACACTTTTTGAGAAACAATGCTCAAATATAGCTTTACCATCACCAGCACCATCTTCACTATCTACATCAAACCAGCGATTACCAACAATTGTTGGTGGATGAACTGGTTCACCACTAATTTGGTTTCGACCGGAAAAGTTGAGGAACAATAATGATAAATCTTCATGTTGTTTAAGTTTGCTAATCACATAAGCAATAGCTCTATCTTGAATTGGATCATCATCACCAATTGTCCAAACATATTTTGTTGTTGTATTATTTAGGCAATACATAATATTTTTGACAACGCCTAAATTCTGATAATTTTTATTTGACTTGAATGTAATATTACTAAGTGTTGCTTGCCATTTTTGGATCACCTCTTGAGTCTTATCTGTTGAACAATTATCAGAAACTAAAATTTCACAGTCATCTTCAAAACCTTTGATAGCTTGAGCCAGCCATGCTAACTGTTTATCAAGTAACTCAGCACGATTGAATGTAGGAATGGCAATAGTAAGCAATTTATTCATATTCAATTAAAAGATGTAGTTAAAAAAAATCGGCAGTAGCAACAGCTTAGTACAACATTTTATCGAACAGAAATATTCGCGCCAGTCGTCAGAATTCAGAATGAATTTTGAGCGAAAAAGCAGATGAATACCGGGTTTAAGACCCCCACCAAATCGTAGATTTGGTGGTCTTAAATCAGTGGCAGGTCTGAATCTCCGACTGATTGATTCTGAATTCTGGATTCTGCATTCTGCATTCTTCTTCAACCACAATAGAACATGGATAAATTTTTACTTCAGGAATCGGCACTACAAACTGTCCACCCCATTCGCCAATAAATGCCATTTGTTCCATAATTTCTTCCTTGAGATTCCAAGGTAAAATTAGGACATAATCTGGTTTAGTTTCGCGGATTTTATCTGGTTCAAAGATGGGAATATGAGTTCCAGGTAAAAATAAACCCTGCTTGTAGGGATTGCAATCTACTGTGTAATCGATAAAATCTTTACCAATCCCACAGTAATTGAGCAATGTATTGCCTTTAGCTGGTGCGCCATAACCAGCAATTGATTTACCTTCTGCTTTAGCCGTCAAGAGGAAATTTAATAGCTTGTGCTTTGTTTGTTTGACTTCTTCGGCAAATGTAATGTAAGTCTCTATCCGATGCAGTCCAGCAGCAATTTCTTTTGCTTTCAAATGGCTAACTCGGTCGCTAATGCTGGGATTATCAGCGTAGTCATGTTTGGCATAAATTCTTAGTGAACCGCCATGAGTTGGTAATTCCTCCACGTCAAAAATTTGCAAATTGTGTGCTGCAAAAATTTTTTCGATAGTCAGGAATGAGAAGTAAGAAAAATGCTCATGATAAATCGTATCAAACTGATTTTCTTGAATGAGTTGTAAAATGTGAGGAAACTCCATCGTCAAAATGCCATTCGGTTTGAGGATGAGTTTCATCCCAGCAATAAAATCGTTTAGATCCGGTACATGAGCTAAAACATTATTACCTATTAAAAGGTCAGCTAATTTTCCTTGTATTACTAGTTCTTTGGCAGTTTCAACCCCAAAAAACTTGTTGATACTAGGAATGCCTCTGGATTCAGCAACTTTAGCGATATTTGCGGCTGGTTCTATTCCTAAAACTGGAATTTCCTTTTCTAAAAAATATTGCAGTAGGTAGCCGTCATTGCTGGCAATTTCAATAACTTGATTATGATGATTAAAACCAAACTTTTCTACCATCATATCGGTGTAATCCTTAGCATGTTTTAGCCAACTTACCGAGTAGGAAGAAAAGTAAGCATAATCGCTAAAAATGCGATCTGGAGTTTCAAACTGTTCTAATTGAACTAAGAGAGTTTCTTCAGAAATATAAGCATGGAGAGGATAAAATTTTTCGGCATTATTTAGCTGTTCTGCCCTAAGATAAGCATTGGCTAAAGGTGACATTCCTAGATCAACAAAGGTTTTGTGCAGAGGTTGACCACTGAAACGACATTTTGCGATCGCCATAATTTTAAACTCACTGATTGCAAATAATTTGATAAATGAAATAAGTCCGAATAAAATATTATTAATTTCGGAAATATTGAGATTATTAGTGTGTAAATTTTCATTTAATCGGTTCGTAATTTGCACTTTAGTGCTAAAGCCCAAACTACAAATAATTATTATGATTCAATTCTTTACACACTAATAAGGCGACTATAGCTACTTCTTATTCCAGAAGAAATCTTTGTCAATTTGCTCTGTACGAATCAGATACTCTAGCTGCTTTAAGCGAGTAAATCCTCTAAATAAGAACGTATCTTCAGCCATATCAATTTGACTGAATAAATCAAATAGCTGCTGGGCACCAAGTCGGGCATTCCAATCACACTTAAATCCGGGTAGAATTGTGTTGATTTTCTCGAAGGATACCCGATAGCTGCGGTTATCTGTGCCATTGTCACCAAAGGACAATTTACAATCTGGGAAAATATCAGCAATAATTTCAGCGATTTCTTTAACGCGATAGTTGTTTGCTGTATCTCCCACGTTGAAGATTTGGTTATGTACAATGTCCCGTGGTGCTTCCAAAGCGCAGACTATTGCTTTGCAAATATCCAGTGCGTGGACTAATGGCCGCCAAGGTGTACCGTCACTGGTCATTTTGATTTGTTTGCTAGTCCATGCCAACCCTGCTAAGTTGTTTAAGACAATATCAAAGCGCATTCTGGGAGAAGCACCAAAGGCTGTGGCATTCCGCATAAAGGTGGGAGAGAAGTCATCGTCAGCGAGTGGTCTGACATCTTTTTCTACCAGAGTTTTGCATTCTGCGTAGGCTGTTTGGGGATTAATCGGGGATTCTTCTGTGACATCACCTGCGGTAGCAACACCATAGACACTGCACGAAGACATATATACGAAGCGACGCACACCCATAGCCTTAGCCAGACTAGCCAGACGAACTGAACCTACATGATTAATTTCGTAGGTAATTTTGGGTGCTAATTGTCCGGCGGGGTCGTTGGAGAGTTCCGCCATGTGAACTATTGCTTCGACACCTTCCAAATCATCAGGGGTGATGTTGCGGATATCTTTGTTGAGGGTTTTAGGTGTTACCCCATTAGCGTTGTACAGCCAACCAACTTTATAGAAACCAGTATCTAGACCGATAACTTCATGTCCCCGTTCAATTAATAGAGAAGGTAATAATGAACCAAGATAGCCTTCTGTGCCAGTTACTAATATTTTCATTGTGGTTAATGCCTTTGTATTGATGAGTTAAATTCTTCGTTTAGTAGGGTCGCACAGATGTGCGTCCAAAGGAAACGCTATAGCGTTTTTCGTTTGTATGCAATAGCTCGACATCTCTCCAAACCTCTCTCCTAAGAGGAGAGAGGCTTTGAATCTTACTCCCCAACGCTAGCAGGGAAGGGGTTGGGGGTTAGGTCTGTATTGGACTCAACACAGAAGCGCTATATATGACTCGGCTAACAGTCATTACGTAGTTACTAAAACCTTTTGCAGGCTTACCCAGCAGCACTCTATAACGGTTCTTAATTGATGCACTACAGTTTTTTGTTGTGGGATGGCTATCTTACTCGTCCCTTGTATTTCCGGGCGAACAAGATGCCTACTTCACAAGATTCATCCCTTATTCAGCAGCACCGGAAGTAATAACTAAGTTATCTATGCAGTTACGACATTATCTAGATGCGAGAGTTGGGGAATTTGTGTGACTAGCGCTTTGCCGATTTCTAGAGAAGATGTGGCAGCAGGAGAAGGGGCATTGCAAACATGAATGGAGTTTTGACCAGAAATAATCAAAAAGTCATCTACAAGCTTGCCATCGTTCATTAAGGCTTGAGCGCGGACTCCTGCATGGGTGGGAACTAAGTCTTCTGCTTGGACTTCGGGAATTAGTTTTTGCAAGCTTCTCGTAAACGCTGCTTTACTAAAGGAACGAATGATTTCTTGGATGCCTTCATCAGCGTGTTTGGCTGCTAACTTCCAAAAACCAGGATAGGTGATGACTTCAAGAAAATCCCGCAGGTCAAAGTCGGTTTTTTTGTAACCTTCGCGTTTGAGCGACAGAACCGCGTTTGGCCCTGCATGGACGCTACCATCAATCATCCGGGTAAAGTGGACACCCAGGAAGGGAAAATCTGGATTGGGAACTGGGTAAATTAGCGTCTTGACCAGATAGCGTTTTTCTGGGGTGAGTTCGTAATATTCTCCCCGGAATGGGACAATTTTTGCTTGCGGTTCAACTTGACCTAATTTGGCGGTGCGATCGCTATGCAATCCAGTACAATTGATTACAAAGCGCGTTTCAAAGTTACCGTTGTTTGTTTCCAGTACCTGATTTTTACCACTTGGGGAGATTTTCAGAACTTTTGTATTCAGGTGTAAATCCCCACCCTGTTGTTGAATTAGCTGGGCATATTTCAAACAAACTTGCTTGTAATTAACAATACCAGTTGAGAATACCCGAAGTCCACCTACACATTTTACGTGAGGTTCAATTTCCTTCACTTCTTCCGGGCTAATTCTCTGGACTTCTATGCCATTATCTAAGCCACGTTTGTAGAGATTTTCTAAGCGTGGTAGCTCTTGTTCTTCAGTTGCAACAATTACTTTACCACAAACTTCATGCTCAATTCCATGCTCTTGACAGAATTCTACCATAGAGCGAGAACCATCACGACAAAATTTAGCTTTGAAACTCCCTGGCTTGTAGTAAATACCAGAATGAATCACCCCGCTATTATTGCCGGTTTGGTGAAATGCCCATTGGCTCTCTTTTTCTAGTACTAAAATCCGGGCATTGGGATAGCGTTTTCCTAAAGCCAACGCTGTCGAGAGTCCAACTATTCCCCCACCAATAATTGCAAAATCATACATTAGTATTATCGCACTTAAAATTACAGTAAATCTTTGAATTGGGGAGTGGGGAGTGGGGAGTGGGGAGTGGGGGAGTGAGGGAGATGAGGGAGTGGGGGAGATGAGGGAGATCAGGGAGATGAGGGAGATGAGGGAGATGAGGGAGATATAAATCCTGACTCCTAACTCCTAACTCCTAACTCCTAACTCCTAACTCCCTACTCCCCACTCCCTACTCCCCACTCCCTACTCCCCACTCCCTACTCCCTACTCCCTACTCCCTACTCTTCTCTTACCAAACTTTCCAAGGAGCTTGATTGGTGTTCCATAGCCCCTCTAGATAGTTTTTATCGCGTAAAGTATCCATCGGTTGCCAAAAACCATCATGTTTAAAAGCTGATAGCTGTTCCATATCAGCTAGCTTTTCTAATGGCTCTTGCTCCCACACCGTAGAGTCATCAGCAATCAAATTGATTACTTCTGGTTCTAACACAAAATAACCGCCATTAATCCAAGCTCCATCACCTTCAGGTTTTTCTCGAAAGCTGGTAATTTTAGTTTGCTCATATCCTAAGGAAATGGCTCCAAAACGTCCGGCTGGTTGAACGGCTGTGAGTGTTCCTAAGGTATTTTGTTGTTTATGAAACTTAACTAGCTCGGTGATATTAATATCACTTACACCATCACCATAGGTAAAGCAAAAAGTTTCATTACCAACATGTTCGCTGATTCGCTTTAAGCGTCCGCCTGTCATTGTATTATCACCCGTGTTTACTAAGGTGACACGCCAGGGTTCAGCATAACCAGAATGCACGTTCATCTGGTTAAATCGCATGTCAAAAGTAACATCTGACATGTGTAAGAAATAGTTAGCAAAATACTCTTTAATTATGTAACCTTTGTAACCACAACAAATGATGAAGTCATTAATGCCGTGGGCAGAGTAAGTTTTCATTATGTGCCAGAGAATTGGCTTACCACCAATCTCAACCATCGGCTTGGGTCTGATACTAGTTTCTTCACTGAGGCGTGTACCAAGCCCTCCAGCCAAAATCACCGCTTTCATGCAATTACCTCGGAGATTTGTAGAGATATTATTATCAGGAAAGAATAAAGCCGCCAGTCGCCAGAATTCAGAATTTAATTATGTACGACTGGTGAAGTCGCGTGAGTGGCGGGTCTGAATTCCTCACTTTCTTGTTCTGACTTCTGAATTCTGAATTCTGAATTCTTCTTCAATTGACTTTTTCGAGATGAAGAGGATGCACTTAGATAGAGAAAAATTGATTTCTGATTTCTTTATTCTCAGTCAATAATCTAACTGTAATTTTCGGCAAAATTATGAAGGAAATATAAATTAAAATCTTTTCTATATAAAAGCTCTATGAATATCTATAAATACGGAAATAAATTACTAAATTAAATAAAAATGTCACCCATAAAATAACTAGGATTAGCTGGCGCTAACCCTAGTCAGGCTTGATTGTTTCAATCAAAACCAATAAGATTTCAGTAACAAAACTTACCAAACAGCAATATTGGCGCCAGTCGTCAGAATACAAGAAGGGTATTCTGAACGAAAAAGCGGATGAATAATCGGCGTTTTTGCACCCCCACAAAACTAGAATTTTTGGTGGTGCAACAATTCCTGCGCCGGTCCCAATCCCCGACTGATTGATTCTGACGCCAAGCCGTAGAGCGTCTCCGGCTCCGCTCCTGAATTCTGAATTCTGAATTCTTCTTCAATTGTTTTTAGTTAGTTTTTTCCACATTACTGGAGGTTTGGAATAAAGGGTCACATTTGTTTTCTACGACTACACACATGTTACTGAGTGCTTGCTGATAATTATCCATATCATCTTGCTCAAGGAAGATTTTGGCAGATGCCTGTATATCTTCGATAGCTTTCGTCTGGTTTTTGTTAGATTGATTACCGCCATATTGTGCTAGTTCATAGCGAACCATACCTCGTTTGAGATATGCTTTTGCTAGTTTGGGGCTAATAGTTAATGCTTGGTTAAAGTCAGCGATCGCTAGATTATATTCTTGCTCATAATTGCTGCTATATTGAGCAATTTGATAATAGACGGCACCCCTCTGAAAGTAAGCTTCGGCTTTGGATACATTAAGTTTTATTGCCTCAGTAAAATCTGCGATCGCTCTTTTGTAAGCTTGTTGAGATTCACCGCTATATTTAGCCATTTGGGCGCGGACAATCCCCCGTCTAACATAAGCTTCAATCTCATTACTATTCAGACCGATGGCCCGATTATAGTCAGCGATCGCTAGGTTATACTGTTGATCGGGATCGTTGCTATATTCGGCGAGCATATAGCGGGCATTGCCCCGATTTACAAGAGCTTTGGTTTGATTGGGCTGGATTGTGAGAGCTTGGCTATAATCTGCAACTGCTCCTTCGTAGTCTTTCAGGTTATAACGGGCATTGCCGCGATTTACAACCGTTATGGCAGATGTAGGTTGTTGTTTAATTGCTTCGGTAAAGTTGGCAATTGCTTTTTCGTAGTCTCGCTCTTTGTAAGCAGTGTCACCCTGCTGATAGTAATCAGTGAAGCTGAGGATGTTATTTGTCTGGCGAGACTTCAATGTTTGTTGGGTGTAAGCATTTTGGGAAATCAACGGCTGAGTAAATTTAATCATTACGTCCGCATATCCCAATAAACCAAAACCTAACAAGCAACAAATAACCGGGTACAATTTTGACTTCTTGGAAGGTTTATAAGGTGAACGGTTTGAGCTAATTACTGGTTGCCAATAATTAGCTACGTGCGATGACGTGGCTCGCTGTGGAAAACGCGGGGTCTGAGTGTAGTGCTTTTTCGCTTTGATTCGCGGTTGTAGATGTTCTTTAGCTTCTATAGCCCGATGTGATGGGAAGGGGTCGCGTCCGCCTAATCGCACGGTACGTTCACACCACGGGCAGCTACGCATGTGGCTGTTGTAGCGATGCTGAGGATTTGTCGTGCAGGTAATCAGGGAATCTTCGGCTTCAGCTATTGCTGAGAGCCAAGTCTGGGCACTGGGGCGCAGCTGTGGGTTGTTGTGACCCGCTTCAAAACAACGGACAAATAATTCCTGTAAGGCGGGATGAAGAATTTCCCAAGGGGGTGCAATGGGTGTAGGTAGGTAGGGTACGTGCCGCTTTTCGCTGTAAGTGAAATGACCTGATGCAATGCGGGCTTCGTAGGGCGGTGGCTCAATCGCACCTTGAAAAATCCCCGAAAATGGGTGGGTGCCTTCCATTAAGAGTTGAAATACTAGCACCCCTAACCCAAATAAATCGTGAGAGATTTCGCGATCGTGCTGGGCAAAAGTTTTATTCTGGAGTTCTGGTGGGGTAAACTCTGGTTTACCTACTGGGCAGCGATAAACAACATTGTTGTTTCGGTCGGGTACTTGGAAAGAGTCTGTGTCTATCAAAGTCACCAGTGCGGTGTCACTGACGAGAATATTTGACTCGTTGACATCACCAATGCAATATCCACTAGCGTGCAAAGCTGCAAAAGCCGCCGCTAGGTTCCGAGCCGTGCGGAGCAGGTACTGATAGTTGAATAGGGGGCAGTGTTGGCGACGGGTTCTGGGGTTGTAAAAGTCGATAATTGGCCGCATCCCGTGAATATGTGGCATCAAAAAGCCAAGGATGCTATTTTTGCCATCTGCCGCCCGTAATAAATCCTCTGGCCAAGCGATAGAGATATGCCCCAAACTCGCCGTGGGATTTTCTGGCGGGTTGGCAAGCATCGCCTGGAGTTTATCAGCATGGGCAGTCGTTGGCTTGTGGTAAATCTTCGCCACCAAGTTGCTATCGGATGGCACTGCATAAACACAAGCTTCACCGCCACGCCCCAAACTGACATTGAGGCTGAGAATTTCTTTTCTAGGGGAACAACGTAGTACCTGCATAATGAAATTACCGCTAACGGGAGTTATGTAAGATGTGAAACCTGTAGATGTATTGCTTATGAATCGTTGAATGCAGCTATAATGAGTGTCAAATCATCATCAGTGCGTTGTGTAATCCGTTCTGAGCGTAAAAATTTTATCAACTGCTCCTTTGCTTCAGTCTTATCCTTGGTATTGGCTACAAATTCAAACAGGGGAAAAAAGAACGGTTTGTGAGGTTCGCCAACAACCATATTCAAAGCCAGCATTTGTAGTCCGTCGGTTGTAATCCCAACATTTACAATGTCTGTGCGCCATAATCTCATCTGCACTGCATCTAAGGCAGTAGGCGAAGTCAAAAAAGTGGTTTCGTTAATGTATTCGCCGCTATCAGGTATAGTCAGTGCGAGGAGGTTGCCCATGCTATCTTTTGCCACTGCCAAACCATCACCTATCTGTGCTACAGCGGCAACTTCTGGTGTGGCAACCATGATAATTAAGGTAGTTGCTAAATCTTGAGGCTGTTTGTCACAACTAGCCGCCTCAGCATCGACAGCTTTTTTAGCCGCTAGTATGGCATCATTTAAAAGCGATCGCACCAATGAATCATCATTCAACATTTGCCGGGTCAGCCCTTTAGTGGAAATATTTTCTATTGCTGTCTCCACAGCAATCATCGCTCCCACTTTCCCCAGGCTAGCAGAACCCGCGCCATCTGCGGCGGCAGCCACCAAAACATTATCTGACAATATCTGCCAGTGATGAGCATCCTGACATAACTGCTTGTTTTTTAAGTGACTTGTACCACATACAGACGCAGCCACAATCCGCCATTGAGTAATCTGTTTTGATATGTTCATAGATTTTTTGCCAGCAGCTTGATGTTTACACAGCTAGCTGCGATTTTTTATTAAACAGTCCCCCAACCAATCGGCGGTAGTGCTACCTGTTCGTCCACCTGCGAATGAGAAACAGCTGACATACTAGTTGACAACCAGACAAACATCTCGATAAAATTTAATCCTTTCAGCTTCAAGGGGGTACGCACAGTTATTTGATTTAAACGCGTCATATTCGCATTTTCTACACCCACTGTAAAAAATGCTACACGCTTATTTGCTTCATCTCCCTGTAAGCGCTGGGATGCTTGCTCTACCACATGCTCTAACTCGCCTTGCGGTTCTCCATCGGTAATCATGAATACCCAAGGACGATAGTAAGCAATCCCATTGGCACGATACTGAGATTTCCGCTCTTGAATTATGTCTAAAGCTTTATGAATTCCCGCACCCATCGTAGTCAAGCCCTGTGCTGTCAAAATAGGTGGATTGAATTGATCGGCAGTCACAAAGTCTTGTATGACATTGATATTACTATCAAAAGTGACGATCGCCACTTCCACCCGTCTAGCCGCTAAGGAATTTTTGACTAATTCATCCTTTAAACTCAGTAAACCCTGATTTAAAGCCTCAATCGGATCTCCTTGCATCGAGCCAGATGTGTCTAGTAACAGCACACAAGGACAACGTGGTTCTGGGTTCTCAGCAAATTCTACTACTTCATCAAGTCTTAACGTATCATGCATAACTTTTTGTGTTATGTTAAAGTTCAAAGCTTTATTTTCCTTCTCTTAGAGTATATAATTTCAGGGACCCAGGCCATTACAGAATATAGTATCCATTGGGAAATGCTCTAATCTTTATTAAACAAATTATTTTCATGAAGTTCTCTATATATTTCAGATGAACTGGAGTACAGCTTAGTTTATCAAAACCCAGGATTAGCTGTTGTAATCTATCTACCAAAAACTTATATCCATTAAACCTACAGTACAATAAATACGTAAACTTTCCTAGATAAGTTTTTAAAGATTTTATGTAGGAGAATCGGTCTTTTACAGAAAAGTGATTAATCATAATTAAGCTCATTAGCTCTGGAAGTATACCAGTGTAACTGTGCAAACTTGGAATCAAATTTGTCTCTTCAAGATAGTGGGCATAAATAAACGTCATTATTAAGGTCTTCAGCTAATAGTTGTCGATAGTGAGTAGAGCTTAGAAGCAATTAACATCTACTGATAGTCTATAGGACTAGTATTTGATTTTTGAAATGCACGTAGTAGACTATCATGGCTTTAATAGTGCATTAGACGTAGACGTAGACGTAGGTTGGGTGGAGCGGAGCGCAACCCAACTGATTATCAGGATGTTGGGTTACGCAAAGCCTCCACCCAACCTACAATTTTTTTGCAACATTAAAGCCATGAGGGTCTACTACAAGACTACCGAGATTTTTTCAGAAATCAAATATGATTCCTATAGTCACGATCAGTGTTTAACTTTATTCATACCCACCTACTTGTTTTTTAGCTGTAAGTAGAACGTGCCAAATGTAACAAAAAAATTACAAAATTTATAAATTTTAATATACATATTTTAAAATAAATAATTTGTCCATAGAGAAATATTACAAAGAAGAGAATACTTCATACCTGATATTTTTAATTTACAAATGTTCGGTTGTTGATTCCGTAAAAAACTTGAAAAATATGAATAATTCCGGTGGATTCACCACACTACGTCCTCTAAGTTTGTTAAGACAGTTATCCAATTGCTCCGACAGTACTTGTTTGCAAGCATTGAGTAACTCAGTTTCTTGGTCGATTTACCTAGAACAGGGCAAAATAACCTATGCTACCCATTCAGCGGAACCTTTTGATCGATTAGAACGTCACCTGCGTCGCCTCAGCCACCAAATTCCACTGCTTACTAGCGAGGTTCGTGTTCAATTACGTCTGATGTTTGAACCTGACTCACACAGTCAATCAATCGAACATGATAATAATTCCAGAAGCTACCCTCTTGAGTATCAGGCTATATCCTGGCTTGTTAGTCAACGACATCTACATTCTACACAAGCAGCACTGCTGGTTCAAGAATTAGTTAAAGAGGTGATTGAATCATTTTTACTGATTAAAAAAGGTACTTATGAATTAACAGAACCACTGAAGAGAATGCCAAAAAATTGTCGGCTAGATACAGAAAAAATTCTCGAAGTTTGCCAAGAGCGATTAGAGAATTGGCAGGCTTTTGTTCCCCAAATTTCTTCTCCATATCAACGTCCATATCTGTTGATTAACAGCAAAATTGAGGAAAAAGATTTACCAACCCTCCAGCCATATTTAAATAATTGGATGAAGGGTTTTAGCCTGTGTCATCTGGCTGTAATTTGGAATCAAGATGAAATCCAAGTGGCTGGCAATTTATACCCTTACATTGTTAATGGTGCGATTATCTTGCATGAACCCGATCCACCATTTGATAAATTACCAAAAATATTTGAGGTGCAATGTCTACAACGGGCTACGCCTACGCTTTTCCCGAAATTGATTACAGAGTTAGTTGACACCAAAGAAAAACTAACTATCACTGTCAACTCTTACCCAGATATTTCTGAAGGGAATATCGCTCCTGTTCAGCGATTACTACAGATTGCTGTTCCTCCAAAAGCAAACTTTCAGGAACCAACAATATCAAATAATATAAATCTTGCTTCTCAAAGAGCAACGACTGCTACTGTAACAGCAGAAAAAGTCCACAAAATTGTTTCTGTAGATGATAGCCGCACAATTCTGAAAGCAATTAGCTATTTTTTAGAAAATGAAAATTTTTCTGTAGTGACTATCAACGATCCAGTCAAAGCCGCTATGTCAATTATCAGGCACAAACCGGACTTAATTTTGCTGGATTTAAACATGGTAGGAATCGATGGTTATGAGTTGTGTCGAATTATCCGAAATAATTTAATTTTTAAGAAGACTCCCATAATTTTTGTGACTGGGAATAAAGGAATTGTAGACAAAGTAAAAGCGAAATTGGTAGGGGCATCTGGATATCTTACCAAACCATTTACCCGCACCGAATTATTGAAAATAGTCTTCATGCATTTGACTTAAATTAACCGCAAAATCTAGCTGTCACGTCCAGGTTTTGCGGTCATTCAACAAAGGCTTAACAATTCAAAATTCAAAATTCAAACATTTTAGACATTTCAGGCGGGGATTTAGCGAGAAACGCGGTCTTGGGGCAAAGCCCCAAGTGGAGCGATTTCTCAAGACAAACCTCGACTGAAATGGGTGCTACATGTAGATTGCAGGTTCTTAAACCCTTTAATTTAGGATATGTGGCATACTCCTACACTGACTGCAAGCAGTGCAGTGTAATTGCTGTGCATAGGCGAGTAGCTCTGTTTAAAGTCCAGGGAATGCCCTACCGTAGACGATGAATTTCTTACCGATTATCCCAGAAAGAAGTGCAGAAATTGGGGCAAACTGCTGATTTAGCCACCCCAAATTTTCTCTAAGACTGCATTTGGTGAAACATCCGCCGTTTTTCCCGTGGGAGATTCAATGGCCAGGAATTTATCGTTTTTCGGCAACAACTTCGCTGGATCAGTGGGGCCAAATAGGGCGATGGTATAGGTTTGAACTGCAACACTTAGTTGTAGTGCCGCACTATCAGTAGACAACATCAAATTTGCCCCAGCAATTATGGCAGCTAACTTGCCAATATCATCTGGGGCTGTCACCTTGATATCTGGAGAAGACTCCAGAAGCGATCGCACAAACTGCTGATCGTCAGACCCCTTAATGACCACCACAGCCAGATCCGGCTGCTTTTGTTGGAAGTTTTCAATAATTTGCTGCCACTTTCCGACAGGGTAGATTTTATCCAGTTCTTTAGCCTGGGATAACTGGCCAGAATCGCCATTAATCAAGATATAGCCTGTTTCATGCACCCCTAAACGTTTTTGTTCCTTTTGCGCCCACTCAATATCTGGTTTTGGCACATTTACTGCTAACTCTGAGACAGGACTATTTATTTCCAATGGTTGCAGCAAATCGTGATATAATGCCGCCGCATACTGGGATGGTTTAAATGGCACGGCGTGGGTCAAAAAAACCGAACCTTGGCCTTTGTAGCCAATACGTATGGGAATTCCCGTCAACCAGAGTAAAAGACCCACCAACCAATTTTGCTTAACAGCAATGGCAACATCGTATTCGCGATCGCGAATTGTGCCTACCAAGTTACCCCAATCTGCCAGACTGTTACGGTCTTGAAAATCAAAGGTCAGCACCTCGTGAACGGACTTGCTCACTCGGTAGGCAGCCTTTGACCGGGGTTCAACAACGACATCTATCTGAGCGTTAGGGTAATGGCGCTTCAAGTCATCGAAAGTCGGAAAGAAGAGAATTTGGTCGCCAATTCCGCCAGGTACAAGGGCTACTACTCGCATAATATTTATTGACGCTTACTCGCTCCCTATTTTAGGGGAAAATATATAGCTTAAAGATTGAGGAATTCTGTGTATTTACTAATTCCAGCTGCGGGAATGGGAAAAAGAATGGGGAGTAACCGCAATAAACTCCTACTGCTGGTGCGATCGCAACCAATTATTGCTTGGACTCTATTAGCCGCAGAAGCCGCCACTACAATCAGTTGGATCGGGATTATTTCTCAACCTGCTGACTGGTCTGACTTCAAAGCAATTATCGCCGATCTGAAGCTGACTAAACCAGTGGAATTGATTCAAGGTGGTTCCACCCGCCAAGAATCTGTTTACAATGGCTTGCAGGCGCTACCAGTAGCCGCAGAACAAGTGTTGATTCATGACGGCGCCAGATGCTTGGCCACACCAGATTTATTTAACTCGTGTGCTGAAGCCATTGGCCACTGTGCCGGTTTAATTGCTGGTGTACCCGTCAAAGACACCATCAAAATTGTCGATGAACAAGGCATAATTCAAAGAACACCCGACAGACGACAACTATGGGCGGCACAAACTCCCCAAGGATTTGATGTCAAGTTATTGAAACAGTGCCATGCTGAAGGTGTCCGTCAAGGTTGGGAAGTAACTGACGACGCCGCTTTATTTGAAAAGTGCGGCATCGAAGTCCGAATTATTGAGGGAGAGGAGACAAATTTAAAAGTGACTACTCCCCAAGATTTGGCGATCGCCGAATTTATTCTCACGACTAGAGGCTTGTGAGGAGGATGAGGGAGATGAGGGGGATGAGGGAGATGGGGGAGATGAGGGAGATGGGGGAGATGGGGGAGCAGGGGGAGAGTTTCTGACAAATGACAAATGACAAATGACAAATGACTAATGACAAATGACAAATGCCCAATGATTAAATGATTACAGCCACAGCGACGAAGATAGAAGCAATTCTCTATTTAAAGGGTAAACCCTTGTCGCTCGGCGAAATCGCCGAGTATGCCGCGTGCGATCGCGCCACTGTCAAAGAAGGGATAATTGAACTAATGGACAACTATGCCCACCGAGATAGCGCCTTAGAGGTAATAGAAACCCCAGATGGTTATAGTTTGCAACTACGGTCTGACTTTCATGATTTGGTGCAAACGATGATACCAGTAGAATTGGGTGTAGGTGCATTGCGGACTTTGGCAGCGATCGCCCTTAATAGTCCCATACTCCAGAGCGACTTAATTAACCTGCGCGGTTCAGGAGTATATCAGCACGTTCCAGAACTCGTCGAACTTGGTTTCATCCGCAAGCGCCGAGATAGCGATTCTCGTTCCTACTCGCTCCAAGTAACGCCGAAATTTCATCAGTATTTCCAAATCGAACAACTCCCGCAAATATTTTCCACCAGCCAGAAGGAAGAACAATTAGAACTAGAGCTAGAACTAAAGGGAGTGGGGAGTGGGGAGTAGGGAGTGGGGGGATGAGGGAGATGAGGGAGATGAGGGGGATGAGGGGGATGAGGGGGATGAGGGGGATGAGGGGGATGAGGGGGGCAAAGAAGAAGAAATATTGATTATTCCCCACTCCCCACTCCCCACTCCCCACTCCCCTCCTCTTAAAGACTTATACCCGTGGTGAATGCGCTACTCTTGTACTATGGTTTAGAGTAGAGTTAGCAATTAAGCTAAATAAAACTGCCAATGGTGTTTAATCCTGATTTTTTGAATGACAACTCTGAGGAACACCCTAATCAACTTCTTTCCGACCACTCTGGGGAATATCCCAATCAGTTGCTCAAATATCTACAGCATCAGTCTCCTGATGTTTTAGCTAGGATTGCTCAGTCCGCCAGCCCCGAAATTAAGCAAATTATTTCGCAAAATGTCCAAGGGCTAGTGGGAATGCTTCCCGCAGAAAATTTCAACGTGCAAATCACAACAGATCGGGATAACTTAGCTGGGCTTCTAGCATCGGCCATGATGACGGGGTATTTTCTGCGCCAGATGGAACAAAGAATGCAGTTAGAGCATTTGTCTAATGGTCAATAATCAATAGTCAGTAGTCAAACATTCTGGGACTATTGACTATTGACTACTTCCTTTCAGGATAAGCTCCTAATTGCACTTTGAAGGTTTGAATTTTACCGCTGCGGTTGACTTCGATCGCTAATATATCCCCAACTTTGCTGAACTCTACTAACTTCTGTACTTGGGCTGAGGTTTTGACGAGTTTGCTGTTAACTTTTTGAATCACGTCTCCAGGAAGAAGTCCTACTTGCTTGGCTGGAGAATTGTCTGTAACTCCTCTAATGACAATCCCAGCTTCCTGCTGAATGTTCAGCTGATTTTCTTGATTAATTTGCTGTTTTCTGGTAGGAGAAAGGTCTGCCATTTCAATTCCTAAGAAGGGATGATCCACATGCCCTTTAGTAAAAAGTTCATTGGCGACGCGGGCGGCGGTTTCAATGGGGATGGCGAAACCAAGTCCTTGAGCATCAGCGCGGATGGCAGTGTTAATACCAATCACTTCGCCTTGGGCGTTTAACAAGGGACCACCAGAATTACCAGGGTTAATTGCGGCATCAGTTTGGATAAAGCTGACTCGCTTATCTGGGACACCAACTTGAGCGCTGGTGCGATCGGTAGCGCTGATGATGCCAATAGTGACAGTATTATCTAAACCGAGAGGATTGCCAATAGCGATCGCCCACTGTCCCGCTACCAAGTTTTGCGAATTGCCCAGCTTCGCAGTCGGTAAATGATTTGCTTTTATTTTCACGACTGCTACATCTGTCACAGTATCAACTCCTACCACCTTCCCCTCTAGACTCCGGCCATCCTTGAGGGTGACTTGTACTGTATCTGTATCTGCTACCACATGAGCGTTGGTGAGTAATTCTCCATCTTCGCTCAAAATAAATCCCGATCCTGTGCCGCGCTCAATGCGTTCTTGGGGAATTGGTTCCTCATCCTCTCCAAAGAATCGCCGCAAGAGGGGATTTTTCAAAGCGTCAGAGATTGGATTGGCAACTTTGCGGGTGGCATTAATTCGCACCACAGCCGGGCCAACTTTTTGCACTGCCGTCGCAATAAAATTCACATTATCGCCCCCACTAGCCCCAATTGCTGCATTAGGAGAATTCGGAACTACGGATTCTGGAGGCGAAGCCATTGTTACATTTTTTAACTGTTGGAACGAGGAATATTGTGGCAGGAGATAGCGACTGCCAAACAAACCTGCACCACCGCCAATCACCAATAAAAACACATAAACCGCCAGTTGCTTTAAGGATAACTTCATAATCATTTTGCTTAAGGACAGCAATGCAGTTGCTAATTTCTAAGTGTAGTCAAGCTAACGGCAAGTGGACAGATCAATTTACTAGAAATTGGGCATTGGGCATTGGGCATGGGGCACTTGTACTGAGCGTTGCCGTTGGCGCAGCCTCTCGTAGAGAAGTATGGGGCATTGGGCATTGGTTATTCTCCTTGTCTCCCTCATCTCCCTCATCTCCCTCATCTCCCTCATCTCCCCCACTCCCCACTCTTCCCATCTAAAATCTAAAGTTAATGCGCTCTTGACGTTTCTACATGACTTTACCCTTTCGTCAACTGTTTCTCTGTAGCTTAGTTAGCGCCTTGGGCCTAGTAAGCATACTGCCAAACACCAACAGCGCCAACGCTGCTGTCAGTGGTTGCCCAACTCCAGCCTTATCTCGCTTCCAACGCCATAAAGTTGTTCGTGGCGAAACTTTGGAGAGCATAGCGCAGCGCTACAATCTCATACCTACAACTATTATTGGCATGAATCCAGCTTTGCAGAACGGTGCGATCGCCACCGTTGGTAGCGTACTTCAAATTCCTCCCTACAATGGGGTTGTAGTCGAAGTGCCTCGCGGTGAAACTTGGCGACAAGTGGCGGCAAAATACAAAGTTCGTGCTGATAGCCTTTTTGAGGTAAATGGCTGCCAACAAGACCCCAGAATTGTGTTTGTTCCGGGGGTAAATTGGTCGCCGAATGGTGTTGTAACTAAGTCCCCTTTACCTACTAATACAAATACGCCAAACCGTGCATCCCTATCTGGATATCCCTTGGCACAAGTAGCAACCATCGGATTAGCTTACGGCTGGCAAATTAATCCGGCGACAGGTGAAGTTTTCTTCCATAGTGGTGTTGACTTATTAGCACCAGTTGGTACTGATGTGCTAGCGATCGCATCTGGAACCGTAGCCTTTGCCAACGATCAAGGTACTTATGGCAAGTTGGTCATTATTAACCACAGTGGCGGACTCCAAAGCCGTTATGCTCAACTTGAGAATATCAAAGTTACTGTCGGACAGCAAGTGAAAAAAGGAGACATATTGGGAACCGTAGGTACCAGTGGACAACCAAGTTCTAGTCAACCGCATCTCCATTTTGAAGTGCGTTCTAGCTCATCTCTGGGTTGGGTAGCGGAAGATCCAAAGGGTTATTTGAAGAAATGAGGGTTGTTTTGAAACGCAAAGAGGCGCAAAGGAACGCGGAGGAAATCTCTGTATTTCTCTGCGACACCTTTATGACTCTCTGCGTTAAAAAAAGGATGCTATATTTCAATACAGTTCAGTTAAGCATTTCTTCCTTCTCTTCCTTCTCTTCCTTTGCGTTCTTTGCGTCCTTTGCGGTTCGTTAAAAAAATTGAATTTGACAAAGAGTTAAGCCTTAATCCAAGCGTATTGTGCTATATTTTCGCTAGATTTTACGATGTGCATTCCTGCTTCTGCAAACCTTGTAAATGCTGCATCTGCCTGTTCTGTGTAGTCTACAACACCGGGAACAACAACAGGGGAAGTGCAATCTTCTAGCAGATAGATTTTTTGAGCAAGGGTAGCATCTACCTGTTTAATTTCTGTTAATAAATCGTCAATTGTCCAGGCGACGCAGTGACTTTTAGCTTGACCACCGATAATGACAACATCAAATTCTAAAAGTTGCTGAATCAAACGGGTGTTTTTTTGAGCAAGTGGACGTTTCTCAAAATCTTCTAACACCTCTGGACGTAAGATGGAATAATTTTCTGTTAAGGGATTTTCACCTTTGATTTCAAATTGTGTCTGACTCTGACGCGCAATGCAGTGGAAAAATATCGCTTCTTCTACCGATGAAACTAAAGCATGACCAATACCACCCAACATAGAATGATAAGGCCAAATAATGAGAGGATATTTACCGTCCTGACTTAGTTGCTTAACGTAATGGTAAGCGTGTTTTTCTAATAATTTGTAATCCCCATTAGTAACACTATCAGCAACTGCTGGGTTAACTTTCCAGATACCTTGTTCGATATCTCCAGCAGTGATACTAGTTGCTGCTGGGGTAGGATGTTCTCCGGCGGCGTTCACCCAAAAGATCGGATGGAAAATTTGCGTTGCTGTGTGGGTATCTAAAGTAGGTATAATTTTTGTAATTACTCCCAAGTTGCGATAGATAAAATCACACAATCTGACGTTATCATCCACCGCCGCAGTACCAGATTTTCCACCTACAAATAATTCAAATCCAGGAATGCAGAAGGTGTTTTGGACATCAATTAATAGTAAACAAATGCTGGTTTTATCTAAAGATGCAGGTTTGATATCGTGTTGTTTTGCCCAGATTTCAGCTTCGGCGGCACGTTCTTGGTAAGGTACGCGCCAGACTTCGCCGACTTTATCGGGGTTAAAGTGCAAAGGAATGGATAGTTGGGTTATTATTTGGGTGTTCATCTAAAATCTGTACTTATTTTCTAATTATTAGGCTTGCCTTAGTTAAAAATAATGCTAAATTTAGTAAACGTCATCGTGGGAACCTAAAGTTAGCAACAAAATTTCTTCCTCTGGTGATTCAGTATTTGTAACAAATTTAAATAAAATCCGATTCCGATAATCAATTGAACATGAGTATCTACCCGATGAATCACCTTTTAGCTTGTGACTACATAAACTGAGTTGAAAAGGGTCTTCAGCAATTTGTTGTAATACTTGCTCAATTTGAGAACGTAACTCAGGATTTTTCTTGGCTACACGCTTAAAAGCACGAACAAAAGTCGGACTCCAAACCAAATTTTTCACTCGTCCAACTCCGCCATCAAATCTGCAACTGAACCACGCCGGACATTACCTTGAGCATAATCACTCTCTGCTTGCGCGATTTCTTTTAATAAGTCATCTCGTCGTTGTTGTTTGAGGCGCTTTTGGATAATATCTACAAGAATAGCCTGAGCTTCTGGATCTAATGCTTCTACCGCTTCTATGGCTTTCTGGAATGTAGATGTTTTTTCTAGCATGGGCGTCAAAGAATTTGGTGATAAGTCTAATTTAGCTGTTGGTGTGTGTAATCTGTTTATTCAATAGTATATTTGTATTATGAAAACATAAATTTAGCGTTAGCAAAGCTTAACGAAGTTATCGCTTTTATGAACCGAGATGAATTACTCAAACGCTACGCCGCAGGTGAGAGAGACTTTTCAGGAGTTGACCTAAGTGGTGTCAACCTAGAAGGTGTTGAGTTGTATGGTGTCAACCTCAGCAAGGCGAATCTAAGTAATGTCGATTTATGCTGTGCTGACATCATTTGTAGCAACTTGCAAGAAGCTAACCTGAGTGGAGTAAACCTAAATCATACTCGAATTGATGGATGCAATTTAACAGGTGCTAACTTGAGAGGTATGGATGCATTTCAGTCATCTTTTGAAGATTCTAATTTAACTGGTGCTGATTTGAGTCAAGCTCTATTAAGAGAAATCGGTTTGCAGGGTGTAAATCTCAGTGATACTAACTGGGAAAAAGCAAATATTGATAGTTGGTTTGTAGTCGAATTTAAGTATTACTTGAAAAAAGTTTATCTTAAGCGTACTGTTTTATATGTTGACGATACCAATGAAATAAATAACTGTGAAGCAAATTTAACTGACGCTATTTACTATAATTCTCGTGGTTTTAAAGACACAGCAGCAAATGATCCGCCAGGTGTAATTCGCATATATCCCGGTGCTGACTTAAGTGGACTAGATTTTAGCGGTTGTAATCTCCGTGGTCTTGACTTGAAAGGTGTAAATCTGAGTGGCAGTAATTTAAGAGGTGCTAACTTAATAAACACAGACTTAAGGAATGCTAACCTCATAAATACAGACTTACGAGATACTTGTTTGAGATATAAAGACTTGCAGGGCGCTATCTTCTGCAACAGTATCATACCAGAAAAGAGAATTGAAGAAAATCAACTACATGAGGTTGAAGATTATGAATTGGTTGATGAATCTATATTAGAAATCGAGATGTTAAGTGATGACGAATTCACTGATTTTGATGATCAATAATTTATGCGTTTGAGGAACGAAACCCAACATTGGATTCATGTTCATGTTGGGTTTCACTGCCCTTCAAACGCCACTTTGCTCAAGTCGGGAAACCCGCCCACACAAGTGGCTCCCCAACCTACATTCATAGATTTTATTATAAGTAATCACCCGAACTTGATATTACAGGTATTGCAGGTTTGGTTATGAAATTTTTGTGGTTATAGTAGTATTTATAACTCAGTAATAAGGCGATCGCTTCGTTAAGCTTTCCTGTGCGATCGCTACTCAAACTACTCAGTTAAAAGGATTTTTAAGCAATATATCATTCAAAATGAGCAAAACCTCTGAATAGCTCATTATTTCTTCTGCTGTCTCATTCTCCATTTTTTTTCGACTTAATCGCCCAAAAAAGCTCTAGCTGTGGCAATCTGAGAGACAGAGACTTATCAAACCTGATATTTTAGCTACAGCAAATTTACCTGATAGGGTTATGCAAACTCTACCGACTCTTACAACTTCTAACACCACAGTAGATCAACCCACCTTTGATACAACTATCAAGCGGCGTAAAACCCGTCCTGTAAAGGTGGGAAATGTCACCATTGGCGGCGGCTACCCCGTTGTGGTGCAGTCAATGATTAACGAAGACACTCTTGATATTGATGGTTCCGTGGCTGGTATTCGTCGTCTGCACGAAATTGGCTGCGAAATTGTCCGCGTCACAGTGCCGAGTATGGCTCATGCTAAAGCTTTAGCAGAAATTAAACAAAAATTAATAAAAACTTACCAAGACGTGCCAATTGTGGCTGATGTCCATCACAATGGGCTAAAAATCGCTGTGGAAGTCGCCAAGCACATAGAAAAAGTGCGGATTAATCCGGGATTGTATGTGTTTGAAAAGCCAAACATCAATCGAACTGAGTATACTAAAACCGAATTTGACGAAATTGGCGATAAAATCCGCGAAACGCTAGAACCTCTAGTAGTTTCTTTGCGAGATCAAGGTAAATCGATGCGAATTGGGGTAAATCACGGTTCCCTCGCTGAAAGAATGCTATTTACCTATGGTGACACCCCCGAAGGCATGGTAGAATCTGCCATAGAATTCATTCGCATCTGTGAATCGTTGGATTTCCGCAACTTGGTAATTTCCATGAAAGCCTCACGAGTGCCAGTGATGCTAGCCGCCTATCGCCTGATAGCCAAGCGCATGGATGATCTAGGTATGGATTATCCGCTACATTTAGGCGTTACCGAAGCTGGTGATGGCGAATATGGGCGAATTAAATCCACGGCTGGTATTGCTACCTTACTTGCTGATGGCATTGGCGATACAATTCGCGTCTCACTTACAGAAGCACCAGAAAAAGAAATTCCCGTTTGTTACAGCATTCTCCAAGCTTTGGGATTGCGAAAAACGATGGTGGAATACGTCGCCTGTCCTTCCTGTGGACGCACTTTGTTTAACCTAGAGGAAGTGCTGCACAAAGTCCGGGATGCCACTAAACACTTAACAGGTCTTGATATAGCAGTTATGGGTTGCATTGTCAATGGGCCAGGAGAAATGGCGGATGCCGACTATGGTTATGTTGGCAAAACACCTGGTTACATTTCTTTGTATCGTGGCCGAGAGGAAATTAAAAAAGTCCTAGAAGATAAAGGTGTAGAGGAATTAATTAACCTGATTAAGGCAGATGGACGCTGGGTAGAACCATAAAGGGGCTAGGGGAGTGGGGGATGAGGGGGATGAGGGGGATGAGGGAGATGAGGGAGATGAGGGAGATGAGGAGAATAACCCAATGCCCAATGCCCAATGCCCAATGCCCATGCCCCATTCCCCAAATTCGCCAAATTGTCAAGTATTTTGTTTAAATTAGGGATACATATTCGGTCTGTACAGTGGTAGCCTGTGTTAGATTGAGCATACTGAAATATATATTTTCCCTCTGACCCAGTTGTCATTATGGTGATTACAAAAAGTAGGCTTGTTTTGGGTGCTACGGCAGTGACACTCTCCACGATCGCTGTTACTAGCCTTGGCATTCACTCGCGAGGTCAGGCTTTATTTAAAGCAAGTCCTAAAGAATTGGTAGATGAAGTTTGGCAAGTTATTCAGCGCCAATATGTAGACGGTACTTTTAATCAGGTAGATTGGCAGGCTGTTCGTAAGGAGTACTTGAGCAAGTCCTACAGTAATCCACAGGAAGCGTATAAGTCCATTCGGGAAATGCTCAAAAAGCTACAAGACCCATATACCCGGTTTATGGACCCAGAGGAATTTAAGAATATGCAAGTGGACACCTCTGGAGAACTAATAGGTATTGGGATCACGATTAGTCAGGATGAAAAAACGAAGCAACTGGTTGTAATTGCGCCAATCGAAGATACACCAGCATTTAAAGCTGGTGTTTTGGCGAAAGATGTCATCCTAAAAATCGACGGCAAAGATACTAAGGGGATGGATACCAATCAGGCAGTATCCTTGATTAGGGGTGAAGCAGGAACGCAAGTCAGCCTGACTATTGGGCGCGACGGTCAGACAAAAGAGTTTAACATCAAACGGGCGCGAATTGAAATTCATCCAGTTAAGTTTTCCCAGAAGCAAACTCCAGCAGGTAATCTTGGCTACATTCGCTTGAACCAGTTCAGCGCCAATGCTGGTAAAGAAATGCAAACTGCCATCAAAAATTTAGAAAGCAAAAAGGTAGCTGGATATATTCTGGATCTGCGTGGTAATCCCGGCGGCTTACTTTTCTCCAGTGTGGATATTGCCCGGATGTGGATAGATAAAGGTAAGATTGTCTCCACCGTTGAACGCCAAGGAGAGGCAGAAAAGGAAGAGGCAAACGGACGAGCCTTGACAAATAAACCGTTGGTGGTGCTGGTAGATAAAGGTTCAGCTAGTGCCAGTGAAATCCTCTCAGGGGCTTTGCAGGATAATAAGCGTGCTACTTTAGTTGGTACCCAAACCTTTGGTAAGGGACTGGTGCAATCGGTGCGTCCTCTGGAAGATGGTTCAGGATTGGCGGTGACAATTGCTCATTACTATACCCCTAGCGGTAGAGATATCAATCATAAAGGCATTGAGCCAGATGTGAAGGTGGATTTGACCAAAGCGCAGATGCAGGAGTTGTGGCTGCATGGACGTGACAAACTCGCTACCCTAGCAGACCCCCAATTCGCTAAAGCAGTGGAAGTCATAGGTAAACAAATTACTGCTAAGGGCACGCCCACAGCAGAAAAATGAAGAGTTAGGAGAGACGCGATTAATCGCGTCTGTACAGGAAGGAGTTAGGAATAAAAACCATCATTGTCAATTTCTAACTCTGCCGATTTTAGATTTTTCCTTCAATCCAAAATCCAAAATCTAAAATCCAAAATTGAATGACTCCTAACTTAAACTGGTTGGCACTTTCTGGCCCTAATAAGTCCGACACGCCGAGCGATCGCTTCTTCTTGCGAACTAAAAGGCCCCCACTGTTCTATAATCTCTAGATTATCGTCTTCAACTTTGTCGCTGGGGACTATTTCGCAATTGCCAGCAGAACGCTTGACAATATACCAAGTTTGTGAATCATTCATGCTTGAAATAAAAAAATTTGTTTTTTACAGTAAGAATTTTACAGCATACAGAAAATATTCTCGCGTGTATGCGAAGCCTACGGGGGGATGCGCCAACGCGTCAGATCTGATTTAGCTATAGACTACACTCACCAACCAGTTGCGTAGAGTCATAAATTTCCTATAGGAATCCTATCTGATTTCTAAACAGGATTTCAGATGAAACCGCGATCAAACAGGCTTTTGAGTCTAAGTATGTCTTCAAAAATCAAATCGGAGTCCTATATTTGCCCTTGGCTACCCACTGATAAATCTTAATCAAAATATAGAGTGTACTTAAATAAGTAGATGAATTCATATATATAATACATATATAATACTTTTGAAACTCAAGGGATTAATATGCGTTTACCTATGATTATCAGTGCCGGATTATTGCTATCTTTTGGTCTAAACCTACCAGTAATGTCCAAATCTCCCATAGAGATAGCACAACAGCCAGCGAGTAATAACTTGAATTTAAGCGGATTAAAATCTAATCGCCATTTGTGGTATCAGCAAAATATTTCCAACTATCGCTATACACTTAGCAATAGTTGCTTTTGTATACCCGAATCTAGGGGGCCAGTAGTAATTGAAGTACGTAATGGTAAAACAATTTCCATCACTTCTGTAGCTACAGGTAAACCAGCTAATCCAGAATTCTTTCAAAAGTATAAAACAATTCCTAAGCTGTTTAATGTGATTCAAGATGCTATCAACCGTAAAGCCTTCAGCCTGAATGTGCAGTACAGTCCTAAACTCGGCTACCCAACCCAAATTAATATCGATTACAACAGTCAGATAGCTGATGAAGAAAAATATCTCACAATTGAGAATTTTCAAAAAATTCAATAGCCGTTGCTGTAAGCAGAAATTTAGATATTAAGGAATAAGAATTAAATAATATAGAATTTATGTCCCTGGCTTACCTCACCCTCAATCCCTCTCCGATATATTGGAGAGGGAAGCTAGAGACAGGATGAAGTTTTCCATTTTATTTAATCTACGTTCCTAAGGCAAACTGTCCTTTGAATGACTTAATTATTAAATGTAGAGTGTCTGTAAGTCTACGCCAATTTGTAGTCAACTCAACGATGAGATGCGATCGCAAAAATTGGATATCAAAGCTTTCTCTGCTTGATGGGTTGAGCCGGATTACCTGCATAAATAGTCATTGGCTCTAGTGAGCTTCCAGTCACGCCACCTAAAGTCAGCACTGCTCCCCGACCAACTGTAACTCCTGGCCCAATTACCGACTTAGCAGCAATCCAACTACTCTCTTGAATATGGATTGGAGCATCAATCAATTTAAAATCGGGATGATTCCAATCATGATTTCCAGTGCAGAGATAGACCCCTTGAGATAGACAAACATGCCTTTCGATGGTGACAAGAGCAAGGTTATCTATCCACGTATCTTCTCCAATCCAAACAAAATCACCAATGTTTAATCGCCAGGGAAACTTTACCCGCACTCCAGGTTTAATGCGGACACCTTGACCGATTTTAGCTCCAAAACTGCGGAGTACCCAAATCTTAAAAGCTGAAAATGGTAGCCAATAACTTTCAACTAAGGGCGACCCAAGAAAATACCAAAAAAGTTGCTTCCAGTATGTTGTGCCTGGAGTATAGTTGCCAATAGTATATTGATCTAGACGCATATGGTAGGTAAGCAAGGTAGGTTAAATAAGAATTCAGAATTCAGAATTCAGAAGTCAGAAGTCAGAAGTCAGAAGTCAGAAGTCAGAAGTCAGAAGTCAGAATTCAATCAGCTAAAAGTTAGAGCGCCGGAAACCACCGCTCTAACTTTTCAAGATAGTGAGGGATTGATACCTACCACCAAGGACAAAGGTAGCGATCGCCTTGGCTGTGGGCATGTGAAAATCTGAAGTAATTAGAAATAGGTGTTGGATCTGCTGTTGCTAGAAAACCCTTACTAAGGTAGTATAAATTTGGTTCATTATTTAACTAAGTTTAGGGGTTTAAGTCCCCTGCATCAATTGCCAGAACGTTTTGGGTCGGGGTGTAAATCCCCGTCACAAAACTTACTTGCGACTTGCGACTTGCGACTTGCGACTTGTTTTAATTGGTGTTCTCATATAATCGAGAACCGCTATCATGATTCATCTGATGCAAAAATTGCTCAAACTATTGTCATATAAATTATCCTAAATTTTGCTCACACTAATGATTTTTTATCGCTTGTAAGAAATCCCGGATACCTGCTGAAACAGTAAATTCGCTAAGGCTTGATTCCCTGCCTCATTTGGGTGTATGCCATCTCGAAATAAGGGTTCCACTTTTTTGCTAGGCAACGTTGACCACTCGGACTCAGCGTCAATTAAAGGAACCTGTAAAAACTTTAACTGCTGAATAAATTCCAATTTATATTTAGGTGGATTGTTGGAGGGAACTAAGTTAGAAAGTTCAGGTACGAACAATACAAAAATAGGAATTTTTTGAATACGCACTAGCTGTACTGTGGTTTTTAGGATCTGCATATTCTGTTGGAACTGGCGATCAGGTTCAACTGATGAAGGAGTTAACGGAAAATCAGAAGGGACTGAGCCAATTTGAAAAATTTTTGATAACCTTGGCCAAGTATACCGAGTCCAAGCTTCTTGAATTGCCAACAGTGGAGGATGACTAGGAAAATTAGGGTCATTTCCTACAGGCGCGCTAGTACTTGTAGGTTGAGCTAAATCGTTGGTGCCAATTTCGAGAATGACAACATCACTATTAAAAGTACCAAATTCACGTAAATATCCTAAGTGGTTGCCAATTCCCCAGGAACCAGCAGAGGCATTAAGGACTTCTGCGGGATGTCTAGCAGCCAATAATTTAGACTTAAAAACCTCAGTAATTATTTGCTGTTGATCAGTAGGACTACCACCATTAAGAATGGAATCACCGATCATCAGAATTCTTAGTACTCCTTGGGGCTTTTGGGGATTAATTGGCTCTGAACGCTGGGAGTACTGGTTATATTCTATTCTTTTACCAAAGCGAAATAATTTTTGGTTTGCTTGAAAGCGATAACCTGTATAAGGATCTGCTTGACTTAATACGGGATTACCTAGTCCGAGCAGAAGTCTGAAAAAAATTTCGGTACTTATTATAGCAATTGTTATGTAAATGAGGGTTTTATATTTACGAAAAAATTTCTTCATTAATTTCTACGAACCTCGTTTTCATTCAATTTTTCATATTCAATCAAGCCTAATAATTTCGTAAATCTAGATTTTTGCACTTGAGTTTACAAGATATTCTGGTAAAACTTTTCTTTCAATAATCGTATGATAAACAGAGGTAAGATTTTGAGCGATCGCTTGCCAGGAATATTGCTGTTTAACAAGCTGTTTGCCATTCTCGCCTTGCTGTTGCCTCAGATTGGGAGATTTCAGTAATTGGGCGATCGCTTCTGCCAATGTTTCAAGTGTACCCTCAACAACCAACCCAGCTTGGGCAGCAGCAACTTCTGGAGAAATTTGAATTCCGGGAGTTATAATCACAGGCAATCCAGCTGCCATTGCCTCAGCGACGGCGATACCGAAATTCTCCGAAAAAGATGGTAAAATAAACATATCTGACCCTTGTAGCAGCAAGTCTTTCTCTTGCCCCATCACAAAACCAGCAAAGGAAATTTGATCTGAGATGCCAAGGGATATTGCCAAGTTTTTTAGCTGAGTTTCATATTCTGGTTCTCCTGAACCCGCTACGATTAGGTGAAAATCATAGTTTTGTTTTACAAGACGACTAAGTGCCTGTAGTAGTAAGTCTGGGCGTTTTTTGTAGTGAAGACGAGAAAGAAACAGTATTACGGGTGTTTCTGTAGAAATGCTGTAAATGTGTCGTAGTTTTTGTTTGGCATCGGGTAAAGGGTGAGGAATATTCACCCCAAGAGGTAAAGTGAGGACGGGTGTATTAACACCGAAATTACGGATATCTTCTGCTTCACCAGCAGATGTAGAATGAATAACAGCCGCACGATTCAGATTATGATGCTCAATCAGCCGACTATAAATCTGTTTCTTCAAACGACTTTGAGCTAGTGCCCAAGGTGACAATTGACCCATTGTGTGAACTAGATAGGGGATTCCTTGCCAACGAGCGATCGCCGCAGCACAAGTCGGAGCATAGGAAAAAAGATAGTGAGTTTCCACTAGGTTATAATTTCCCATATGTTGCCAAAGCCAAGGTGCTAACTCAGGAGAAAAGATATATTCTTTCATTCGGCTGGAAACACGGGGGAAAAACCAGATTGGCACTTCTTTATACTCGATACGCTGACGAAGAGGGACATCCAACAAAGTATTTCCATCATCGTTGGTGGTAACAATTTCAATATCTGACCCAAGCTGGCGCAGGGCTTTGACCAAGTTTATAACAACTTCAGTAGGTCCGCCCATAGCCAGACTAATGGAGGGTATGACTTGTAATATCTTCATCTATTTTTTAGGTTAATTTTTTTGGTCAACTTCACCAGGTAGTGGGTAAGTAGGTAAGTGGACAAGAATAAATCAAACGTTTTGAACAGAAAGATAGAGAATAAGTAGAACGGAAAGGGAGCTAAAAATACAATGTACTCTTTCACGGAACTGCTGCCTCAATTACTTCTAGATAAGCTTTAGCGACTGCTGATTTCTGATGGACTAAAAGGTGAGCATATGAATTGGCTCGGTAGTTAGCCAGTTGCTCAGGGTTTTTTAAGAGATTAAATAGAGTTTGCGTTAATGCTTGCACATCTCCATTAGGGAATGTCACACCACAGGAACCAATCGCATCTTTTAATCCCCCACCCTCTGAACCAACAACCACACAGCCACAAGCAATACCCTCTAGTGCTACTACTCCGAAAGGCTCATCATAAAGAGAAGGAATAACCATAATCTGATGTTCATTAAGAAGACGGACTAATTCCTCTCCGACTTTAGAGCCAACAAAAACGACCTGTTTATCAATCCCTAAATTTTTAGTTTTTAGCTGTAGTTTTGCCTTCTCTGGTCCATCCCCAATTATTGTTAATTGTGGACTTAATCCCCACTTTAGTAGATGTGCTAACGATTCCAGTAAGATATCAACTCCTTTCTCTGAAACCAGTCGCCCCAGAAAAACAATTTCTTGATTTTTTTCAGCTTCAGGAATTATACGGAATAAATGGTCACGATATGGATTCGGTATAACAGTGGAAGGACATTTTAAATGTTCTGCTATGGCTTCGCTAATTGAAATTGATACAGCGAACTGATTTATCCAATGCTTGATTTTGGCAATCCAATCATCAGCATTACCGCCAATTCCATTTACACTACCATCGATACTTCTGATCCAAACTTGATGGCGGATAATCCAAGGTTTCTTAAACAGTAATAATGGCCAAGCTCCCCTTAAATTAATGCCATTATGAAAATAAACATCACACCACCTGACAAGCTTGATTAGCTTGATCCAATGGGGGTTGCGAACTACTTCAAAAGGAAATAGTAAGCCATTTACATCGAGATTATTTCCCATAGTTTTGGTAACTACTATTACTTGATGTCCTATTTTGCTAAATTCACGAGCTAATATCTCTGCATTAGTTTCACTACCACCTAAGCTTGGATAAAAAAATCTCGATAATAACAGAATTTTCACGATATTTTATTCAGTTTTTGATCAAAAAAGAATTCAGGAGTCAGAATTAATCCTGAATTCTGACTTCTGAATTCTTCTTCAAGTAATAGACCCGTCCGGATAATTAGTTACCATTCCTACACTCATTGCACCCGACACGTCAGTTGCTTCTTTCTCCCAACGCGAGCCTCTAGATAAGGGGAAACGCTGCGCGAACAACGGGGGGAACCCCCACAACGGACTGGCTACCCTTAATCCCCTCCCTGCAAGCGGGGAGGGGAGACAAAGCACAGCTTTGGCTCTTTGGGGTTCTTCGGGAATGAAAGGTAATTTACGGAACATGAATTAACTCAGCCAGAGTTTGTTGGAACTGTTGAAATCCAAATCTGGCAATCACTTGCTTGCGTAAAATTTGAGGTTGATAGAGGATGGGGTGAGGATAAGTACCTTGTAAGATTTGAATCAGTGTTTGAGCGATCGCATTTACATCATCAGGATTCACCAAGACCCCTAATTCCCCATTACAGAGGGCATCAACTGCACCATCTTGATTCCCTGCTAAAGTTGGTTTACCGCAAGCTAGAGCTTCCAAATAGACAATTCCAAATCCCTCTCCTTTACTAGGCATGGCAAAAACATTGCAGAGATTGTAATAGTCACAGAGTTCTGAATCTGGTATAAATCCTGCTAATGTTACACAGTCGTGTAAGTTTAATTGAGAAATTAGTTGCTCAATTCGGGGGCGATCGCTTCCTTTGCCTACTAAAATGTAATGAGCATTGGGAATGGCTAGGCGAATCTGTGGCATTGCTAGTAAGATTTGGTCGTAGCCCTTGTAGCGTTCACTATTGTCTAATCGAGCTACGGTCAAAATGATCGGCTGTTCAACAGTTAAACTATGGCGTTCCAGTAAATAACTTGGTTTGGGACTGAGCTTAAACCGTTCCGCATCAAAAGTCACTGGTAAAAGCTCAATCTTATCTGGAGATAAATTCTGCTCCTTAATTAGGCGATCGCGGGTATAGCTACTAATTGAAATTATTTTTTCAGCAGCATATAATGCTTTGATTTTCCATATATTTTTAATTTCCCAAGCATCAATACCATAAACAATAATTCCATAAGGAATACCCGTAACACGATGAATCAAAAATGCTACAGGAGCAAAATTGATATGCCCACATAAAATAAATTTTGGACGATTAATTAATGATTCTGTAATTATTTTAAAAGTAAAGTGTGCTGTTTTAAAAAAAACCGGAAAATGACCACTAAAAGTAAATGAGTAATTTTTTGAATTGAATTTATCTACAGGTTTATTTCTGTCAAGCTTATCTAAAATACATACAGATAAGTTGGGTAGTGCTTCTTGTATAGCCTGTAGAATATCCTGGAGATAAACCTGAATACCACCCTTAAATTCAAACAGGTTGGGAAACCAAAGATGCAGAGAGTCTGGCGTTGCAGATTTTGGTTTTTCAACCTTGATTATTTGCATATTTATATCTCTAAAATTTGATGATTAGTTAAGTATTTAGATAATTGAGAATTTCCTGAACTCGACTAGCCAATCTCTGGCGGTACATACCCCAATTCAACTGTTCTGCTTTGCGACGAGCGGCTCGTCCCATTTCTGCTAACTCTTGAGGATGGGAGTAGCACCACTCAAGTTTTTCTTTGAGAGCCTCTGAATCACGAATCGGGACAATAAAGCCTTCTGTCCCATCAGTAATAATATCTGAACCGGCTGTGTGAGGGGTTGTAATCACAGGAATGCCACAAGCCATCGCTTCTAGAAGTACCAGTCCAAAGCCTTCTACTAAAGAAGGAAACACAAACACATTGGCATTGCTGTAATATTGATTCAGCGTAGTATGGGGTATTGATGGGATGTAATTAACTCCATGAGGAAGTTGAGAAAGCCAGGTTTCTGGAAATTCGTTCACTCCTACCAGTATTAACTCTGCCTGAGGAAGTTGGAGTTCTTGCCATGCCTTGATCAGGTAATGAACTCCTTTGCGAACACCAACGCGACCGACAAATAAAGCCCGAAAAGTTCTATCTAGTTTGGGTTGGGGTTGAAAATAATCAATCGGTGCGCCGTAAGGGATAACCGTGATTTTGTCAGGACTGATCCCTTCTCTGAGTAAGGATTGCTGGGTAATGGAAGAGGCGACAAAAATATGGTCTGCGAGCGCCACTTCCTGCTCCTTGCGTCTCAACTTCCAGTCAGGTTCTCGTACTGCTTGCAGTGATCCAGACAGTGCAGGGAATCGTTCAGCCTCCTCTTGCTGAATTTCTCGCGCCATGCGGTAGAACAGGATAGGCAAGTCGTACAGGCATAAAATTCCCTGCTGTTTGGCAACCTCAAAGGTAGTAGCAGCGCCATCTTCATAAGCATAAACTGCTGCTAGACCCTGGAGGTGATGCTTGGCAACATGGCGATCGAGAGAAGCATAAACCCAATCTACCGGACCTTGAGAACCGAAGCCAAAACTCCTACTGAGTCCAGTTTTAACCAAAGTCATCCGCATTGCTTCATTCCAAGGGTGCGATCGCATGGCTACACCATTTGGAGGAATCCAGGTACGCCGCCCTAGTTCATTAGTGATTCTATTGCGAATTTGAGCAGGAAGCAGCTTGAAGTATTGGCTGATACTTCCTTCTGGGTTATAAGCAATGGTTGTAATCACCTCTTGAAGTAGACCTGCTTCTCCTAACGAGATTGCAGCGTTGCGAGCGTTGGGATTACCTGTAGGATGTATCAGCGCGATAGGTATCTGGGACATTGAAGTATTCTTGTTGTTGTTTCCAGTTCTCTATCTGTTCGAGTCGGGGTAGAAGGAAAATAAATCCTGCCAGAAACCAGTAGTAGACTAGGAGAGTATGGTTGAACACAATCTGGCTGGAAAATTGGATCGCATGAATCAAAAAAGCCGACAGCGCTAGCTGTCGCAACAGAGGTCGCTTTAATTTCAGGAATGTACGCCACAGTAGATAAATGAGTATGACTCTCAGCAGATACCACAAGAAAAAACCTATAGGACCAATTTCCAAAACTATTCGACCCATTTCCGACTCATAGTAGACAGGAATGGTTTCTCTTAGAGGTAAATTTAGAATCTTACGCAATACTGAAGTTGCTGGATGAGTTGCGCCTGGACCATAACTATCCAGTCCTTTTAACTTCATAAATTCAAATGGCTCAATGAAGCCTCCCGAAATGCGACCAGATATATCATGATTGGAATTGATGCGGAATAATAAGGAATTGATCGCAGACTGAAACCAAGTGACAGTCACAACAGCTATGGTGATTATAGGCACTGTAAACTGTTTTATCAATGGAACGGCTGTTTTCAGATTAGTTAGTAACTGTGCGCCAAAATAACCAATTAAAAATAGAACTTCACTGTAAAAAACACCGCGAGAGCCGTTCATGAGCGAGGTGGCAATAATTAGCAGTAATTCTGCAATTGTTGCCCAACGCCACCATAAAGATTGCTGAATTGCTAACAGGGGAACTAATAATCCAAAGGAAATAATTGCGTAAGCTGAATAGCCAAGAATGTAGGAAAAAGTGCCCGTCACACGAACACTCCTGGAATTTCCATCTCCAAAAGTTGCAATATTTTGTTTTATATCTTGGGTATAGACGTTGAGGGGGCTTGAAGGAGGGCTAAAGAACTGTGCTACTGCTAATAGCCCCACTGGAATGACCAACAGCAGGTAAGATCGCAGAAATCTATATAACTCTTCTTCTGAACGAAAGAGATTGGGTAACATCCATATTAAAGGAATGTATAACAAGTATCCTCTTATTCCAAAAATGCCAATAATGGGAGAACCCAAGCTGGGATTAAAAACTTGTAATATACACCAACCTGTTAATAGCAAAATTACTGAAGCGATAGTTTCAGCTGCCGAATTGCCTTTGATACGAAAGATTTTTTCACTAGATGAGAAAATGTAATAACGAAGATAAGCCCCTATAAGTACAATATCTTTCAAAAAATAGATGAACTGACTGCCTTGGGGTAGAACCCATTTTCGCAAAGCCCCTTCAATTACCACTAACACTAGTATAGTTTTTATAGAAGTCCGCCAGTTTTGAACAGAAAGACAGAGAATAAGTAGAATGGCAAAGGGAACTAAAACTCCAATGTACTCTTTCACAGAATTGCTGCCTCAATTACTTGTAGATAAGCTTTAGCGACTGATGATTTCTGATGGCGTAAAAGGTGAGCATGTGAATTTGCTCGGTAGTTAGCCAGTTGTTCAGGGTTTTTTAAGAGATTAAATAGAGTTTGCGTTAATGCCTGCACATCTCCATTGGGGAATGTTACACCACAGGAGCCAATGGCATCTTTTAATCCCCCACCCTCTGAACCAACAATCACACAGCCACAAGCAATTCCTTCTAAGGCGACAATACCAAAGGGTTCATCCCAAATAGATGGAACCACCATCAGTTGATGACTATTTAATAATTTTACTAACTCATACTCAACTTTTATTCCAGCGAAATTCACTTGTTCGGTAATTTCTAAATCTTTTGCTTGTTGACGTAATTTAGATTCTTCCGGTCCACTACCAATAATGGTTAACTTAGGAGTAAGCCCCATTTTTTTTAGTTGAGCCAATGCCTCTAATAGTAAATTAGCTCCTTTATCAGAAACCAACCGTCCTAAAAAAACAAGTTCTTGGCTACGGGAAATTTCTGGCATTTCATAGAAAATATCTTCACGATAAGAATTAGGAATTACATTAGATGGTGCTGGGATAGACTTAGCTAAAGCATGGCTACCTGAAATATTAGTTGCAAAACCAGTAACTATGTGCTTTAGATAATTTTGCCAATTCATAGTTCCATCGGGGGAACGATACCAAGTTTGGTGGGTTATCACTAAGGGTTTAGATATGAACATTAATGGCCAAAGCCCCTTCAAGCTCACACAGCCTTGAAAATAAATATCACACCAATGAGTTAGTTTTAATAATTGTTTTGGACTAGGTTGTCTGATAACTTCAAAAGAAAAATCCTTTGAGTCTGTTGCTGGAGTATATGATACTAATTTGACTTCGTGTCCTTGCTCAATGAATTCCTGGGCTAAAGTTGAAATTATTGTTTCTAATCCACCAATAGATGGATAAAATAACGGAGAGTAGATTAAAATTTTCACAAGCCTTTCTATAGCTCTATAAATTTTATAAAAAATATTAATTTTTCTTCTTGAGCAGCATACATAAAGTATCACCAGAAACTTGACTTGGAAGAAATATTTCCATCAAACCAGATAATAACCTTGTACGACTGCGATAAATAAGAGAACCTGTTAACGGATAACCCCATTTTTTTACAATTTCCAAAGAGTAGCGAGGCAATATCCTGTAGAGACAATTCAGCAAAACTGGATAAATATGGGTTGGATCTCCTTTTTCATCAAATGATGCTAATTTGCCAGTGGTTAAAAATTTAAGTCTACAGCTAATTGAGTGTATATTCGGTGTAGTGAGTAAAAAATATCCATCATCATTTAAATGTTTTTCCACATGATAAAAGAGACGACCTGGATTTTCTAAGTGTTCTATAAGCTCTATCGATGTAATCAAACCAAATGTTCTTTATCCTAAACCCAAATCATCATAATCTAAGTTAGCTTGTGAACAAGTAGCTTTTTCTGTACTAAACTGTTTTTCATCTAAATCAATACCGTATAAATGCATGAATCCAAGTTTAGATAAACGTTCTAGCCAAGCTCCTGTACCACAACCAATATCAAGAACTGGTGTATCATAACTGATTGATGGAAGAGATTGCGCCAAAGCGTTATGTAGTCCTAAAATTGTGCGTTCTAGAAGTTTATTCTCTGACATAATAATCGTGTATTTCTCTATTAGTAATGTTAACTTAATTGTATTTAAGATGAATATTTGACTGGTTAGTTATTAAGTAGTTCAGCAAAAGTTTTTACTTGCATTAATAAATTATGTTTTTGATACCAGGAATAAGCATTATCTGCGATCGCCTGCATCTTTACGTCATTTCCTAACTCATTCCCTTGAGGATTAGGAACCCAATAATGCTTGCCTGGTTCTATACCATCAATTACTGAGGCACTACCTTTAGTATTGATAGGTAATAGTCGGTGGGCACAGTAAGAAGCAAAAATAGTTGACTTAGCTAAAAAATCGGGGTTATAGTTTGAGAAAGCAGCAACAGAATCTGCCAAAATATCACTCACCTTTTCGGCAGATTGCTGTCCTATTTCTAAGATAGGTATTTGAGTAATTGAGGATAAATTTATCCTTGTTGGAGTTCCTATATCCCAAATTTCTTGAATGTTTAAACTCTGACAAACGTACTCCAAAACTGCTTGAGACTCTCGGTAAACTCTTGCACGGTTAGCAATACCTCCAAAGACAACTAAGCGCTGTTGGCGTTCAAACAAAGGAAGTACTTTGTCTGGTTCGCCGATGTTTGAAAAAACTGGTAGGAATGGAATGTGATGATGCTTACCTCGGCTAATATTAGCAATTATTTCAGCATAGAGTTGTTTACTAGTAATACAGCGATCGCTCATTTGTGCCAAACGCGCTGCTAAACTTTTCTGTAAGGGCGATAACCAAAAAGAGCTAGTCCAAGGGGGTCCTGAAGCATAGACTTCGTGGAACATGGTAAGGAGCGATCGCTTGGGAAATAAACTTTTCCAACGCTGTAACCCATCGACTAACCAAACTGGACAGCCTCGTTGAGCATAGCCGTAACCTACGTAATGTAAAAGGATGCTGGATGTGCGATCGCCTGATAATAAATTTAGCAGTGCATCAGGGGAGCGATATCTATGATCAGCTACGCCCATGCTAATTTGGCTAACAGGAAAGCCGTCAATTTCTGCTGCACCATTCCATTTGGTATTACCTACAATAAAATGGGTTTGAATATTGAAATCTTTGCGAAGCTGACGAGCTAAATTGAGGGCATAGTCTCCTACGCCATCAATTGCGGGAGGCAGTCGGGGTACAATGGAAGTTACATGAGTTAAATAATTGACCATCAAATGCTATAACTTTAGAGGTTTAAATATGAGTAAAGAGTTAGCAGAAATTCTGCAACGGCTTAAAACTTGCTTGCAGGAAATTTATGGCGATCGCTTAGTTAAAATGGTTTTATTTGGCTCTCAAGCGGCGGGAGAAGCTTCTACCGATTCGGATATTGATGTTTTGGTGGTACTCAAGGGAAATGTAAATCCAGGGGAAGAAATTAAAAAAACCAGTGATGTAGTTGCTGAGTTATCCCTAGAGTATGACCAAGTGATTAGCCGTCTATTTATAGATGAATCTCGTTTTAATTTCTATACATAGTCCTGTATTACAAAATGTTCGTCGAGAACGGATAGCTTTTTGACACCCGAACAACTTGATTGATTGCTTAAAATAATGAGTAATTTATTCTTGTTTTCACCTGTCTTATTAACTTGAGTATAGAAGTTGGTATAGTTCTATTTAGAAGGGTGTAAGACTTTATAACCATTAATGAATTTTGGCTAAAAAAGTTAAAATTATTAGTAAAAAATAACCACATCTTTAAAATATCTGATAAAGTTTTCCTGCCTAAATTTTCTTTGACAGCGAGATCGAAAATTTTCAATTTTAAAGAATATAAATTAAAAATTTCTTTATCAAATCCATCCAGGTTATTTAAGACAGCCTCTATGCTGTTAAAACTTCTTCGCATCTTAGCTTCATAAATACTAGAATTAGAATCAACATCTGAGAAATTGTTTCCATGAATTCTCCAAATAGATAAAGGAGACTCAAGAAAGTATGAATATCCTTGATTCAAGGTACACATAACAAGGTATTCATCAATATACATATCCACTTCTTTTGGTATGGAGAATTTTCTGATAGCCTCTGTACGTCCAGCAAAAGTTGAACCACCTCCAAAAAGAATCCTTCTTCTATAGAAGAAGGTTAATAACTCTCTACCAGAAACTTGATGTCCAATTATACTTTGAGGAATTAATTCAGGGGCTTTCGTATTGTCATCAACTTTCCAATAAAGTGCAGGATGGGCTACATGCACAATATCAGGATCGCTTTCAAAAATTTGAACAACTTCTTTAAGTTTATTAGGCATAAATAGGTCGTCAGCATCTAAATTAAAAAGATATTTGCCCCTACTATGATCTATTCCTATCTTAGTTGCCCAAGCTTTTCCTGAGTTTTGTTGAAAGATGTACTTAACTCGATTTCCGTAAGCAGCGACTATTACGGAAGTGTTATCTTTAGAGCCATCATCAATCACAATGATTTCCAGTTGGTCTTGAGGGAAATCAGAATTTAGAATACTATCGATTGCTTGTTGGATATAGTGAGCATAATTGTAGGTTGGGATGATGACAGTTACAAGATTTTGAGCTTTCATTTATTTTTGTATTACACATCCTACAGACAGATGAGATGGGAAAAACATAGATCGTCCATGAGTATCAAATAACTGATGGATAACTCTAGAAATTAATGTTGAAGTTTTAGTTTTAAAATGCCAAGGTTTAGGATATTGATAGTTATTTTGTGAGTCAATTAAATCCTTGACGTGACAAAATCCAATGTATTCAAAGTAATCCATTAGAAGATTAAGTTCTCTACGGCGACAGTATTCTTCATGATTAAGATATAGAGCAAGAATTAAGAAAATATTTGGCACGAACCACAGTAGTATTAGATTCAATCCATTGGTATGTTGCATCTTGTAGCCTACAATATTCATCATCTGTGATAGCGGAAATACGCTCAATCAAATCATTGTAGCTATGGTAGATTATGCAATTAGATTCATTTAGACCATGTGGAGCACAGATTTCAGGTTTGAGATCAAGGTCTTTAAAGCAGAGTACGCATCCATTAGCTGCTAATTCATAGTGTCTAAAACAGTCCCAGCCAGCGCGTTTTGTCGTAATACCAAATCGTGATTTTCTGAGGTCATTGTAATATTCTTCTTCAGATGAAAATATATATTTATCAGAGCCTATATCTGAGAAAAAAGCCTCCCGAACTTTTGCTGACACCTCTGCATCTACAATGTGGGTAGGGAAATCTTTAACTTTTTGTTTAAAATCTACTTTCCTAATTTTTTCTTCAGGAATGGAAAAACTTATTGGTTTAGCATTTTTAGGAAATGGTATGTAGTAACGAAGTGAATATGGTAAGAATCTATCTAATCCATAAGAATGTCCCTCGCCAATTAACTCTCGTTTAAAGTATTTTAAATTTGATAACGGGGTAAAATAGCTCCAAGGACGATTTATCATACGCCATTTGAGTGAAACATAAGGGAAAAATGCTGGGCTATCACTTCCATCAAGAATTACCAACTTTTCAGCAGGTACGACGGATAATAGTTGCCAAACTAAATGCCATTGACTATATATGTTAGCGATGATGATTAAGTCATACTTATCTAAATCATTCTGCCAAAAATATCTATCTTCGGCTAGTGCAGGAATATCTTCTAATAATCCATATAAAGTAAAACCATTCCCTCGTAATTTATATCTTATTCTGTCTGTAAGTGGTGCATACATACTGTCATAGCGAGGAATATCTACACAGTTTTGACCCAATAATCTTCTAAGTCCATGAAATAGACTTTCACCCAAGTAATCTGGTTGATTATGATGAAGATATAATACTTTCATTTTATTATTTCAAGCTATGCCTTCCCTTTTATCAATTTTCTGTACCTATCTATTTTCCTGTGAGAAATTGCTACAAAATTACTGTATCTAAAATAGTCGCCATAAATTTCATAGTTAAATTCAAGTAAACTATTTTTGCCCAGTAAAAATATTTCATATTGAAATGAATTCAGAAACTGAAAGCAGGCTGATAGGGTACTCCCTGACTTTGCCCAATAATCACCGTATTCAAACTGAATAATTCCTATTCTTTCTTCACTTAACAATCTTACCCCCCCCTCAAAACGTGCATATCATAACCTTCACAATCAATTTTTAAGAAGTCAATATAACCCCATCCTCTATTTGTGACTTGTTCATCTAAAGTAGATATCTTTACATTTTTAGCAAAAATAGAGTTGTTATTGATATCATTTTTTATCAAAGATGAACTTTGCTTTGGATATTCATCATAAAAAATAGCTTCGCCAATTGAATCAGAACAAGCTAACTGAATTAAGCTTAAATTAAGGTTATCTTTAAATTTATTTTCAAGTGAGTGAAAAGCAGATTCAGAAGGCTCAAAAATCAAGCCTGAATAATCTTTAGGCGCATAGTTTAAAAAACATTCACTCCAGTCTCCTATATAAGCTCCTACATCAATAAATGTAGAGCAATCAGCAGCAATCATTTCAATTAGCCATGATTCACCATTCTCATAATGATTTGAAGTTTCTGCTAAATGATAGGCAATTATAGAATTACACTGATTTCTTAGTTTTATTGCTAATACCACTGCCAGTTTAGACCTAGATAGCTTATGTTGAATAGAGTTTAGAAATGATTTAAAGTTCATGGCTTAATCTTCCCTTTAGAAATTGATATTTTCTTATCAAATTGGTTTTTAAGTTTAATGTGGACGATTTAAAAGTCTTGCATAAACAGACTTTACAGCCATGCCTGTACCAGTCCATCGTAAAAAATCGTATGCATGAGCTTTAGGAGTATCCCAAGTAGATAGGATATTAGAATCAATTGATTGACCAGATAGTAATTGAATCCAAGTATTAGAAATCTTCTGCTGATTAAATTGACTTCTGACAAATTCACCTGCGAGTTTTCCATTCTCAGCCACTGCTTCCATATTGGCAAGACCCTTTAAAATCAAATCTCCTAATGCTTCAGGCGACTTTCCAGTTGTGAGAGTTTTAAATTGACCTTGGTAAACTGTTTCTTTAAGTCCACCTGCTGCTATGCCAAATACAGTGCGATTGCACGCTTGGGCTTCAACCGCAGAACAGCAAAAAGTCTCAGGAGAATTCCATGATGGATTGACAATTACAGCCCAAGATTCACAAATTGCTTTGTGCAGTTCTATGGGTGGTAAAGCTCCTAAAAATTGAGGCTGATAACCTGCTGGCAGAGTTTTGAGCCAAGGCTGAATCTGGTCGGTTTCAAAATCAAACTCTGCAATCCCCATTGATCCAAGTTTTGGATCAGATCCCTTATGTATACTAATCCCACCGGCGATCGCCATTTTTCTGAAGTAGCAATATGTAAAACCAAGTAATTGGAAGTCCAAAAAGTAGATAAAGTCCAGCAAAGATCGCTTTTTTAAATTGATATATATATATATATTTAAAAAGTAAACCTAAATAAAATTTATAGGCTTTAAATGTATATTTAAATCTCCCACCATTTTGAATAATAAGTTGATGTTTATTTACATGGTAAGCCCAATTGGCAGACTGTTTGGGAATACGCTTGATCAGCTTTATGAGAGTGACTAGTCTCACCGGATGATACACCTTAGCTTCTGGAACAAAATCAATTTTCGTAATTTTTTCGATACGGATTTTTAAATCCTGATCTTCCTGAGCAGCAATTAAATAGTTAGAATCAAAGCCATCTATTGTTTCAAAAAATTTATGTTTTACTGCAATATTCGCAGACCAAAAACATCCACCTGTCAGATTAATCGGACATTCTGCCAAATCTTGATCAGGATTACCTAAAGGATGTATAGCACCTTCTAAAGCAAGTGCCGATCCTTTCGTTGCTTCCGCATATGCTTCTAGCCATTCTTGAGCAGGTAAACAATCATCATCAGTAAACGCTAACCATTCACCCTGAGCATACTTTGCGCCATTATTACGATTAGCAGCCGGACCACTGCGCGGACCAGCAACCCACTTTACCCAAGGATATTGTTGCCGAATCATCTCCTCAGCAGTGGTTTGGGAACCATCATCTGTGACAATGACTTCATACTGGCCTGCTGCCAATGTTTGCACACCAGGTGCGAGGCAATCCAGGCATTTTACTAATAAATCATTGCGATGATAGGTTGGAATAATCACTGAAAAAAGATGACTATTGTTAACACCAGTAGAACTTATTGAAGACAGAATAGCCATAAAGTTTAAGTGCCTTAATTAACGAACAATAAATTATCTTCTGCAACAAAAAAAATTATAATTTAGTAAAATAATCATTTTTTCTGTATAATTTTGTCAAAAATATCCATAATTTGATGAGCAAATTTTTCTGAATTTAACCCAGCATCTACTAATGCTCTTGCCCTTTGTCCCATTTCTAGTGCTTTATCCTCATTATCTTCAAAAAATTGAATTGCATTTTTCCAGCCTTCAATATCGCCTGGTGAAACCCACTTTCCAATTCCTTCTGCTTCAATATCAATATCAATGAAAGGATTTCTAGTCATAATCACTGGTTTTCCCATACCCAGAGCATCCATCAAGCTAGTAAGACCAGATAAACTAAAACCTGATACCATTGGAATTGCTAATACTCGTGCATTTGCATAAATTTCTAGCAACTCTGGATACTTCATGAAATTATTTTGAGGTTGAACTGTTATTTGAACATTCTTAGCAAATGTCTTAAAAGTATTAGAGACTGAATTTTGCAGACAAATTATATGAGATCGTATATTGGTTTGGGATGCAGCCAACCCAAATGTTATGAAATCACGACCTGTCCTGCCAGCAGCGACTACACCTTTTCCTAACCTACCAAGTTCAGGGTAAAAATTAGCATCCGGTCCCCAGTTGGTCACAGAAGATCGTAGTGGTAAAATAGAATTTATTTCATCTGCAACAGCTTGGCTGAGACTAGGTAATGCATCATTTCCTCTCACCCATAATTTCATAAATGGAGAGCGCAACCAACTGAGTCGGCCACGAGCTAATGGATGATGAGCTAAACTTACTATCGGTATTTTGATTAATCCTAATGCCTTAATGTAGTTGAGTATATGTGTTTGGGTTTGACAGGGAGCATAAATTAAATCAGCATCATTTAAAAGCTGTAAAGATGACCATTGTTGATCAATGTCGCCTAATGGTACTGGAAATTGAGCCCTATAAAGGAATTGATTAATAGATTGTAAAAGTTGTGAATTTTGAAAATGAACAATCTCAACGTTATATCCTCTGTGGTGAAAATAGTTAATTCCGTATAGGTGATGATCTGGTTTTTCTCGGCGTTCTACTTCACGCCATACTTCTTCAAATGGATAATTATTGAGAATAGCAACACGATACATACTACTTATAAATCTTCTGGTAAATTAATCTGAGAAGAATACCGAATCGCACCAATTCCTAAACCATCTTGTTCAGGATCTTCTATGAACTCATAAAATGGATAAAGTGATTTAATCTTACTCCAAAATCTGGGGACTTCTCCGACCCAGCGACCAGTTTTTTGTCCATATCGAGTGTAATAATCTGGAACAATATCATGTAAAGCGATAATACCACCGTCACGTATGAAATGCCTGTAATGTAAGAAGTCTTGCTTTACTCCTTCGTAAGTATGGTCTCCGTCGATAAATAGTAAATCCAGTTTTTTGCCATCTAAAATACTCTGGACTTTCTCTATAGTTTGTGGATGATATGATGAGCCATCAACAAAAATAAGCTGCTGAGAATTTTTTGCAAAGTAGTGAAGTTTGGCTTTGTTTTTTACGTATAAATCAATTCCCAGCATGGATTTAGTAGAGGACAAAGCTTGGCTTAGTAGAAAATTTGTTCCCCCATTAGCTGTACCTATTTCACATACATATTTTGGTTGTTCAGCGTTAGCGAAATGAAGTAAGCTGAGAATTTCATGTTTAATTTGATGAGGACCAAATAACTGACTAGATAATTCAAAATATTCCTCTAAACTATCGCATTTACTAAAGATAGAATATTGATTTTCTCGATTCCTTCTTCCTAACCAAAAGTTTACTTCTTTTAACTTATCTTCTCCTATAGGAAAAATCTCTCGGATACCTGGAAGTCTAGTAAATCTTTGCCAAGCCCTTTGAATTAAGTATAGTTTACTCATGGTGTAGTTTTGCGTAAGTTATAAGAATGGATCATGTCAACATAGACAGAACGAAGTCTATCCCAGCTAAAATGTTCATACACTGATTGATGTCGCCGATATTTAGAATCATCATCATTTTGAGTTAAAACCTGAAGGATCAGATTTGCCAAACTTCCAGATAATTGAAAGTTTCCTAAATATCCCTCATCCTTGAGGATAAATTGTGTTATCTCATAATCATGAGCTAAACAAGGCAAGCCATAGGACATTGCTTCTAAAAATACACGTCCAAAACCTTCACCCAATGAAGCCAACACAAAAGCATCTGCTAATTGATAGTAATCACTAACTTGATCAAACGCAACAGTTTTAATTTGAAACCGATCTAGCTCTAGTAACTGATTGCCCAACTTAAAAATTTCGGGAGATTCTGCCTCTTGTTGTCCTAAAATTAACAGATAAGGGCGTGGCTTTGGCAATTGGGCAACCTCACTGATTAAGTAATCCATCCGCTTATGTGACTTGTTTATTGCTCCTACAGATAAAACAATTGGCAAATCTTCTGGCAATTCTAATTTGCGTCGCAGAGTAGCTTTTTCCACAGCAGATAAAATCTTTAGTTGAGAATCCATTTGGATACCATAAGGCACTAAACTTTGCTTCTCTAAAGGTTCTCCTGCTTCCACCGCAGCCTGAAGATGGATGGGTGCAAGCTGCTGCACATGATCCCAATGGAGAAAAGGAGGTGATAGAGGTCCGCCATTAGAATATAGGAGTTTGTAGCGTTGTCCTGTTCGTTTTCGCCAGTGCCAGAGGACATTTCCTGCTATGCCATCACTGAAGTAAATTACATCGGGTTGCTGTTGATAAATATGGGGTAAAAGGCTAAACACAAATGATACTTGCTCAATAAAGTAAGCTCCTCTACCTGTTAATTTTCCTAGATAAATCCCTACCGAACTATCACGCGGAAAATTCCCCAAAGTAATTTGGCGATGATTAGATTTTCCTCCTCCCTTAAAAAGGGTAATATCCAATTCTGGCTCTTGAGATAAGGCATCAAAGCACTCTTGAGTAAAGGACTCGAAGCCTCGCTTGATATTTCCAAGTCCTGAGCAGGTGATAAAAACTTTAATTTTATTCATTGAATACAGAGCAATTAAAAATAAAAAGCTTTTATACTTTAATTGATATCTTTATAGGCAACGAGTGAATCCCCTAAGCTGGGAAATACTCTTGGAATAGACTCAAGAGCTGGCTCCCAGGAAAGCTTGAATTTTTTGATTGCTCGAACTAATAGGTTTTTTGGATTTCCAAAACCAGCCCCTATCAGTTTGTAGCCACGGCTGCGGAAAAAATCTCGTGAAATATAACTTAGATGAGCTTCTAGATCGTTATATCCAGTTATAGTCTCTCCTCCCCCTCGGTAATAAGGCCAATTAGGGGTCGAAAAAATCACTCTCTTTTTAGCAGCACCTTCGAGAATATTTATAACTTCTTCAACATTCTTTTGCTCTAGATGTTCTATAAACTCACACGCTAAAACAGTATCCCAAGTATCCTTCAAGAGGGATGGCATTGTTTGATACCATACATGGCGATAGCACTTATGTTGATTGCACAACTCTACATTTGGTAAAAAACCATCCAATCCATCAATTACCGGAGGTTTACTCAGCCCAGCCTCCCAGAAATTACTTTGAATTAGATTACCCCATCGCCCATAGCCGCAAGCAACATCAAGCACAGTTTCACCGACAATCAGAGGAACAATGATTGAATCGAGATAAGTTGGTGACGAACTCATATTGTTTATTTACTTCCAGAAAAAATATACTGAAAATTCTGATTCTGTTCGGATATTTTGATGGCTTAAAAATCTCACAATTCTCAAATTTTATAATATATCTTTTGTTGATAAAAAATTAATATTAAAGCTTGATATTTTTACCGCTAATTATCCGAATAAAATCATATAATTTTCCCCTGACTATATTGGCATCAAAATTCTTCTTTATAACTGCAAGATTGTGATATGAAAAATTAGATAAATCAGAATCATTTTTGATGATTTCTAATAATATTTTTTTTGCTTCTGATACTCGATTTATTTCACAAACAAAACCGCATTTCCAGGTTTTAACAAACTGATTGCAAGCAGAATAAGTTGGTCCACAAGCAAAAATTGCTCTACCAGATGCCATATAATCTGTTAACTTAGTTTGCACAGAAGTACGAGTAATATGGGCATATTCAGGCATAAAAGAGGAGGCTACTAACAATAAATCAGCTAGTTGTAAATACTGGTTAAGTTCTTCATATGGTATTAGATAACCATAATTTACTTCCCAGGCTTCCCAGCTTTTCTTATAGAGATCCCAGAAGGTTGTTCCCGTGTGGAATACTAACTCAACGTCTACGCCATCACATCTCAACTCGTAAATCGCTTCTGCTACAACCGCTATGGCATCGTAGTGCATAGTCCAGATAGCCCCAGCATAAACAATCCGAAAGGTTTTTCCAGAGTGAGGTGTAAAATGAGGAAATATTTTGTTAGATAGATCGACAGGATTGTGAACAATCAGCGATCGCTTAGGTGTAATTTTATATCGCTGTGCCAATTCTTTTTCTAGTTGAGGGCTAATCATCAACCAACCTGCTGCTTGCTGTAGTACAGAGCGACAAACTGACTGTATATTTCCAGTCAGCCAGCGTGTATGATTGAAGGCAACCCAGTCATCCATGAAGTAGATGAGAAAGGGAGAGTCAAAGGACTGAATTACTTTATACCCCATAACCAATGCTAGAAGACCATTAGGACAGATCAGAATGACTTCTGGTGCAAAATCAGCAATTTTATCATAGTTGGCTAGGGACAACCAGTCGAACAGTTGATAGTTAGAGCTTGCAATCAGGGGATTGATCCAAGGAGCTAGGTGATTTTTCTGGTAAGGTAAAAATTGTTCTGGAAAGGCTATAACATTTTTCTGAAAACGTTGAGCAGTTGGATCATTTCTTAGACTTTGATCAGGAGCATAAAGCATAAGGCGATCAGCTGGATAATCCTCTAAAAGATTAACGAGGGTACGATTAATTCCTGTTCCCTCTTGACTTAGAGAAACCTCACTCACCAACAAAAGCCTCGGTAGATCCTTTTCCATCTTATTGTTCAGTTAAATATTTTAACTACGCCAATCGCTGCTGCCATGACGCAGTAATTTCTGTAAAAATTTCTGTTAATGACTTGCTAATTGACCACTGAGGATAATGCTGTTGCATTTTCCGCAAATCACTGTAGTAGCAAATGTGATCACCTTCACGGTTTTTGTCTACATATTCATATTGCATTGGTTTACCTGAGAGGGAAACAACTATGTCGAAAGCTTCCAGAATAGAACAAGTATTATTTTTTCCGCCCCCCAAATTATAAACTTCCCCAGAACGAGGATTTTGGATAAATGCTTCAATAAAACGGGCAACATCATAGGAGTGAATATTGTCTCGAACTTGCTTACCCTTATAGCCAAAAACTTTATAAGTGCGTCCTTCCAAGTTGGATTTCACTAAGTAGCTGAGGAACCCATGTAGCTCAACACCTGAATGGTTTGGCCCTGTCAGACAACCACCGCGAAGGCAGCAAGTTTTCATACTAAAGTAACGTCCATACTCCTGCACCATGACATCGGCTGCAACTTTAGAAGCACCAAAAATCGAGTGTTTGGATTGGTCAATTCGGAAGGTTTCAGGAATACCATACTCATAAATTTGATCAGCGTAATCCCAACGGGTATCTAACTCCAGCATTGGGATTTCGTTTGGGGCATCACCATACACTTTATTACTGGAGAGATGAACAAAGGGAGCCTCAAGGACAAACTGGCGAGTTGCTTCCAATAGGTTCAAAGTACCAACAGCATTGGTATCAAAGTCATCATAGGGGATTTTGGCTGCTAAATCGTGGCTAGGCTGTGCTGCGGTATGGACGATCGCATCGGGTCTGATGCTATAAATCAAGTTTAGGACACCTTGGCGATCGCGAATATCAACTTCGTGATGCACAAATCCTTTAATTACAGACTGCAAGCGCTGTTGATTCCAGCGAGTGTCTCCCTGATGTCCAAAGAACACCGCTCTTTGGTTATTGTCAACACCATGAACTTCCCAGCCAAGGGAAGCAAAATGAAGACATACCTCAGAACCAATTAGCCCTGATGAGCCAGTAATCAGCAGTTTTTGCATGATAATTTATCTGAAAATAAATAAAATTTTACTTATTAAGAAAACTTAAAGAGTATAAGTAAGTAGGTGAGAAGAAATCAAAGTAGATTAAGTAATGTAAAAAATCTTGAGATGAGTTCGTAGTGAGGGCTTCAGCCCTCAAATTAGGACTAAAGTCCTGACTACAAACCTTGAATTATTCACGCCGCTCTACTTACAGCGTAGCCTAGTGTATCGCAATAAATATCAACTTGATGATGAAAAACTTATCTAAATTACAGTCCAGTACAAGTTTTTGGCAACCAATTTTCGTCTAATACCTGTTCTAAACTGGCAATAGGACTCATTGGGAAAGTATCGAGAGAGAGTGCTGTTAGATCAGCTACAATTTCTCTCGCATCCTGATAACATTCTTCAAATATATCTTCTAAATAAGGTCTAAGACTAGGACTTACTTTCAGCAACTTTTTGATTTGTTTACGGAAGGCTCGAATCTCTCCTTTCCAGTGATTATAATTATGTTGATATTCTGATTTCCAATATCCTATCTTGAGCAGATGTTCAAGGAGTCGGCTTAATAAGCTCTCTAAAGCTCGCTTTTGACTCCCACTCAAGTCTTTAATCTCCTCAATCAAATTTTCCCAGTCTATTGTCTCAAATTGCTTCAATTCTAATTGCTGGACAGTTGTCTCGATCCAAAGGCAAAAATCTTGGTTGTATAATTTCTCAGTTGTGGATTGGGTTAGCATAACTTTTCCTTTTCCTCTTAATCACTGTCTTTTTTCAGTATACCGGTTTAATGGCGATCGCTCTCAAGGTTGAGATTATAATAGCGGTTCTCGCTTGAGTAGGTACTGAACCCCACCCCCAACCCCCTCTCCGCTCTTCGAGAGGGGGCTATGATGTACCTCATCTGATTAGGAAACGCTATATCAATTTCACGCCCTAGCGATCAAATTTTTGACCTCAAAAAGACCAAATCCTCAATTAGCAAATTAGACTAAGGGCTTTACTTTTAATTTGCTCTTCCTCAATCTTTTCCTTGAGTTCATTATCTGTATATATACCTTCCAAAGCTTCTAATGCTGCTTTTTTAAGCGCTGTATCAAAGGCATCAGTTAAAATCTCCTTTAATTCTTCTTCATTGGCATAACATCCACCTGATTTTCTCCGTTTGTTAACCATTTTAATTTCTTTGCTGGCATTATAAATAGAAAACTCCCAAGAACGAGTACTGCGTTTTTCAGCTTCTTGCTTAATTAAATGCAACAACAAAATTACCGCATAGCTATAAATCTTATTTAATTTATCTTCCCTTGACATTTCTTCAAGTTCATCTACAACTTCTAGAGCTTTCTCATATTGTTTTTCTTCAATAAGTTGACGTAACAATAATAATTCTTCCATAATCGACTATTTTTTTAACTGACTAATATCTATTTTAATCCGAACAACGTTTTATTCATGTCAGTTGAGTTGAGGTTCATTCTTTATCAATTGCTCTCTCAAAATCATCTGTAGTATTACACAAAAACTGATGATTTAAAATTTCTTCTATTTTATAAGGGCAATTTTCACCAAAATTGGCTAAAGTTATGCCTGTTTCGGCTGATGCCTCCCGACGAGCATTACGATAGGCTTTAGTTAAAATATCGGGAAGGTATTGACGCAAACTAGGCTTTTCATCTAGTAAATCGTGTAAATCATCCCGTTGGTTAGCGATCGCTGTAAACCAACTTACAGAGCGTTTTGTAGGTTGATGCTGCCATTTTAATAAATGCGCTAACAAAACTACTAAGCGGTTTTTCAACTCATTTTTTTCCTGAATGCCCATAGCATCCAACTCTTCTGCCAGATTTTCCCAATCTAAAGCTGCCACATCTCGATTAGCTAAAGCTGATTGCTGCTGGGTTAACCAAGCCAAAAAATCTTGCTCGTAGAGAGATGATTGAGACATCATATCTTTGCCAAGCTTACTATGCTTACTACTTATATTTTATAAGAGCGATCGCTCCATTCCAAGCATTGCGATCGCCTATACTGTTTTATCTAGTGAGCGATCGCAGTGTGATACAGTACCACAACCAGAACATTTGCCTTTCACTCAAAAGCGTAGGCGTTCGCGTAGCGTTCCGCAGGAAAGCCCGCCGAACGCGAGTGCGTCTCCAAGAGTTGGCATCGCCTGCCAATCAAGTTACAATTCATCTGGATCAACACCGAGCGATCGCAATCTTTCTGCTAATCGTTCTGCCCGTTGACTCTCCTGTTCGGCTCGTTGACTCTCCTGTTCGGCTCGTTGACTTTCCTGTTCGGCTCGTTGACTCTCCTGTTCGGCTCGTTGACTCTCCTGTTCGGCTCGTTCCTCCGGTGTGGCAATCCAATTACCTGTAGCATCGTACCAACGCAGCCATAAACCTTCTGTTTGCTG
>NZ_JBALBY010000079.1:0-2641 GCF_036919575.1 Nostoc sp. | reverse complement strand
GTTATGGATTTAGAAATTTTGAAAATTTTAGAGTTAGATGTTTATTAAATTGGCATTTTATTTATTAGTTTGGCATAATAAGTACTGAAGAGCCAGAATTACTTAATACCCTAACGAGTGATGAACAGTGGGGGGTGATACTGGAGTTTGAGGATGTTGACCCGGACAAATTTGCTCAACTGGTGACAGATGCGCCCGATTGGGTGGAGTGGATCGCTCTGCTTGCGGCTGGCGATCGCAAGAAGGCGGACGAAACAGCGCCATCGCTCAAAAGAAGAGATGGGCAATACAATTATTCCTTTTGGCAAGAGTGGTGAGCGTCGAGGCGTGATACTGGAGTTTGAGAATGTGGAGATGACAAATTTGCCCAACTGCTTGTCGATGCGCCGTAGTGGACCATTCGTGAGAGGTTAAAATCAGATACCATTTGTCAATAAGCAATAGTACTTAAAATATTGCCAAAATCGGGGTTAGAAACAGAATTTTTGATCGGGCGATGCCGTTCGTGGAGCGTCTCGTAGAGAAGGCGGGCGTAGATGCAGCGTCATCTTGATACGCATCATTTATTCTTAACCCCTAATGTCAGTACAAGGGTTAACTTAATACCTCGTCTATTTCAAATTTTAAGCATAATTTCTAATTGACAAAAGTAAGATTATTTTAACCTCTCACCGATGGTAGTGGACTGAGTGGATGGACTAAGAAAGCTGAGGTTGGTATAGACCAGTTTACTTTCACTCAAGAGAGAAAATGCTTCAAAGTTTGACAGTTCACGCCATACTGGTTGGCGAGACAATCGGTGCTGCCAGATGTAAACCGTTTTGCCACGGATATATGGGGCAGTTTCGGTAGTTGACCCATTCTTTTTCTATTGATCCGACAAATCATTCGACATATACTTAACATTTATACTCAGTATCTATGTCATTACACCCTAGACTTCAAACAATTCTTCATCATATTTACTTATTGAGCTTGAGCCTCACACTCAGTAGTTGCTTATCCAACTCACAAAAATCCAGTCAATCAGCTACTAACCCACCGCAAGTAGTTGAAAATACAGCAGCAGTAGTTTCAACTCCTACACCAGACGACAAAGCCATCCCTAAATATGACCATATCTTTGTGATTGTTGAAGAAAACAAATCCTACGACCAAATTATTGGCAATCCCAATGCACCCATGATCAATCAACTGGCCAAAACCTATGGTTTAGCTAGTAACTTCTATGGCGAAGTACATCCCAGCGAAGCTAACTATGTTGCCATTTTAAGCGGTAGTACTTTTGGTATTCATGATGATGATGCTTTCTATTGCTTTGCTAATAGTAATCAGCAATTTTGCCACAACTCTCGTCAACCTGACTATGCCAACCATACCATTACCTCTTTTAGCTTAATCGACCAATTGTCACAAAAGGGGCTGACTTGGAAAGGGTATTTTGAAGATATTCCTTCTCCAGGCTCTAAGTCCGTTGTCGCTCCCAGTCTCAATCGTGCATTATATGCGGTCAAACATAATGGTTTTCTGAACTTTAAAAAAGTGCAAGATGACCCAAACTTAGCCAGTAAAATAGTCGGGATTGATCAACTTACTACCGACCTGAACAGTGGTAAAATTCCCAACTACAGCCACATCATCTTCAACCAATGTCATGAAATGCATGGTTTAGCAGAGTGTCCCCAATTGCAAAAACTGATTCAAACTGGCGACATGATAATTGGAAAAGTTGTTAATCAAATCACTACTTCTAAGTTGTGGGCTGGGTCTGGCAATAATGCGATTATTATTACTTGGGATGAAGATAGTAATCCTCCTGACAAAGCCAAAATTCAAGGTTGCTGTGGTTTTGACCCTGATAGTAACGCTAACTTTGGTGGCGGTCACATTGCGACGATTGTGATTACTAATCACGCATCACGAGGCGTTGTAGATAACACACCCTATAATCACTACTCATTGCTACGAACTACTGAAGATGCTTTTGGCATCTATGAATACTTAAACTCTGCTAATGACACAACTAAAGGAGTTAAGCCGATGACCAATCTCTTTGTGAAAAAATAATCAAGATATAATCTACTACACCAACTCTTTCAGCATTCACAATCTCATAACTGCCTGGTAGTTTCATTGTTGATCTGTAATTTGATAAATAAGCACAATTTCATAGATCATGCGGGGAGCAACGCGAAAAAGTGAGATCATCGTGAAAAGAGCAATCTTTAGCTGTTCTTAAGCAGGGCGAGTGAAAAGAAAACTTTAGTATTTTTTACGACCGTGATGGCTGCGGTAATCCTACTTGATGACAAAGTTAGACGGGTCTTGATCTCGTCGATGCTTAGTGGGAATGGGGGCTGGCTGTCCATCACCTGCAAGGGCTGCGGTTTTTTCCAGGGATTCTCTCAATCGCTTGGCTGCGTAGATAGACATATCTCGCGGTACATTAATGCGATCACGCAAATATCGTAGACCAACATCAGATCCCGATGGAGGTACACAGTCTTCACCTGTCATCATCTGTGTTAAAGCACAACGTAGCGCTTGATCAAACAATTTATCATCTAAGGGGTTGACTCGGATAATATTGATCCGGTGTTCGATAGTTCGTTGAAGAGCTTCCATGCGGGAGTTTTCCGGT
>NZ_JBALBY010000078.1:0-22649 GCF_036919575.1 Nostoc sp. | reverse complement strand
TGACCAATGACCAATGACCAATGACCAATGACCAATGACCAATGACCAATGACCAATGACCAATGACCAATGACCAATGACCAATGACCAATGACTAATAGCAGCAAATGCTAGGCAGTGCTAAAATTAGCATTTCGACCTCAGAATTTATCAGCAGAGGAAACTGAACCCGCAATTTCTCGGCAACAGCCAGATTTCGGTTACTTCCTCGCCAACTAGTTGCTTAATATCTAACAACAGGAGAATGATTCTTCAACCATGATCAAACTGCGCTTGAAGCGATTCGGTAAAAAACGGGAAGCAAGTTACCGCATTGTCGCCATTAACAACCTCGCTCGCCGCGATGGCCGTCCCCTAGAAGAGTTAGGATTTTATAACCCCAGAACTGATGAAGTGCGACTGGACGTTCCTGGTATCGTCAAGCGACTACAACAAGGCGCTCAACCCACTGACACCGTTCGTCGCATTCTAGTAAAAGCTAATGTTTTTGAACAGGTCAGTGCAACAGCCGCATCATAATTTTGGAACAAAACTCCCAACAGCTAGTCCCAATTATGTTGGGCTGGTTAGGTTTTTAGTGCAGCCGTTTTTGGAATCTCCAGAGACTTTAAGCGTCGATTGTGAAATTTCTCAAGCCCTCAATCGGGTTTGGATTCGCATCGCCTTTGAAAGCACAGATAAAGGAAAAGTGTTTGGTCGAGGAGGACGCAATATTCAGGCGATTCGTACAGTAATTGCCGCAGCAGCTGCTACTGCTGGGCAATCAGTATACCTGGATATCTACGGCAGCACCACGCCAGGCCGCGAGGGCATGTCTTTTGATGAAGACACAGAAGAGCGATCGCCACCGCCGACTAGGAGAGAACCTCGTGGAAATGATGGGCCTAAACCCATTGTTAAACCCCGCCTCCGCTAGGTTAAAACTAGAGCGCAAATCTGAGCGGTTGTCGTTACCTCCGCTCAGAATTTTTGTCAGGATGGAAAGTAGCAAAAAGATTTTTGGATCTTTTTTTGGACTCTTCACCAGTAGGGGCGTACACCTGTACATCGGTGTCAACTTAAGCCTTGGCGAATGGAATAGAGCCTCCGGCACGCTGACGCGAACGCGGCTACACAAACGAAGTCCACCTCCGTGGACTAATACAAAATCAAGGATTCTCTTAACCCACGTTCGCGTAGCGTTCCGCAAGGAAAGGTGGGTAAAGCCTCGTGTAGACGCGGTTTCTAACCGCCCTTTTAACTACAGCCGATTTATTTGTTGCAAAGATTTTTCCAAAATGTAAGTAAAAAAGCTTAATTTCGCCGTTAGCGAGAAAATATCAACCTTTGTCAAATACAGATCCTCACGAATTAAGAAATACTATGGCAGGTGCTTTAACAATTCAGCTGCCGAATATTACCAGCGCGATCGCTCTGGCCGGAGATGGAGAAGAAAATCTCAAAATCCTATCTCGGCAAACAGGAGCTATTTTAGTGCTACGCGGACAGGAATTACTGATTTCTGGTACCGTTGGGCAAATTGATCTGGCTTCTCGATTAGTGCGATCGCTTGAAAACCTCTGGATTAAAGGCAATACTATTTCCAGTGCCGATATTTTAACAGCCCGCCAAGCCATAGATAGCGATCGGCAAGGGGAATTGCAAGATTTACAGCGAGATGTCCTCGCCAAAAGTCGCCGGGGTGAAGAAGTCCGCGCCAAAACCTTCCGCCAGCGTCAATATATCGACGCACTCCGTAAACGTGATCTTACCTTTGGTGTTGGGCCTGCTGGTACCGGTAAGACTTATCTCGCTGTGGTTGTCGCCGTGCAAGCACTCCTTGCGAACCAGTTTGAAAAGCTAATTTTAACTCGCCCTGCCGTGGAAGCTGGTGAAAAACTCGGTTTTTTGCCTGGAGACTTGCAGCAGAAAGTTAATCCCTATCTTCGCCCACTTTATGATGCTATTTATGAATTCATCGACCCAGAAAAAGTACCCAGTTTGATGGAACGCGGTGTGATTGAAGTCGCACCACTCGCCTATATGCGGGGACGTACCCTCAATAACGCCTTTGTAATTGTGGATGAAGCTCAAAATACTACACCCGCTCAGATGAAAATGGTTTTAACTCGTTTGGGTTTCCGTTCGCGGATGGTGATTACAGGCGACATGACACAAACTGATTTACCACTTCACCAACAATCGGGTTTAGGAGTGGCTTTACAAATTCTCAAACACGTTGAAGGCATTGCCTTTTGCGAATTTTCCCAAAAAGATGTCGTGCGCCATCCTCTAGTTCAGCGCATTGTCGCTGCTTATGAACAATACGAAAAATAGTCATTAGTCATTAGTCATTAGTCATTAGTCAAAAAAACTAACAGAGGATAATAATTTATGAGTACTACTTTGAAAGAATTTTTAGCAGCTTGCGAGACTTTGGGAACTTTGCGTTTAATTGTCACTAGCAGCGCTGCTGTATTAGAAGCACGAGGTAAAGTAGAAAAGTTATTTTATGCAGAATTGCCTAAAGGGAAGTACGCGAATATGCACACCGAAGGCTTTGAGTTTCACTTGAATATGGACAAAATTATTCAGGTAAAATTTGAAACTGGTGAAGCGAAGAGAGGTAATTTTACAACCTATGCTATTCGGTTTTTAGATGATAAACAAGAGTCTGCTTTAAGCCTATTTTTGCAATGGGGTAAACCGGGAGAATATGAACCAGGACAGGTGGAAGCTTGGCAAGGTTTACGGGAGCAGTATGGAGAAATTTGGCAACCTTTACCAGCAGAGATTTAATATTGATAATTGGTAATTGGGAAGACGTAATCTTCAATTACCAGTTATTTCATTTAGCTAAGGCAAGGTCATTAAACTAAAAAATATAGGTTTTGTTATATCAAAGTTTTAATTATGTTAGCAATCTCAGGCTGCATTGATTTACAAACTAAAAAAATATAATCAAATAAAATAGAAAAAAATACTCATACATAAATGAGTGAAAGGCAACAAGAATGATTGCCATAGTTAAAATATATAGCAGTCCTAAATCATTTGTGAAAATTTCTGTTGATTCCTCTCTCTGCGCTCTCTGCGCCTCTGCGGTTAGTTAAAACATTAGATGTCAATGTTTCATTGCCTAGTAGAATAATGAGCTAATAAACAATAGTTTAAGCATTAGACGTAGGTTGGGTGGAGCGGAGCGCAACCCAACTGATTATCAGGATGTTGGGTTACGCAAAGCCTCCACCCAACCTACAATTTTTTTTGCAACATTTTAGCCGTAGACAGTCCACTACAAGACTACCGAGGTTTTTTCAGAAATCAACTATGATTCCTATAGATAATTTTTTAGTTAATAATTAATAAAAATTAAGCACAAAATTAGTAATGCTTGCAATGAGAAAAATTTTGATTTTTTGGTTGGTTATTTCGTTTCTGCTGTGGACTGGCGAAGCTCTTGCAGGAGAGTTATCTGAACGGTTAGCAAATTTTCCCCAATGGGAAAAATTAACTTCAGCACAACCGGCTTCGGGTGATTTGGTTTACCCTGAATGGATGGCTGGTTATTGGCAAGTTACAAGTACTTTGGTAGATTTAGCTGCACCTTTAGCACCAGAGATCGTAACGCCAGGGTTTGAAGGTAATCGCCGACAATTAAATCAGCCTGTGAGTTTTGTAGTAAGATTTGTGAAACAGCAACCACATACTACTGGGTTCAAAATATTTCCTCAGATAGATTACAAATCCCCCATTCTAGTAGCAGATAGAGCGTTTAATAGCTTGAATTTGGCAAGGGCTTATTTAGGGGATGAAGCAGTGTTATTAGTGAAAGTAGATCCAGATTCACCTAATCGTCAGATTACGTTCTTGCGTAGCAGTTGCCAACTAGTTTCCATTGTGACTGCACGGGCGATCGAAACTACGCCTGATGACAAGTTCATGACTACAGAAGTGTTTCAACAACTATTCAAAGGCAGTTCACGCCCCTATTTAAACTCTGTAGAATCTACCACCGCTTATCATAAACTTCCAACAGCTAATCCGGCGATTGAGGCAGATCAAATTACTGCTGTCTATCTTTCACCCCAAGATCCAGATTACTTTAAAGCTGGCTCTCGACCAGTTGCCCTCTATCGCTATCGCCTAGAATTTGTCCCTCAAGAACTACCAACTACTCCCAAAGAGTGATTTGTCATCTAGCTATTGACTAGATTGTAATACGTTTGTAGTATATAAATTCCAAGTTTACGATCGCGCTCTTGGACGGTGTGCATCATGGCCAAATTTCAAGATATTGTCAATTACTTTCGCTCTGATTGGAAACTGAGTGTTTTCAGTATTACAACATCCAGCATTTACGAGATTATTGATTTGGTTGTCCCTTATGCGATCGGGCAGATTTTAAACGTTTTGTCTGGTCAACCGTTGGATAAACCACTTCAAAGTGCGATCGCAACTGTTTCCGACATCACCAATTACCCAGTTAATAAAACTTTATCTTTGGGTGTATTACTGGGTTTAATTTTCGTTGTCACTGTAGCGAGAGCGCCAACACAACCTTGGTTAACCCATTGGTTTCATTGGGATATATCCTTAAGGTTGCGTCGCCAGAAAGCCCAAACAGCCATAGAAAAAATTCTCACTCTCCCACTGGAATTTTATGATCAAAATAACCCCGGACGCATTGCTGGAAGAATAGCTAGAGGTCTAACTAACCACACCTATACATATCCCGAAGTTGCCGGACAGTTGATTCCTAGATTAGCTCGTGTACTGGGAATTTTCGTGTTTATCTTGCTGATTGAGTGGCGAATTGCGATTTTATATCTGATTTCCTTTGTAGTTATTCTTAGCTTGAGCTTGAGGAATTTACAGCAGATAATTTGGCACGAAAGTCTTCTGGATAAATATTCAGAAGATACGGAAAGCCGCAATTCGGAACTGATCACCAACATCAAAACGGTGAAAGCATTTGCTACAGAAGCTAACGAACTGAAACGGCAAAAGCTACGTTTGGATCGTGAACTAACGCTGGTTGAGTATCGTATCCACAAAAGTTATGTGAAACTGGCTACTTGGCAAAGGACTGTAATTCAGTTTTGCGTGTTTAGTATCCTGGGTTTGACTCTAGCAGCAACAGTACATGGGAAAATTTCTCTTGGTCACTTTATCATGACCTTAACTCTTTCTAGCATGGCTTATGCCGAATTAGAACCTATTAGCACTTTGGCAGAAGTTTTTGCCCGTCGTTATTCTTCCATGCTGCGGTTTCACGAATTTCTCCAAGAGCCAACTGCATCTGATTCAGCTAGTCTTTTAGAAGAGAGCAACCAGACAGAATCACCTTATAAATTTACTGGAAAAGTTGAGTTGTCGCACCTCAGTTTTGGATATGATGCCAACCGTCAAGTTTTGCAAGATATTAACTTGTTGATTGAGCCATACCAAACAGTGGCATTAGTGGGGCGTTCCGGTTCTGGTAAGTCTACTTTAGTGAAATTGCTGTTGCGATATTTTGAACCTCAAGAAGGTCAAATTCTGATTGATGGTCAAGATATTCGCACTTTGGATGTGGGTAAGTATAGACGAAGGCTAGCGATCGTTCATCAAGAAGTAGACGTTTTCAACGGTACTATCTTGGATAACCTCACCTACGGTAGAACGAATGCTACTTTGGAGCAGGTTCACCAAGCTTGTAAAATTGCCAGAGTCGATGAAGTAGTGCAGCAGTTACCCCAAGGTTATTACACCGTTGTGGGGGAACGAGGTGTCAGGTTATCTGGAGGACAAAGACAACGCTTGGGAATTGCTAGGGCATTGCTAGTGGAACCAGACGTGCTGATTTTTGACGAAGCCACCTCTAGTTTAGATTATGAGTCTGAGCGTTCAATTCAGCTAGCGATGCGATCGATTCAGGGAACTTGCACCACCATCGTTATTGCCCACCGTCTAAGTACAGTGCGAGAAGCCGATAAAATTGTGGTTCTGGAGCAAGGAAAGATTGTAGAAGTGGGTAGCCACAATGAACTCTTGCGTCACGAGGGTATTTACCGCCGCTTGCACTCCCTGCAAGAAACAGGAGAACTTTTGAGTTAGGCGACATAAACATTTTAGATTTTGGATTTTGGATTTTAGATTGACCCCACGAATGAATCCGCTTGATTAAATCGACCTTATTTTCAATAAGGTCGATTTTTTTCCAATTGTCCCCAACAGTAGGGGGTACGGGGGGCTACGCCTACGCCAATTATACTCTCCGTACAATCTGGTTTAAAATAATACTTATTTTAATCAATAAAAAAATTTGACATATTAATAACACAAAATTGACATAAACTAAATTAAACCTTTTGAAAAAAGCAGCAGTCTAAATTTATAAATCAGTCCAGTTAAATTGCTGAGAATCGACTCCCAAAAAATTTAACTGACTTAATCCCAGATAGTTGAACAAAGGAAAATTAGTTATGAAACGGATGCTTGCAGGTGTATTAGTTGCTTTACCACTGTTCATTGCTGCCATGCCAAAACAGGCATCAGCATTAGTAATCGATCTTGGTGGGCATCATCATCATCAAAGGTGGATTCCTGGGCATTGGGACAGAATACATCACCATAAGGTATGGATTCGCGGTCACTATGAACGTTAGTAATAAATTTAGCTAAATTCACAACCACCTCTATCCAATAATTTTTTTATTAGATAGAGGTAGTGAATTAGCATAGTTTAAATCAAGGTAACTTTGCTGGATAAATAAGTTAGTAATAAGGACTTTACTCTTTATCTTAAGCACTGAAATGCTTACTACGTACTAGGCAAAGTTACTGTGACAAGTCACAATCCTTAACCTTTAAACGTTAACACCGTTTTATTTATTATTTAGACTCCATAAAGGGAGCGGTAGAGCCGTAAATAATCCATTTTCCACTACTAGAATACTAATCAGTAATCGAAGTCTTCCAATAAGAAAAAACTAAGATTTACTCTTATCAGCTTCTTTCTGCGCCGCCTCACTGTATTTCTTATATAGTTGAGTACGAATCTTAGCTTCTTGATAACGGCTGTAGTTTTGTGGCACCGTGCCCATTAAATCTGAAGCCCGTTGCCACTTAGCAGCAATCTCTAACCACTGAGTTGAGGTTGTGGCTGTTTTGCCAGATACAGAAGCTTGGTTGGCAAGTCGCACAGATATGGCAAATGGGTCATCAGATGGCTCAGAAAGGCTATTGTTAGGAGCACGGGATGGTGTTTCGGCTTTCTTATTGCTAGTATTTTCTGTAGTTAGAGATTTGGAAGTTTCTAGTTGCATTAGGTTTTTTAGTTTATTGCCTAACTGGGCATAAACAACCCAAGCAAGCAACAACAGTGAGCATAAACCAGCTGCTGCTAATATCGTTGTTTGAGATTTATTTTTGTGTTTTTCTTTGTTAATCAGTACTAAAGGACGAGAGACTGGAGTTTTAGGAAAACTTGGTTTTCCTAATTCAGCTTGAGCTTCTGTGAAATCTTTAATTAGTTGCTTTAGAATATTAGGCTGAATTAATGTAATTTCGTGTGACCAAAGCAATTGGTTTTCGCGATCGCTATCTATTTCTTTTAACCAAAGTAATTGTTGTTCCCGAACAATTCGACTGTTGATATTGACTTTGCGAATGTGACGCGGGGTGATGGATTCAAGAATTTGCTGGATTTGTTCTACGACGGGAGATTGCTCAAGTTGCTCTACCCTAGCCGCTTCGCACAGAAGTTGTAAGACACCATTAGAAAAAATGGCTCTAGTTCTGACACCAGACTTGGCTAGCTTTTCATTCAATAGCTGAATAATCGCAGCAACGCTACCTTGTTGAGCTTGCCAAGCGATATCGTTTATTCGGTCTACCATCTGAAATTTAGTGATAGCTCTTCCACCCTGACTGATTAACGTATTCATTAATTTAGGGACTCTTTTCTACTTACCTTGATCTTGTCTTCGATTTTACGAGTAAAAAGATGAGTTGCCAAATAAAATCATAAATATAGAGCCTTGCTTCTCGGTTCGGCAAGGAGGCTCGATTGCGCTCAGTTAATTTGATATAATACATTATGATGTCTTTTAGCGATCGCCTTTTGTCAGGTTAAGTTCGGCAATGGATTCTCTGATGGTGTGAAGCACCCGCCTTCTTGCGATCGCATTCTCTATAGCTAGATAGTATCAGGGTCAACGCCAAGCGATCGTAAATGTTCCTTCAACCTTTCCACTTGCGACTGTGCTTCTTCCCTCGCCAATCTTTCCTGTTTCAGCGCCTCTGCCAACTCCTCTGGAATCAGTAACTTTTCCGCAGTGTCTTCTCGATAAAAACCAATCAGTTGCTCCTCTATTTGCAAGCGTAGCTGCAAAGGTTCACATCGGCTATCTCTAATTGGCTCATACACCTCACCTCGCAGCCGATAGCCTTGCAATTGCTCTTTAATCCACTCTCCCTTGGGGTCAAATAACCAGTATTCCAGTACCCCTAACTGCTCATACAGCGTCTTCTTGAAGCCCGTGTCCTGGTTTCTAGTACCCTCCGAGGTCATTTCAAAGATTACTACAGGCACTTGTCCCTCTTCCCAAATCTTGTAATTATCCCGACCTCCAGGAGCGACATTAAAAATTACCATTACATCTGGGGCTACCCGTAACCTCGGAAAACCCTGAGCATAATAGAGAAACTGGTTACTCAAAACCGTTGCTTGCCGATCCAGCAAATATTGCCTCAATACTTCTAAAGTTGCCAGTAAAGCACATAAATGAACATAACTTTCTGCCAATGGTTCACCATCCGAGCTTGGGTAAAAAACTTCTGTTGATTGAGAACTGGGTAAGAGGCTAGTCACGTCGCTTTGCTCCGAATTCAAAATTCAAAATTCAAAATTAACAATCCCCATACTTCGACAAGCTCAGTAACCATAAATAAATTTAGTTGCTCTGTATCATGAGTCTGTTTCGGTGATAATTAGCCACCTAGTTGAAAGGATGGGTGCATGATTATATTATCTCAGAGACTTTCGCTGATATTTCTGGAACTGCTGAGTCAACGAAGGAGGCAGGGTAGCAGGAGGAAGATTAATGAAGTCGGAAGTCGGAAGTCGGAAGTCGGAAGTACAGTTTTGTAACGGGGATAAAGACTCATTGCCACAAAACTTAAAAAGGGATTCGAAGCACGGGGTTTTAAACCCAATTTTTTGATAACTAATGCCAATGCCCAATGCCCAATGCCCCATGCCCAATGCCCCAATCTTTTTATAAGTCTATCGTTCACAAACCAAACAAAATACCTGTATCAGGATACTTTTGTGAGGAATTCTCGTTTTTTTTGCCTTTTTTCTACAATGGCAAGAATATTTAGCACTGCGATCGCTACATTAGAAGATATATAAACAAAAATCATTGTTGGTTTTTATTCATCCGCAGTTCACACAAAAACATGAGTGCAAGTACCATTATTTCCGACAATCCCCTACTTCAAGGCATTGGTTTACCTCCCTTTGCAGAGATTAAACCAGAACGAGTAGTACCAGCCTTCAATCAGTTGCTGGCAGAACTCGACCAGCAGCTTGCCATCTTAGAGGCTAGTGTAGAGCCTACTTGGAGTGGTTTAGTAGAACCCTTAGAAAAGCTGACAGAACGGCTGACTTGGAGTTGGGGGGTGGTGAATCATTTAATGGGTGTTAAAAATAGCCCAGAACTGCGCGAAGCTCATGAAATCGTACAGCCACTAGTTGTACAATTTATCAACAAGCTCGGTCAAAGTCAACCCATCTACAATGCTTTTAAAGCACTCCGTGCCAGTGATAGTTGGGCAACTTTAGAATTAGCCCAACAGCGCATTGTCGAAGCCGCCATTCGGGATGCACAACTTTCGGGTGTTGGCTTAGAAGGAGAAGCAAGAGAGCGTTTCAACGCCATACAAATGGAGTTAGCAGAACTTTCTACCAAATTCTCTAACCATGTACTTGATGCCACTAAAGCCTTCAGCTTAACCCTGACAAGACAAGCGGAAATTGACGGTTTACCACCAAGCTTAGTGAGTTTAGCAGCCCAAGTAGCTCGTGCTGCTGGCGAAAGCAACGCCACACCAGAAAATGGCCCCTGGCGGATTACTCTGGACTTCCCCAGCTATGGCCCTTTCATGCAGCACAGCACCCGTCGAGATTTGCGCGAAAAGCTCTACAAAGCTCATATCACCCGCGCTTCTGATGGCGATTTGGATAACAACCCCTTAATTGAGCGCATTTTGAAGTTGCGCCAAGAACTCGCAGATATACTCGGCTTTAAAAGTTTTGCCCAATTGAGCCTAGCTAGTAAAATGGCTCCTAACGTTGAGGCAGTCAACGCCCTGTTAGAAGAACTACGCCGCGCTAGTTATGATGCTGCTGTTAAAGACTTGGCAGAACTCAAAGCTTTTGCAGCAGCACAGGGAGCAGCAGAAGCTACGGATTTAAAACACTGGGATATCAGCTTTTGGGCGGAACGCCAACGAGAAGCAAAATTTGCCTTTACCTCTGAACAATTGCGTCCCTACTTCTCCCTTCCTCAAGTCTTAGACGGCTTATTTGGACTAGTAAAGCGGCTGTTTAGTGTTACTGTCACCTCTGCCGATGGTCAAGCACCAGTATGGCATGAGGATGTCCGTTATTTCCAAATTGCTGACGAAACTGGTTCTCCTATAGCCTACTTCTACTTAGACCCCTACAGCCGTCCAGCCGAGAAACGCGGTGGTGCTTGGATGGATGTGTGCATCAATCGGGGCAAAATCACTGAAAATGGTGTCACTGCCATCCGCTTACCTGTAGCTTATTTGGTGTGTAATCAAAGTCCTCCCGTAGATGGTAAACCTAGTTTGATGACTTTCACCGAAGTAGAGACTTTGTTCCACGAGTTTGGTCATGGATTGCACCACATGCTCACCAAGGTTGACTATTCGGGAGCCGCAGGCATCAATAATGTCGAGTGGGATGCAGTGGAACTACCTAGTCAGTTTATGGAAAACTGGTGCTATGAGCGACCCACTTTGTTTGGAATGGCGAAACATTACGAAACTGGTGAAGCCCTACCGGAGCATTATTATCAAAAGCTACTAGCGGCACGTAATTATATGAGTGGTACTGCTACGTTGCGGCAGATTCACATGAGCAGTCTTGATTTAGAACTACACTACCGCTATCGCCCTGGTAGTAATGAAACTCCCTCAGATGTGCGTCATCGCATCGCTAAGACTACTACCGTTTTACCACCACTTCCAGAAGATTCTATTTTGTGTGCTTTTGGACATATTTTTGAGGGTGGTTATGCCGCAGGCTATTACAGTTACAAGTGGGCTGAGGTACTGAGTGCTGATGCTTTTGCCGCTTTTGAAGAAGCTGGGCTAGAAGATGAAGAAGCGATAAAAGCTACAGGTCGGCGTTATCGGGATACAGTGCTGGCTCTTGGTGGCGGTCAGCATCCAATGGAGGTGTTTAAAACTTTCCGGGGTCGTGAACCAAGTACGATCGCTTTACTCAGGCACAATGGTTTAGTTAGTGCTGCTGTAAACTAAACAACACCTCTGTAGGGAGGTTGCAATGCACATACGTGTCAACTTACAGCGATTTTCAGGTAAATAAACCACAAATAGACCTCACTTCCATTCCTCTCTCCTCGTAGGAGAGAGGCTTTGATTTTCTCCCCTTCCCTTTAAATAAAGCTTTTAATGGGCGGTTAGAAGAGATTTTAGTGCAGATTAATAGTAAACTACCCACCACCAATTGCTAAGAGCAATATGGTGGGGGCGTTGTTATCGCCCAGAGTTTACCCGATTAAGTACTTTGAGTACTACGATTTTTGGGTCATCTTACCTACAAATACGAAGCTGCTGTTGTAGCACCGCAGTCGCCACAAACTCCTCCACCCCCGCAAGGCGCTGCTCTCTAAGGTTAACAGTTAAACAGAATCATTGGGTTTGAGTCAGTGCTGTTAGCGTAAAAAGCCTTTAAATCATTGTCCAGGCTAACTTTACCCGCAAGGAGGGGCAGAAATGTCCAAAGTATTTGTAATTGATTCCGAGAAACGACCATTAAATCCAATTCATCCAGCCCAAGCGAGGCAATTACTAAGAAACAAAAAAGCGGCAATTTATAGACAATTCCCATTCACTTTGATTCTTGCTGAATCGCTCTCAGAAACTCCTGTATCACCACTAAGATTAAAAGTTGATCCTGGTGCGAAAGTAACTGGAATTGCATTAGTCAACGACGCAAGTGGAGAGGTTATATTTGCAGCAGAATTAAAACACAGAGGTTTCGCAATTCGAGATGCTTTAACATCTAGACGACAATTAAGACGTAGTAGACGAGCAAGGAAAACTCGTTACAGGCAACCGAGATTTCTGAATAGAACCCGTCCACCAGGATGGTTGACACCAAGCTTGCAAAGTCGTGTTGACAATATCAAAACGCTCGTTGATAAGTTATGCCGATTTGCACCGATTGTAGCTATTAGTCAAGAACTAGTTCGCTTTGATATGCAACTGATACGCGATCCGAATATTCAGGGTAAGGAGTATCAACAGGGGACACTTCAGGGTTTTGAGACTCGTGAGTACTTGCTTGAAAAGTGGAATAGACAATGCGCTTACTGTAGCGTAAAAGATGTTCCACTTCAGATTGAACACATTCATCCAAGAGCCAAAGGAGGCTCTAACTCAATCACAAATCTTACTTTAAGTTGTGAAAAATGCAATATCAAAAAAGGAGTTAAAGATATTAAAGATTTTTTGAAAAAAGACCCAGGATTATTATCAAAAATTCTGACGCAAGCTAAACGTCCTTTAGCTGATGCAGCCGCAGTTAATTCTACTCGTTGGGCATTGTTTAGAGTTTTAGAAGCAACTGGACTACCAGTAGAAACGGGTTCAGGAGGTCTAACAAAGTTTAATCGTAGTCAGCAAAAATTAGAAAAGACTCATTGGCTAGATGCTTGTTGTGTTGGTAAATCAACTCCTAAATTGATAATTAAAGGCGTTAAACCATTGTTAGTTGCAGCTAATGGACATGGTTCTAGGCAGTCTTGTAGAACCGATAAGTTCGGTTTCCCAAGTCGGCACATACCTAGAGAAAAAATACATTTTGGCTTTCAAACTGGTGACATTGTTAAAGCAATTGTTACTACTGGTAAAAAGATTGGTAATTATGTTGGAAAAGTGGCTATTCGTTCATCAGGGAGTTTCAATGTTTCTACTAAAAATGGATTAGTTCAAGGAATATCGCACAAATTTTGTAACCCTATTCATGCAAAAGATGGTTACTCGTATGCAATTTAAGCTTCTTAAATTGGGAATTACTCAACTATCTCCTGATTTTTTTGTGCTAACCCACAAAATCAATCACAAGATGTTTCGTAATTCCCCCTCCATTCCTGAGCCAGCGCGTTGGGCGGCTCTGCCGACTTGTAGCGACTGGCGTCCCGCCACTGATTCGGAGTACCGAATGCAGTGGGAGTCTCCTGGAGGTTTTAGATGAATTATGGCAGGATGTGGTTTAGTTAGCCGCATCAAAAATCTGTTGTGCAGTTAAATTTAATTGGGGAAAGGTAGGTGATAAAATCGCGGTATTACCTTGAAACGGTGTCATTTGATATTCACCATCAACTAATTCGCATACAAAAATAGTGGATTGTTTGGGATTGCCGATGAATTTTCTTGCACCCAACGCAGCATAATCAGCAATCCAATATTCAGGAATGCCCATTTCTTCATAATCCCTAAATTTATTATAGTAATCATCTCGCCAGTTAGTTGAAACAACTTCAATAACTATTGGAACCGATGCGGCTTGGCTTACTGTTGACTGTTTTTGAAAAAGCGGTTCATTATCGAGATTATCAAGATTTAGCAGCAACACATCAGGCGAATAAGCGGATTCGGCAGAAGGAGTTTTGACTAATGCGGTTTTGGGTATAGTGTAGGGAAGGTTCAGGCGATCGAACTCGACAGTTAGCTTACGGGCTATAAATCCTACAACTTTTTCATGCGCTCCGGTTGGGGATGGCATTTCAACAATTACTCCTTTGTGCAATTCATAGCGTTTACCATCGTTGGGATACCATTCGCTAAACTCATCGAAGGTGAGTAATTTAGGCAAGGCTTGGGTCATAATCTTACCTCCACATCTGTGCTTTCTCAAGTCAAGTAAGGTGGGCATTGCCCACCCTACTTAGACAATTATTTAGTTTACTAAGACTTTGGTTTATATGTGGAAGCAACGTGCAATTCTTTCAATTGTTTAGCATCTACACTCGACGGCGCATCTGTTAACAAACAACGCGCTTGTTGTGTCTTCGGAAAAGCTATGACATCTCGAATGGATTCTTCTCCTGCTAGCAACATCACCAAACGATCTAAACCGTAGGCAATGCCACCATGCGGCGGTGTACCATATTCAAATGCTTCTAAGAGAAAACCAAATTTACTTTGTGCTTCTTCAGGAGATAAACCGATGGCTTCAAATACTTGCTGTTGAATTTCTCGCTGATAAATTCGCAGACTTCCGCCGCCAACTTCCACGCCATTAAGTACTAAGTCGTAAGCTTGGGCGCGTGCAGTCTTTAAGTCGCTCAAATCATCAGGATGCGGTGCTGTAAATGGGTGGTGTAGTGCTTCTAGACGCTTTTCGTCAGCATTCCACTCGAACATCGGGAAATCTGTAATCCAGAGTAAGTTGATTTTTTCTGGATCAATTAAGCCAAATTCTTTAGCGATCGCTTGGCGTAATCTATCTAATGTTTTATTAACTGTAGCAGCATCACCAGCCCCAAACAACAGCAAATGTCCAGCTTTTGCACCTGTGCGGTGTAAAATTTCTTGTTTTTGTGCAACGCTTAGGTTGTCTTTAATCGCGCCAATGGTGTCAATTTCGCCATCATCCCTAACTCGGATATAAGCTAAACCTCTAGCACCGGCTTCGCTGGCTTCTTTAAATAAGTCGCCGCCTGGTTTAATGCGGACATTAGAAATTACATCGTTACCGTTAGGAATGGGCAAGATTTTGACAATACCACCATTAATAACAGTGTCCCGAAAGACTTTGAAACCAGAGTCTTTGACAATATCTGAGACATCAACTAATTCCAAACCATAGCGGGTATCTGGTTTATCACTACCGTAGCGTTCCATCCCCTCAGCGTAAGTGAGACGGGGGAAAGGGCGCTGTAACTCAATTCCTTTAACTGTTTTGAAGATATGCCAAACTAACTTCTCGTTTAGTTCGATAATTTCTTCTTGGGACATGAAGCTCATTTCCATGTCCAACTGGGTGAATTCTGGTTGTCTGTCGGCGCGTAAATCTTCATCACGAAAGCAACGGGCAATCTGATAATATCTGTCTAAGCCGGATACCATCAGCAATTGTTTAAATAGCTGGGGTGATTGCGGCAAAGCATACCACTCACCAGGATTGACGCGACTGGGTAGAACATAATCCCGCGCCCCTTCTGGGGTAGAACGGGTAAGTATTGGGGTTTCGACTTCGATAAAACCTTCCAAATCTTCTAGATAACGACGCATGGCTTTGACAATTTGATGACGCAGTTGCAAATTTTGCGCCATGCGATCGCGTCTTAAATCCAAATAACGATATTTTAGCCGCAAGTCTTCCCGCACTGTCTCGGTGTCAGCGACGGAAACTTGGAAAGGTAACTGTTTGCGAACAGCATTGAGTAGTTGAATTTTATCGGCGTAGATTTCCACCTCGCCTGTTGGAATGCGGGTATTCAGCGATTCTTCGGGACGTTGTGTTACTCTACCAGTAATTTCGACAACATATTCATTTCGCAGGGCGTTCGCCTGCTCATAAGAATCTGGGGTGCGTAGCGGATCGCTGACGATTTGGACAATTCCAGAGCGATCGCGTAAATCTAAAAATATCACACCACCGTGATCGCGGCGACGGTCTATCCATCCGTAAAAGGTAACAGTTTCTCCAATATGTTCTTTTCGGAGTTCGCCGCAATAGTGAGTTCGCATAAGTGTTAGTTCTGTTTGTCTGGGCTAGATTGGCAAGAAAATGTCAAAGCCTTCCCATTATCTAGCATCAATAGTAATTGTAGTAGCTCTGGTGCAATAAAAAATCAAATGATCTCACATTATATAGATAAAATAACCCATAATACCGCAAGGGTGAGTTTTACCTATTTTTACGAATTGTGATGCGTAAAGCCCCCGTCCATTTATGCGGGGGATATAAGCGGATGGCTGAAATTTATTCAGCCGTTAATGGTAAGGGACTTCCAAGAAATAAATTATCCAAAAAACGTCGGACTTACGCATTGACAAACATAACCAAATGTGAATTACCTCTCATTACAAGGCAGAGCCTTGTAATGCTCTTGTGGGAGGGCTGCTGCCTCCTGTCAAACTGGGAGGCAGCAGCCCTCCGAGCGATCGCATTCCCAGGCAGAGCCTGGGAACAAGGCAGGGCAAGACTTTTATCTTAATAAGCTTGATATGCACATGATAAGTTGATGTGCAGCTAAATTGTATAACACGAAAACCCAAAAATATTGTAGTGCGGGCAACATGAGCGCGTCCAATATACAAATTAAATACGCAACAGCTTACTCAATCTTCTTTAAAAGTTTTGGGCGATGACGATCTCACAAATCCGTCATTAACCTTGCCTTGCGGAGCAAGAATTGCAGTACAGTTTCTTCGCGGGTAATAATATCAACTCTGCCATCCATACCCAATTGAATTTGACATTTCTTTGTAGTGCGACCTAAAGCAAGTTTTTCTGGCTCAATTGTGACTTCGTAAAAAGCACCTACAGCAGTTGCTTTGGGTGTAGAATCTGTATCAGCATTTGCATCGTTTTTTTGCGGACTAGCAGCATCTGGAGCGATCGCTTTCACTTTGCCTTTGAGAGTGCCATAATCGGGATAAGGACAAGCTGTGACTCGCATTTGGACTTTTTGACCAATTTTTACCTTACTTTTAGCCTCAGATGCGATCGCTGCTTTGATAACTAAAGGCGCATGACTAGGAACAATTTGGATAACTTCCTCCCCTACCCGGAGAGTTTGACCAGGGTTTCTCAAATTTAGCTTGGAAATAATCCCGTCTGCTGTAGCGGTAATAGTAGTTTGCTTCAGATCGATTTCAGCTTGCTTGAGTTCGTTCTCTTGGCGCTCTAATTGTTTTTCAGTTTCAATTTTCTCCTTTATAAGAGTTTGACGTTCTCTTTCTAAGGTTGCTTTATTCACTTCCCCAGAGGCTTTTTCTTCAGCAATGCGTTCAGTTGCCATTGCTACATCTGCATTGCTGGGATTGAGAGCTGCTTGAGCGCGAGATCGTTTAGCAATAGCCCCATTAACAGCTTGTTTTAGCCGTTCATTTGTTTTTTCTTGGGCTTTATAAGTTGCTTTTAGCGCCTGTACAGCTTGTTCCTGCTGTTTCACAGCCAATTGTACCTCTTCAAGTTGATCGCGGGATAATGCCCCTTGTTTAGCAGCACTGTCATATCGATTCTGCTTTGATGTCGCTGCTCCTAAAGCCGCCTCAGTAGCGTATAAGTTAGCTAGTGCTGATTGTAACTGTGCTTGCCCTGCATATAATTCTTCTTGGGCCATTTTGACGTTGGCTGATGCTTCTTGGAGTTCAGTGATACTGGTAATATTTTTGTCTTGATGATCGCGATCGCGTCCCTTCAATTCCGCTTTCGCAGAGGCGATAGTCCGATTAGTGCGATCGCTTTGGGCACGAATTTGACTATCTATTGCATTCATTTGAGGAACGGTTTGAATTAGTTGTAACCTAGCTTGTTGAATATTGGTTTGCAACTCGTTTTTTTTGGTTTGCAGTCGAGAGTCATCAATAGTGGCAATTCTATCTCCTTTTTGCAGCGTTTGATTTTCTTTAACGTAAATCTGCATTACCTGTCCTTCGATCGCAGCCTGCACAATTGGCAATTCACCCGCAGGACGGACAACAGCTTGCCCTTTGACCGTAACTTTATATTTAACAACCGCAGCCACAGGAACAGCTAACGACAACACAAACACGATAAATAGTCCGCCAAATGTAGTCCAACGGCTAATTGGTGGGAGAAAGTCGTTATCTTGAAGTGGGGGTAAAAAATTGGTTTTAGAGTTACTAATCATAAATGCTGAGTTGATGTAAAATTACCATTGAAGAAGAATTCAGAATTCAGGAGTCAGAATTCAGGAGCGGAGCCGGAGACAAACGACAAGCTCCGGTCAGAATCAAGACTTCGGCAAGTGTTACAGTGAGCTTGCGTTTCCCCTGCCATCAGTGGGGGATTCAGACTCACTACTGATAGCGCAGCGTAAAGCCTTTTCTTCTCCCAAGGGGAGACGCACTCGCGTTCGAGAGGCTTGTCTGCGACACGCCTCTCGTTCGCCAACTGCATAGCTTCGCTTAGAGCGAGTCATACAGAATACCCAACTGAATTCTGACTCCTGACTCCTGAATTCTGTTTTGATAACCATTAACTAATTCCGAATAACTAAAGAAGATTTAAACCCATTCTTAGAAGGAGAAATCTCATCAATAAAGCTTAAATGCTCTCCAGTAATATGACGTAATTCTTCTGGAGTCCCTTGAATTTTTAAGCGTCCATCTTCAAGCAACACAATCCAATCAGCCCGTTTGATAACTTGAGGACGGTGGCTAATCATAATTGTGGTTTTGCCTTGACGGTGAGCAAGTAATCTATCCAAAACTTGAGTTTCGCTTATTGGGTCAAGAGCGCCTGTAGATTCATCTAAAATTAATATAGGTGGGTCAGTAACAATTGCTCTAGCGATCGCTAATCTCTGCCTTTGTCCGCCAGAAAGATTTGCACCAAATTCGCCTAAAACAGTTTGATATTTATCGGGTAATTTACTAATGAATTCATCTGCACCAGCAATATGGCAAGCTTTGACTATCTCTTCAAAACTAATGTGGGGATAACTAAAGCGAAAATTTTCAACAATCGAACGGCTCCAAAAATGAGGTTCTTGGGGAACTAATACGACTTGCTGTCGCAAACACTCTAAAGATAAGTCTTGCTGGTTGTATAAGCCATAACGGATATTACCAGATTGGACTTGATATAAACCAGTAATTAATTTGCCAAGGGAGCTTTTGCCACAGCCAGATTGACCGATTAAGGCTATTACTTGACCACCAGGGATAGTTAAAGAAAAATTTTCTAACAGGTCAGTTCTACCAGCATGGTGAAAGTTAACTTGAGAACAAGTAATATCTGCATTCCCAGGAATTTCTGCCCAAGGTTTTTTAAAGTCATTTTCATCTTCTGGGGTAGCATCTATCACTTCTGTCAAGCGTTGAACGACAATTTGAGCAGTGATAAATTGATCAATTAGCCCGACTACTGACGATAAAAACCCAAGAAAGCTGCCACTCATCCCACTGTATGCCAGCAGTTGACCGATGGATAATGTCTGATTAATCACCAAGCTAGAACCTAACCAGAGTATGCCAATACTCGTCAATTTGGAAAGAATACTCGTGACTGTGCTGCTGTAAAGCCCCAACTTCATCGTAGTCCAGCCTAAGTTAGCAATCCGACCAAAATTTGTCTGATACTCTTGCCAAGCTTGTTCTGTAGCTTGGGTGGTTTTGAGGACTTGAACACCGTGAAAGGTTTCGACTAAAAAGCCTTGATTTTCCGTACCTTTAACGATCAGGCTGCGGGTTTTCCGGCGCAAGGCGGGAAGAAAAAGCAGGTTGACTCCTGTGACGATGACAAAGGCGGCGAGGGAAGCTAAAGTAAGTGCCCAACTATAGAAAAGCATGAAACCCAAGGAAACCAGAGCCACAAAAAATTGACTGGGTAAACCAAGGACAATTTGGGAAACTAGACTATTGATGGTATGAACATCTGCAATCCGGCTAACGACTTCTCCACTGCGACGTGCTTCAAAATATGATAGGGGTAAGCGCAACAGTTTTCGACCGTATTCTAGAATTAGCCCGTATTGCAACCGTTGACCAAAATGACCAATCAGGTGAGATTGTACCAAACCAATGGCATTTTGAATTAGGTTCATGACAATGGCGCCAATTGCCACCGTTGTTAGCAGTTGGGTATCTCCCCGCACTAGCACGTCATCGGTGAGAAGTTGCATCATTAAAGGGGAGGCGAGGGACAACAGCCCGATCGCAAAGTTGATGGCGATCGCCTGAATCAGCAGGTTACGATAGGGTAATATTCGGGCAATAAAGCGCCCAAAACCGCCAATTTTATCTTCTGCTTGCTCATAGAAGCGGCTGTCATCTGGCATCAGCAGCAGCATCACACCATCACTCCAACCCGCCATTAACTCTTTTAAGCTGAGATAACGGATACCAACTGCGGGGTCAGAGATAATACATTTTTTCCCTTTTAGCCCGTAAAATACTACCCAGTGGTAGCCTTTCCAGTGAATGATCGCAGGCAAGGGAACTTCATTTAATTTCTCAAGTACTTCTGCGGTGGCTTGGACTTGACGAGCATGGAATCCCAGTGTTTCTGCTCCCCGTCTCAAACCTAGTAGTGTGGTTCCCCGCGAACCAGTGCCTACTGCTTCTCGCACGCGGTTCATGGCAAAGGTGCGTCCGTAGTGTTTGGAAACAGTGGCAAGGCTTGCAGCACCACAGTCTTCCTCACTGTGTTGCAGTACGCTTTGGTATTTCATTGTTCAATGATTAAAGTAAGTAAACAGTGAATAGTTATCAGTCAAAAGTGAATAACTACTAACTGAGTTATTGATATTCTTAAAGTAACTGATAGCTAAACACTGTTAATACTATCTAAGAAATGTATACTCGAAGGTAGCTTTACCATTGCGTAAAATTCCTTTATCTATCGTGTAGGATAGTTGAATCTATCCTACACGATAGAGTGAACTTATACTGTCGTTTGAAATGTCCCCTGGGAGACTAGAGTATAGTTCCCTCTATCCTGCACGATAGAGGGAACTTATATCGTCGTTTGCAATACCCTCTGGGAGACTAGAGTTCTGTCAAATTCATTTTGACGGGTTGGTAGTGTGAGCGTCTCGCTCACGACGCGAGCAAGATGCTCGCACTACCCATGAATTTAAGCTTGACAGACTACTAGAGTATACTCTGCGATCCTGATTTTTCTCTGTTTCAGTACCGTTAGCAATATCCCTGAAAATTACACATTACGGAAAGCGGAAGTGATTGCGTCGTTGTTATGCCCAAGATTGTATAATCCTGGGGCCAGCAGACCAGTATTGTCGCCACCATAGCCTTGGTCTTGAAAGAAACTCCATGTACCTCGTACAACCCTAATAGATGAGGTTTGATCGTTGAACGTGGTATCCTGCCCGCCTAGAAGCCCGATGTTGGAAACACCATCACCAGTTACTGCATTCACGCCTAGCGACTGTCCCTGGCCGTCTGGATCTTTATACAAAATTACATCTGCATCACTACCAGGACCGCTGAGAAATCCTTCACCACCACTACAGCTAGCAGCTACCTCATCGTTAAGTTCCTTGACTGCGCTCAAGTTTAATTGGGCTAATGTGTTGTTGTTCATATCTACTCCGTTGTTGTTGATCTTAGACATTGTTGATCTCCGAAATTTCAAATTTGAGCTTGAACTGAAGGTTAATAGAACTTACGCATTGACAGAAAGACAATTATGTAAATAAGGTGTAACCTTCTTTCTTACATGCTTCTGTGACTGCGATATTTCCTGTTTGCCTCACAACTACAAGAATAAATCCAAGTCAGCTAAGAAAGCATCGTCATGAGCGGAAACTACATTTCCAATTTTGGAAATAGGAGCGAAGGAAAACTTCTTAACCCTACAAGTAGCGCTCACGCATACTACTGTCTATTTGTATAGTGCGTAAGTCCTAGTTAAAACCAATTCTCCATGACGATGCACTTAATATTTCTTAGACGAACCGCAAAGTACGCATTACTTTGATGGTAAATAGATCCGCGCTGTAGGGGTTTAGCACTGCGCTTTACCCTTACGACAGATGCGGTTTTTTCCATCACATATATTTGGTATTTTCTGTTAATGCGTAAGTTGTATTAACTAGCAAATTGGGTCTTAGTGAGTAATGTTGCAAGTAGACGTAGGTTGGGTGGAGCGGAGCGCAACCCAACTGATTATCAGGATGTTGGGTTACGCTTTGCCTCCACCCAACAAAGCAATTTTTTTGCAACTTTGATGGTAAATAGATCCGCGCTGTAGGGGTTTAGCACTGCGCTTTACCCTTACGACAGATGCGGTTTTTTCCATCACATATATTTGGTATTTTCTGTCAATGCGTAAGTTGTATTAAGCTAATCGGCATTGAAGTTGCATAATTAGGGCGGGCAAGATGCCCACCCCACAAGATATTTAGAAAATTGCAATATGCAAATTAGATGTGTTTTAGCTTAACTAGCAAATTGGGTCTTAGTGAGTAATGTTACGAGGTAGACCGCTCCCATAAGTTCGGGAACCGCTCCCGTCACGAGGTAGACCGCTCCCATAAGTTCGGGAACCGCTCCCGTAGCGAGGTAGACCGCTCCCATAAGTTCGGGAACCACTCCCGTCACGAGGTAGACCGCTCCCATAAGTTCGGGAACCACTCCCGTCACGAGGTAGACCGCTCCCATAAGTTCGGGAACCACTCCCGTCA
>NZ_JBALBY010000077.1:0-59395 GCF_036919575.1 Nostoc sp. | reverse complement strand
TTAATTAGTTTGGCACTATTTAGCTTGAGTGAAATTTCTGTTGCAGTAACCTTCTGCAAATTTATCCCGGCAACCGGAGACAAAAATTGATATTTCAAATTCCCCGCCCAACGCCAGCGTTTTCCCGTGGGGATTGTGCATAGACAGCGAACAATCAAAACAGGATTTGTAAACAAGAAAGGAACTTCAAAAGCAGGAATAGGAGTATAGCTGTAAACTTGTCCCTCTGTTTGAGTAAATATCCTAGACTCATCGTAGACCTGATTCCAGCTATTAGGATTACTTAGTTCTAACGGCAGGTCAGTCATTAAAGAATAATTCTTACCTCTGCAAGATTCTTCTCTACTGTTATCAGGTAATCATCAATATTGACTTCACACAATTCTAAAATATCTAAAAAATCTTCAAAGCTAATTGACCCATCAATGAAGTGTTTTTTTCCGAGGTCAGCGCATTCTAACTGCTCAATTAGCTTTGACGACTCATTTTGAGATAATTTCTCAGTGGCAAGAATAGTCAAGCCAAGAATATTGTCAAGCATTGGTTTATCAAATTGCTTCCGGTTTGAAGCTGATACCACGATCGGCCGTTCCAGTGCTAACAAGTAAAAGCAGGTTGTTTTTTGCAGCGTTATAGCTTAGGTGAGTACCTGTCGATCCAAAAGGATAGGTATAGCTAGCGTTGGTTCTTTTTTTGTAGTCCTCTCCCGTAAGTTTTGAGGGAGTTGACACACCCGCTCCAGAATGAACTGAAACAGTAGCTCTAGCCGGCCGAAAACCTTTAACTCTTACCAATCCAGCAGTTCCAGTGGGTGTATGATCAATACCTAATATTGCATCATCTACGCCAGTAGCACTATAGCCTGCTATGGCTCGTCCAGAGATGTTTGTCAGATAGACTTTAACCTCTGTCCCCAAAAGTCCAAAAGGAGTTAATGAGCAGAATTTTTCTGATCCTGGATTGCTTGCGGTTCCTGTGCGCGTATAAACAACATGAAGTTTTCCCGCTTTATAATCTTGGTAATGTTTTAAGACACTGCCATCAGGTGCATCAGGAGTGATCGCCCCTGGTGCAGCACCTACCGCGCGTAAGGCTTTTAATGCTCTCTTTAAAGAGTGAAATCGTCTACCCATTTTAGTTATTTTGACTTAAGGTGCTTAAATCAAGCATAATTGATGAAAATTTTTTTATATGAGATTTTAAAGCTATTCATTTAAACATAAACCCTATGGGTTTGTTCAATCTTTATACTCTCCAAATCTTTATACTCTCTAAAAGGAAACAGCTATGACTACCATTACCCCTGGAACAGGCGGAACTCTCAAATCAGTTAAAGCGGAAAACGCACTCGTGGAACTTGTGACGTTTCTTAAAAACGCCCAGACGGATTTAACAATTAATCCGAATAAATTTAACTACGTCACGATTGATTACAACGTAAACACAGGCTCGGTGTCAATTTCGTTTAACATTCCCGCTAATTCTGTGATTACTGCGACTGGTAACTTACAAATAGTGGGAGGTGAATATTTAACAAATCTAGGTTTTATTATCGGCGACAATGGAACCTTTAAAAATACCACTGCGGCGGGATGCTTGATAGAAATAGCGTCATTCATTCAAAGCAAAGAATCTGATATCGTTGCTAATCCAAACGGCAATAATTACACAAATTTTAACTACGACGGTGATAACGCTATCTTTGGTGGAACCGCAACGATACCTTTCACTGTTTCTATTGACGCTAATGGAAAGCCACTGATTAACGTGACTGAATATTTACTTTAATGGGGAACGACATTTAAAACTTCTGTGATTATTGATTGCTGACTTGAATCAGTACCAATTTTATATTCTTTCACAATGGGCTTATTATTCTCATCGAATTGAATTTCTATTAAACCCTCATTTCTTGTGAGATTTTTTTGGAACACGTAAGCATCTAAAGCACCAGCGACGACATAACCCGCTTCTGCGCAAGCCATACCAAATTCTTGATAGGCTTGATCGACTAAAGCATGAAGCGCTCTAGGGGTAATAGTATCGATACCCTCTTGGATTTTTTGCGAGATTACAAAGGGTTTGTGACGTGCTTCTAGTTCTTCTGTAATTTTTTTTTCATTCGCTCCGGCTGCTTTTAATCTATTTTTTAGATCATCATCGCTACCCCTAAAAGCACGGCGAATGCTACCGTATAAATTTAAAAATCCAGCTTGTAAAAATAACCTAGCACTTTGAGCAATTACGACAGCGTATTCTTGGGACAATTTTTCTAGCAACTCCTCTGTTATCTGTGGTGCAATGGATTCAAAAACCACTGGATTAATGGCAAGAATTGATAGCGTAGGCAATGCACCGCAAATAAGATATCCTAATGTTTTCCCTATTGCTTGACCAACCAAACCCGCGACGGCGACAAAACTGTTGTCAGTTGATGCGGCGATTTCTGCATCAGTTATATTCCAGTTAAAATTCCAAATAAAGCTAACAGCTACACAAAAACCACCCCACAACTTTGTAAAAGTCCATGATAGTATTTTACCTAAAAATGTCATTAACCCGGACAACAGAGACTTGCCCACATTTGTAAGCCATCCGATAAAACCGCCGCCATTGCCTGATGATGGTGTTGTAATTACTCGAATACCGCCAGATACAGCAGTGTTTCTAATTACTCTACTAGCTAGGCTTATTAATCCCATCGTAAACCTTCTCTACATTGCCAACAAATGACGCTACTTGATCTGATAAATTGCCACTTTCGCCGGACAATGTTGCTAAACTTTCCTTTAATTTATTAACAATTGCTGCGTTGTCACCGGGAGTCTTTGCATAATGTACCCCGCGAATAATTGCAGCCGCTTGCAAAAGACTGTGAATTGCAGCCGCTATAGTTTCTTTTTCTTTGTATTTAATAACGGCGACATCTTGAGTGCTATCCACTAGTACGCTACTAAATGATGTTTTCCCCGGTGTAAATGTTAATGGCATTTGTTCATTGTCTATCTTGGTATGAAAACCTAAGTAGTCAACAATTGCATTCACGATATTGAAAATTTTAAAATCAGATTGTTTTATCTGCCCACATTCAGCTAAAGTTCTATTGGTAACATTCAAAAGTAACTCATTATTTATATTGGTATGAATCATCATTGTAAACATTTCCGCCATTGCTTCGGCTAGGTTCGGTAAATGGATAGTTTGTGATTTCCCGCTATCGTCGGGATTATTCACCTGAACTGTAATCTCAAACTCACCGAGTGTTTCATCAAACCGTTCTGCAAACCATGAAATAAAATCCGTAAGGCTCTCAATTGATTGAGTCTGTGCGGGTTGTACGCCAGTTTTTGTTAAGTGACTTGTGAGTACAGTTGTGGGTAAAGTACCGATACGTTTTAGGATTAATTTAAGCAGTTGATCGTTGTCTGATTGACCGGGGCAACATTCCATTTTTGGCGGTGGTGGTGGTGGTGGTGGTTTACGTGAAGGAGGTGGGCATGGTGGCGATTCAAATTTAGTCGATAACCAACTATAACCCTCTGTTCCCAATATCCAGTTTTCGGGATTATCAGGTGTACTCCATTCAGCACTTAAGACAAGCCCATTGCTTTGCTGCAATAATGTTATTCCATACCCATTATTTTGATAGGAAATATCACCCGATAATGATTTAGTTGCAATAGATAATTCTATGCCAAGTAAATTGCGATAGCTCCATTCAGATTTTGTTTGAATATATTTAATATTTCTATATCTATTAGCATTTGGTATTGCATTATTTTCAAGAAGTCCTTGTCTCACATGTTCTAGTCGGTTCTTGGCATTTTTTCTTTCTATATCTGACCAAATTTTAACAGACGTACCACCATCGAGAAACATAGGAATATTTTCCGTTTCCCCAAATTGATCATAAATATAAACATAAAGACTTGAGGCAATTACTGCATACATTGAATCTCCATTAGCGCAATATGCAATTTCATTTTTACCTTCTGGTAAATCTTCTGGCGAAGGTGGTAGAGGTGGTGGAGGTAGTTGACAGTTTGCGGTTGTATTTCGATGAACAATTTGAAGAACAGGTAATCGAATAAATCCCAATGTTCCTTGTATTGCTACACCGAGATTGCATTCATCGAACACAATTTGAGGTGTTACCCTTATTGGGGTGATGTCAAGCCAGCCGCCATTACAATAGGGGCTGTTTGGATATCTATCGCAATCTCTAGGATCTGCTGGTGTATCTGGCGTAGCGTAAAAGTTACCCCCAACAGGGATTAAGCTTTTTTGTGGTTGTGCAAACATCTAAGGTATTTGAGAATCATCAATAAAGAATTGCGCCCCCGAATATGGATAAACGATCCATCCTTCTGCATCTGTATATAGAAGTTTTCCACCACGATGAATGCCATTCACAAACACTGTTCCTACTGCTTGATAAATTTGACCAAAAATTTGTACATTGTTAGCTGCAAAAACATTCACTCGTGTATCGCCGTGTCCTTGACTGCATATTACTTCTACTTCGTATCCTTCCACCGGATTTATTGGTAGATTAAGCGTAAAAGTTACAAGACTTGTAACGTCAATCTTTGCAAGTATTCTATCTTTATTTTTTAATTGATAATCTGCATAAATTACTTCAATAGTCATCTCTTCATCTCCTGTTGGTGTTGGGTCTGGGTCTGGTATCGGATCTGTGACTGGCGTGGTACTACCCGTGACGTTAATTATTATTGGTGGTTGATTTATTGTTATTTGTCTAGTTAATTCTCCAAAAATTGTAACTTTATCTTGTCCGTTCAGTAGTCCATATCCTACGTCTGTGATTTGAGCCGCAATCATTCCATTGTCACCGAGAGTATGATTACCCAGTAAATACTCTCTATAGGGATAAGGATCGGCATTCAATAAAGAAAATGCTTGCAACTTTTGCCAAGTTGATAAATTATCCGTTTTACAAAGTATATCAAGTTGAATCCGTGCTGATTTCCATTCAAGGTTAATGGCTGCAAGTAATTTTTTTGATTCAGTATCTTCTAGTTCAAATACTGGAAACGTAATAGCAGCAAGGCTATAAATCCAACCGACTGCTTTTAAATCGTTTATTTCCAAATATTCATCGACGATTGTATACCCTGCTTTGGTGTAGGGAATGTAATTAAAAATTGGAACAATATTTGACCCAGACAAGCTATCAATTGTTACGCATAATTTTTCTTTTCTAGTTAATTGCTCAAGCATTTTTTATTGCAACTCCCCTAACTCGCAAAGATTCAATGATAATCGCTCTAGCATTAGCGGGTTCTTTCCCTACCCAAAGCGGGATTTTTTTTGTGCGAATACGGCGAAAGTCACCCGCGAGTGTGGCGTTAAATCCTGAATATTCTCTGCCTTCTTCTACCACTACTTTCTCGTAATTTAAAACACTAAAATACGCGGGGAAAACTCGCGTATCCTCTTTGTACATTCTCTTATTTTCAGCGCGTACCCCTTCCTTCTTTTCCTCAGCAACAGTTAATGTAAGTATCTTCGCGGTAGAGAAAGCTGCTAATGAGTGCATCATGTTTGCGGCAATTTCTTTATCAGCGCCATAAACTTGCATTTGGCGACCATTACTTAAGTTTGCAGTCGCTCGAAATCTTCCCCAAGTATAGCCCTCTACCCCTCCACAAGCATTTTTAATCGTCAACCAATCTAATTTAGCCTTATTTACATCAGATATGTTGTATGTTGCTCGAACAAAGCGGAAGCCATTTCTTTCTCTAAAAGGAGGAGTTTTAAAATTAAAGAAAAATACTGTTAGTTTAATTGTTTGTGATTTTGCTCTAACGTAGTCTTCAACCGGATAACCAACAAAATCACCAATATCTCTATTCTCGATCAAGTTTCTATTGGCGATGACTTGAGACACTATCGCTTTATAATTCGTTCGATTTACTGCAAGGACAATCTTCTCGCCTTTCCCCGCTAGTACAATTTCACCTGCCATTTATTGGACACAAGTTTGAGGTCTTACCTCCGTTGTATGACTTTATTAAATATAAGTAAATGTTCCAGTTTTATGTAAAAACAGAATAATTGAGTGTTTACACTGACTCAATCTCAGCAATAACATAATTAATAATAGAAAAAACTTCCACTTTAACCATGCAGGAAGATTAAAGCGGAGCTTCCCCCGAAAAGATTAGTATTTTTTCGGAGTTAATATTTATATCTAGCTAGCGATCGCTAAATCCGGCGATGGAGCAGCAGGCAGTATCGATGCTGCGGCAACATCGATTAAGGTTTTAATTCCAGGGGCACCAGCCAAAATGCTGGCTGCGGTCTGTTCGTCTGCTGCCAACAAGCTTTTAATCTCGGACAACGCTTGATCGCGTTCGGCAAGGTGTGTGGAATCGGCTTTAATTAGCTTGCTAACAATCTCCGAGTAATTATTTAGCAAAGTGGCTTGAGCCGCTAGCGCCTCATCTATTTTGGTCATAAACCTTTCATCCATGAATTACGCTTCGGTTTTAGCACACGCGATCGCATTTCCTCTCCTGAAAAGTGCGATCGCAATCCTGACAATACCACCTGGGGATATTGCCATCTTTGCGCTTATTCCAGCCATTGCGGTAAGTGCGCCATCCGAAACATCGGGGGCACTGAACGCGGGTTAGGTTTTGGGTCATGGTTTAATTTCTGGGTGGTTCACTAAGTTGGTTCGCCTTGACGTACAGAAAACGACCAGAGGGAAATTCAATTTGCCACTTTCTCCCGTCCCCACCAACGATTTTGATCATCTCCCCACCATACATTGCTTCCTTGTTTACTTGAGGTTTCCACGGTTTTTGTGCTTCAAGCCATTCTTTGACTATCTTTTTGGCCCCGTCCTCGAAATGCCCTGCTGCTGTCAGTTCTGCCTTGATGGTAGCTCCTCCGCCCGTTGGCCATTCCCAGACCATAGAGCATTCGTAACCGCAGAGGTTATTCGCTTTGTTCAAAATCTTTGCTTCTGGTTTGGCAGTACATATTATGTCTCCAAGGTGAGTGGCGATATGAAGACTGAGGAGCGAAGGATTTATCAGCCAAAAATCGAAATCTTTTTTAGTGCTAATGGTGTTGAGGTTTTGAGCGGGTTCATCAATTGGCGAGATCCGATCTTGATTTTCTGTTTTTTCCTCTACATAATTTGTAGTTACTTCATCGCCACCCGTCACCGCCTTATCTGGCAAGGCTTCTGACCCGTCACCTGACCCGTCACCTGACCCGTCACCTGACCCGTCACCTGACCCGTCACCTGACCCGTCACCTGACCCGTCACCTGACCCGTCACCACCCGTCACCCGTTCCATAAGTGAGTAATCGTAAGTAGGCAGGTGGTCATCAAAAGCAGTACGTAGTCGCAAACCCTTAATAAACTTGCCGGTCTTTGTGTGCTGTTTTTCGACTGGCCATTTTAAGATTGTGTGGCAAAGCTCGATTAAGTCGGGGGTAAAAACTTTACTACTTTTGGCTAAATCGCCAGAAGCTTGGCAGTGGCGGACATAAGATCCGAACAAGGTATGAACTTGTTCCCCATTAGCACCCTCGTTTCTATCGTTCCCGACTGGAGTGATAGCGTTTAGATCATAAATAACTCTGTCGTTAATCCAAGATGCTACAGAATCGCCTTTCATCTGGTTATTCCAGAATTCTAAGGTACATTCTGGGATCTCTTTTTTGCCCCCCAGTATGGCAGTGACGTGTGCATCAGTGAGGGATAGTAAGTGATTTGTGAATGCTGCTAATTCTGGCTCAAATACATTGGATAGCTGTTTGCGCCTAGCTTCAGGAACAGTATTGTTACAGGGGACTGTGATAGTCCGACGCTTGGCACGGCTGCTACTGCCACCACTGAAAACGGGGAAATTGGATACAACTAAGGTCATTCCCTGGTAATCAAAGTTAAAAGATTTCTTTCTCTTCTCCTCAGCCCGCACCTGATCTTCACCAGTCAAGCTCAGAAATCTACCTACACTTCCTCTGTAGGGATCTTCATCCGGGAATATCACCAGCCGCTTGCCAAAAGCGTTAGCTCCCTCAAACTGGTTGCTGCACCAGATAGGGAGATTGGTTACTAGAACGTTTTGCTTTCCAACCAACTCAGTGAGCAATCTGGTGAATGTTCCTTTACCTGTTCCTCCCAATCCAATCAGGTGAAGAAATTTCTGTAAGTCGTAACGACCCTTGATTACAGCGTTGCAATAACAAATTAGCAACTCCTTGATGTCAGCATTGCCAGCCGAGAGGTGTTCTAGGAATCTGTTGATATTTTCCCAACTTCCAGCCTCGTCAGAGTAATCTCTGGGAAGACACCACGTCAGCCGATATTCCGATGAGTGTGGCAATAGCTTGCCGGTGCTAATTTCTGCTACCCCATTCCTAAATGGCAGGAATTCGCGGGATGAAACTTGGTTCCATTCGCGTTCGATCAGTTCGTGGCGTAGTATTTTGACGATGCCCGTGACATAATCAGGCCCAAAATTGCAAGCACCTTCATCGTTAATAATTTTGTAGATCAAGGATTCTACGTATTCCGGCGATTCATTAGACCAAACCCCGTCAAAATCCGCCGCGTATCTGCGCCATTGCTTTGTCTCGTTGTCAAAAGCCAACCGTTCACGATAACCGTCGGCTATTTTTCTCGCCATCTGGTCAGGCGGTGGGTTTTTGTGTTTCTCTGACTTATTAGAGTCAGAGGCGTTGCTGCCTAATTGAAATTGCTTTTCTAATCGGGCAATGGTTCGATTGTATGCTGCGTCAAACGCTCCAAATCCTTTATTCACGATGAGGTCATCTGCTCCTTTACCATCTGCTGATGACCATACAATATCGTCTCTATAGGTCTTAAATCCATCCCTGTCGATAACATCTCCCAAAGCTCGTTTAGCAGCGTTTACCCGATGTCTGGTTTTTTCTTTGCTGTCACGATCCAGGGCGAATAGCCAAATTGCATCTTCCTGGTTAAATCGGTGCAAATCGGGGGTTAGCTTTTCTCTGCCGCCACAGCTACAGCCATAAAGAGGTAGTGGGACATAACCCTGACTGAGCATAGATAAGCCTTTTTTGCCACCTTCGCCGATGATGCGGGGAATGTCCGAGGTTTCATACCACTCCCAAAAACTACCATCTACGGGAACTTGTACCCCATATCGGGAACCTATGCGCTTTCTGATCGATGGGGGGATAGGGGGTAGATAGACGCGATCGCCATTGCCGTTCGGTGCCCTGTAGATGTAAGGTCGCTGCTGGTCTTCGTCCCAGGAGGAGACGATAGCTTGCCAAACTGTGCCGTCTTCGTTCATGAAGAAGGCAGCGTACATTGGCTCTTTGACTTGTTGGGTAAATCGGGTAAACGTCCAATTTAATGCCTCATGGATCGGGGTCGTAACTTCTCCGCCATAATCAAATTCTTGGTCTTCATGAAATTCGATGGAATGCTTAAACAGTTTTGGATCAATGCCACTGCCATCAATAAATGCGGTTTGAATAAACTCTTTAAATTCGCCAAAGGATTGGAATCTATTCTTTTTATTAACCTGCTGATATTCAGCACTTAACACAGAAGAACCTTGCTGCAAGAGGGTTTCGCTAATCATTTATCCCTCCAAATGTGGTATTGTTAAAAAAATTATTTTCTTTCTTGTATTTAATTGTTTTTTGTTGAGCGGGGTGGTGACATCCGCTCTTTTTTTTGTGTTTTTATACATGGCTTCCTTATGTGTGACGGGTGGTGACGGATTGGTGACGGGTGGTGACGGATTGGTGACGGGTCGGTGACGGGTCAGGTGACGGGTCAGGTGACGGGTTAGGATTCTTACTGTGTAAAGCGTTGATGGTTTAATCATTCTTAGCCGATTTTATAAGCGATTGCGATCGCACTTTTGATTTCAACTTTAGGTCATGTATTGATAACTACGGTAGAAAACTACGCACTGACTGTTTAAAAACTCTCCCCAGAAGACAGTGATCGCCGTCTCTCTGATTCATCTAGTAACTTGATAATCTGCTTGGCGGCGAAGGAGCGATCGTAGTGAGCAAGCCCCGACGCTGCCATTGCCATGAGTAGAAACTGGACTGGTTCAGTGTGATCAAGGAATAAGTCTGGGACTACACGTAGCATCAGCCTTGCATAGGCTCTTACCTCTTTATGGGTCAGTGGGCTACCTTCCTTGTTGTTGGCAATTTGTTTTAGGAAGTGGGTCATCGCTTTGATTTGAGCGGATGAATCAAACATCTAAGTTTGGGGTATCAGTAAGTTGCAGGAACAGGAGAAAGTTGTCTAGCTCCTCTTCGGTCAGGAGCAAGCGCGATCGCACCCCAAAACATTTCATCAAATGTTCTCGACCCTGGGCTTTCGTCCAGCCTAGTCGCTGCATCTCGGCGTCTGTCTTGCTTATTAGGTCGTCGAACTTTGGGTATGTTGGCTTTTCAGTCATTGGGCATCGGGCATTGGGTGTTCGGCGTGGGAATCCTGGATGCATCATTTTTAAGAAGTGCGATCGCAGTTAGGAGTTAGGAGTTAGGAGTTAGGAGTTAGGAGTTATGAGTTACGGGGGTGAAATCAACGTAATAGTCATGCCCCACACGAAATTGCTCTGATGCCTGTGGGTTAGTGATTTGCAGTGATATCTGACCGGCTGGCGTCGCCTTCCAGAAAGCTAGATTCTCCTCACTGGGTGGATTGGTGGTTACAGGATGAAGGATAACCATCGCTATCTTGGTTTCTCGGTCAGGTAAGTTTTGTTGACAGGTGAATTTAGCTCTGATAGTCATTGTTTTGATTCCTTAGTAATTGGTGGGAAATGGGAAAGCTTAGGGAAGGCGGATCGAGCGTCAACTTGATCCGCCAGTTTCTATACCGAAAGAGAAAATCGAAATGAGCGACGAAATTTTCTTGAATGATGATGATGTTGTGTCTTTTCAGGACATGGCTTATAGCCTTACGAATGTACAGACGGTAAAAGTTAATGAAGTCAAAAGTTCATTGATACAAACTTGGTTTAAATCGAATCTGTCTGGCTGGATTACTCACGGGATACCTTGTAAGGTCTTATTGGAAGAAGGAGGGGGATGGCAAGCTGGGAAAATTCGATTTCGGCTGGAGTTTATCCCTAGTCAGCCAAAAGTGCCTGGGCTAAAGCCTTCGACAGTTACCAGTGAGCCACAATCGCCGCTAGCTGATCTCCGATCGCAACTCAATCCCGAATAATCACAGATGCGTCGCCTAGTGCGGGGATTCTCCAGCTAAAAGCATCGGAGAATCCCCGCATTGTCGTTAGTTTTGCTTATTTGTCCGGGTCATAACATTTTTTACTTGTTTTACTAATTGGCTTCGATCTTCACGGCAACAAGTAGGTTGTTGAACCGTGGGCATCGCCGTCTCTGGTTTGTTGTGGGATTCTAGAGAATGAGCGGTGATATTGACCGCTCATGTTGTTTATGGAATTGGCGCTTTTATCAACAGGTTCCTAAGACCGCTTGATTTAAGCGCCTCTTATGATATTATGACTGTAGAACAGAAAAGGCAACAACTAGCCCCTAAATCAGTGTTAAAAGCGCTTAGAGAAAATGCAGGTTTGTCACAGGAGCAGCTCGCTGTTTACCTTGGCATTGCTGTCTCCACTCTCAGACGATGGGAGAACGAGGGCATGGAACCTTCAATGACTAGAAACCAATGGCAAGTTTTCTGCCAAAGCATTGGAGTATCGTTTGATGCACTGCCTCAGAGCTTGGCTGCTCCTGCTGAAGCGAACGCCTAAGTAAAAGCAAGGAAAATTAACAGTAGATGGATGCAAGGCTAATCAGAGCATAGGTCTTGAAGTATCGCTATGCGAGTAATTCTTGCCAATTCCGTACCTGACTTTCACCCCCAAACCCGGTAGAGATAGCAGCCTGCCAGCCACAAGCGAACACCAAAGACCTGCTAGGGGAACAGATAACCGACAACTTACCTAGGAGAAAACCGACATGAAAGTAAAAGTCAAAGAACTAATTGAGAAGCTGCACGAGTTTCCGCCAGATGCAGAGGTTGCGATCGAAGACTTAGACGATGACACAGAATATTACATCGCCAGTTTTGCGGCTGGCGACGGCAAGATGACCATTGTGATCACCAGCGAGGAGGAAGAAGAAGAAGAGGAGAAAGGTTAAATTTTCAGCGCCAGGGCTAAATAATTCCTGGCAAATTAAAACTCCAGAGCGCATAGATGCCCCAGAGTCCTTTCACAAACTTATTACAGAGACGAGAAAAGGACAGCTTAACAGATGTCTAGTCAAACAGCAAAAAGCGATCGCCGTTTAACACGTAGCTTTCATCCAGACTGAATGTTTCTTTTACAACTGCATTCACCCGTAAGTCGTAGCGATCGCAGGGTTAGCGGTTCCAATTAAAAATCCAGAGCAAAAGCCCTGGACATCCTAAACCCGATCGGCACAAGAAAAATAACATTGAAAGAGGACAGCATGAATATAACAGACATCAAACCACCTGATATCATCACCCACATCGAGCAGAACTTTAGCCGCACTCAAGCCACTGGGTTAAACTGCCTAATTTTCCTCTCACTGAGGGAGCAGACCACGGTTGCCTACCAGAGAAAGGAGTGGGGCTTTGAAGATATCCCCGAACAGATAATTACTTGGTGCGATTCTCTTAAAGAATGTGAACTGATTCAACTAGCAGAAGAGATTGCGTCCGGCTTGTTAGACGAAATTATTGGGGCTGCGGTCGAGCCAACAAACGCTCAAATCGTTACCATGCAAGCGATTGAGGCAAAAGCCAACACCCCACTATTGAGCGACTATTAACGCAGTATGACTGACCAACAGATTACCGACAAACCCATTAACGGGCGGCTACCCAGCATTGATAACAGCCGCAAGGGGAGGAAGAAGGAATGGAAAGACCTAACTGTTGACCCACTCTCGGAGGGGTCTGATAGCCATCAAGCCGAGTATGTGACCGGCAAAGCTCCGATGACTTGGGCATTGCTCGAAGTCGGTCAATTATTTTCTCGCTCCAAGAGCGGGAAGAATCTACACGTCAAGCTAAACCATGGCCGCGCCATTTGCTTGGATACACGTCAAGCGATTGAGGTGAAGCCGTCCATTCGCAACTCCCTACAGGTTTGGATTGTGACCAACTTCAACTCAACCTCTGCCGCGAAACCAGATTTTTAAAGGCAATCGCCTGTCTGTCAGGATTGCGATCGCCCACAGAGATTAGTCTCCACCGACGAAAACTAAACATCATCCAAATTATATGCCCCAAAGACCAAATCCCAGTAACGAAATTCACCGCGTAGGCTTCCCCGAGGGACAGCTACTAGGCAATGGTGCAACTGAAAAGGAGTGCGCCGAAATCTCAGCCGCCTACCTCCAAGGAAAACCACTACCCGCCACTGATAACGAAGTTATCAACCGAATATCAGATCGTCTGACCGAAACCACTGGCTACGGCTTGTACAGCGACTGGGGGAATAAAAATGAGTGAAGATACCACTTGTAGCCCTTGGTTAGAAGGAGCTAAAGCGATGTCCCTTGACTTAAAAACCCAACCGCCAGAGGTGCAAGCAGAGATTCGGCGACTAAGCAAGAAAACTTACCCCGAAACCTGGAGAGCCATACGAGAGACGGAGGATCAGAAGTGAATCAAATAAGTATTCTTATTTGCATCATTGGGGCTCTAATCATTGCGATGGCAATGTGTAAGCACGAGAGTAATCGCCCTTTCTACCTCAAAATCGAGGTGCAGTATGGCAGATGAGCAAAAAATCGTCGTTGAGGTTCCGAGCGATCGCGGTTACTCCCCACTCCCCACTCCCCAATTATCCAAGTTGGAGAAATTTAAGAAGGGGTGGATAAACGCGATCGCCCTACCAGATAACCTTGCTGACCTAGCATTTGACCTCACAAGCTGTGTCGCCATCCCGGCCTTATTTGCGAGTTGCTGGGTTAGCATCCCCTTTCCTGGTTTTCTCCGGCTTGGGGTACTGGTAGTAATAGGCGTGATCGCTGGATGTTCATTGTATCTGCGGCAAGCAATCCCAGAAGTAAAAGACTTACTTCTGTTGCGTGTGGGGTTAGTCGCTGTGGGGGTGTTAATCGGATTATGACCAGCAATTCACTGCACCCATCACAATTGCACCAGCACTTACAGATGTATACTCGCGCCAAGTGGTCATACTGGGGCAGTTTGGTTATTAGCGTCAGCTTACTGTCATTCGGGGTTAGTCAAAAATCGGGTGTTAAACCTTGGATGCTAGCCGCGTCTGTCGGTACGCTGGAAGTAGGGCGTAAACATCGCCAAACAGCGAAGCTCCTGCAAGAGTCTCTAGGCGATATCGACCGCGCATCACGTTTAAATTATCAGGCATGGGTTAAAACCCAAACTCAGCCCACGGCACAGTTAGCGGTAACTGTTGGTGCTATTGATGCCAACTGGAAACCGGAGAATCTGATTACAGATCCAGTTGAGTACATCCAGAAAAAACAAAAACACGTCGCCTTAGTCGGTGGAACTGGTGACGGGAAATCGACTTTTACCCAGTATCTATCCTCCAAAATCGGTGGTAGGGTCGTCGTCTACGACAGCGACGCTAAACCTGATGATTGGTCATGGATTGATCAAGCTGATGTCATTGGCAGAAAAGGGAACTTCAAAGCCATCGACACCGCAATGGGTAACGACCTCAAAACCTTAGAAGAACTTGTAGAGCTTCGCGGAGAGGGGGGAGATAACGCGATCGCTGGTCGTGAGAGGTTCCTGATTGCTGAGGAATTCCCAATATTAGTAGATGAGTGTGACCACGCTGCTAACTGGATCAAGCGTCACGCCAAACGGGGACGGCGATACAAACAGTTTGTCTGTGCATTGGCCCAAAACGACACCGCCGAAAACTTCGGTTTACAAGGGGATAAAGACACCCTTTACAGCTGCTTTGTGCTGGTGCGCCTGGGCCAGTTCGGGCGTGACCACGCCAGAGCCAAACTTAAAGATCCTCAGTTAGAGCAGTGGTTAAAAGCCGGTGGTAAAAAGCGGTTTATGGTCGATGACTGCCCCTGTGAACTTGACCTGAGCAATTGGGGAGTAGGGAGTATGGGTCAGCCGGAAACCAACTCAGAGGGAAAAGAGGAGGACCGATCGCAGTCCCAACCCATGAATGAGTACGAGCAATTCATACTTGACTGGGGTCAACAGCACCCAGGCGAGGTTTTAAAAGCCGCTCATCTCAGTCGGGCTACGCGGTTATTTGACAATATGCAGCCAGACGAAATACGGATTTTCTTCGTTTCTATGGCTGATAGGGGATTGGGGGAAGTGGAAGGAAATGGCGATCGTTTGGGCTGGAGGTGGTCAAAGTAATGTCTACACCTTGCCTACAGTCCGTCTACAGGCTGTAGGCAAAGCTTTGTAGGCGAATTGGTTATCAAGCTTCAAATACTTTGAGAGTTGCAATTAGTGCTTAAAAGCTAATCGCTAATTGAGTTATAAACCGTCTACACCGACTACAATTTTTTAACCCCAAGAATTCGGCTGTAGACGCTAAAAATAGCCGCCAGAGCGGATTTTGGCGACTGTAGACAAAATTTTTGGGGTTTAAAAAACTTAAAAATTCCAAATAATTTTTAACTCTGCGATGAATTATCTCACTTATCACGACCTAGAGAAAGAAGACAAACACGGATTTACTGCTGGGGACAAATCCCTAACTGAAGAATCTTTGGTAGTTCGTGAGATGGTTGTCCCTGGAATGTTTGACTATCCAGATATGTACGTCAGGCACATATATCTGACCTTTAGAACACAGCAATATCTCATCATCAGCATGACGGATTATGAATTAGATGAAGCCAAAAAATTAGAGATATGTACTGGTGCTGGGAAGTTTTTGAAGGAAAGAAGCGAAAGAAATTGATGCAATGACTCAAACAAATTGTCCTCGATGCGATTCTACGCGACTGGAATACCAGGAAAATTATGGTTACTGGGGGTGTGACGACTGCGGTCACGCCTGGGCATTAGATGCTGACGATCCAGATTATGACGAAGAGCAAATTGAACCACTGTCACCGGCAGAATTAGCCGATTATGACGATTCGGTTTCTTGTTGGGACTGCCACGGGACGGGGAGAGTTTACATCCTCGATTCCCCAATAGAATGCACCGAATGCAAAGGAACTGGGTACATTTAATGGATGCTCTTACCAAAATTAACGATCGCCTCAAACTGGCTCAAGTGGGCGTTCGCGTCGAACAAGTATCAAATCGGCTTTATCTGCGAGCCACCCTACCCCCAAAACCCAACTCTACTAAAACCCAACCCTATCAGCAACGGATCGCCCTGGGAATCTATGCCAGCACAGAAGGATTCAAACGAGCCGAAGCTGAAGCAAGGCTTTTGGGCGGGTTAATTGCCTGCAAAAATTTTCAGTGGGAAGCTTACCTAAAAGTCCCCGCCGGGGAATCGCTGGCAGTTGAAACCATTGAAAATGTGATCCAACGATTTGAGAAATATTATTTTCAAACCAGAGATCGCAACCAGCAAAGCCAGACAACTTGGCGGATAGATTACTGGCGAGTGTTTCAGAAGCTGCCCCAAGGGGAAATTCTCAGTTCTCAAAATATTTTAAAAATTGTGACAGGAACTTTACCAGATACCAAGACTCGTAAGCGTACCTGTATGGCGCTTGCGTCCTTGGCTAAATTCGCCCAGGTCGAAGTGAATCTCAAACCCTACAAAGGAAAATATAATCCACGCTCAGTTACCCCACGCGACTTACCAACTGACCTAACCATCGCCAAACATTTTTACCAGATTGAATCAGAGGCTTGGCGCTGGATTTACGGAATGCTAGCAACTTATGGCTTACGTAACCATGAGGTGTTTCGCCTAGACCTGGGAGCGATCGCTAGCGGCAACTATGTTGTCAGCGTTGGCGAAAATTCAAAAACTGGAGCGCGGCGGGTCTGGCCTTGTTATCCAGAATGGTTTGAGGAATTTCAACTACAAAATGTAGTTTTACCAAAAGTTGACCTAAACCAAGCAAATCACGCCCTGGGTCATGTTGTTACGGTTTGGTTTAACCGCCATTCCATTCCCTTTGCCCCTTATAATTTGCGCCACTGCTGGGCGATTCGAGCCTTGGAATTTGGGCTAGACATCTCGCTGGCAGCCCAACAGATGGGGCATTCTGCCAAGGTTCATAGCGAACTGTATCACCACTGGATTAGCCACAAACACCACCAAAGGGCTTTTGAATTAATGTCTCATAAGTCCGAACGCCCCCAGGTTCCCCGGATTTTGGGGCATGAGAAGGGTTAAAATTTTTTGACTAAAGTTTGACTAAGCAGAATTCATGAGTCGTAGTCAAAAACTCTTGGTGGTGCGTTGTTTTGGTATGCCAGGAACCGGACTTGAACCGGTGACACGAGGATTTTCAGTCCTCTGCTCTACCAACTGAGCTATCCCGGCTGGGCTTTTTGTGAGCCACGATTACTAAATGTAGCAAACATTAAAGAATATAGCAAGACCTTGGAGAAAATAAAATATTTATGCTGCTTTCAAGCTCAACTTGAACCAGATGAAAACGGCTACAAATAGCAGAAACTGGACAAGAACAATACTTGGCCCAGAAGCAAAGTTGAAAATACCTGAGACAATGATGCCAGCAATGCTGCTGATGGAACCAACTATCACCGACATGACTAGAAAGCGGCTAAAGTGGTGACTCATCAGTTTGGCGGTGGAGGCGGGAATAACCAAAAAGGCGTTCACCAGTAAAACGCCGACAGCTTTAATTGCGACAGCAACGGCGAGTGAAAGCAAGACCACAAAAACATAGCGGTACAATTGGACGGGAATACCTTGAACTTGCGCTACATCGGGGTTAAGGGTCAATAAAATTTGCTGCTGCAGGGTTGATAGTAAAAATATGCTACCTCCCACAAGTACTAGCAGCGTCAAAATTAAATCTGTGGTATCGATCGCTAGAATATCGCCGAACAGCACCGCCATCAAGTTACCACGATATCCTTTAATCAGGCTCGTGAGAATTACACCGATCGCTAATGCCCCAGATAGCACTATACTAAGTACGCTATCGCTAGCTAAGTCGGTTTTGTCGATAAAATAGAGGACAATAACCCCAAAAACCAAGGTAAAAGGTAACAGCATCCAAGTAGGATTTATTTGTAGCAGCACACCTAACGCCACACCTACTAATGCTGCATGACCAACCGCATGGCTGAAAAAGGATAACTGGCGCAAGGTGACAAAACTACCCAACATACCGCCAAGTATTCCCATTAATACAGCACCTACGATCGCACGCTGCATAAAGGGGAATTCTAACAACTTTACCAAGTCATTACCATTAGCGATCGCAAGCCAAGCTATCTGACAATCATTGCAGAAATCTATAATTACTGGCATCTTTCATTTTTTAATTACGAATTACGAATTACGAATTACGAATTATTTTAATGTTGGTGCTGATAACGGCTGAAACCTGGGCCATAAGTTGCTAACAGGTTTTGTGGTGAAAGAGCAATTTCCGGCTTACCAGTACAAACAATGCTTTGATTCAGACAAAGCACGCGATCGCAATGGCGATTTACCATATCAATATCATGAGAAACTTGCAATACCGTCCAACTCTCTTCCCGCTTTAATTCATTTAGCAAAGCATAAAAATCTGCTGTACCTTGCACATCAACACCAGCAAAGGCTTCATCTAGTACCAACAGTTTCCGAGGCATTACCAAACAATAAGCCAATAAAACCCGCTTCAGTTGACCACCGCTAAGAGTACCAATAGCTTGATGTTGTAAACGATAAGCATCAGTTCGCCGTAAAGCTTCTGTTACTGCTGCCGATTTTTCTCGGTCTTGTCTCCACAACCCGGAGAAAAATGAATCCTTTCTTTTCCTTTCATTAGTCCATCCCAGCCCCACCAATTCGCTAACAGAAATGGGAAAGCTGCGGTCAAAAATAAAGTTTTGCGGCATATAGCCCAACAGGTGACGTAAACGCCCCAGCCTTGCAATTGGACGACCCAATATTTCAATCGTACCAGCACTTCGAGGTATCAAATCTAAAACCGCTTTTACCAAAGTACTTTTACCAGCGCCATTGGGGCCGACGATGGCTGTATCTGTTCCTGGCAACAATTCAAAGGAAACGTCTTTAACAGCTAGATAGCTGCCTTGATAGACAGTTAATCCTTCTACTTTCAAAATATTATTAGTCATTAGTCATTAGTCATTGGTCATTGGTCATTGGTCATTGGTCATTAGTCATTGGTCATTAGTCATTGGTCATTTGCAAAGGACAAAGGACAACTGACAAATGACAAACCTATTTACACGCCGTTTGCAGAGTTTGCAAGTTAGCTTTCATCGCCTGAAAATAATGTTGCGGATCTGTTTCGCCAGTTTCCAGAGAATCCAGAGGACGCAAAGTTAATTTCAAGTCTTTTGAGAGGCTGACCAGCAGTTTATTATCTACTCCTGGTTCACTAAATAAAGCTTTAACTTTGTACTTTTTCACAGCGTTGACTGCATTTTGCACATCGGTTGGTGAAAGTTGATCTTCGGGAATTTGCACCACAGCAACTTGCTTGAGGTTATAGCGTTTAGCTAAATATGGAAACGCATCATGAAAGGTAATAAAGGTACAACTAGGAGTTTTCTGCAAAGTCTGCTGAAATTCGCTGTTTAAACTTTCTAATTCTTTAATATAAGCCGCAGCATTGACCTCATAAGTAGCTTTATTCGCGGGGTCAGCAGCAATTAATCCATCCCGAATATTAGTTACCTGTTGTTTCGCCAAAACTGGATCTAACCAAACGTGCGGATTACCTTGGGTATGTTCGTGGTCTTTTTCATCTTGCGTCGTTTTCACAACAGGTGAAATTTCATTTAAGGGTTTAATGCCAATACTTGCATCAATTTCAGTTAATTTGGAATTTTGGGCATTTTTGACAGTATTTTCCAGAAATACCTCCAAACCTAACCCATTTTTTACTAACACATTCGCAGTGGCGATCGCTTTGACATTTTCTGGTGTCGCTTGGTATTCATGTACCTCCGTACCAGGTGGCACTAGAATTTCTACATCTGCGACATTTCCAGCCACTGCCTTAGTAAACAAATATATCGGCAAAAATGTCGTCACTACTTTAGTTTTTCCCGACTGCACCCGTAGGGTAGATGCAGCTGACTGTGCTTGCGGCGACTGTTCGGAAGTTTTTCCCTTAGGATTCGATTGACTACAGCCAGTAGCCATTGACAACATTAGCAAAGCAATTATGGGCAAAATGCCGCTTCTTTGTCTACCTGTTCTAAGTCCTCTGCAATTCACAATCACGGTGTTTTCGCCTCAAATCTGTCACAATTCCTATTCTGCATTTTATACTATAATAATTCTCATTCTCATTCAAGACACATAATATCATTCTGGGTTTGCTGTGTAATGAGTAAGGGTAGTTCACTTTTTCCTGAATAATTAGGATTTCTTGACTTTTTTGTTAAAAAGTTTCCTAACTTCTGATAAAATTACTGACAAATATTTTCAGAAAACCCACGTTTTTTTAAACGTGGTTTGGGTGTGAATTCGAGATCAGTGTGAGGAAAAAATGCAAAAATTCTGTAAATATCTGCTATTTAGTCCAGCAATCTGCGGTGTAATGCTGTTTGTGAATACTGCTGCATTTGCAGGTGAAACATCCAGCACGTCTGAAATCAATCAACCGCAAGTTTTAGCTAATCCAGACACAAGGACTACGAACATAGCGCCAGTTCAGACAATAGGGCAAGTTACCTCTGTGTCTCAATTTTCCGACGTACAACCCACTGACTGGGCATTCCAAGCATTGCAATCCTTAGTTGAGCGCTATGGCTGTATTGCAGGATACCCAAATAGCACTTATCGTGGTAATCGGGCATTAACGCGATATGAGTTTGCTGCTGGTTTGAATGCTTGTCTTGATCGGGTTAACGAACTAATTGCTACAGCCACTGGTGATTTAGTTAAAAAAGAAGATTTAGCCACATTACAAAAGCTGCAAGAAGACTTTTCAGCAGAACTGGCGACACTCCGGGGTCGTGTAGATTCAGTAGAAGTACGTACTGCTGAATTGGAGGCGAATCGGTTTTCAACCACAACCAAACTGAATGGGGAAGTGGTAATGGCGATCGCCAGTGTCATAAGTGGAAATACAGTTAATGGTCAAAAAGTCAACCAAAATACTGTCCTTGCAGATCGGGTGCGTCTGAACCTTGACACCAGTTTCACAGGTCAAGATTTACTCAGAACACGACTTCAGGCAACAAACCTAGATCCCTTCTCTCAGACTGCTACCTTTACACCAGAAGGTGATCTCCGATTTGCTGGTGGTAACAACAATAATGGAGTTGTGATAGACGCGCTGTTGTATCAATTCCCTCTCGGTAAGAAAACAGGTGTCACCCTAGAAGCAAATGCAGGTGCAATTGATGATTTCACCAACACAGTCAACCCGTACCTAGATGGGGACGGTGGTACTGGTGCTGTTTCCCATTTTGGGACTCGCAACCCAATTTATTATCTAGTCAATGGTACTGGTATAGGAATAAAACACGAATTCAGTGATAACCTCGAACTAAGCTTGGGGTATTTAGCGAATGATGCTGCTAACCCTCAGCCTGGCTCTGGACTGTTCAACGGTGCTTATGGTGCTATGGCGCAGTTAACTGTTAAGCCTAGCAACCAAATTACCCTTGGTTTGACCTACATTAACGCCTACAAAAATACTTTTTTTGCCAATGGTAGTGGTGGTAGCAATAACGCTAATGACAACATATTGCAGAATGCTTCTAGTAACTCCTATGGTATAGAAGCATCCTTTCAACCTAGCTCAAAATTCGTGATTGGCGGTTGGGCTGGTTTAACCAAAGCTCGCGTCCTTTCAGTTGGTGACGCTGAAATCTGGAACTATGCCGTTACACTGGCTTTCCCCGATTTTGGTAAAAAAGGTAACGTTGCAGGGATTATTGTGGGTATGGAACCGAAAGTTACCAGTGTGAGCAGTTCTCTGAGCAATGCAGGTATCAACAAAGATCCAGACACTTCATATCACATTGAAGGTTTCTATCAATATCAACTGAGTGACAATATCAGCATTACCCCAGGAGTTATCTGGCTAACAGCGCCAGATCATAACAATCAAAACGATGATATCGTGATTGGTACAGTGAGAACCACATTCACTTTTTAATTTAGGACTTACTCAAAACTATACGCTGTAGGGGCAATTCATGAATCATGCGTGTCAACTTAAGCCTTGGCGAATGGAATTCGCGGCTACACAAACAAAGTCCACCTTCGTGGACTAATACAAAATCAGGGATTCTTAACCCACGGAGGTGGGTTTTGTCTGTGTAGACGCGGTTTCTAACCGCCCTTTTATCTTAAGTTGACACCAATAGCAAGATGCCCACCCCACAAGAAGTAGTTGAGTATTTTTTTATTTGGAAGTCCCTTATTCACGCCCTCTACTTACTTACTTACTATTTGTTTAGCTTGTTGTCCAACTCAAAAATCAGGTTTGCACACCAAATTCTTCTGGATCAATTTCCCAATTTACCCAGCGAATTGCCTCACGCGCTGAGTTCATATTCGGTGGAACTCGCAAGGCGTGAATAAATCCTGTACTAGGGCAAGTCATTTTTAATAAATAAATCGGCTCGATATCCAGATTATTATTAATTTTTAATAGTGTATATTCTTGCCAATTATCTAATTCAATAGCTTGTAATTCTTCGCAAATTCTGGCGTAACCAATACCCTGAATTAGTACTCGCCGTAGTTCGGCATTTTCCTCTGATAAAAGCCATTCAGCTTGCCATTGCTGTGGGTGGATTTTACCGTATTTTTCAGGCAAGGTTACACCGTGATATGAGTAGAGGCTATATCCATCAATAAATTCAATGGCGGGTTCGCCTTCAGCGTGGAGGCGATTTTCATTGTCGAAGCGAAGGTGAAGCGGGCGATCGCATACTATACAAATATCATCATACGCAAACACCCAACCACATTCTTGTATTAAAGATTTAAATCTTTTCCATTCTTGTTGAGGATGAATAATGTTCAAAACAGAGATACAAAAATCATTTCCATCCATCCAATTGCCGTGATTTTCAAGTCTAAAGGAGTTATTAAGTTGAACTTCAATCAACCACGATTGATCCTCTATTTGCTCGTTTACTTGAGTGCAAAATTTTTCAATTAAGCCTTTGTGTATTTCATAATTTAACAGAGAATCTGCCATACCATAGAAACAGTTGAGGAATTGCTTACGGACTTGTTTCCCAAGCTGTTGATAGAGTTTACTCGAAAGTTCTTTAAAGATATGAGGCGAAAATAAGCTCTCTAAACTATTTGGTTCATTATTGAGGTAACTGTCTATAAATTGAGGTGACAGTCGTTTTAGCATCCAGTTGCAAGCTGCATAAGGGCTATCACAAAAAACAATTTCAGGTTCTTCAAAACCAATCGCCACATAAGCAGCTTTTACCACATTAGCAGCTTTCTCTCTATCAATTCGCTCAGTTGAAAGCGCGATCGCTCTCCACTTGTCCCGATAAACTGGAATCAAAGCCTCTTGCTCAGGCGTTAACTTTTCAATCATTATTACTACTTTAAATCCTCAAGCAATCTTTGCAAATCTTCATAGTTATAAGGTGGACGTTTTCGCACGGTTAATATATCAACGATCTTATTTGTTTCGCTAATTGCATAAACAATTCGCCAATTATCGAGTCCTAGCCGCCATAACTCAGGTTAAAAGCTAGGTACATCCAGCATTTTGCTGTTAGAAGTCCGGGGATTATCCGCCAATTAACGAATTACCTGTCTAACTCGCTGTTTGATATTACCTGGAAGATTTTTGATTTCTTGAAATGTATCGGGAGTAATGTAAACTGTATAGCGACTCACTCTAACTCCGACTCGACATCATCCCATTTTAACCAACCAGCACCTTGGCGGTTTCCATTAGCAGCTTTCAATTTATCAAAGGCTTTCCGAGCAATTTCTATATCTTCTAAAGTTTCCAACCATTCGATAAGTGCTTGCCAATCTTCAACACTGAGGACAGCAACTTGCTTTCCTTTTAAGTTGATAAATTGAACTGATTGTAAGGCTTCTATTCCAGTCATAAAGGCTACCTGTTAAATAATTCGTAATTCGTAATTCGTAATTCGTAATTAAGTAATGCATAGGGGATTTAGAAAGAGCCACAAAACTTGCTGCCTGTCTTGCTGGGGAATTAAACCCCTAAACTTTGTTAAATAATGAATGCACTTCTCAATCAGCCACATAGCGCCAACCTTCAGGCTCGTATTCTCGCTGAATTTTCACCATCCAGTCACCTTGGGGAATAGAAATAGCTTTATGCTCGTGATGAGCTAGCAATGCCGACTCGGAAAACACACGTAAATAGAGTGTGCTATCTTGTTCGTATAATTCCGCCTTGCCCTCAGTAATCCGATGTTTATGACCCGTAACTTCGCCTTCTGCCAAAGTTAAATGAGGTATTTTTTGTCCTTCAACCTGCTGCACAGGTAGTAAGATTACATCACCCTGACGAATTGCTTGCATAGTTTTGCCTCAAGCGGATAGGTATAAACCGCACTCCGCTTTTACTCTTAAGTTTGGTTTAATTTTGGCACAAGCTCTTAGGGATTGGTCATTGGTCATTTGTCATTTGTCATTTGTCATTGGGCATTGGGCATTGGTTATTTCTCCCCCATCTCCCTCATCTCCCTCATCTCCCTCATCTCCCTCATCTCCCTCATCCCCACTCCCCACTCCCCACTCCCCATTCCCCAATTAAAGGATATTTTGAAAACTTTACTCGCCAATTATGCGTTAGATAAGTTAAAGATTGAAATAGCTGGAATATTCACACCCAGCGTTTCCCTACCCTATCCTTTAGGAAGGACTGCACCCGAAGTTAAGCGGATTTTCGCCCTAACGGGCAGTTTGTGTGAGGATTAAATCACCGCCCTAAGCGTGACCTTTTATCTTGACAATTTGCAAAAATTAACTCAATTTGACTGTTTAGCTTAGTAGCTATTCTTTTTTTGAAATTTCCATGTCAACTCTCGTCATCGTCGAATCTCCAACTAAAGCTCGTACCATTCGCAACTACTTACCATCAGGCTATCGGGTGGAGGCGTCTATGGGTCATGTGCGTGACCTACCTCAGTCGGCTAGTGAAATTCCTGCTGCCGTCAAGGGGGAAACATGGGCGCAGCTAGGGGTAAATGTGGACGCCGACTTTGAACCGGTATATGTTGTCCCGAAAGACAAAAAGAAAATTGTCACTCAGCTCAAAGAAGCCCTCAAAGACGTAGATGAACTGATTCTGGCAACGGACGAAGACCGGGAAGGTGAAAGCATTAGTTGGCATTTATACCAATTGCTGAAGCCAAAAGTTCCGACTAAGCGGATGGTGTTTCACGAAATTACCGAAGAGGCTATCAAAAAAGCGTTGAAAAACTGCCGCAATATCGATGAGCAGTTGGTTCGCGCCCAAGAAACGCGGCGGATTTTAGATCGACTGGTGGGTTATACTCTGTCTCCTCTGCTATGGAAAAAAATCGCCTGGGGATTATCTGCTGGGCGAGTGCAATCTGTAGCCGTGCGACTTTTAGTTACTAGGGAACGCCAACGCCGCGCTTTCCATGAGGGTACTTACTGGGATTTGAAAGCCAGTTTGTCAAAGGAAAAAACCCCCTTTGGTGCCCAGTTGGTAACATTGGGAGGAGCCAAAATCGCTAACGGCAGCGATTTTGACGCAGCGACCGGACAAATTACCGCCGGTCGCAATGTCTTGTTGCTAAACGTTGACCAAGCGGTAGCGCTCAAGGAACGCCTAACTGGTAAAACTTGGAGTGTTAACGACATCGAAGAACGCCCAGTAACGCGCAAACCCTCGCCACCGTTCACCACCTCGACGTTGCAACAAGAATCTAACCGAAAACTGCGCCTCTCAGCCCGTGACACAATGCGGGTTGCTCAGAATTTGTACGAGCAGGGGTATATTACCTATATGCGGACAGATTCGGTACATTTGTCAGATCAAGCGATCGCAGCTGCTCGAAGTTGTGTAGAAAAGCTCTATGGTCAACAATACCTCAGTCCCCAACCTCGGCAATACACCACCAAATCCAAAGGCGCACAAGAGGCGCACGAAGCAATTCGTCCAGCAGGTAGCAGCTTCCGCACCCCCCAAGAAACTGCTTTGGGCGGTCGGGAACTTGCCGTTTACGATTTGATTTGGAAGCGGACTGTCGCCTGTCAAATGGCTGATTCCCGCCAAACTCAAATTAGTGTGCAATTGCAAGTCGAAGACGCTGGATTTCGTTCTTCTGGCAAACGAATTGAATTTCCCGGATATTTACGTGCCTACGTCGAAGGCTCAGACGACCCGGAAGCAGCACTGGAAGACCAGGAAGTAATTTTGCCGAATCTGAAAGTGGGAGATCATCCGAATTGTACAGAACTGGAAGCAGTTGGACACGAAACCCAACCGCCAGCTAGATACACCGAAGCAACTTTGGTGAAAACCTTAGAAAGCGAAGGTATCGGTCGTCCCAGTACCTATGCCAGCATCATTGGCACGATCATCGACAAGGGTTATGCCCATTTGGTTACAAACGCTCTCATTCCCACCTTCACCGCTTTCGCCGTCACCGACTTGCTGGAAAAATATTTTCCAGACATCGTTGATCCCAGTTTTACCTCGAAGATGGAGCAAACCCTCGATGACATTGCCACAGGTGAAGTGAAATGGCTACCCTACTTGCGGGAATTCTATCTGGGAGAGAAAGGGCTGGAAACCCTAGTAAAAGAACAGGAAAGTCAAATTGATGCCACCAAAGCTAGAACTGTAGTATTGGAGAATCTAGAGGCCAAAGTCCGCATTGGTAAATATGGCCCTTATATTGAAGTCGAAAATGGTGACGGAGTTATCACCGCCTCAATTCCCAAAGACCTGACACCAGCTGACCTCGACCCCAAACAGGTAGAAGTATTGCTGCGACAAAAAACCATCGGCCCTGACCAGGTTGGTCGGCATCCCGAAACTGGCGAACCGATTTATGTAAAAATTGGCGCTTATGGGCCCTATGTCCAATTGGGTGACAAAACCGACGAAAACCCCAAACCGAAACAAGCCTCTCTACTCAAAGGAGTCACCCCGGAAACCGTGACTCTGGAAATGGCTGTTGGTCTGTTGGCACTACCCCGGACATTGGGAGTTCATCCAGTCACTGGCGGCAAAATCCAAGCAAGTTTGGGGCGCTTTGGCCCTTATGTGGTTCATGACCAGGGTAAGGAGGGGAAAGACTACCGCTCCCTGAAAGTTGCTGACAATGTATTGACAATTCCCCTAGAACGTGCATTGGAATTGTTGTCCGAACCAAAAAAGGGACGCACTTCCACCAACAGCAAGTCAAAGGCAGCCTTACGCGAATTGGGTACACATCCAGAGGACGGCGAAACAATCAACATTTATGATGGCCCTTATGGCCCTTACATTAAGCATGGCAAAACTAATGTGAGTATCCCAGAAGGTGAATCGGTAGAAGATATAACGCTGGCTGCGGCGCTGAACTTGTTGGCAAGTAAAGTATCGACTGGGAAATCGACTCGCAAAACGAGTAAATCAACGAGTTCCAAATCTAAGTCAATTGCTAAGTCATCAACAACTGCTGCGAAAAAAAAGGCCCCAGAAGGTTAAATAATTCGTAATTCGTAATAGAGCCTCCGGCACGCACTCGCGTTCGTAATTCGTAATTAAGTTTTGTGACGGGGAGAAGTGCGAGGAATGCGGTCTTGGGCAAAGCCCCAAGTGGAGGGATTTCTCAAGACAGACCCCGACCCAAAACTTACCGATTATTGAACCGGGGGACTTAAACCCACGGTACTCGGTTAATTGCAAGTCAGCTAATTTTGGATTTTAGATTTACGATTTTAGATTTATTTCGTCTACCCTTCTCTACGAGACGCTACGCGAACGGCAGAGCTACGGGCATCGCAAGGGGCGGGACATGAAACCCAAAATTCTTTTAATCCAAAATCCAAAATCAAAAATTCGTAGTCAAGAGTCCAAAGTCTGATCCTTAACTCTTGACCCTTGATCTCCATCCTTGATAGGATGAAGTTCGGTAGGTTGCAAGTGTGATACTCTAAAAAGTAAGGGAGAACACAACGCCAAATTTTAGAGGTGGCTGATTTCCCAAATACGGGATTGTGTTTGGGCCCGATTGGAAGCCAGAGGTGCGAAAATATGCTATTTTCTGGTACCTGTTAATCAAAAATTGAGGTAGTATCTCAGGAGCGGTCAGTTCATGGACTATATAGAAAAGGTGCTGGAAAAGCTTAAGGAGTTAGCACGTAGGCTAATTGAGAGCCTGTTAGGGCCAGAGGGTGAACGGGAACCGGAACTGATTCCGATTCCTGTGAACGATCGCTCGCGCCGTCGCCACTAGCCCGAAAGTGCTGAACTCGACGTTGCAACCCTTAAGCATTCTGGCACTGCACGGGCCAAACTTAAATTTGCTAGGACAGCGAGAACCAGGAATTTATGGTTCGTTGACACTAGCTAAAATTAACCGCCTGTTAGAAGAAGAAGCATTCAAGCTACAGGCGAAGGTTTTTTCTATGCAGTCAAACCATGAAGGAATTTTGGTGGATACTATTCATGGCGCATTAGGACAATATCAGGGAATTCTGATTAATGCGGGGGCATATACCCACACAAGTGTGGCATTGCGAGACGCGATCGCTGCTGTTAACTTGCCCACAGTCGAAGTACATCTGAGTAATATCTACCGCCGGGAAGATTTTCGCCATCATTCGTACATCGCCCCTGTCGCGATCGGGCAAATAAGTGGTTTTGGTGTGCAAAGTTACTTGTTGGGCTTACAAGCATTAGTGAATCATTTAAGAAGCATTTAAAGAAGTCGGAAGTCGAAGTCGGAAGTCGGAAGTACAGTAATGTATAGGGGATAAAGACTCATTGCCACAAAACTTAAAGCCGTCCTACAAGGACGGGGTTTTAAACCCAAATTTCTGATAAGCATGAAAAACGAATTAATTTTAGAGTTTAGATTTTGGGTTAAATTCTTCAATCTAAAATCCAAAATCCAAAATCCAAAATTCTATGCGTTATTCTCCTATAAGTCGGTTTAGAGGTACTTTGCTGGGAGCATTTCTGGGGGAAAGTTTAGCCTCAGGTGGTGAAATCCAGTTTCAGAGTTACCTAGATTTGGGCGGAATGGCGGTTCTGGGTACCCAGAGTTTGATTGCGTTGGGTAGATTAGATTTAGATGATTGGATCGCGCGTCAGCAAGAAGAATCTCTTCATTTAATAACAACTGATGATATATCGATAAAAATAATTATTGCCACACTGCCAGTAGCACTCTTTTTTCACGAAAATCCAATTAAGCTCCGACAAAACCTGCTGCATCTGCTAAAAATCTGGGATAATGACCCAGTAGTACGGGATGGAACACTAGCAGTCGGATATGCGATCGCTCTTGCCCTAACTGAAAAACTCGACCCCTCAACCCTCATAGAGCAAATAATTTCTTTTATCGGAGAAACACCGACATCAATCCCAAAAAATTTATTAAGAGTCCAGAATTTATTAGAACAAGGGGCTGGATTGTCAAGGGCGCAAGCTGAGTTTGCTAAGGAAGAAAAACTCAGTAACATTATTCCTATGGCATTCTACTGCTTTTTGAGTACCTTGGAAGACTTTCGCCTTGCAGTTTTGCGGGCTACTTACAATGGCAATTCTCAAGTCCAAGATGCCACGCCTCTAAGCTCACAGGCTACAGGTGCAATTACTGGTGCTTTATCAGGAGCATATAACGGTACAGGTGGAATTCCCGTAAATTGGCAAGTCTTGCTGTTGCAAAGGAATTCTCCAGCATGGGGACTAACTAGCTTTTCCCAAATGTTAAAATTGACTGATGCATTTGTGGCAGTGTGGTCAGGAGTGTATAATCTTTCCTTAAATCCAAGGGAGCTAACAGAGGAGGGATTTGAGGTGGCTTTGCTTTCAGTTTACGCAGCTCCTCGCGTTATTCGATCGCGTTAACAATAATTCGTAATTCGTAATTACGAATTGTTAATTAGCAGGAGCCGCAGAGCAAACTTCCCTGATGATTGTCTTTTTTGAGCGATCAAAATTGGCAATTGCAGGCAGAGATAATGAAAATGCAGCAATTTTTGCAGTTCTTGAACCAGCAATTGACTCACTGGCGGCGACAGTACACAGGACTACGCCGTAAGGGAAAGTTAATCAGAAGTCCCAAAGGCAAAAGCCATAGAAGGGAACTTCTAAGGACTATGCTCAAGAATATAATCCTGTTTTTATCAAAAACCAATGACAAAAGCAATCGCCGAAAACAAGAAAGAGCGCTAATGTCAAAGGCAAAATCGGTCAAAACTAACAGTATTTATGCAGTCGGTTTAGATTGGGCATATAAACACCGTTACTCGGTAATTTTAGCGATCGCTGTAGTGTCCCTCACAGGTGTTATTGGGCATAAATTATACAACCAGACTCAACTCCAAGTAGGATATCCCGCGCCCCAGACAATTACAGCGCCTTACACAGCTAGCATCGAAGATCAGAAAAAAACAGAAGCCGAGCGCAAAGCCGTCAGTAATAGCTCCTTACAAATGTTGATGGTTGATGCGGGAATGAACGAACAAATCAACGGAAATTTACAACAACTTCTGGATGATGGCAACAAAATTCGTGCTATTGCTGGAGCTTTTCCTTTTTTTGATCCTGTAGTTTTGTCCATCTCTACCCAGCGTTACCTCCGCTCTTGTTCTGACTCGGAATGGCAAGCACTGCTAGTAGCTATAGAAAATAGTAAAAATCAGCAGAAGAAAAGAACAAGACAAACCCCCGCCTCATCCCGTTCATCATCGCCGAATCAGGAACGCCATGAGCGCACGACACCTAAATCTAATTCCCAGAATTCAGAAGAGACAAAGACAGTTGATTTTTCTCAAAATACTAACTTTACTCAAGCAGTGGCAGAACTAGAATCTTACCGTGTCACAACTTCTGAGAAAAGCTTGTCCTCACTGATTGCCCAAATTTCCCAAACACGCCAAAGATACACCCAAGCCACTGCCAAACTTTTACAGTTAGAGACTGTTAGCCCAGAAGCAGTATACGAGGAATCTATGCTTTTGGATTTGTTAGATGAGGAGTGGGAAAGAACAAAAATGGGAATCCATCAGAGTTCAGAGCGGATTCTCACCCAAGGCATCCCACAGGGACTGCCAAAAAATATCTTAGAGGATGCGGTGAGTTTACAATTGCAGACATTTGTACCAGAAGAGGCGGAAACTTTGGCAAAAAAGCTGTTGTTAGCTGTACTCAAGCCGAATCTGCAAAGAGATGAAGAACAAACGAGACAAAACGCTCAAAAGGCTGCTGCTGGGGTGCCATCCGTGATGGTGAAAATACGGGATGGTGAGGTGATTGTCAAAAAAGGAGAGCAGATTACTGCATGGAACTTTCAGGTGCTGGAGCATTATCACCTGATTCGCCGAGAGATAAAATGGCACGAATTGGTGAACTTAGCAGGCGTTATTGCGATCGCCATTGGCATTTTTGTTTGGGTAGAACGACATATCGATTATGAATTGCGACAACGCGATCGCTTGTTGGTGTTACTGCTAACTCTGAGTGTGCCAGGAGCGATCGCGATCGGATTACCCTATACCACCTGGAGCGCCCTTGGTTTATTGTTGGGAAGCTTTTATGGCCCGACTTTGGGATTGACAGTTGTCGGGCTGCTGTTGCCGATATTAGGCATTAGCTTGGATATGAGTAAGGCGGCGCTTTTAGCTGGTGTCGGGGGAGGAATATTAGGCAGTTACATTGCACAACGATTGCGATCGCGTGAAGAATTAGCATTATTAGGTGTTGCGATCGCTTTAACTCAGGGCGGTATTTACTTGGTTGTTAAAATCTTAATTGGTCAAGCATTTGGTTCAACCTGGTATATCGTCCTCAAAGAAGCCGGATTGTTTGCTTTATCCGGTTTAGGCTGGAGTGTTGTCGCCTTGGGCTTGAGTCCTTATCTAGAAAAAGTTTTTGATTTAGTCACTCCAATCCGTTTGGCAGAGTTGGCGAACCCTAACCGCCCTTTATTAAAACGACTCGCTACTGAGACACCCGGAACTTTTCAACATACGCTGCTTGTGGCTACCCTTGCTGAAGCTGCTGCCAAAGAACTAGGATGCAACGTTGAACTAGTCAGGGCTGGAACATTATACCATGATATTGGCAAAATGCACGACCCCCTTGGCTTTATTGAAAATCAAATGGGGAGGCCGAATAAACACGATACTGAGATTAAAGACCCTTGGAAGAGTGCAGAAATTATCAAAAAGCACGTAACTGAAGGGTTGGTGATGGCGCGTAAACACCTTTTGCCGACGGCGATTCAAGCTTTTATTCCAGAGCATCAGGGAACGATGCTGATTGCATATTTCCATCACCAAGCCCAGCAAATGGCTCAGGATGATCCAAGTTTAACGGTAGACGACGCAGATTTTCGCTACGATGGCCCGATTCCGCAATCACGGGAAACCGGAATTGTGATGTTAGCAGATTCTTGCGAAGCGGCGCTGCGATCGCTCGAAGCATCAGCTAAACCTCTGGAAAAGAAGCGATCGCTTAAAGATGTCTCGACTGAACAAGCTTTAACAATGCTGAATAATATTCTGCGTGCCAAATGGCAAGACAATCAACTCGTAGATTCAGGACTAACACGAGAAGAAATGTCACAAATTGCTCAGATATTTGTGGATGTTTGGCAGCAATTTCATCACAAACGGATTGCTTATCCGAAGTTGAAGGCTAGTAGTGTTGTGCGTAATTTGTAATGCGATGTCTACTGGGCTACGCCTACCTACTGAGAATCAATGAGGAGGTATATATGGAAATGGTAACAAGTTGGGAGCGAGAAGGCATAAAAACTGAACGACGAGCTGGTATTACTAAGCTTCTTCAGTTACGGTTTGGAGAAATAGATGCTCAATTGGAGGCAATTATTCCCAAATTGATCCAGTTATCTACTGATGAATATATGGATTTAATTTACCAAGCTACCCGTGAGGAGTTATTATCGCGGTTTCAAGGATAATTGAAAATGAAAATTGTTACAAGTTGGGAGCGAAAAGGTGCCCAGAAAGCTTTGTCACAAGTAGATGGATTGACGTTTGAATATTTGGATACCCAAGTATTCAGATATTCAGGTTATGTGTGTACCCAGTTAGCAATACCACTGCTGTCTTTTCTCTATATCTATTACAAATATTGACACCTTGATCTATCAAATGATAGATTTCATTTAATTTTAAAATATCCTGTCCTAAAAGTTCGCTATCATCTTTATCCCAAGCTTCATGAATTTTCATACTTATTTGTTTTAAACGTATTTCTTTTTCAAGATTAGGCAATTCTTCTATTCGTTTTGTAGTAATACGATCCTCTACCCAAATTAATTCATCTCCATCCTCAGTAGGATTTTCATATACATCATTTAAATCTTTTATTAATGGCAATGGATATAGCTTATTGTCTGTATGGGCAAGAGTTTTATCTCTTAAATGTTTTAGGCGGTTAACTAAAGAGTTATTTTTACTTGATACATCCTTTTTGTCTTGTTCTAAAATTACCCTGTTAACATTTGTTAATCCCCATTTTTTATGATGACTATCAAAAATTTTTAAGCATTTTAAAAGACTTAGACAGCCTTCACGTTCATCGTATACTCTAGATAGTTTTAATAATCCAATTTCATAATTAGCTGTGTATGACAAACGATAAAAAGATGGATAATCTTTTAAATACTTGTTGATATATTTGTATCTTATCCATTCAGAAAGTTTTAAATGTGAATATGACTGCTCCAAACTGTTTCCAAGCGCAACTATTTTTGATTCAAAATCCGCTATAATAACATTCATATTATTACTAAATACAAGATTTATTACTTACTTTTAGACAACTACTTTAACCTTATTGTCTAAGGAAATGCCGTCTTGTTCCGCCAGTTATCTGAATTCTTCCATCAATATCAAATCTTTTGAACAACTTAGTTTTTTCTTGTCCGTGTTCTCTGTCAAACGCATTAATTTTATTATTGAAGTTCCTCCATTGAGCTTTATAAGAATTAGAGTAGTATACGGATACGGCAAAGTAGAACTACTTTTAATTATTTAAAATGGTTGTTCAGTACACATTATACTGGATTTTTAATTAAAGTGCGTCACTTGCCTTGAAAATCAAGCCTTAAAGGGAGTTAGAGTTTCAATCTCAGAAATTTTGCCTCAAACACTAAGATTAACGGCTGTTATTATTGCCCAGCAACGGTTTTAAGCTGATTTACAGACGTATTTAGCATAAGAAGTAATGAAGATCCTTTAAAATATTTCCTCGTAAATAATTTAAATGTTAAATTTTTTCTTTAAAATCTCTCTAAGTATATGGCTTGATCGCTCTACAAACTCTTGTTCTGTTTCATTTTCCTTTGGCTTACCTATTTGTTCGCTCAGAGAAGATATAACCTCATCGCTTGTAGCATAATTGGCAACACCTTTACTAAATTCCGCTGCTTTTTGTGTATTGGCAAGTCCATACGACAATCCAATTGCAGATGATAAAACTTGTTGAACGTTACCAGCTACGATTGTTGAAAGCTCTTGGGTTGTTGAAGGTTCTTGCGTAGTGGCAGTATCGGGTAGTTGTTTTGGATTTTTATAGAAATCTTTAAAGTTACTCATTTATCCTCCCAAATATTTTTATGAGTTTTACTATTCTTTGTAGTATCTATAGTATTTTTTGAAAACTTCTACAAAGCGTGAGATGATAACATCAATAATTTCTTCCTTGATTTCATCTGATAATTCATCCCAAACGGAAAATAGCCAATTTACAATACCTCCAATAAGTGGAACTAAAATTGGAACTAAAAACCAGAACATTGATTTTACCGTGAATACATCTGTAAACTCAGAAAGTAGTATATACATTAATTGAAGTCTCCTTTGGTTAGAAACACCTCAGAAGAATCACGGTTTTTAATTAAATTATTCGCAATGAGTTCAGTATTACAACCTATGATTATCTCAGAGAACCACAAGCGGTTCTTAATTTTTGCTTTTTACTTGTTAACAAGTTTCAATTTTGCCGTTGGATTTTCCGATAATCCCAAGGCTTCTTTAATCCTGGCTGACTCCACACCCCAACTTTAGATGCGATCGCTTAATATCAAAGTAAAGAGTAGCAAGCAGTTTTATGACAGCAGCACTGAAGAGAGCAAAGCCATATATTGAACAACGAGATGGAGGATATTGGATCGAAGGGATTCGTATCTCTCTCGATTCAGTTGTGTATGCTTTTTTGAATGGTGAGTCTCCTGAAAGCATTACCCAAAACTTTCCATTACTCTCGCTGGAGCAGGTTTATGGTGCTATTACTTTTTATCTTGCCAACCGAGAGCTAATTGATGCGTATTTAAAAGAAGGTGAAAAAGAGTTTGAGAAATTGCAACAGTCCCTTAAAGAGAAAAATCCGCTACTGTATCAGAAGTTAAAAACTGCTCAAATACAGAAGCACAGCGAGGCATGACGATAGTTCGATTTCAAGCAGATGCTGACCTACGCCAAGCGATTGTAACTGGCACAATACGTAGGCAACCAGATATTGATTTTCAATCAGCCTATACAGCATTGCTCGAAGGTAAGAAAGATTCAGAGGTATTGGCGATCGCAGCACAGGATGGTAGAGTCATCGTGACCCATGATCGTAAAACCATGCCTACTGAGTTTGGTGAGTTCATAATGTCAAAAACCAGTTCTGGAATTTTGATTCTTTCCCAGAATTTGTCAGTCAGTGATGCAATTGAAGCACTCATCCTCGTTTGGGAAGCTTCTACTGCTGAGGAATGGGTCAATCAGATCATGTCTATCCCATTCTAAGTAACTCCAAGATGCGGGATTACTATGGATGTGTGTCGATTAGTTGGTGAGAAATGCGGCATAACAAGTCGTTACAGCAGAACTACAGCCTTAGATGCGATCGCTTTATGGTGAGTTAATAGGTCAAGCTTCATCAGTAGCCAGTACAATTTCTTTTCCGGGTCGATCGCCCTTTGTACCATTCAGTCGAGATGCTTCAGATTTTGCAAAAGAAGTGGAACTTCCACCCTTTCTTGCAAGTTCAGCCATCCATTTTTTAGTTCCAAATATTCCATTCATCAAAGCAGAAATACTCAAATCTACATCTAGGGTTTTCCAGTGTAATCCTTCACCAGAAGGTGTTACCTCTACTTCTGCTAAGTCCTTAATCGAAGCACCCGCTAGTCCTTCTCCTGCCTCTGAAGGGAACCCAAACATACATTTGTTGGACAAGAAAACTATAATCATTCCTAAATAAGGGTCATAAAAAGCACGAGTAGCCTCAATCATTTCTGGACTCAGTAGTTGTAAATCGGGTCTAGTATGCTTGATGTTTTCGTAAGCGTTGAAGTATAAATTACAAACCCCAATAATATGCAGGGTGGTGAGAAATGGATCGAGTTGACGGAAACAACCTTCCGCCATCCCCCGCTCTAAAATCTTGATGAGATAGGCGAAATTTTCTTGCCAATTCCCCTGTTTAAAATACTTTCCCTGATTTTGGTTTGCTTCTTGGAACCAAAGCATTCCCCGGTCTAGGTCGCTTTTTTGCAATCTCTTCAGTTTGATTTAGAAATTCTAAATGCTGAAACTCAACTAGATGAAATTGAAAAAGAAAAGCAGGAACTTCCCAATCATCCTGTCCAAAATGAGCAAAATTTTCGGCAATAATTCCCGAAAATATATCTCCAAAATAACTCTGGCGAGATATAATATTAAGACGCTCAGGATAGCCATCGCTTGGATCGCTTTCTGAAAAACCTCCAAATGGAGCGAGAGAATTTCCTGCTAATTTACGAAGACGATATCGAGCATCTTCATGGGCTTTTTGAACAATTAATATTAATTCATTGATAATTATATCTCGTTGGCTTTTATCTTCTGTGAGTAGACGATGTGTGTACCGCTTATCTTCAGATTCACTAACTGAGTTAGATAACCACTTTGATATTCCGTTAAAATTAGTGATTTTTTGTCTTTCTTTCATTTAATATACTCTCTAATATTAATCAGATTTACAATATAAGCCTTTAACTAAGATAATTTTAAACTATATGTAAAATTTAATACTAAAATAGTAATAGCATAGCAAAATGATGCCATAAGCATTGAGCCAGAGCTATAACGTCTACTCTGTCTTGCTTTTGGACTAGGGCAGGTTCTAAAATTTAGACTAAATGGGCTAATTCAACAGAACAATAAAAGAGTGTAATTGAATACAGCCCCCTGATAGTAGAAGCTGAGAGAAAAACACCAACTATCATCTGCTGTTATCTGTTTGATAACAGTGAAACAAATTTCTACATGACTGAAAATAGCTTTCTAGTAAGCATGGTAATTATTAGATGGTCAACGTAGTATGTTAACCAAGTGCTAGGCTACAGTTATCAAGTTTGAGAGGCAACTATGACTGCCCTGATTCTGAACCTCAGCCCCACCATTGAACTAACAGATGAGCAGTTCTTCCAACTGTGTCAGAATAATCGAGATTTGCGACTTGAGCGCACCGCAGACGGAGAATTAATTATCATGCCACCAACTGGATGGGAAAGCGGAAATCGAAATTCAAAACTAACAGCCCGGTTAGAATTTTGGGCTGATGCCGATGGTACAGGGCTGGCTTTTGACTCTTCCACAGGTTTCAAACTCCCTAATGGTGCAAACCGTTCTCCCGATGCGTCTTGGGTGAGCCGGGAGCGATTAGAAGCTCTGAATCCAGACCCCGACAGATTCCTACCACTCGCTCCAGATTTTGCGGTAGAATTACGCTCTGCTTCAGACAGCTTAAAGACTGTACAACAAAAAATGCAGGAGTACATTGACAACGGTGTGCGTTTAGGCTGGTTGATTGACCCTCAGAATCAACAGGTGGAAATTTACCGCCCAGGACAGGAAGTTGAGGTTTTGCGCTCGCCTACTAGCTTATCAGGAGAGGATGTATTGCCGGGGTTTGTGCTGGATTTGACGCAGATTTTGAATTAAGCGATCGCTCTTTCAAAATTCCAATTTTTGCGTCATTAAAGATGGTTTTTTAGTGACTACGACCCAGTTTGAAGTTTTGGAGTGGTAGGATTTTTCGATGTTTGATAAAAATTTGCAGGCAAAAACAAAAAATTAATATTGACTTAATATTAAAAACACTGTCTGCAATAACCCGATGACAAAACCCAAAACACCACCTAAAGTTACAATCGCCTGCAATTCATTTTTCACAATTCCTTCAATTGCAGCTTCTAAATCAGCCGGTGAAGTTGATTTTACACGGTCAACTATCACTTGATCTATCGACAAAATCGGAATCACCTGCGTCACAATTACTTCTAAATCTTTTTCTAAATACTTATCTAAAATTAGAGCCAACTCTTGACTCATCACTTCTAAAGAAGTACTTACAACAGGTGAAGTACTAAGACGGTTCAGCAGCACTACAGCAATATTTTCCCAATCAACAGAATCAGTTAATCCTTGTAAAAAATCGCTGCCACTGTTTTGCAGGTAATGGCGGACACTTTCGCGGGTGGTCTTTCGTAGTTGGCGCACCGTACCCATTGGCAAATTTTGTAATGATAAATTTTGCAGTAATTTCCGAATGCGATCGCGCATTTTCAAATCTTGAGTCAATTCCTGCAAGCGACTATTGGTAGCCTCCTTTTCATCCAAGCAAAAAGTCCGTAACCGTGTAAGAGTATTACGTAAGCCAAACAAATTTGCTACTACCCAATAAGTACCACTGGTTTTTTCGCGGAAGCCTTCATCAATAATTTGAATTGTGCGATCGGTCAAAAAATCAACTATCGCTTGGCGCAGCACATCCGGCGGTAGAACTACTTGCAACAACCAATCAGCAAGCCGCGTGGCTTGTTCTTCACTCAACTGAAATTCCAGCAATATCTGGTCAAAAATTTGATTGATTTGCGCTTCCAAAAAGTCTTCGCGTCGCGCTAAAACCTTGAGTAATCGTGGTAAGGATTCCCCTAGTAAATCCCGCAAAATTCCCGCCACAATTTTGGCGCTTTTTTGGTTTTTATCTGTTTTGATTTGTTCAATCGCCAGCCGCAACAACCAGAGAATTGCTGCTTGCACGCGTTCTGTTTGCAACAAACGCCGCGCCAGATTTTGCAATTCTTCTGGCGTTAGCAGTGACCCCATGATTGTATCGGAAATGTTTTTAGCTAGACGTTCCTGGTTGCGGGGAATCAATCCAGGGGTGAAGGGTACTCTTCGTCCAGCAATGTAAATTGCTCGGTAAGGACGGAACAACATTTTTATCGCTATATCATTTGTGAAATAGCCAATAATTCCACCCAGTACCGGGGGAGACACATAAAGCCAAAGATGAGACCAGTCCACAGGGAAGAATTAAAAAAGTTAGGAGTTTAGAGTGAGGAGTGGAGATTTAACAGAGACGCGATTAATCGCGTCTGTACAAGAGTTAGGAATGATAAATTTTCAATGAGAAATTATCACTACTGATAATTCATAACTTCTAACTTATAACTCCTAACTCATCACTCATTTTTCTTGACTACCAGCACTCCCATCATACCGTTCGCAATGGGGTAGTGTGTGGCAACAGCAAAACCAACTTGATGAGCTAACTCTATTTGCTCTTTTCCGATGGGAAAGCGGTCTAAGCTAGGACTGATGTAAGCATATTCTTCTTTTAAGCCTAAATAATTGGCAACTGGCACCACGAAGCCGTCCAGATACCACTGCTGAAAGGTACGTAGCTGAAAATTACTCGGTCGATGAAAGTCTAAAATTGCGGCTTTAGCACCCGGCTTCAAAACACGGTATAACTCTTGGAGACTGCGGGGAATATCTTTAACATTTCTTAAACCATAGCCCATTGTTGCGGCATCAAATTGGTCATCGTCAAAGGGTAAATTTAGCACATCGGCTTCTATCCAGGCGATCGCAGGTTGGGGGTACTGCGTTTGGGAGCGTAATAAAGCAGTTTCTAACAGCCTTGGGGAAAAATCTACTCCGTACACCTGTCCTGTTGCTCCTACATGCCGTGCCAAACGTAAGGCTAAATCACCACTACCGCAACACAAATCTAATGCAGTATCACCCGATTTAGCTGCGCTCCATTTCACTGCCATTTCCTTCCATATTCGATGCTGTCCCAAACTCAACCAGTCGTTCAACTGGTCATAAACTGGAGCAATACGGTTAAAAATGGACTGAATTTCGTTAGTCATTGGGCGTTGGGCATGGGGCATGGGGCACTTGTACTGAGCGAAGTCGAAGTATTGGGAATTGGGCATTAGTCATTGGTTTTTGACAAATGACTAATGACAAATGACTAATGACAACTACTAAAAGCGATCGCCAGCAGTTGCGCTAATAAATTAATTAGCACTAATTCATCTTCCCGCAAAGTGCAGGGTTGTTTCCACTGTAGCGACAATACGCCCAAAAGCTGATTATGGTAGCTAATTGGGGTAACTAAATGTGCTTGCACACCCGTATTTTGGTAGTGAATAGCATCAACTAGTTTAGTGTCTTTAAGTACATTTAAGGAAACTTGCATTTGTCCAGTGGCGATCGCTTCCTTTGTTAGTGGGTCAAGAGATAGCCAATTCTCTATTGTACCTGTATCGCTGTAAGTTCCTTGAGTCGCAACCAGAGTATTTCCATCTGTCAGTTGTAGGATACAGCCTTCTGCTCCAAAAGTCTGACTCACAGCCCTCGCAATTGGAGCGAGAGTTTCCTCTAAGCTAGAAGCTGCTTGAGTTACCTGTACCAAAACACTCAGCAGCGCCATTTGAGCATGAGCACGGCGTAATTCTTCTGTGCGTTGCTTGAGCAAGTCGTAGGTTTCTGCTGCTCTTTGCACCACTGCCTTCAGTTCCCCTGGGTCCCAAGGCTTGGTAATATATTTGTAGACTTGCCCCGCATTAATCGCCTCTACCAAGTCTTCAATATCAGTAAATCCAGTGAGAATTATTCTTACCGTATCGGGAAACTGAGGTACAGTCTTGCTGAGAAACTCAGTTCCTTTCATTTCTGGCATCCGTTGATCGGAGATAATTACCGCTACCTCGCCTTCTGCTGCCAAAACTTCTAAGGCGTTCACCCCACTATCAGCTTTCAAAACATTAAAGTCGCGTCGAAAGGTGCGATAAAGCAGATCGAGATTATCTGGCTCATCGTCAACTACCAGGATTTTCAGCTTTTTTGGTCGTTCGAGAGTCATCACTTGAGATTGGAGTTTATTAATTTCGAGACTGGACTGATCCATAAGATAGTTCCTTTAAATATTCACTCTCTTGTTATATTCCATACCAAGTTTAGTTGAGAAAAGCTAAAATTTATCAGGGGTTTTCACGGACTTAATTGGCATTTTTAAATACGCTAATTATGAGTACTACAGAGGATATTTGCCTGCCCAAACATCTCAATTAGATAGAAAAACCAACTAAATCAGCCTAACTATGGCAGTTTTGCTCATAGATCGGGTACGTTAACAAATCTCCTTTGGATGCAACGCGCAGTATGGATGCACAGATGTGCATTCGTGTCAACTTAACTCGGGTAAGGACTATGTAGGCACTATCTCAGGCTATCAGCAGCAATGATATCAGTAAAAATACCCTTTCCCAGTTCGCAATCAACGTTTCAGTACGTTGGCGGAAGCTGTCAGCTAGGGTTCGCAGGGGTACAACGTAGATAAGTTTATTGGGGAAGTCAAGGTTAAAATGTTTGGCGAAGAGGAAGGGTGCGATCGCTGTTTCTGTTTTTCCTGATCCTGTGGGCGCGCAAAAAAGGATATTTTGGTGCTGGAGGAGTTTGAGGACGGTTTCTCGTTGAAATTGGTGTGGGGCGAAGGTCGTAAGAGTTTAGAAATATTCATCAATCATCATTGATAAAACAGATTACGATAAATATCTATAAAGTGGGGCGATCGCAGTTTTGGTATTAGTCAAGCGATCGCTCTTAATGCTGTGGTGAGAATGGGAAAAAATAAACAACTTTTCTAGCTTCCTGATATGAGAAGTTAACAAAGTTGCGTAAGTTGGTAAATTAGTGTCCCCTTGCGGGGAAGTGGTGAAGACTGAAACAACTATTCAATCACCATACTAGAGGAGTGTTTCAATCCCCTCGCGGGGAAAACACAATTACTCTAGTTATTAGAATAATAGCTTGACATTTTTAATTAGTCAAGCTATTATTTACAGCCATCAAAAATAACTGCCCTTTACTCAAATTGAGCCAGAACAATTTCTTCTTCAGGAAAATCAGCTACTATTTTTAGATTCCCACCAAGAGCCTTGATATAACGGGAAAGGGTGGACACTTGAATGTCCTCTTGGTTTTCCAACTCCAAAACAGTAGACTGAACATCACTGAGGTTTTTTTCCCCATCATCATGATGTGCTAGTCCCAATGATTCTTGCAGTTCCATTAGGGTAAGATGAAGTAGTGCAATTTGAGCGCGAGTTTTGTTTTTTGCCCTTCGCTCTGGTGTCATCCGGTTTCGCAATTCACTAAAAGGCTTTGTTTTCATATCAATCCTTCATTCTCAAGTTCTTTTAGCAATTCGTCGTATATTTTATCAGCTTTCATTATTAGTTTTCAAAATATAATAAGCTCTTACTGCAACATAATAAAACCAAGATAGCTGCTGGTTACAAAGCAGTTACCTAAAGAAAATATATTTGGTTAGCTTTAGTCCCCTTGCGGGGAAAGAGATGGGTACACATAAATTATATGTAGCCTAACATCTCACGGATATTTGTTTCCGTCCCCTTACGAGGAATTTATTATTTTAAGATATCATATCCCAGAGGGATTATTAACAGACTCAACAGCTTTTTTAGCAAGGTATAATCGATAATTATTCTCTAAGTTTATCCAAGACTGAACAGAAGTACCAAAAGCTTCTGCTATTTTTTTAGCAATCTCAGGTGTAATATGCTGCCTATCTTCAACAATGGCTGAAATAATTTCAGGTAAGTCCTTATCAATTGCTACTAAATTAGCTTCCGTCCACTTTCTAGCTTCTATTTCTTTTTGTAAAATTCTTCCTGGAGTAAAAGCTTTTACTGGTATTAAACGCTGTTGCATTTTTTCATTTCCTGTAGAGATATGTAGTGCATCTTATCTATTTTAGGTTGTAGAGACACTAGTTAAGCATCTCTACAGTTAATTAATCAAGATGAAAAACTATCAGAGGTAATTTCTAGTGATGATAGTCAATAATCTCGATAATTAAGAGATATTTACTCATGTCATCCTCTTCAATCGTCACAATTAACCGCCAATTACCGGTAAGCCATACAGCATACTGTCCCCTGCGTTTTCCTTCTTCGAGCCTGTGAAACCCCAGATTGCTGTGTTGGTATAAATCCGACTGGTTGCTCATCATCTCGAGTATTTGCATCTTCTCAAAAAAGTTCTCAACAACAGCTACTGTGTATTTACGAGAACCTTCTCCAGTTTCGTACATTTTCTGGAGTTTTTTACAGTGGAAACGGGGGCATCCCCAAGACTTTTCTTTCCGAGGGCGCTTTTTATTCACTTTGTTAATTTGGGGCTGTTTACGTGCGGATGAAGTCTTCATATCATTTATGTAGGTATCTATACCTTTGAAGCCATTTATGTCTCGTGTTCGTGGTTTACCACGGTTGTGTTTAGTCATAGGGGAACATCCTGGTTAGTTATAAAACTAGATATCCATATTTTATTTTAAGCAATAAATAACACAAACGTAAATAAAGTAGATTACTCAATAAATTTCACACTTTTAATACTTCCATCATCCTTGAGAGCAGTAATTTTCACTTTTACTACCTGTCCTTCCTTTAGAGAAGCTGCTTTTTTGGGTTCTTTCTCAGTCAGCTTAATCGTTCCTAGCATCTCATAAGTAACTCTATTACCTTTAACACTAAGTACGGTGGCATCTAAAACTTGGTTAATTTCAAACTTTTGTGAGTGAAAAACTACCGCAATTTCTGCTTGACGTTCAGAGACTTGTTCAACCTGCGGACTTTCGGAAATAGACATTTCGTCAATCGGACTAACTTTGTAATACCGCATTAAACGCATCGCCCAGCCTAAAATTTTTAACATGGTCTGAGCGTTTGCTTGTTGGCTTTGTAGATATTGATTACAGGCACGTTCTATACTGCGGTAGTAGCCTGTAGTTCGGCCACTGTGTCCAATTTGCCTACCGTTAGTAACTAAAGTTTTAAGATAGCTAAAAAATCGCCGACCTGCGTCCGGTTGCTCTACAATACTACGCAGATATGCAATAACTTTTCCTACTTCATTAACATCAGTTTCCTCTTTAACCAAGGTTATTGCTAAATTGTGAGCAAGTTGAGATTCCGCTTCTGTTAAAGATTCTGTAGTCAACATTAATACATTCCTTCTGGTGGTTCGCGATCGGTTGGGTAGCGTAGAACTTCAGCGAGTTGTTGGAGTTGGGGAAGTTGAATGAGTCGGGAATGTGCTGTTTTAATTTGGGTAGCGATAAATGTTTGTAGTGCCTCTCCTGTGAGAAGATGATTATTATGGGGCGTGTAAGTGGAGTAGTGCGATCGCAAATCCTCGAAATTTTGTAATATCTTTGCTTGTGTAACTTCTACAGTCATTGTTCCCATCCCAATAGGTTTACCACCACCAACTTTTAAAGCTATGGGGTAGTTAGAATCTTGTCCCAACACAATAAACAGCGTCCCTAATTCTTCAGGCTTCATGTTTTTAAACTGCAATTGAGTAGTAAAAGTGTATTCTCTTGCTGCTTGTTGAATTGCAATTCCTTGATTTTGTGCTTTTTCAATGGCGCGAATTGTATGATAATAAAACTTACGTCCAGCAACTTTTCCCCTTGCGTCAAAATATGCGCTTCCGGGTTCAGGGCGCGGACGATATAAGGAAGGCATAAACCCCGTATTAAAACCTATACTTTCACATTTAACATCATTAAACTCAATTAATCCTTGCCAATCTAAAGCACCGAATACTTGACTAGCGGGACATAATTGTTCTTTATTTCGACATGGTAATCTTTCGTTGGGTATTTTATCCCGAAATCTTGATGTGACTACTGCAAGGGTACTATTCGTAATCGCTTCATATACTGAACGAATACAACCTTTAAGGGAACTACCTTGAATTACCAAGTGTTTATCAATCCCCTGTACCATTGTTTTAATTAAAGATACACGGATTTGAACATCGTTACCAGGGACAACAATGCCAGTAGAAATATGCAGCGATGTTTTAACTTTTAGAGTTAAAAATAAAGTTCCATGCAGGCGGTTTTTATCAAATTTATCATGTCCAGCAGGATGTTCTAAGCGGGGACGTTCCTGTGGAAAAGAAACAAATTTATATGGTTTTTGTGTATTATTTACCGCAGCATCATCACGAGATACAGGCTGAGAAGGAGTTTGTTTTCTTGGTTTAGGTTTTGGCGTGTTGGTCATTTTCGTTAACCGTTAAGGCGACAAAATGAATAGTTGCAGTATTAGAGTCTTTGAAATATCTTTGTTTTATTGGTATCTCTTCAGGCTTGATAGATTGATTATTTTCACCTTTAAAAGTGAAACCTTTAGGAAATCTTGCTTCCTTTGGGTCATACCAATAGGCATCTCTATCACAAATTATCCAATTACCAGTTAATACTTTAAATCCTTCTAAGTTAAATTTCTGTTGACTGAGGATTAAAACTTCATATCCTGATTTGTGTTTTTTCCATCGCATTTCACATATTGCATTAAATACCTGTCCTTCAATTTCTCCTCTTTCAGAAGGTAATTTCCTACAAATTCCACTCACAGCATGAGAATAACGTAAAAAATAATAACTTTGAGAGTTAGAGACTTGAGTAATTAAGGTATCGAGTTCATCAAGTGCTACCAATTGCTGATGATATATATACCCCAGAATAAATTTTTCTTTCATGCAACTAAAACCTTACTCCATGCACGAACTGAACGCATAAATAAATCTTTTACACCAGATTCTGTGTCACCTTCCCATTTAAGTTGAACACCAAAATCTAATTCCATAGACTCTGCACGAACTGGAGAATCTTGATTATCTGGTTTAGAAAAACCATATTTTCCTGCTTCTTGTTGGGATAAAAACTCTCCTACCCCTAGTAGAAAAGTTGAGTCCCATTCCTGTGAATGTCCCAGTTGGCGAATTTTTCTAGTTTCAGAGTCAAATTGACATCCTGGATACTGGACAACTGCACTATTGTATTGAACGCGAACCGTACCTAAACCGCGTGATTTGGCAAAACCTAAGCCAAACCAACCATCATTTAAATCACGCAGTACCAAACCAATTAAACCCAGTTGCGCCAATGTAAAATTTTTGAGATGAATTTTAGTACAAAATTTTCCAGCAGTGCAAACTTGATAATTGAAAGGGCCAACCGCAACCGAACCAAATACGCGGTCAATAGCGACACCATTACGTTCTTCTAATTTCAATTGCGTTAAGTCAACTGGATGTGCATCTTCAATCCGAATGCGGCTTGCTATTGAAGTATTACCAAACATTTGGTCAGTAAATGAAGATTGTTTATAGATGTCGTGACTTGCTAAATTTTTAGGTAAGTAATCACCTTTGGTAGGGTCACTTGCCCAAAGCTTCTTTGTATTATTATCACCACCAACAGTACGGACAATTCTTTCAGCATGAGCGCGAATTGCACCTTTTAAGCTACTTCCAGGCAAATAAATTGACCACCCACCCCGATGAAAAGTTCTGACAAATTCCATATCAGGATTTGTAGGGTCTGCACCTTCACGTCCCGATTTAATCAGAATCGGCCCATCTGGGATGATAGTTAAATCTATAGTACAGTGATTAACAAATTTGTTGTGCATAATCTTGAGTTTGAGAATGGAAATCTAAGCTGCAACTAAATTATTTAGCTGTATTTCACATTGTTGAAATATAAAATTAGCAGCAGCAAATAATTTATCTAGTTCATAAATCGTAAAAGGAGTCATATTTCTGGTAAAGTTATCGCCTTCTAGTTTACCAAATTGCCATGTTGCGCCATTAGAAACAATACCAAAAATAATTATTTCATATTCTCCATTTAATCTTTGAGCCGCAATCATTTCTGCTAAACATTGCGCCCAACCTGTTTCAAAGTTATCTTGTTTGGCTTCCACTAAAATAAAGTATGGTTTGTCAAATACGACCTTACCTAATGGTGAACGTTTAGCCAAAATATATTCAGGAAATCCTGATAATTTTTCATCATAATTTAAGGATTCATGACTCCATAAAATAAAATGTTGGCGGTAGGTTTTCCAAACTTCTTTAAGAACGGGATAAATCAGATTTTCACAGATAGCAAATTCTGAGTTATCAACTACAGCATCCCGCATCATCAGTTCTAAATCTTCGCGGAAGTAGTCAGGAATATTAAAGGGAATTTCGCTGATAAAAATTGCTTCGGTGTAGATAACTTGAAACGCTTTGAGAACTTCACCGATGGTTTTGTAGTTACTGAAAGCCATTTTAACCTCTTCAAGATTGTGTTTGGGTTGTGGTGGTAGAATTCTTGGGTATATTATCTCTTAAATAATTGATTAGTGCTTGAGTCCAATTATGTTTATGGGATTCTAGCTGTTCTTGATTGCAAAGATAATGATTTTTGTCTCCTTGAACTAACCTTTGTAAGTAGTCTAATAATTCTTCAGGCTTATTTTCTGGATAGTCAAACCACCACATCTCACGAATATCTAGTTTAACAACACCCAAGCCACGAGAACGTCCACCACCAAGGGGAATTTGTTCAGTTTCAAACTGATGTAACCCAATCATTAATAAACCTAGCTCCCAAGGTTTAGCATTTTCCACCACAGCTTTAAATTCAAATAAAGTTTCGGCGGGAACTACTTGGAAATCATAGAGTTTCCCATCTGCTGCTGTTTCAGTGTCTCTATCAATGGCTACACCGTCTCTTTCTTGGTATTGTCCAAACCATGTATTATCGACTATGGTTAAATCGCGTACTTGGAATTTACTAGCTATCCAAGGTGAACCAAAAAGGAGTGAAATTAAATCTGTTTCATTGATAATTTTATCTGTGAGTAACTGATCTTTTTTTGCAGCGCGTTCTTCTTGTGGATATTGCTCAAGTTCTTTTTCAACCTCTTTCTTAAGACCGTTTTCTCCATTCATACGCTCGTTGGTAATTGACCATTCTGCTTCTATTGCTGGGTTAGCCGCAAAACTGGAATCAATTCCACGGAGGAAACTTTCAAGGCGCGATCGCATTGCACCTTTGAAGCTTGATCCTGGTATTAATGGTTGTCCTAATGCATCTTTAATGACGGGTAAATCTGTTCCGATGGTTTCTGTGGAACGTCCTGCACTAATTCTTAATGCGGTGATAGTGGTAAGTTTCCCTGTAATTTCTAGGCGGTTTTTAAATGTATCAAACATAAAATTATTATGGGTTGTCGTTGACATAATTATGCTCACCATAGTGTCGAAGTCGTAAATTATTACCAACAGCGATACAACTTATGCGTCTATCCTTGGGTAAATCAAAATGATCAATATCTCTGTTCGTACCTTTACTATATCTACGAAGGCGAAAAATACCATCTTGTTTCATGGCAGTAATCCCATCTTTATTATTTAGTAGTAAACAAGCTGCTCTAGCTAAGTTTTCCTGTAAAATTACTTTTTCATGTCCAGGTTTAATTTTATAATCTTCTTCAAATACTTGCATATATTCTATTTTTGGAAATTTTAATAGTTCATTTTGAGAAAGCAATTGATTTTTACATTGACTCCAAATTAATTGTCCCCAGGTCGATAATGTCTTTTCTTCTCCATCTACAACAACCCATTCTTGAGGCACTTTTCTTCCTTCCTCCCAAGATACAGGGACATCGCCTTGTTCCATCATTGCAAGGGAAATTTTATATGGTTCAACTTCCTCGATCTTGATTTTGACAGGTAATCTAGGAATTTTGATTAACTCTTTTGAACCTTCAAATATATAAATAATTTCGTCGGCATAGAACATTCCGATAGTATTAAAATATCCCTGTAAAGCTTTAAATCCGCCAACAAGATTGAAGGAAATCCTATAATTATTTTTTTTGCTGTCAAGAATAGTTTCTTGCATTACAGGAATTAATTTAGCAATACTTTCTGTAAAAATATTACTACTAGCAAGATAAAGTTCAGGTTGAATCCACGAAGTTATATTTATTAATCCTTTGCTATTCAAAAATAATTCAATTATTTGAGCCGAAGCTATACCTTGAGCAGTATCTGTTGTAATTAGTATATGAGTGTCAGGTATAGCATCTTCAATCTTCTCATCATATAATCCATAAATGCCATTTAACTCAGCACTCATTTCTCTTATTTCTAATATATTACTATCATTTAATTTCTTTTCTACTCTAGTTACTAAAGTAGCAATTATTTTAGAGAATACATGAGAATAATCTGAACTATTTTCAATTTTTTCTTGAGTCCAGTTTGCAGTTTTATTCAAATCTGTAATCCAACTTTTAGAATCTTTTCTTTCATTTATCTCATTTGTAAGTAAACTAGTACCTACGGTAGAAATTACAAGACGACGCATATTTACTCCTTGGTGTGGATTATTAATTTTGCGAATTTTACTTAAACTTTGCTTCTCCAACTAAAGCTGTATGTTTTCTAGCAAGATAGCCTAAGTATAGCTGCGCGAGCTTGAAATAGATTTCTTTTGTAAGCTCTTTCAGATTTTGAACATTATCAACATAGTTATTTAACGGATTATTCTTAGGTATAGATTTTCTAATAGTTTTAACAATATTGTTTGCATCTTCTGTCAATTGCTCAATTTCACAAACAAGTGCTGTAGCAAAAAGTTCATTACCAATTTTCTTACTCCAAATAGGACTTGATCCACTTTTACCAATCTGACATTTTATGAAAAGTTTAACAATTTCAATCGAAGAATTAGGACTAATCGCAACGGATAAAACATTTCTAAAAGGAGATTTTTTATCTTCAGTAGCAATAGAAAATTTTTCAGCTATTGCATTTATTTTTTCAATAACATCATCCATTTGCTCTGCCATTGCTTTTTGAATTCTGAACTCTAGCTGCTGTCTCAAAAAAGGATCTAAATTATCTTGCATATTAAACCAAGTCCTCTCTCATGACTAAATGAAATTCATTACATACTTCAAATTGACCAAAACCTTCACAAGTTCTTTCTCCAACTCCTTTCAACTCTAAATTAGCTAAAGCTGCATACCATTTTTCTGGTTGAGAGGTACTAAATAAGTAAACAGCACCTTTGTTAGTTACTAACTCCACATCTTTCATTAACCCCCAAGCTGAATTCCAACCAGAACGATATTCATAACTGCTGTAAGCTGCTTCTAATTGCAATAATTTATCGTCAACACCTGTAAATTGTTCTAACATCTTTTCAGAAATCACAGTTGTTCGTTGCCATTTTTCGGTTAATATTGTATCTGCTTGTAAATTTAAAGTAAAATACTGACGATTTGGAGATAATTCTTTAATTTGAGAACCCAAAATAGACCATTCTTCCCAACGTTCCTTAAGTTTATCGGTGAATCTTTCAATCTTCTCTTGATTTTTTTTTGCTATATTATTTTGAATATCTAATATTTGGCTCTTGATTTCCACTTTACCTAAACCGCGTGAGGTTGAACCACCTAAGCGAAAATTCAATGAATTATTATCAATAAAGTGCCATAGTAAATCTGATAAATTATCTGTGACAATAATAGATGATATATAACTTACAGGTTTTGGATTTTTACCCATTGATTCTGATTCATCTAAAACCTCAATGCTATATAGGATTTCTTCTTCTGATGTAGCACGTCTTCTATTGATTCCTACCCTAGTTAATAAACGCTTTTTCGGCGAAATTCTATAGTATTTATCATTAAATACACTATAAAAAGTAATTCCAGGAGAATCAACTCTACCTCCATCAGTGGGACAATTTGGTTCGTATGCGTAACCATAGCAATCTGCACACAAACGGTCAAAAAGAGTATCAAAAACACCATTGCCCTGATCATCTGTTTTGAAACCCGGCTTTGTCTTTGAACTTAGTGCAGTACTTGGTAATATTTTTACTTCTTCTTCAATTCTAAAATCATTTTTATCGATTTTGGAAACATTAGGATAAGCATTTTTAAAAATAGCTGATTCATCACCCAAAAACAAAGCCTGAAAATCACCACCATCTTGACTCAAATCACTAAACTGTTGACCAGATTGTTTTAAGATTTCACTTGCGATCGCCCCACGAATTACGCTACCAGGAATATAATCTTCACATTCACTCACAGAACCACCTGGTTTTTGTCGAGAAATCGCTAAGGGAGATAATGCCTTAATTTCTAATTCAATACGCTTCACTTTATTTCTCCTTTTGCTAAAAACTGCCAAACTTCATCAATATCAATATCTTTTAATCCATCTTGTAATTCTTCTAATTCCCAATGCAGCCAACCTAAACCAGCCGATTTACTTCCCCCTAATGCATAAATTTGTCGCAAACCTGCCAAAATTAACACTTTTGCATAATCTGCTCTTTCAGGCGTGAGACTTGGTTGAATGTGTATCTCTCCTTTAAACTGAAGTTGTGCATTTGCAGGTGAAGTTTCTAAAAAATAAAGTTTTTTCTCTTCTGCAATACGACGACGGCGATTAATCGTGACACCAGGACGCAAAACTTCAGATAAGTTTTCTGGTTCTTCTGTACAAATCAAATCGTCAAAAATTACCCTTGAAGGTAAAACAGGATCGCCAAAAGTCTGACTAACTAAACAGTGATATGTATCTTCATATCCAGGTATTTTATATTCATCTCGATTAAATTTAGCAGGGGGATTATCTCTACGGATAACCATTCTTCCTGCATTGGGAGATTCAGCAATTTTCCATCCTAACCCTCGCAACAGTTTTTCACATTCATGGCGCACACGTCCTTTAATTTGTGAACCAGGAATTAGTAAATTACGTTCTGAGTTACGCACAATAGGTTTATCTGCTAGAGAACCAGAAGAACCTCCTGCACCTACACATAAAGCTGAATCAATGATCGCGGTAATTTTGTAAGTTTTAACTTTATTGGTTTTATTTAATAAATCGTTAAGCTGTATCATGGCGCAGTTTCCTTAATTGATGGTTGTGGAGATTTCGTATCTGAAAAATCGATCAAATCGTATAAATCAACCATTTCTCGCCAGATAGTTTCATATTTACTTTCTTCCATTGTATTTTCTTTGATCTCGCACATCCAAGGTGCAATATTACCTTTGTTAGTTTTAGCTGGACACCATATATCTTCAAAGTTCGCTTTAAGTGCATCTTGTCCTTTTTTCAATCGGTGACGAAAATAGTAATAATTCAAGCTTGCAGTTCGTCTACCCCGTTCTAAGAAACTACGAACTTGATAAAGTTGCGATTTGGGAAAGTCTGCTTCTTTCAATGCGTGAATAGATTTCAAAAATTTATCTAATTCAGGTATGGTATAAGGTGCAGCATAAAGCTTAAGTCTATCAATGTTTAAAGCTTGTTTGCGAAAGTCTTCAATATTTGACGAAATCATGGTGACTGATTTCATTGTGAAGAAATCAACTGTACCACCATAGTAAGTAATTTCTTTCTGTTTTTGTTGATCAGTGTATTTCAGCGTTTTAGCATATTTTTTTGCAGATTTTAATAATTGTGTTGTCAATTTTTCTGCATAATAAATCGGAGTATTATAAGCAGTAATCAATACACCGCTAGACATACTGAGCTTACATTGATAATGTTCCGAGATTTTTTCACAAAAGCGATGAAACTTGTTAGGTTCAGACAGTTTTTCTTCTACTTGGTAGTTGCCTTTTATTGTTACCCCTGATATCTTGACTTTCCCCAAAAGGATGTTTTCAAATTGCTCACCAATCATTTGAGCAATTTGTAAAGATTTATCAGCAGGCACTATCAATAAAATGTCATCACCACCAATAGTGATAATTTCAAATGGATGAATTAAATCACCATCTTGAATCTTTGATTCTGGTTCGGTTATACCTTTGATTTCACGGGGATGCAGATTGTATGCTAAAGCTTGATAAACAGCATATTTTGTTGCATTTTCAACATCTTTGCTAAATTCTTGATATTTTTCAGGTGTGCGGATGTTTTGAATAAAACCTCCCATATTATTACCATCTGAATATATATAGGCAATATATCCTTGACTTACTTTGCTCAATTGCGTCAAAGATTGGGGAATTTTAATTTCTTTTTTATGCCTGTAGTTAATTCCATAATATGCTTGAGACTGTTCTGGATTATTTGCCAAAAAATCCTCACATTTATCAAGCCATCCCTCAATTATTCCTGCTTCCCACTTTAATCCAGTTTCCTGATACCATTTAGGTGTACGATAATCACCAGTTTTTGCTCTATCACCTACTCGCCGTTTACGTGTTAAAGTTTCAGATAGATAAGGTTGTCCAGCAAAGTGTGTTAAATGACTAATGCTTGAGCGCTTATCACTCTCATCTCTCCTGAGATAGGGATGAGTCTCAAACATTGGCGGATAGCTACGATTGGGACGATTTTCGCTATCATTTCCACTGCGACGTTGATTAAAGCGAATTGCTAGTTTTGTGGTTAATTCGTTAAAACTTTTATGCTTTTGGAAGTTTTCTATTGCTTGAGAAACTTCCGTTATTTTACCAAAGTAGGCTTCAACTAAAGAATGTTTATAGACTTCTTGTTGTTGATATTTTTCTAGCCAAAATGTTTCATCAATATTATTTTTTAGTAAGCCTAAGCGAGTTTCTATTATTCTAAAACTTTCTCCAACTGCACAGGAATTAGCTGTTAATGTTTCCTCCGTATATCGTTTTTCAATCGCATTCGCTAAATTATCCACAAAGGCAGCAGGACAAAAAGCAAGGATGTTACCACCAGTTGAGTAAATAATAAGTTCGGGGATTAAACCATCTGAAAATTTAGGCTCATTATCGAAATTCTCATTTAGCCATTTTCTAACTTCTTGACATTGAATACTGTAGTTACAATTTGATGCTTGTGGAATTACATTAAAAAAAGCAGGTAAATCTACTAAGTTAATTCTATCTAACAGCGCAGAAGCACCGCGAATATCTGGGAGTTTTGATTCTTCAAAAACATACTGCTTAATTTTGGTAGCACCACCATAAACTAAACCAATTTTTGATTCCCAAAGAATGGGGTATTTTTCAAGTAATTGTTTTAAATTCTCTAATGTGTTAGGAAAATTTTCCGGCTTCTTTAATTTTTCCCATTGTTTTACTGCATCGATTACAAAGGATACTTCCTCTGGAACTTGTTCGCCACTCATCAATGCTTGGTGCATCTTTTGTAACACAGACAAATCATGTTGAGGTTTTTTCTCATCACCCCAAGCCAGACACCAAGCGATCGCTATACTAATAGAACTCATCTTATCCATTTTTACATTTACCTCAAATTAACTCCACCAAAACCCGTGCCAATCCTTGCACCATCGGACGACTAGAGACATTCTCCTCACCCTGCAACCGATGGACATTTCCTTTAAGAATCGGCGTTTCCCCCGAAATCGCATCACTTACACCTTCATAATCGCTGTAAATAATTGCCACCACTTGCAAACCCGGCTTTATGTGTTATTTATACATTTGATGGGTAGATCATACACGCACCTAGAAGAAGTGTCTTCCAAGACGCTGTATCTTAAAGAAAGTTATATTTATCGAGATTTGGCTAGTCTGATAACCATGTCTTTTTCTACTATTGAGAGCGATCGCAACCTGACAACTCCAATGCACCTGCATCCGCTATATTTAAGGTGTATCAGTTGCCCATTGTTGCACCGAAATTTAGCCATGACAAAGCTACTTGAACAAGCGATCGCCAAACTAAAAAACTTGCCCGCCACTGAACAAGATGCGATGGCGGCGATGATTTTGGCAGAACTAGAAGATGAACGCCGTTGGGATGAAGCTTTTGCCCGTTCTCCAGACATGCTTGCCAAACTTGCAGCCGAGGCAATGGCTGAATACCGTGCAGGTAAAACCCAAGAGTTAGATCCAGATAGATTGTGAAGTCACGTATCACCGCTCAGTTTCGTCAAGGGTTTGCTGATCTACCTGAGCAAGTTCAAGAGCAAACGCGTCAGGCATACCGCCTTTTCAAACAAGATCCGAGCCATCCAAGCTTGCGCTTCAATAAAAGTACATCCAGAACTACCAATTTATTCAGCACGGATTAGCAAAAATTATCGAGCGGTTGGACAGTTAGATGGAGATACCGTTATTTGGTTTTGGCTTGGTTCACACGCAGAATATAACAAGTTGCTCTCTGGGTTGTAGCGATACAGTGCGATCGCATTCCCGATTTGGATTAAATTTAGAAGAGTGGATTGATGAAGACACTGAACCAGAAGAACCAGCAGATTGAGAAGCCGTCCTTAGAATATTATTTAAATCTTCAGTACCCTGTAACACTTTACCCTGACCCAGAGGGTGGATATGTAGCTCAAATTAAAGATTTACCTGGATGTCTTACCCAAGGCGAAACCCTTGAAGAGACAATGGCAAATCTCAATGAGGCGCGGGAATTGTGGATTGAGACAGCTTATGAAGTCGGCGATAATATTCCCTTACCAAGTAGTAATGATAGCTATAGCGGTAAATTACTTATACGGATGCCAAAATCTTTACATCGACGTTTAGCTGAGACTTCTGAACGGGAAGGCGTTAGTCTCAACCAATATATTGTGTCTTTGCTGAGTGCGATGGAATAATTAACAGCAAACTAATCTTAAGAAATTTCCAGATGATTTATAAATATTCAAAAAATCCTTCAGGTACTAATCGTAATTCTCCAGATTTAAAGCGATAAATATCTATCCATAACGCTTTATGTTTATGAGTTTGTGATTCTGAAAAAACTAAACTTTCCAGTTGATAAAATTTGAAATCAGCAAAGTCACATTGATAAAGCTGAATAATTTCATGACCTTGCCTACCATTAAATGTAAACAAGTTCTCTAGACAACCCAAATAGCGAATATTCATTAAGTCTGCTTGAATTTCCTCTTGAAACTCCCGTTCTAAGGCGACGCGGCTGGTTTCGCCAAATTCAACACCACCGCCCAAAGCACGATAAAATGTTTCTTGCTTTACGGGATCGTAGCCTTCAGAAAGAAATATGCGATCGCCATGCCGAATTAGCCCCAAGGCTATTACCCGAATTTCGCCTGCTTTATTCATTTTTATAACTAATTATCGTAAATAGACTGAGGACGACTTTCGCTATCCTCAATAGGCCAATCTGCATTTTCGCCGCCGATGTACAATTCTTCAATGGTGACATATTCCTGACTTAGCTGGCTGAGAGCGTTGATTAAAATATCCAGAGCGATCGCATCACTGGTTCCTAAGTCAAACCAACAACGCCCCCACTGTCCCTCATATTCAAACTCACCGATGTTATGCATCAGTGCTAGCAGGCTTTTGTCATATCCTTGTTCATCATAATTCATGTAGCTGATATCGAGTCCAGTGTCCTGCACCTGAAGATTCTCTGCATTAAATGCACCCAATTTACCCAGATAAAACCAGGAATTGAAAACTTCTTCTACATATTGCTTTTCACGCGCCGAAGGATTTGTGCTGAATTTCAGCCAAATCCACATATCAAAAGGATTAATTTCGCGGAATTGAATCTCCATTTTGGTCTAATGTCTCAATTACTCTTCTGAAAATAAGCATATCAAAATGGGGAGTGGGGAGTAAGAATTTTAGATTTTAGATTTTGGATTAAAGAATTGAAATTTAATCCAAAATCTAAAATCCAAAATCCAAAATTGAATTGCCCTATTATCTAGGATTGTTCAGGCTAACAGCACGGCTGCGTTCACGCTCAATTTGTTTGACTAAATCGCCTGGGAGTTGGGATTTTTTGGTCAATGCTTTGTCAAAATTAGCGATCGCTTCCTGGAACAACTGCTGGCTTTTTTCTTTTTGCCCCAGTTCTTTCAGGATTTGGGCTTTGAGATAATAAATTTCTGGATTATCGGATGTGGTTTTGATCGCACGGTTGACATACTCTAGTGCCTGTGTATACCGTTTTAAATCTCGGTAAGCAAGAGCAATACCCCGATCCACTAGATACTTCGGAGCAGCATTTTTTTCTAAGCCTCCAATTGCCTGATCTGGGCTAGCAAAAGGCAAATTAACCGCCAACAATAAATCCATATAACCCTTGATTAAATTCAGTTCTGGATCGTTGGCAGAAATTGCTTCGGCTTTGTCTAAATATTCATAAACTTGCCGCAGCCGACTAAAAGCTTGCGGCACACCGTTGACTGTACCCTCACGGGTGAGAACTACTGCACCTTTTAAAAAATGACCAACAGCAGTGTATAAATTACCACGCAATGGATCGATGGAAATCAGTTTTTCTCCAGTTTCTAGAGTTTTCTGACTATAGGTGTCTAGTTTCGCCCAATCCTTATTTCCGTATGCTAAAGAAGCGATCATGGCATAAGCTAGAGGTTCATTTGGCTCTTTGGATATCGCTTGTTGCAGATAACGCTCTCCTGCTGGATAGTTGCCTTGTTGGAAAATCGCTTTAAAAGCTGCTTCTGTTTGGTCGCCAATTTGATGAGGTTCGCGATCGCGAAACGGATCGCCAGCCAGAGAGGGATTTATCCACAAATTAAGTGCGAACGCAGTGACAAAAGCAGTCTGAGCAAGGGTAGTAAGCCTAGCAGAAGCTACTAATCGAGGCGAAGAAAACCTTTTAGTCATTTTAACCCTCAGAATAATTGCGGTTGAAATAGTTGTATGTGTTACTTAAAATGCAAAAAATGGTTAATTTTAACACTTCGGCTTCTCTGCCAGATGCTGCGCGAACGCTCAGTGTTAAAGCCGAGCCAAGTCGAGGCTTTAACTTGCCTTTGCTTCAACCAAAATTTTCTGATATAAAAGTTGACTTTGGTAATTTTTCCATGTTCCCAGGCAAGTTATAGTCATTGTTTAAGGATGAGTCTGCCACAATAGAGGAAAAGTGGATGATTCTTGCTGCTAAATTAAGGTGTTAATCCAGCTAATGCGCGATAAATTTCTCCAGAATTTTCCAGGTACTCTCAGTGTAGCTAATCAGTAATTTGCTGACTTTTTGGTAATCTTAACAAATGCTCTATCTCCGAAATGTAATTTATCACCCCACAGCGTGCCCAACAGCGATTCTCAAATCGATCAACTTGGAATTAGCACCCCAACAGCTAGGTCTGATTATTGGCCCGAGTGGTTCAGGAAAAAGTACCTTACTAGAAATTTTGTCGGGACTAGCTGAACCGACTACCGGCGCACTCTTCTGGCGGGAACAAGAACTTATAGCCGAACAGCTACAACAATTGGCTGGGTTGGTATTTCAGTTTCCAGAGCGGCACTTTTGCGGTGGTTCAATTTTAGAAGAATTGCGTTTAGGACATCCTGAGTTAGGGTCAGAACGAGTCAGACAGGCGCTGACTGAGGTGGGATTAGAGCATTTATCGCTTTCCGCAGCCCCTCATGCATTGAGTGGTGGTCAGCAACGACGTTTAGCTTTGGCAGTGCAATTGATTCGCCAGCCAAATTTATTATTATTGGATGAACCCACAGCTGGGTTAGATTGGTCAATGCGTCGGCAACTGGTAAATTTATTAGCGAAACTGAAACAAGATTGGACGCTGTTGGTAGTGACACACGATGCTGGGGATCTGTTAGCGATCGCAGACCGTTGCTGGACACTTAACCACGGTGAACTAGAATCAGTAGACCCAAGGATACTAGAAGCCAAAATTAAAGAACCTCTACCAGCAGTATGAAAGGGGGAGTGGGGAGTGGGGAGTGGGGAGTGGGGGATGAGGGAGATGAGGGGGATGAGGGAGATGAGGGAGATGAGGGAGAATTATTGAGCAAGTTTCTTCCTTATCTCTTCCCAATGACAAATGACAAATGACAAATGACAAATGACAAATGACAAATGACAAATGACAAATGACAAATGACAAATGACAAATGACAAATGACAAA
>NZ_JBALBY010000076.1:0-29509 GCF_036919575.1 Nostoc sp. | reverse complement strand
GTCGGATTCAGCCCCGATGGCAAGACACTGGCTTCTGGCAGTGATGATCAGACGATCAAACTCTGGGATGTCAGCACAGGCAAAGCGATCAAAACTCTGACTGGGCATAGCAGTTGGGTCAATAGCGTCGGATTCAGCCCCGATGGCAAGACACTGGCTTCTGGCAGTGCTGATCATACGATCAAACTCTGGGATGTCAGCACAGGCAAAGCGATCAAAACCCTGACTGGGCATAGCGGTTGGGTCTATAGCGTCGGATTCAGCCCCGATGGCAAGACACTGGCTTCTGGCAGTACTGACAACACGATCAAACTCTGGAATGTCAGCACAGGCAAAGCGATCAAAACCCTGACTGGGCATAGCAGTAGGTTCATTAGCGTCGGATTCAGCCCCGATGGCAAGACACTGGCTTCTGGCAGTGATGATCATACGATCAAACTCTGGAATGTCAGCACAGGCAAAGCGATCAAAACCCTGACTGGGCATAGCGGTTGGGTCTATAGCGTCGGATTCAGCCCCGATGGCAAGACACTGGCTTCTGGCAGTACTGACAACACGATCAAACTCTGGAATGTCAGCACAGGCAAAGCGATCAAAACCCTGACTGGGCATAGCAGTAGGTTCATTAGCGTCGGATTCAGCCCCGATGGCAAGACACTGGCTTCTGGCAGTGATGATCAGACGATCAAACTCTGGAATGTCAGCACAGGCAAAGCGATCAAAACCCTGACTGGGCATAGCAGTGGGGTCATTAGCGTCGGATTCAGCCCCGATGGCAAGACACTGGCTTCTGGCAGTGATGACAAGACGATCAAACTCTGGGATGTCAGCACAGGCAAAGCGATCAAAACCCTGACTGGGCATAGCAGTAGGGTCATTAGCGTCGGATTCAGCCCCGATGGCAAGACACTGGCTTCTGGCAGTTTTGACAAGACCGTGATTTTATGGGATTTAGATTTCAATGGTTTATTATTCAGTGGTTGCAACTTGCTGAATAATTACTTCATTGGCCATCCAGAAATGTTAGAAGAGTTGCGATCTTGTCAAACTCCATTTCGCTTGGTGCTGGGGGCGACAACGTTAGTCATCCAAGGTGAGAAGTTAGCGCGAAATGATGATATTAATGGCGCTGTTGAAAAGTTTGGCAAAGCGCAGCAGTGGGATAATAAATTAAAGTTTGATTCCCAGGCGAGAGCGAAAGAGTTGGCGAATCAAGGCAAGGTGCGATAGTTAAAAGGGCGGTTAGAAACCACGTCTACACAGGCAAAACCCACCTCCGTGGGTTAAAGAACCTTCATTTTTTCTTAGTCCACGGAGGTGGACTTCGTTTGTGTAGCCGCGAATTCTATTCGCCAGGGCTTTCTTATTGCATAGAATAGCTGTATTGAGTCATCAATTTTGCTATGACTACAACCACCAAAAAACTGACTTTTGCAGAGTATCTCAAATATAACGATCGCACGGATACCCAATATGAATTGGTAGATGGAGAATTAATCCCCATGAGTCTTGGCACGCTCATGCACGGTGGCGTCTCCAAGTTTTTAGAACGAAGCTTTGATGACGAAAGTGCCAAAATGGATAAGAACTGGACAGCACAAAAGTTTTCTGTGGGAGTGCGTTCTCCACGCTCTGGACGTTGGGACACTTCACGAATTCCAGATGTGGTAGTATTACCGACACAGCAATGGGAAGCGCTTTCCAATCGAGAAGCTGTGATTGAACTCAACGAAACTCCTCCCATACTAGTAGTAGAAGTGGTCAGCGAATCAACACAAACTACAGACTACCGCAGTAAACGTTCTGAGTATGCTGTTCTCGGAATTCCTGAATATTGGATTGTTGACCCAATTCAAGAGGTGGTAACGATATGCACTTTAGTAGAAGGGTTCTATGATGCTGTTACATTCCGAGGACAAGAACACATCATCTCTTCAACCTTTCCACACTTGGATTTGAGTGCTGAACAAATCTTGGCAGGACACAAGTAAATGGCATACAGCGATTTTAGGACTGCTATATAAGCGGGGTTTTCAGCCATTTTCTATAATAGTATTTTCACGCTGATGAATCAGAGGCGACTGTGACCACTAAATTACACTGGCAAGAACGGGTTGGTAATCAAAGGGATTGGGTTTGGCGCGGTTGGCAAACTCGCTACACTTACATTCGCCCTAGCCAAAATCACCACCAAAAAACACCCCTAATATTGTTACATGGCTTTGGCGCCTCCATTGGTCATTGGCGACATAATTTAGAAGTGTTGGGTGAACATCACACAGTCTACGCGCTGGATATGTTGGGTTTTGGCGCTTCGGAAAAAGCCGCAGCTAATTACAGCATTGAATTCTGGGTAGAGCAGGTTTACGACTTTTGGCAAACATTTATCCGTGAACCAGCGATATTAATCGGCAATTCCAACGGTTCACTGATTTCTATGGCCGCCGCAGCTACCCACCCCGATATGGTGCGGGGTATGGTAATGATGAGTTTACCCGACCCGTCATTAGAACAAGAAGCAATTCCGCCTGTGCTGCAACCAGTGGTCAGAGCAATTAAAAATATTGTCGCTTCGCCGTTGATTCTGAAACCTGTGTTTAACTTCGTGCGCCGTCCTGGGGTGCTGCGTCGCTGGGCTAGTATCGCCTACGCTAACCCAGAGGCGATTACCGATGAACTCATCGAAATTTTAGCAGAGCCTCCCCAAGATCGCGGTTCTGTTAGGGCTTTTAGTGCTTTGTTCAAAGCTGCGATCGGAATTAACTTTAGTCCCAGTGTCAAGAAAGTATTACCAACCTTAACAATTCCGATGCTGTTAATTTGGGGACAAAAAGACCGGTTTGTTCCCCCAGCCCTGGCTAGCCAATTCGCCCAATACAACGAGAAATTGGAAGTGCTGAAATTGGAGGATGTCGGGCATTGTCCCCATGATGAATCTCCAGAACAAGTCAACCAAGCTATTTTAGATTGGATTGCGAGATCGGTTAGCGTAGGCGAAGCCCGCCGCAGGCATCGCCAACCGTTAGTTATTCCTGAAATCTTACACCAGTCACAACAACCGCCTAGTAATGAATTACTAGGCTAATAGCTAAACTCGTCTAAAGACGACTGGTAGAGAGTTTCAGTCCACTTGAGTGGACTTTAGCTATTAGCCTTGTACTTCGAGTCTTGGCGGGCTAGGATGCTAATTGACAATAGTGGCAGATATCCCTAAATATTATGCAATGCGTGCGATCGCGTTAGCCACTACCTTTACCACGATTAAATTTCTTAACACTTAGCCAATCGTGGCTTGTTCAGTGTCAACATCTGTAGCACCATTCACAGAACTGGCTACAGAAGTCATTTTGTTGAGAATTTCTTGACTGGGAACTTTACCTTTCAATACTACAGTGCTGCCTGTCTGAGCAACCCAAAGAGTATCAACATCGTCGAGTTGGGGGTCTTCATCAAATGCCAAGGCTACCCGCTTTGCTAAACCACTTTGGTCATATTCTCCATTTAATCCCAGACGTTCTGGCGGTATCGATTGCGTATCAGTAGCTGCAACGCTAGTACTCGGAGCTTGGGCTATTGCCTGTGCAGTCGGATTTACTTCAGCATTTTGAGGTTTTTCCAATCCAAATAATCTTTGTAACCAACCCATATAAACTTTTCTCCGATTAGAGGCTCATCAAATCTGAGTATAAAAGCTTTCCAAAAATGCCGCATCTGCCAATGAAAAGATATGCATCAATGAAATTCCGGCTTGCAGTATGATTTCTGCCCAATTTCTCTCCAGAAAATGCAATGAGTGCAACTATTCAGTTTAAAATAGAAGGTCGCACTGATAATTTAGTGCGGTAGTACGTCTAGGGTAGCCCTTAGTTAGTGTCTGCGTTCCTCAATTCCTGCTCTAGCCTCTATTGGCGAAGATGAAACATACCCTTTCAGTTCTGGTAGAAGATGAGGCGGGTGTTCTTTCCCGCATTTCTAGTTTATTTGCACGTCGTGGCTTTAATATTGAAAGCCTTGCTGTTGGCCCTGCTGAACAAGGAGGAGTCTCTCGAATTACGATGGTTATACCTGGTGACGATCGCATTATCGAGCAACTCACCAAGCAACTGTACAAGTTAGTCAATGTCTTGAAAGTACAAGACATTACCGAAACTCCTTGCGTAGAGCGGGAATTGATGCTTTTGAAGGTGAATGCTAGTAGCAGCAATCGCTCAGAAGTGATCGAACTGTCTCAGATTTTCCGGGCGCGAGTCGTGGACGTGGCGGAAGATTCTCTCACCTTAGAAGTTGTGGGAGATCCAGGTAAAATGGTAGCGATCGTGCAGGTGTTGCAAAAATTTGGTTTGAGAGAAATCGCCCGCACTGGCAAAATTGCCCTAACTCGTGAGTCGGGTGTGAATACCGAGTTACTCAAGTCTTTGGAAGCAAAAGTTTAGTTGGGTATTTATCTTCTGGGGGCGCACAGATGTTCGCCCCGAATGTCTGTTGCATTCATGAGACGTAAATTAGTGAGCCAGTGAGTTATACCGTTTTACTTTAATAATGATACAAATACGTTGGTAGGGGCACAGCATTGCTCATACGTGTCAACTTAAGGTGAAACCCTTGTCAAAATGTGATATTGAGTTCATTCACTGACCATCACTCAACGCGTTACCCCACCCTAACCCTCCCCGATATATTGGGGAGGGAACCGGATTTTCTTTTTTCCCCCCTTTATAAGGGGGGATTAAGGGGGGTAAAACGACTGTGGAATAAGCACTTGAGCTTAAGTTGACACCAATGAGCATTGCTGTGCCCCTACGAGAAGGTGTAGAAGATTACGAATATCTCGAAATCCTCAAAAATTGCGATCGCCAACAATGGCAGCATTACGACAGCATATCTATGCCATAAGATAGCTGCTTTTTGAATGTATCTATGCTTTGAAAGTCGAATACAAGTATCTATAGCATAGCAATAAGTTAAAAACTACAGATAAAAGGTTTTGTGACTTACCTATAGGCGCTTGTATGTTCAAGCAGTGCTTCGAGAAAAACTATATCGAACAGGAACGCCTATAGGAGAATCTGGAATGTCTGATGGAATCCTCAGAACAAACTTTAAAAGCGGCTTTTATAAGTTGGTAGTACTAGGTGTATTTTCAGAAATAACTTAGATATTTTGGCATATTAATGCGTTTTCCTGCCAGCAAATTCTATTAATAACGATTTATGTACAGCTATTATTTACTACTATGACTGTGATGCCCAATTACCTTACTTCAGTAAGATGTACGCTGACTATCTCAACCGTTATTATATTTATGAAATGGAAATTCCAGTTGACGTAATGAGGTAAGTAATGGCAACTAAATTGAAAGTTACAAATATTAAAGGTGATGAGTGTGTCCAGAAAATAACTAAATCTATTCAGACTATGGTATCTGATGCCAAAGTAGATGTGGACGTTAATGCAAAAACCATAACTGTAGATGGTTCGGCTTCTGAAGAGACAATTAAACAGATAGTTCAATCTGCTGGTTATACTATAGAGGGCTATTAATTAGATTTCTAAATTTTCAGGAGATTTAGAAATCTAATTAAGCAGAATTTCTTGCTCATAATATATTCGCCCGTTTTGCGGGCGGAATATTATTAACAAATTACTCTACTTGATCAAGAATATTTTCCTCCTCTGACAGACTTGAAATAATTGGCTTTCTGCCTGACTTATAAGCTGTAACAGATACAGCTAAAGAGTGTAAGAATTTGAAATTACTGCTGTAGATTTATTTGCTCTGATAAAATTGTGAAATTCTCCAGTACTCGTTTTCAGGAACGAATTAACATTGGGTCATAAATTTGACACTCTTGAACCCCATAATTGCTCAGAATAGAGCTAGCGTGATCAAGCTCATTGTCTATGCCACTAAAGATGAGTATGTAATTGCCTTGGTCAATTTGCTCATTGTAAAAGCGTGCCCACTCATCTACTATTCCTAGCCTCATAGCGTCAAAGCGCTCACTTAAATTAACGCCTGTTGACCCTTTGAATTGAGAGAAGTCTTTGCAAATTAAGGAAATCTGGTTTACTGGTAAACCTGCGGCATACATATCGTTAATTGCCGCTTCAACATTATCTATATGATTGAAGTAACTAATAGCATGCTTGGTCAGAATTCCACTTTTATTAGGAATGGCAGTAGCAGAAGTCGTCGTAGTCAGATAATTTGTAGTTCCCTGCTCACTGTTGAGATGCTCGTAAATGCCAAACTCTTCAATACCCCAACGCTGTAAAATTGCTTGTACTTTAGCAATTTCAAGAGATGTACAATCCACGATTATTAAATAGTGTCCATACTCGACTCGCTCGTTATATGTTCTAGCTTGTTCTTCCGAAATTCCCCAACCAACTAATGCACCAGCAAAAGTCCCAGTAGCAGCACCAATACTTGCACCTACAAGGGTTGTAACCAAAGCAGTTGCAGCTGCGCCAGCCAGCATTATTGGCCCAACTCCAGGGATTGCTAAAGTACCAAGACCTACTAATAAACCAGTCAACCCACCAACAGCGCCCCCTGAAAGCCCTCCTACTGTTGCACCTTCGTCAGCTTTATCACCAGTGCGCTCTTTAATTTGATCATCGGCAATCTGATGATTGCGGTCTGCATTCTGTACAACTACAGATACTTTCTCCATCGCCAAGCCAGAATCTCTCAACTCATGTAGTGCCTGTTCTGCATCTCGACGATGAGTAAATACGCCTACAGCACGTTGGTATTGACTTAAAACCATTATTACTCCTTGGTAGGGGAAAATTAATCACCTACAAATTTAGTTAGTATTTCAGTACTTATAATATTAAATACGAGTTTGTTTAACTGAAAATCATCTTAAGTAATAAAATTTTGGGCGTTGCAGAATAGAAATATGAATTAGAGCGATCGCTAAAGGATGAAATTTTACCTATTTATGTGAGAAAAGTCCAGGCAGCTACTGTATGATTATCCAACGACGACTTAGTATATATTTTTGGCATCTATAAGTTTTCCTTCTTAGCTGTTATGACCCTTTGCCTTGATTCTACCCTTAGCTTGGTTTCTCCCAGCATTAGCGATGTTTGCCAACAAGTCGCCCCTTTAAAACTGGGAATTATGGCTTCTGGGAATGGCAGCAATTTTGATGTAGTTGCTCAAGCTATCCAAGATGGGCAGCTAAATGCTCAAATTCAAGTTTTAATTTACAATAACCCTTCAGCTAAAGCAGCCGTAAAAGCAGCCAATAGAGGTGTAGAAGCTGTTTTATTGAATCACCGCAACGATAAAAGTCGAGAAGAGTTTGATCAGAAAATTGTGCAGACATTGCAGCACTACGATGTAGAGTGGGTGATTTTGGCAGGTTGGATGCGATTGTTAACATCAGTATTCATCGATGCCTTTCCTGACAAAATTATTAATATCCATCCGAGTTTGTTACCTAGTTTCAAGGGAATCCATGCTGTAGAACAAGCCTTGGCATCTGGCGTAAAAATCACTGGTTGTACAGCGCATATAGCTTGTTTAGAAATGGACAGTGGCCCAATATTGATCCAAGCCGCAGTACCAGTGCTGCCGGATGATACAGCAGAAACACTCCACGCCCGGATTCAAATTCAGGAACATCGGATTTTGCCACTAGCGATTGCTCTAGCAGCTGATTCGTCAAAAGTTACACTCAGCCTCACGTAAAAATACATACAGCAGATTTCAAGGAAAGTGAACTACAGAACGATTTGTCCCAAAGCGAAGTATAAAGCCTGTTTTACTTCTGAATTCTGAATTCTGAATTCTGAATTCTGAATTCTGAATTCTGCTAAATTGTTCTACAATTAGCTTGACATAATTAAAGCAATATGTTATTAATTATAGTTTGTGGAAACTTTACTTCTTAAGATAAGCTCTTGGCTAACGTCATTGTCATAGGTGCCCAATGGGGCGATGAAGGAAAAGGTAAAATAACTGACTTACTCAGCCGGTCGGCAGATGTTGTGGTACGTTACCAAGGGGGTGTAAATGCTGGACACACAATTGTAGTCAAAGGTCAGACCTTTAAGCTGCACTTGATTCCCTCTGGTATTTTGTATCCAAATACCGATTGCATTATCGGCTGTGGAACAGTCATCGATCCACAGATTTTGATCGCAGAACTCGACCAACTAAAAGAATTAAATATTTCCACTGACCACCTGCTGATATCTGAGACAGCCCACGTAACGATGCCTTATCATCGGTTGATTGACCAGGCATCTGAAGAACGACGGGGAAGCCATAAGATCGGCACAACAGGTCGGGGCATTGGGCCGACTTATGCTGACAAATCTGAACGTATAGGCATTCGGGTTTTAGACTTGATGGACCCCGATGGGCTACGTGAGCAGTTGGAGTGGACGATTAATTATAAAAACGCCATTTTAGAAAAGCTTTACAACTTGCCGCCTCTAGATCCACAAGAGGTGATTGAACAGTATTTGGGGTATGCAGAACGCTTGCGGCCTTACGTTGTTGATACATCGTACAAAATATCTGATGCGATTGGGCGTCGGCGCAATATTTTGTTTGAAGGCGCACAAGGTACGCTCCTTGACCTAGATCACGGAACTTATCCCTATGTCACCTCCTCTAACCCTGTGGCGGGTGGGGCTTGCGTTGGTACAGGGGTAGGACCGACAATGATTGACCGGGTAATTGGGGTGTCGAAAGCCTATACAACCCGTGTGGGAGAGGGGCCATTTCCCACCGAACTGCATGGAGAGTTGGGAGAATTGTTGTGCGATCGCGGTGCCGAATTTGGCACAACCACCGGACGCAAACGGCGCTGTGGCTGGTTTGATGCCGTCATCGGTCGCTATGCCGTGCGGATTAACGGCATGGATTGTATGGCGCTGACCAAACTGGATGTTCTCGATGAATTAGAGTCAATCCAAGTTTGTGTCGCCTATGACATAGATGGCGATCGCAGCGAACACTTCCCCACAAGTTCCCGTAAATTTGCCAGATGTCGCCCCATCTACAAAACCTTACCAGGATGGCGAGTGTCAACAACTGACTGCCGCACCCTAGAAGACTTGCCACAGCAAGCACTGGACTATCTAAAATTCTTAGCCGAATTAATGGAAGTTCCGATTGCGATCGTTTCATTAGGGGCTAGCCGCGATCAAACCATAATTGTCGAAGACCCCATCCACGGGCCCAAACGCGCTTTATTGCACGCCGACGGTACACCTGCTACCCTACTTAGTGCATAAATTAGTCATTAGTCATTTGTCATTGGTCATTAGCAAATGACAAATGACAAAGGACAAATGACAACTGACAACTGACAAAGGACAAATTTTATGGCTATTACAGTCGAATCTCAAAAACGTCCAGAAGGCAGCAAGCCAAGAGCTTTGCGCCGTTCTGGGCTGATACCTGCCAATTTGTATGGTCATAAAGGTACAGAGTCAATTTCTTTGACCATTGAGGCCAAAACTGTTGAGCGCTTGCTCAAAAGGGTTTCAGTCAACAACACCTTAATTGATTTAAACGTTGCTGATGTACCTTGGCGCGGCAAAGCCCTGCTGCGGGAACTTCAGATCCATCCAGCAAAAGGTACCCCTTACCACCTCAGCTTTTTCGCGGTTGCAGGACACGGTGACACCACTGTAGAAGTTCGCTTCCGTTTTGCGGGAACTGCTGTTGGTGTTAAACAAGATGGTGGTGTGTTAGACACCGTAATCACTGAATTGCAAGTAAGTTGTGCGCCAGAAAACATCCCAGATGTGATTGAAATCGATGTCTCTAACATGCAAATTGGAGACAGCTTGAGTATTGGTGATATAGTTTTTCCTGAAGGTGTAACACCTCTAGCTGAATCGGAGCGACTTGTTGTCAGCGTTTTGCCACCGCAAATCAGCGCTGAAGATATTGAGACAGAAACTGAAGCAGCTTCTTAAGCTAGGTAAACTGTGTAATAATTCTTGATGATGCCAGGAGGGAACTCCTGGTTTTTTTGTATTTGAACCGCAGAGGCCAGAGATGACAGAAGTGACTCTTCCAGCTTTAATTCAGCAAATGTTGCAGCCGGGATTTTATCCCCATACGGTGACAGAACCTATTCAACTAATTCAAACCCACATTTCTTATGTGCTGTTAACTGGGGATTATGCCTATAAGCTGAAAAAACCTGTGGATTTTGGCTTTTTGGACTTTTCTACCTTAGATAAGCGGCAGCATTTTTGTCAAGAAGAGTTACGGTTAAATCAACGGGGTGCTGGTGAACTGTATTTAGAAGTTTTGCCCATAACTCAGGTAGGGGAGCAATATCAGCTAGGGGGAAACGTCGAGGCTGTAGAATACGTGCTGAAGATGCGCCAGTTTCCTCAAGAGTCGCTATTAAGTTCACTTTTTGAACAGGGTAATTTAAATGAGACAGACTTAGAAGAGTTGGGACGGGTAGTGGCTCAATACCATGCCCAAGCACAGACGAATGATTATATTCGCAGTTTTGGTGAAGTGCCAAAAGTTCGGGCTGCAATTGACGAGAATTATCAGCAAACTGATAAGTATATTGGTGGCCCCCAGACTCAGGAACAATTTGTAGAAACAAAGCAATATACAGATAACTTTTTTGCAGATCGTCCAGAAGTATTCGCTAGCAGAATTCACAACGACTATATTCGTGAATGTCACGGGGATTTACACCTGAGAAATATTGCGCTGTGGCACGATAAAATTCTGCTGTTCGATTGCATTGAGTTTAATGAGCCGTTTCGCTTTGTTGATGTGATGTATGATGTGGCGTTCACGGTGATGGATTTAGAAGCGCGGCAGCGCAAAGACTTGGGTAATGCTTTTTTGAATGCATACGTAGAGCAAACTGGAGACTGGGAAGGCTTACAAGTGCTGCCTTTGTATTTAAGTCGTCAGGCTTATGTCCGGGCAAAGGTGACATCTTTTTTGCTAGACGATCCGAATGTACCCGCGACGGTAAAGGCAGAAGCGACAAAAACCGCCTCTGACTATTACAAACAGGCTTGGGACTACACTAAACCAAAGCTGGGAAAACTAATTTTGATGTCGGGGTTGTCGGGTTCTGGTAAAAGTACCACAGCGAAGTATTTAGCCCGTCAACAGGGAGCAATTCACCTTCGTTCGGACGCGGTGCGGAAACATTTAGGGGGAATTTCCCTGTGGGAAAAGGGTGGCGATGATTTGTATACACCGGAGATGACCGAGAAAACTTACACACGGCTGTTGGAATTGGGAATTATCCTGGCTAAACAAGGATTTTCGGTAATTTTGGATGCCAAATATGATCGACAGCAGTTACGGCAAGAAGCGATCGCTCAAGCTACAAAGCACCAACTTTCTATTCAGATTATCCAATGCACAGCACCGCTAGAAGTTCTAAAAGAGCGTTTGAACAATCGTACTGGTGATATTGCTGATGCTACCGCCGATTTATTAGCCTCACAAATCAAACAAGCTGAACCTTTCACTGAAGAAGAACAAGCCTACGTAAAGATTTTGGATACAACTCAACCACAACAGGCACAATTAAAATAATTCGTAATTCGTAATTCGTAATTCGTAATTGAATCGAAAATTACGAATTACGAGTTAGTAATTAGTTAGAAACGTGGATAAAATAAAATGCAAGTCTCTAGCTTCCCTCTCCAATATATCGGAGAGGGATTGAGGGTGAGGTAAGCCAGGGACATAAATTGTATGTTATTTAATTCTTATTCCTTAATAGAATAGCTTTTTTTACTCTATGGCAGACAAAAAGAACGACTTTTTCAGTATTTCTCCCAGCTTCTTTTCTCAACTGTTGTTTGGGGCATTTTTAACATTTATATTAATAATGACCGGCTCTGCACCAGCCCTGAGCATCTTCTTAGGAATCATGGGCGGTTTCATCTTAAGCTGGATCACAAATGTAACCAGTAATAGCGCCCAGGCACCAACTGTCGCCTCCTCTGATGGTGTCGATACAGGACTGAAATACTGGTTATTTTTCATGCTTGGCTTTGTATATTTAGGGTATCCAGCACCGATGAGTATCTTGCTAGGTGGAATAGGCGCTTTCGCTGGAGGCTGGATTACTGCTTGGTGGGGAAGTAAGGAAACAACTAGAACTCAGTTGCAAGTTGAACAGTCAGAAGAGTCAGAAGAGGGCGAAGTTGAACCAACAAACGATAGGATCAACAAACGGCAAACAAGAAGAACCGCCCGCCGTTACCGTCGCACTCCTGGTAGTAGTTTCAATTTCAGGTTTTGGGAAAAGTAATAATTTGGCCAAACAGGGCAATTCAATTTTGGATTTTGGTGAAGCAGCGCGGGAACAGGGGGTTTCCACGCCACTTGACGCCAGTCGCTACAAGTCGGCAGAGCCGCTGTTAGCGCCTGGCTCCTTTATGCAGGCGTTCCCGTCCACCGCAGTGGCTCCCCATGAGTGACTGCACCAAGCCGTCCCTTGCGCGTCTCCCCTTGGGAGAAGGGATTGACGATTTGGGATTAAATTTCAATTCTTTAATCTAAAAGAAAGTAAGTATCGTGAAATTCTTGTGGAGCAAAAGCTCAAGCCAGATTTGAATAAACCTTCAGCATAGCTCGCACTCGTTCCCTGACTGGTGGTAAAAAACTGGTGATTGTGGAAAATTGCCACCTCAAGCAGTGGCGTGATACTGATTTGGCAACTTTACAGCAGCTTGTTCAAGGTTAAGAAAGATAGTGAATTAGGTCAACTGTGTAATACCAGCAATCCTAATCGCATTTACTATTTGCGTCAGGAAGTAGCAAATACAAGCATCACTGGTTTAGCTAAAGCAGTGACTATGATGCTAAATTTGGAGATGTCTATCAACAGAGGTGCTGAGAGTAAAGATTTACTACCAACAATTCTTAGTGTTAGCAGGTTATTTAACTTAACTTAATCAACTTTGAGCGATCGCGTCAAGAAAGCCTGATGACGGTTATTGAGAATATACCAGGCGCTAATTTCTCCACTCACAAACAGAGAAGTTCCCAGGGTGGCCAAAAGAGTTTTTCTTTTTCAAGAGATCCTCCGCTCCTCTGCTGCCTCGATCATTTTCCTTATCTTAGTGCCATTCAGTACTGTAACTTAGAAACCCGATTTTTATACTGCAACAAGCCAACCAACAACTAGAACAGGAATGACAACGGGACTAAAGATTGGCACAAAGCTTTAAACTCAATTGAAAACTGCTCTAAAACTATTCTTACGATCCCCATAAAGTCTTAAAATATTGTTGATTTCTGCCCAACCTCTCGACCTTCAACTTACAAGTATCACCCCAAAATCACTATGGCTATCGGCTACGTCGCGCTTGTACTCCACGCACATCTGCCCTTCGTTCGTCACCCGGAAAGCGACTACGTGCTGGAGGAAGAATGGCTCTATGAAGCCATCACAGAAACCTACATCCCCTTATTGAAAGTATTTGAAGGCTTAAAGCGAGACGGTATCGACTTTAAAATCACGATGAGTATGACACCACCTCTAGTGTCGATGCTTCGCGATCCTCTGCTTCAAGAACGCTATGAAGCACACTTAGCTCAACTAGAAGAACTTATACAACTAGAAGCAGAACATAATGTCAATAACGGGCATCTTCGTTATTTAGCCGAACATTACACTACTGAATTTAGCGAAGCGCGTCAGCTATGGAAACGCTACAACGGTGACTTGGTGACAGCTTTTAAGAAGTTCCAAGACAGTAACAACCTGGAAATCATCACTTGCGGCGCTACTCACGGCTATTTGCCGTTGATGAAAATGTATCCAGAAGCAGTGTGGGCGCAAATCCAGGTAGCCTGCGAACATTACGAGCAAACCTTTGAACAAGCACCCAGAGGCATTTGGTTGCCGGAATGCGCCTACTATGAAGGTTTAGACCGGATGCTAGCGGATGCTGGGTTACGCTACTTCCTCACTGATGGGCATGGCATCCTTTACGCCCGTCCCCGTCCGCGCTTTGGCACTTATGCCCCAATTTATACAGAAAGTGGTGTTGCTGTCTTTGGTCGAGATCATGAATCTTCCCAACAGGTATGGTCTTCTGAGGTGGGCTATCCTGGGGCGGCGGAATATCGAGAATTTTATAAAGATTTGGGCTGGGAAGCAGAATATGAGTACATCAAGCCCTACATTATGCCCAATGGTCAGCGAAAAAATACGGGGATTAAATATCATAAAATTACTGGACGCGGTTTAGGACTTTCAGATAAGGCGCTCTACGATCCCTATTGGGCTAAGGAAAAGGCAGCAGAACACGCTGCTAACTTTATGTATAACCGAGAGCGGCAATCGGAGAATCTCTATGCTCTAATGGGGCGATCGCCAATTATCGTTTCGCCTTATGACGCAGAGTTATTTGGACATTGGTGGTATGAAGGTCCTTGGTTCATCGATTACCTATTCCGCAAGTCGTGGTATGACCAAAGAACATATCAAATGACCCATTTAGCAGACTATTTGCGAGATCAGCCAACTCAGCAAGTCTGTCGGCCTTCGCAGTCAAGTTGGGGTTTCAAGGGTTTCCACGAGTATTGGTTGAACGAAACGAACGCGTGGGTTTATCCGCATTTGCACAAAGCTGCTGAACGGATGATTGAAATATCGCACCTGGAACCAGAGGATGAGTTGGGATGGAGAGCATTGAACCAAGCAGCGCGGGAATTGTTATTGGCACAATCTTCTGACTGGGCATTTATTATGCGGACGGGAACTATGGTACCCTATGCAGTCAGACGGACGCGATCGCATCTGATGCGGTTCAATAAGCTCTACGAAGACGTGAAAATCGGCAAAATTGACAGTGGTTGGCTAGAAAAAGTCGAGTTAATGGATAATATTTTCCCCGAAATCAACTATCGCGTCTACCGTCCGTTGTAGTACTAGGGTGGGCAATGCTCACCTTATATTAGTAGTGAGGAGCGTTTATTTTACCAACAACAGAGCAAGCCTTAGCCTGTGTAAGGGTTTGTCAAATGCTGTCAAATCTGTACAAAGATATCCGCTTATTTCGATTTGACGACAAAACAGGGCAAGTTTACATCCTGGCTGGAGATGAACTCCAAGTCATTGTACTAAGTAATGGGATATGGGATTTTGTCAATGAACCAGAATTATGAGCAAATGAGTTTTTCAGAGTTGAGAGCTTACGTTGTGGAAAACCACGAAGACATTGAAGCTCTACGTTTTTTGATGAGCAAACGCGACCCTAATTCCAAAGGTTATCCTATGCCTGTGACAGAAGCTGATATGCAAGCCCAGATGGAAATTATCAGGCGCAAGATTAATGGAGAGCTTTGAAATTATTGTCTAACTTCAGTAAGCATAATTAGGGTGGGTAAATCATACTCACCCGATTATTTTATTAACACTGCCGGATTTAGCTCAGACAGCAGAAGCCTCACACCGTAATCTTTGATTCGGTGTTGAGATGAATGCGAGGTAAAAACGAAACATTGTCTTTATTGCTTTTCTGCGTAGCAGGAACAAATAAAAACAATAGTTTCGTTTTTACCAAAATATTTATTTTATTTCTTTAACCACTGGCAAACCATCTATCCATTCTTCCAATAACTGCGTGATAGTTTTATCCGCAGTTGCTGCATAAGACTGAAGCTTGTAATATCTCCTGTCTGAAAGCCTAACATTTAACCTTTTTATTTTCATCCTGTCCCCCATTGGCGTTACGTTTATGTTATCATAGTTCGTAAGGAGACAAAACAAATGCGAACTTCATACCAGTACAAAATTAAACCCAATAAAGAACAAGCTGAAAAAATTGATAAAACGCTAGAAATGTTGCGGCATCAATATAATTATTTGCTTGCTCAACGGTTTAATTGGTATGAACAATGCCGTTCTCCTGTTGATAGATGCTCCCTTGTTGTTTGCCATTTACCAGAGTTAAAAGAACAACCCAATTATTACAACCAAAAAGCATCATTAACCCAACTAAAAAAAGACCGTCCTTGGTACAAAGGGATACACTCTCAAGTTCTACAGGAAGTCCCCAAGAAAGTTGAAATAACTTTTGATAGGTGGTTGAAAGGAGATGTTAATGGTAAAAAATCGGGTAGACCTAGATTTAAGGGAGTTAATCAATACAAAACATTTACGTTTCCTCAGTTTAAGCAACATCATTTTAATAACAACAAGATTACGCTATCAAAGATAGGCGATATAAAAGTAATTGTTCATCGTCAAATACCTGACGGTTTTGATATTAAAACTGTGTCTGTCACCAAAAAATCAGACGGGTATTATGTAACTCTAAGTCTTGATGATAAAACAGTTCCAACAATTAAACCTGACTTTAATGATGCAAATATTGTTGGTATTGATGTAGGTTTGATTGATTTCATCGTCACGTCAGAAGATGAAAGAATTGCTGCACCAAAGTTTTTACGCAAAGCTGAACGTAAATTAAAGTCAGCACAACGCCGTGTTTCTCGTCGTAAAAAAGGTTCTAATCGTCGTAAAAAGGCTATTAAAAAGCTGGGTATTCAGCATAAAAAAGTATCTGATACCAGAAAGGATTTTCACTTCAAAACCGCTAACAACTTGCTGAAAAAGTATGATGTTATCGCAGTAGAAAAAGTAAATATTAAAGGACTAGCTAAAACATGGTTGGCTAAAAGTATCAACGATGCCGCATGGGGACAGTTTACAACCATACTTTTAAACAAAGCCGAAAATGCTGGTTTAAAAGTAATAGCTGTTTTTCCATTCGGCACTAGTCAGGAATGTTCTAATTGTGGTCATAAGGTCAAAAAGCCATTATCTCAAAGAACGCACAGTTGCCCTAATTGTAATATCAGTTTGTGCAGGGATCTAAATGCTTCTTTAAACATAAAGGCGCGTGGGACACACGCCCTTAAAGCTCAATTAATGTCTTCATAGAAGAGTCGTTGAGAAGCCCACACTCACCCTGAAAGGGGAGTGTGTGGAGTATGTCACCTAAAGGCTATCTGGATCAATATTTAATTCTCGGAGTTTAGCAGCTAATCTTTGCGCCTTTTCTTCTGCGGCTTGTCGTGCTGCTGCTTCCTCTTCATGAGTTAGGAGTGTTTGACCCGCAGCTGGATTGTAAAAACGCAGTTTTCCTGCTTCCAGGCGCAACTCTAGCCCCAAAACTTCGCTAGGTAAGGATACAGTACCATCTGGCAAGGTATTAGTTGCCACTGGGAAATAATTCCCATCGAGCAAGTGTAAACCCTGGAGTTGGGGATTGAGATAATCGCCTGTGGGGTCATATTGGAAATATTCACGCACTCCCAAAAAGGCGTAAATTCCTTTCTTTGCACCTTGGTCTTTACTGCGGGTGCTTTTTGAGGTAATCTCTAGGACAAAATCTGGGGTTTGATTATTTTCTTCCCAGGTTTTGTAAGAGCGTCTGTCCCGGTTTTCCACTCCAAAGATTACAAATACATCTGGGGCGACAACCGATTCTGGATAATCTTTTTCGTAGTAAATAAATAGATTACCAGCGACGTATACATCTGGGTGATTTTGAAAATAAATCTTTAGCACATTTCTTGCATAAGTCAAGTAACTGCACTGTAAATCACCTTCGGCCATTGGCTTACCGTCCTCATCTGGGTACTCAATCGTGGTAACGGGGATATACTCTATTGAGACTGTCACGGACTAATACCTCAACTCAACTAGGGCTAGATTCAATACTATCGCTCAAAATGCGATCGCCATAACTGGAAGGTTGAGAAATCACCAAAAACTCCAAATCGCGTAGGCGTAGCCAGATGTAGACATTGTTTTTATTAAATCTCAGGTTTGCAATTGTGCTTCTTGAAATGATATTTATCCGCTCACACAGGTTATAATCTTCAACATCTGGTTGCCGCCTTTTTGAAATTCGTAAGGAACAGGCTGAACCTTTACATCAAATCCGTGACTGGAAAACGTTTGGATCACTGGCTCAATATAGGGTGATACTTCACAATCAAGTTTCAACAATGGAAAAATCCTCACTTCTGGAGAGATTCTCAGGAGTTCATGAATAGATGCGATGTGAAAATCGAGTGATAGCTGCTCAGAGTAAAGAAAGAGGAAATGGGAACACACACATAACCCAAATTGATTATTAGCTAGTTCTAGATTTGGTAGAGATAGTGGCAAGTAGCGCCCTGCTGCTCTACCAGCTTCATAGTCCAACAAAAATTTCTCCATCACTCTCAGACGGGCATAACCAAGTTCATCTGCATTACGAAAGTTCTTCCAAATGTAGCGGTTTGAATTTTGTTTAGTCTGGTTTATGACTGGCTCGTAAGTTTCTAGAACTCGTTTTTTGATTTGTTCAGCAGAAAACTGATAGATAGGATCAATAGACACAACTGAATGTCCGAGTTCTGTCATTTCAGCATTGAAGCTGGCAGGTCCATCGCCACACCCAATAATTTTCATGTTCCGGTCTGCATCTGATAAGGCAAACATCAGTTTGTACTCTTCAAGACATCTACCCCAGGGGACAACCTCATTTAATTTCATAGATAATTATAATTCCCGTAAATTGCCAACCTACTAGGGTGTTTAGTTATGGAGTTGAGCTTATTTAAGTCAAGGAAAAGGCTGATCATAATTAATGCTATCATCTTCATCACCTTCATTAACATTATCGGTTTATTTTTGCTTTGAACTGAGCGTAAAACTCTTGGGGAGCCTCATCGAAATACTTAAATAGAGCAGGGCAAAGCCATCCTTCCCGATCTAAATCTCCACTGTAATACCAGTTACCTCCATACTCTTCACGCCGCCAGTCAAACTTGAGTTGATAGCCCGGAAAAGGAGATGCAGAAAATATCAAACTGAACCCTGACTCTGCATCTGGAATGTGTGACACCATTCTTTCAATAATTTCGTCCGCCCCTGCCACGAAAGGCTCTCGAACTAAACCTACATTGTCATCGTCAAACACCCACATCTCACCGAATTTATAGGGATGAATAACCATGATTGAGTTCATAAAGTTTACTAGCAGTTAATACCGTTTCACTTTAATAATGATACAAATATGTTGGTAGGGGTACAGCAATGTTCCCTATGATAAATCTATATAGCAATCCTAAATCATTCGTGAAAAGTTAGATCCCAAATTTCTCAAAGAAGTCGGGGATCTAACTTTTCACGAAGTTAAATCCCAAATTTCTAGGTTTCGTGTAACTAACATTAAAAAAGACAGGCAAGATGCCTGTCCTACAAGTAATGATTTAGCAGAGAATTTAGAAATTCATCTCAGCAGCTTGAACTTTTTCAACCTGCTTCTTCTTCAGCACTAGCATAACTTGAGCTAACATTACAAGAGCGATGAACGCAATCAACCATTTGACTCTAGAAGCATCTTGCAGTACGATTTCTGCATCTTTTTGACCGAATCCACCGACGACGTTCGGGTTGTTGGTCAAAGCATCACCAGTCTTAACTGTTTGCCCTTCGGAAACAATTAGTTCTGGGCCTAAAGGAATCGGATCAACGACAACATCACCAGATTCGGGTTGAATGTTGACTAGATATTTAACGTTACCGTCTGCATCTTCCTCTTTGGCAATCTTGGTAATTGTGCCAGTAGCGGAAGCGTTGTAAACAGTGTTGTTGCTCTTTTCGCCAGTGGGATAAACTTGTCCGCGTCCCCGATTACCACCTACGTGAACTGAATATTTACCGAAGTGGATATTCTTGTCGGTTGCGGGGTTGGGAGAAAGAACTGGGAAGATGATTTCCTGATACTGTTCACCGGGTAAAGGCCCGACGATGACGATGTTTTCTTTGTCTTCGCTGTAGGGTTGGAAGGAAGTGTCGCCAACTTCTTTTTTAAGTTCCTCGGAAAGACGGTCTTCAGGAGCAATCTTAAAGCCTTCTGGTAGCATCAGGACTGCACCGACGTTTAAGCCAACTTTAGAACCGTCAGCACCAACTTGCTGGGCGCCCAGATCGTAAGGGATTTTCACCACAGCTTTGAATACAGTGTCAGGTAGCACCGATTGGGGAACTTCCACTTCTGTAACCTTGGCTGCTAGGTGACAGTTGGCACAAACAATCCGCCCGGTTGGTTCGCGGGGGCTTTCGGGATAGGTTTGCTGTGCCCAAAAGGGATAAGCAGCAGCAGATTGGGGAAGAGCTAGATCGCTGGTGAAGTAAAATGTCACAGTAGCGATCGCTATGAGCAATATTTTGACGATCGCTCTAGCACTGCGAGTTAACCTCGCTGTTAAGAAAACATTTCTCATCTCTAATAAGGACAACGATTGAATTAGTCATTAGTCATTGGTCATTGGGCATTAGTCATTAGTCATTAAGCCCTGAACAAAGGACAAATGACTAAGGACTAATGACAAAATTATTAAGACCACCAAGGTGCATCACCGGTGCGGAAGTCGGTTTCAGTCCAACGGGTCAAAACGATTTTGTCGTCGTTTACTTTGGTATGGGCTAAAGCCAGAGACAGAGGTGCTGGTCCCCGAACAACCTTACCAGTTTCGTCATACTGGGAACCGTGACAAGGACACTTAAATTTGTTCTCAGCAATGTTCCAGGGGACGACACAACCTAAGTGGGTGCAGATGGCGTTAATGCCATAATCTTTGATCGCTTCTTTGCTCTCTACCACAATATAGGTAGGATCTCCCTTTAGTCCTTGGACTAGGTTGCGATCGCCTTCATTCCGGTTTTCGAGAAATTTACTGACGCTAACATCGTTACCTAGCTCGTCTTTTGCCGTTGCACCGCCACCGGCGCCAGCAGTTACGGGTGGAATAAAGTACTTGACAACGGGATACAATGCACCCAGAGCCACTCCAGTCACAGTCCCAAAAGTGAGCAGATTCATGAACTGACGACGCCCCATATCAGGCACGTCTGCTGATTCAGAAAATTGAGCCATAATCTACGCGCTCTTTGTGTATTTTGTTAAGCATTTTGACAAAAGTACTAGTACTTGAGCAACTCTTGTCTAAGTCGAAATGCTAGCGCTCACAACGATGCCAGACTTCTCTGTTCCAAGATATATTTAGCATCTTTTCTGTTAGCATTACATTTCTTTATATCCTTATCATACTGGAGTCACGGAACTTAACATCATAACTAAATGTAAAATCTGATTGAGAAAAGCTATGACAGGACAGGAATTACGCCAGATATTGCTTGATAAGTGGGGATATTCTTACGATGTCCAGTTGCGGCGGACACAAGGAAAGATATTTTTGCAAGTAATGTGGAAATATCTGGAGCAAGCTTCTTTTCCCTTGAGCGAGGCAGAGTACCAAGAGCATCTTGATAGCATTGCCAATTATCTTCATGGCTTGGGTGGGTCAACACAAGTACAAACTTTTATTGCCCAAACACGCGATCGCCCCCGCCTCGGCAAAGCTGTCAGCATTCCTCTAGATTTGGGCGATCGCGCTTCCGAATGGATATTATAAAACTGATTCAAGACAATTTTCGTTGTCTGAATTTTCAACTTAAGAATAAGAATTAAATAACACATAATTTATGTCCGGGCCTTACCTCACCCTCAATCCCTCTCCTTATAAAGGAGAGGGAAGCTTGATACAGAATGAAGTTTTGCATTTTATCGAACAGAATTCAGGAGTCAGGAGTCAGAATTCAGTTGGGTATTCTGTGCGATGGTTACGTAGCTCTGTCGAAGTACTGGCGGATGAATAATCGGCGTTTTTGCACCCCCATCAAATTTTCTTGTTTTGTGGTGCAACAATTCAGTCGCTGGTCCCAATCCCCGACTGATGGTTACGTAGCTCTGCCGAAATATTGATTCTGAATTCTGAATTCTGAATTCTGGATTCTGGATTCTGGATTCTTCTTCAACGATGAAGTTCAAAAAGTAAAACTACCCTCCCACAGAGGTTTTAGCGGATCGCGTTCGTGCAACGACTCCGCAGGGGTATCACTCTGAAAGAAAAAAAACTTTTCGATTTTTAGATTCACAACTTTTGATTTCCAAAACTGCTTACCTCAGTTATGCAATCACCAAATCCGATCTCGCCCTCCTCGATCACGTCTATATTGACGGCTTTAAAAGTGTGCAGTGATGAATCAGTGTATGCTCCCGGTTATATTCAGCCATATGGAATGTTGCTGATGCTGCAAGAGCCACAGCTCACAATCTTGCAGATTAGTGAAAATGTGGAACAGTTTTTTGGGATTTCAGCAGAAGCATTGCTGGGTCAACCTTTACACAGGTTGTTTTCCCGCGCTCAAGTGCGGCGACTTGCTGGCTATCTGGCTGAAGATAACTTGGAGCTTTATAATCCGTTTGAGCTAAAAACGCGGCGGGTTGCCGAGACTGATGGGCAACAGAAAAATCAGGCATTTACAGGTGTGATGTACCGGATATTAGATGGGGTGATCGTGGAACTAGAACCTGTGCGATCGCTCAAAAGCATCGATTCAATCCAATCATATCACCGCCTGCAAGCCGTGATCGCCAATTTCCGTAATGCCACTAGCCTGAAGAATTTGGCTCAAACCCTTGCCAGAGAAGTCAAAGCAATGACTGGGTTTGATCGGGTTATGATCTACCGCTTTCTGGCAGACGACAGTGGCGTGGTGATTGCGGAGGAGAAACAGAAGCATTTAGAAAGCTACCTGGGACTGCACTATTTGGCCATAGACATTGCGGAGGCAGCCCGCAAGTTGTTTTACCGCAACTGGATGCGATTCATTCCCGATATCAATTACACCCCTGTCTGCCTGATTCCCACCAATTATCCTCCGACGGATACACCCCTTGATCTGAGTAATTCTGTGTTACGAGGCGTGTATCCGTGTCATATTGAATACTTGCAGAATATGGGCGTTACTGGGTCGATGACGATTTCGTTGATCAACGACAAAGGACTTTGGGGATTAATTGCCTGTCACCACTACAGCCCGAAACTATTGGATTATGAAACTCGCAAAGCCTGTGAATTTTTAGGGCAGTTTGCCTCCATCGAAGTGGTGCATCAGCAAGACCGAGAATCGGATGTTTACCGAAGGCAGGTGAAAGCGATTCAGGATCAACTGCAACAGACGTTATTGCAGGAGTCCAATTTTATTGAGCAAGTGTTGATCCGAAATACTTCTCACTTGCTTTCTCTAGTTCATGCTCAAGGAGCCGCGATTTTGCTTGATGGTCATCTGACATTACTTGGTCAAACGCCATCGGCTACCCAGGTGCAGGATCTGGTGATGTGGTTGGTGCAACATAAGGGGGAACGAGTGTTTGCTACCGATTCCGTCTCACGTTTATATCCAGAAGCGGAGGCATTCAAAGATCAAGCTAGCGGCATTCTGGCAATTTCAATTTTATTCAACCATGCCAAACGAAAGTCTTACCACATTATCTGGTTTCGACCGGAGCAAATCCAGACGGTGAATTGGGCAGGCAAACCCCAGGATACGGTAACAATCAACGAAATTGGAGAGATGCAATTGTCTCCCCGGAAGTCCTTTGCAATGTGGAAGGAAACGGTGCGAGAAACTTCCTTGCCTTGGGAGGTTGCGGAAGTGGAAGCCGCTACTGAGATGCGAAATACGCTGATGTTGGCAGTGCTGGAGTTTTCCCAGATTGCCCTAGAACAAGCCGCAGAACAAGCCGCGATCGCTAACCGCGCCAAAAGCCAGTTCCTTGCTAAAATGAGCCACGAACTGCGGACTCCCCTGAATGCCATTTTGGGATTTACTCAGTTGATGAACCGTAGCGAGAAGATTCCATCTGAGTTTCAAGAGGATTTAGGCATCATCAGCCGCAGTGGAGAATACTTGCTAACTCTGATCAACGATGTGTTGGAAATGTCCAAAATTGAAGCGGGTCAGTTACACCTAACAGAAAACTCTTTCGATTTGCATCACCTAATCCACTCGATCACAGATATGGTTGCCCTGCAAGCTTTAGAGAAAAAAATTGATCTCAGAACAGAACTGCATTCCAGCGTTCCTCGCTATGTATATGGTGACGAATCAAAACTGCGCCAAATTATCCTCAACCTCTTAAGCAATGCGATTAAATTTACGACAACAGGCAGTGTCACCCTGCGATTACAAGCTTTGAACGGGAGAGTTGATTCAATTTCTACCGATGATTCCAAACCAATCATCACCCTTCATCTGGAAGTTGAAGATACTGGATGTGGTATCGCTCAGTCGGATATTGAGGCTGTGTTTCAAGCCTTCACGCAAACAGAATCAGGCCGCCAGGCTAAAGGTACAGGCTTAGGCTTATCGATTAGCCGTCAGTTTGCCCGTTTAATGGGTGGTGATATTACAGCGCGAAGCATTCTGAATCAGCAGTCAACCTTCATTTGTGAGGTTTTACTGAGTCTAGTAAGCTCAATGGATATCACCACGTCGGAAACGACTCGCGCTGTTATCGGTCTGGAACCGGGACAGCCCACTTATCGCATTCTGGTGGCGGAAGACGTTAGAGAAAATCGTCTGTTGCTCGTCAGGCTATTAGAATTAGTTGGGTTCGAGGTTCGTGCAGTCGAGAATGGAAAGGAAGCGATCGCTCTCTGGTCAGAATGGCATCCCCACCTGATTTTAATGGACATTCAAATGCCGGTGATTGATGGCTATGAAAGTACCCGACAAATTCGAGGGATGGAGGGAGGTAAAGAGGTGGTGATTATTGCGGTGACAGCCTATGCCTTTGAGGAAGACTACACCACCAGCATTCAAGCAGGCTGCAACGACCACATCACCAAACCATTTCTAGAACCTGTCCTATTTGATCGGATTGCCCACTATTTGGGAGTCCGCTACCGCTACCGCGAAGAAGCTTTACCGGGGTTAGACCAGCAAACCTTACTTCATAAATCCCTAACCGCCAAAGATTTACAGGTAATGTCGCCAGAGTGGATTATTCAGGTACATCATGCAGCCCTGGATCTCAACGATGGCGAACTCTATAATCTCATTGCTCAAATCCCCAACCAGCAGCAAATTCTTGCTAATGCTCTGAAATCTCTAGTGGATAATTTCCAGATGGAGGCGATCGCAACTCTTACCCAAACTTAGAGGATGTTTGAAAAGTCGCAAAGTATACTAGAAACCGATGTACACACAAGCGATCCAATTACCCGAAATGCTTGGAAAACCTCACCCTGTCCTGGTAAACATCCCTCTCCTTACTAAGGAGAGGGACAGGTTTTGCGTAGCATAACCAGGGTGAGGTTTTTTGCGCTACTCCGATAAACCGACAATTGCGTTGAGAAAAACTTGTGTATACACGATCGCTTAGAGGTTGTTTGAAAAGTGTTTCGCCGTGACTTTAGGTACTTTTAGATCCCCCCTAACCCCCCTTAAAAGGGGGGAACCGGAATCAAAGTCCCCCTTTTTAAGGGGAGCCACTGCGTTGGGCGGCTCTGCCGACTTGAAGCACGTGGCGTGGATTTAGGGGGATCTAAAACTATTTTATACCGACAAGGGGACTTTTCAAACATCCTCTTAGGGAAGCGGGAAAGGAATGGAAAAGAAGAGAATTAATTTAGAATCATCCCAATCCCTCAATTTCAGGATAGTCAAACTATGAATTCTCCATTTCCCGGAATGAATCCTTATTTAGAAAATCCTGTGTTTTGGTCAGAAGTACATCATCGATTGATTACAGCGATCGCAGATACTATTGAGGAAAATATTCCTCCACACTATCGAGTTGCAATTGAACAACGTACTTATTTAAGCGATCGCTCAGATTCTGTATTAGTTGGTATACCTGATGTTTCTGTTTTTTCTCAACAAACATCACCGCCGCAATATTCATCAACTGCTACCCAAACAGCGACATCAGAAGGCATCACGGTGATCATCCCATTACCTGAACATATTACAGAAAATTACTTAGAAATTCGAGAAGTTTATACAGGTTTTGTGGTGACATCTATCGAAGTTTTATCTCCGAAAAATAAACGCCCAGGCGAAGGTAGAAAAGCATATCAACTGAAACGCAAACAAGTTTTAGCTAGTCTTTCTCACTTAATCGAAATTGATTTACTCAGAAGTGGAAAACCGATGTCAATTTTAGGGGAAGTTCCTGTAACAGATTATCAAATTATTGTTAGCAGAAGTGAAACACGTCCTCAAGCTAAATTATACGGATTTAGCATTAGAGAAACGATTCCCATATTTCCATTACCGTTACAGTCAGAAGATACAGAACCGATTGTAGATTTGCAAACCTTATTGCATGGTATATATAATCGTGCTAGATATTACTTAGCGATTGATTATAATCAAGAATCAGTACCACCCTTAAAACGAGAAGATGCTGTATGGTGTGATACCCTTTTGCGCGAACAAAGGTTAAGGAGTTAACAATTGAAAATTCAAAATTCAAAATTCAAAATTGAAGAGAGCAAAAAAAATTGCTTTGTTGGGGAGCCACTGCGTTGCGCGGGTTTCCCGCGTTGTAGCAAGTGGCGTTGGAGGCTTTGCGTAACCCAACATGCTGATAATCAGTTGGGTTGCGCTCCGCTCCACCCAACCTACGTCTACGTCTAATGCAATTTAAGAAGTTCCCCCCCTATGGCTAATTTACTTAAATCCCCTTCCCAAACCAATATCCTAATCGTGGACGATACCCCCGACAATCTACGACTGTTAACCAAAATATTAGAGTCGCAGGGTTATATTATCCGTAAATCCCTCAATGGGAAAATGGCATTACAAGCTGCTTCTCGACATCCGCCCGATCTGATTCTGCTTGACATCAATATGCCGGAAATGAATGGCTATGAGGTTTGTAAAAAGTTAAAAGCATCAGAAGTAACAGATAAAATTCCAATTATTTTTATTAGTGCCCTTGACCAAATCGATAATAAAGTGCAGGCATTTGAACTAGGTGGACAAGACTATATAACCAAGCCCTTTCAAGAACTTGAAGTGCTAATCCGGGTCAGAAACCAGCTACTCATCAAACAGCAATACCAACAACTTCTTGAACAAAATCAACGCCTAGAGTATGAAATTCAGGAACGCCTGAAGGCTGAAGCAGACGTAAGGGAGCTATCTGTAACTGATGAGTTGACAGGACTATATAATCGACGTGGTTTCTTTTGGCTGGCAAATCAGCAATTCAAAATTGTCCAACGCATACAAATGTTCTGTTGTCTTTTGTTTGTTGATATAGATGGTTTAAAGCAAATTAATGACTCTCAAGGGCATGAAGTAGGAGACAGAATGATCTTTGACACAGCCAAAATATTAAAGCAAACCTTCCGTGATTCGGATATTATTGCCCGTATAGGAGGAGACGAGTTTGTAGTATTAGTTGCTGCCGAGTCCAGGAATATAGACGAATTTTATCCTCGATTGCAACTAAATATTGATCGCTTTAATCAAGAGCATAATCACTCCTATCAACTATCCATAAGTGTTGGTGTCACGCAATGCGCCTTAAATGACAATATTTCACTACAACAATTGATAGAACAGGCTGACAAGCTAATGTATGATGATAAACGCGCTAAACGCTTCGTAGATAAAACAAAGTAAGCAACTTCAGAAGGCAGAAGGCAGGAGGCAGAAGGCAGAAGGAACCCAAGAAAGTTAATTGGGTGAGATTGAAAACTTGGACATTTTATACCTCGCTGCAAGCAGTCTCGGTATAATTATTTATTTTTACTGAGCTTTAAACTCTGAAACTTTAGTTCTCATTATACTTTCTTGCCTTCTGCCTTCTGCCCTCTGCCCTCTGCCTTTCTTTGTAATTGACTGACATCAGTTGAAGAAGAATTCTCCAAGTCAAACAATTTTGGATTTTGGTGAAGCAGCGCGGTCTTGGGGAGCCAGTGCGTTGGGCGGGCAATGCCCGACTTGAAGCATCTGGCGTGGTTTCCCCCATGAGTGACTGCACCAAGCCGTTCGCGTAGCGTCTCCCCTTGGGAGAAGGGATTGCCGATTTTGGATTGAAAGAGACCACAAGGGTACGAGGCATTATGATTTTAAATTTTGGATTTTGGATTTGTTCCGCCCACGAGGGACGGGGCATGAACCGAAATAATTTTTAATTCTTCAATTCTTTAATCTAAAATCTAAAATCTAAAATTGGCACGGTCAATCTCTATGTTATTTACCTGTAAGCTTCACCAGTCCAACACCACCGAAATAAAGCCCTAAAACTGCTCCAGCTAAGAGACTTTGAGTTAAAGGATCAGTAGAAGGTGTCAGAACGGCTCCTAAAACCACTGCTCCCATAATCACGTAACGCCAACCAGAAACCATCTGTTCTGACGAGACAATGCTCAAATTACCCAGCAACAGTTGAATGATCGGAATTTGAAATGCTAAACCAGTGCTGAATAATAGTAGCAGCACAAATTCAAAATATTTATCAATTGACCAAAGTTGTTCGACTACATCTGCTCCGTAGCTGATGAAAAATTTCAACGCTGCGGGGATAAGGAGTAAATAGGCAAATACTAACCCTGCTGCAAATAACACACTCGAACCCAAAACCACAGGGGCTAGTAAACGGCGTTCGCGGCGAGTCAGTCCTGGAACCACAAACTGGATAATCTGGTAAAGAATAAAAGGACTAGAAAGGATGAACCCAGTGTAGGCTGCTACTTTGAGGGAGACAAAGAAATATTCTCCGGGTGCAAGTTGGAGAAATTTTACTCCTTGCGCTGGAACCTCAAGTAACTGGACAATGGGCTTAACGGCAAAGAAACAGCCAATAATGCCCACCACTACGGCAATTAACGAATAGAAAATCCGTTGTCGCAACTCTTCTAGGTGGTCGAAAAGGGACATTTCGATTTCACCTGGTAACTCATCAAGAGGATCGGTGTCTGAGTTACCATATTCCTCTGGGTCGATGTTGGGAACGTTTACAGTATCTACGTCTTGTGAAGGCGTCACGTTGCTTCGCTCCGAATTCAAAATTCAAAATTCATGCATTACAATCCCTTAAATTTATGATACTGTTGGTCAATTTACGAGGGGTTAAACTCTCTATTCCTAAAACTTTGGTTTTGCGTTGCTTTCGGTCCCGGCAATAAATTGCGGGCTAATAGCTAAAGTGCGTTTCAACGCACTAAAATTAAAGAAATTAAGATGGATTGGGGCTGATGGGTTAGACTTCCTATCAATTTGTCAACAGTATCATTTATTTATGGGCTTGTATCATGAGTCTTTGTCGGTCATCGATCATTTCGGTGACTCAGCACTCTTTATTATTTTATCTGGGGAATGCAGCTACTAAGATATGTTTTTGGGTGCTGTGGGTTTTTTGTCCTGTTTTTTTGGGGTTACATCTGCATAAGTTAATAGGAAGCGATCTTGTAAGCAATGCCTAACCTAAAAAAGGGTGGAACCGTTGAAGAAGAATTCAGGAGTGAGTAAATAGACCACGCGGTAGGGGCACAGCATTGCTCATGCGTGTCAACTTAACGTGAAACCCTTGTCAAAACGTGATATTCAATTCTTTGACTTCTCATCACGATCCGCGTTACCCCACCCTAACC